>JBGCDS010000009.1:0-100723 GCA_045105615.1 Gammaproteobacteria bacterium
CCATTCTTCCAGCCTAACAAAGAACAGTTCTTGGAATATGATGTTACAAAGTTGATTTATACCTTAATCAACACCAAGAAACCGGTAGTCGGACTAATGTCAAAAGTCCCTATGTTTTCTTCGTTTGATATTGAAACTCAAAAAATTCGTGATCCATGGGCTATCACAACTCAACTTCAACAGTTATTTGAAGTGAAGAATATTGATTTTACTGAAACCGAGTTTGATGAAGATCTAGAGCTTTTGATGTTGGTGCATCCTAAAGACCTAAGTAAGAAAACTTTGTATGCTATTGATCAGTACGTCATGAATGGCGGCAACCTTATCGTTTATGTTGATCCCTATGCCGAAGCCGATGTGCCTCCAGTGAATCCTAATTCACCAATAGAAGCATCTGGTGTGCGTAGTTCAAATCTTAAGTTGTTATTTGATGCCTGGGGAATAGATTATTCACCTGCTGCTGTGGTTGGTGATCGTAAATACGCCTTAACTGTTGATGTGGGCAATGGGCAACAAGAACGACACTATGCAATTCTTGGCTTAGATAAAGAAGCATTCCAGGAAGATGATGTCACTACGTCTAGTTTGGATTTGATAACTGTGGCTATGGCGGGATCAGTGAAGCCTAAAGAGGGCGCTGATGTCACCTTTGAGCCATTAATACATTCAAGTAATGAAGCCGTTCATTTTGAAAGCTCTAAGTTTAGATTCTTACCTAAAGTCTCTAGCCTCTCTGAAAACTACACACCGACTAATGAAGAGTACGTTATTGCCGGTCGTTTTCAAATGCAACCTAATTCTGCGTTTCCTGAAGGTGTTCCCGAAGGTGCGGCTGATAGTCAGGGGCATATGACAAAGGCTGCTAATACGGTGAACGTAATTGTTGTGACTGATGTAGACATGCTGACAGATCGTATGTGGGTCAACGTGCAGGATTTCTTGGGTCAAAAAATTACTGATGCCTGGGCATCTAATGGTGATTTCGCTGTTAATGCTGTGGATAATTTATTGGGTAGTTCTGATCTTATTAGTGTACGTGGTCGTGCCACAGCAACCAAACCTTTCACACGCGTAGAACAGTTACGTAGAGAGGCGGATGATCAATTCCGTACTCAAGAGCAGATTTTACAAAATAAGCTAAGAGGTGCAGAACAAAAAATTGCACAGTTGCAATCTCAGCGTGATGATCAAAGCTCAACTATTTTAAGTCCCGAGCAAAGTGCAGAGATACAACGCTTCCAGGGTGAAAAGTTGCAAGTCAGAAAAGATTTAAGAAAAGTCCGCCATGAGTTGGATAAAAATATTCAAAGTCTAGGTTCTTGGTTGAAGGCAATCAATATTGGTTTAATGCCAATTATCTTAACTATTCTTGCGCTAGTGTTATCAGCAGTGCGCATTAAGAAGCGAGTACAACAGCGCGTATAAAACTATGAATACAAAGTCTCTCATTATATTAATAATCTTCTTGCTTGCTGGTGCCGGCGCATATTTTTTTTCTACCGCAAAAAATAGTGTAAATACCTCTGAGAGTATTGGGGCTGCGATAGTGCCAGGACTTCAAGCCGTGCTAAATGATGTGACTGAATTACAAGTGCTTGAGGTGGGGGAGAAGGTTCTCGCCACATTGCAACGTAAGCAGAATGGTTGGTCCGTGAAAGAGAGAAACCAATATCCTGCCGATATATCTAAAATACGTGCTGCCTTACTAAGTTTGGCAGAAGCTAAGATAGTTGAGCAAAAAACATCTAACCCTGATCTATATAATAAATTAGGGGTTGAGGCGTTAACTAAAGAAGATGCGCAGGGTGTAAAAGCAATTATTACCTACGGTAGCGATAAAAGTGAGCTGATTGTAGGTAAACCCGGCCCGCAAATTAATAAGTCACGCTATGTACGTCTAGCTAACAGTGAAGTTAGCTGGTTGATAGACCGCAAGATTGATTTTAAACATGCGCCAGATTACTGGTTGCGTAAAGATATTCTCAGTGTTGAGCCCAATGATGTCGCTGCAGTCACTATATTATTGCAAGACAATGCTAAGTTAGAAATTAGAAATAGTGGTGATGAGGAAGACACTTTTGAAGTGGTTAACCTGACTGATCCAGCTTCGCAGGTAGTTGAAGCAGAATTGCACCAGGTGACAAATGCGCTATCATCATTTCAACTGCTAGATGTGGCTGAGAGTAGCAAGTTTGCTAATACGGAATCGATGATGAAAGTTGATTACCAATTAAAGTCAGGTGTGAATATTAAAGTAACAGCCTATGAAGTGGAAAAAGATCACTTTGCTGCACTAGATTTTGGGCTTGATAGCGATATTAGTGCTGAGCAGAAAGAAGAGGCTGAAAAATACATTGCTGGGTTAAAACAGTTAACGTCAGGCTGGGTATATAAAATACCCAACGTGACATACGACTCTATGAATAAGCGCGAAGCAGATGTGCTTGCAATTACTGAAGACCAGCTTAACTAATATTATATCTTCTTAGCTTTATTAATTGCGTTGCCTATATAGCTAGCCGGTGTCAGTGCTTGTAATTCTTTCTTAGCACTATCCGGTATCTCTAAGCCTTCAATGAATTCAATTAATATCTGCTGATTGATTTTTTTACCTCGCGTGAGCTCTTTTAATTTCTCGTAAGGTTTCTCAACATCGTATCGGCGCATGACGGTTTGAATTGGTTCTGCTAATACTTCCCAGTTATTATCTAAGTCTGAAGCTAATCGTTGTTTGTCAATCTGAATTTTATTCAGACCACGTAGTAGAGATGCACAGGCAATTAAGCTATAGCCAAACGCGCTGCCTAAATTACGTAAGACAGTCGAATCAGATAAATCTCGTTGCCATCTTGAGATAGGCAATTTTTCCGCAAAATGCTGTAGTAATGCATTGGCAATACCATAGTTACCCTCAGCATTTTCAAAATCAATTGGATTAACTTTATGCGGCATGGTGGAAGAGCCCACTTCTGTGGCAACCACTTTTTGGGTGAAATAGCCGATTGAAATATAAGACCAAATGTCTCGCGATAAATCGATGCTGATAGTGTTAATTCTTTGTATGCCATGACAAAGCTCGGCGATGTAATCGTGTGGCTCAATCTGGGTAGTGTAAGGGTTGTAGTGTAAGCCCAATGATTCAATCGTTAACTTTGAGACCTGTTCCCAATCAACAGCAGGGTAAGCTGTTATATGCGCATTAAAATTTCCTACTGCACCATTGAGCTTGCCTAATAGTTCTATGTCATTCAATTGAGTGATTTGTCTTTCAATACGATGGCAGACGTTGGCAAATTCCTTGCCCATCGTTGATGGTGTGGCTGGTTGTCCGTGGGTGCGACATAACATAGGTGATGATGCTAATTCTTGAGCGAATTTTCTTAACTGTTCCGCAATATGAATTTCAATATTAATTAATAAATCGCGACCTTCTTTTAACATTAGCGCATAGGCTAAATTGTTAATGTCTTCAGAGGTGCAGGCGAAATGAAAAAATTCTGAAAGTTCTTTCAGGTCGTTATCATCACTGACAGATTCTTTGAGCCAATATTCCACTGCTTTCACATCGTGATTGGTCGTTGCTTCAATTTCTTTGACGCGCTCTGCATCCGTCATCGAGAAATTATAGATTAAACCATTTAGTTTTTTGCGACCCGCATCAGTTAAGGGAGGGATATCGTCTAGTTCTTTGGTATCCGCGAGGCGAATCAACCAGGTGACTTCGACAATTGCGCGGCTACGAATTAACCCATATTCACTGAATATTTCACGAAGCTTCAGTGTGGCCTTGCTATATCGGCCATCGATGGGTGTCACTGCGCTGAGTGTATTTAATTCCATGGTTTCTCCATTTTGCTTCGATTCTACTTCTAACATGCGGGGGGGAACCATTATACTACAGCCCATCGCAAGGTTCGCATTTACAAAATATTTAGAATAGGAAAACACATGAGTAGTGACAATTTTAGAATTGAGAAAGACAGTATGGGCGAGTTACAAGTGCCTAAAGATGCTTTGTATGGAGCTCAAACGCAACGAGCAGTGAATAATTTCCCTGTCAGTGGCTTAACAATGCCAAGAGAATTCATCAAAGCTCTGGGCTTGTTGAAAGCTTCTTGCGCAATGGCTAATCAAGAGCTAGGGTTGCTTGACCAAAAAATAGCCAGCGCGATCGTTGATGCGGCTAAAAAAGTTAGCAGCGGTGACCTTGATGAGCACTTTCCAGTGGATGTTTTTCAAACAGGGTCTGGCACCAGCAGCAATATGAATACTAACGAGGTGATTTCGCATATCGCATCGGTAGATGTGCACCCGAATGACCACGTCAATATGGGGCAGAGTTCTAACGATATTATTCCAACGGCAATCCATGTCAGTGCATGCTTAGCGATTCACGAAAAACTACTTCCAGCACTTGAGCATCTCTCAAAAACACTACGTTCTAAAGCTAAAGAAGTCGATGGATTTGTTAAGACAGGCCGCACTCATCTTATGGATGCAATGCCTGTGACTCTAGGGCAAGAGTTAAATGCATGGGCAACACAGATTGAAAATGGTCAAGCCAGAATTAACAATGCATTAACGTTCTTATATGAACTTGCTCAAGGTGGAACAGCCGTTGGCACAGGTATAAATGCACACCCTGATTTTGCAGATAAACTAGTAAAACACTTAACGGGATTAACAAACATTCCATTCAGCACTAAGCCGGATAAATTCGAAGCACTTAGTTCTCAAGATGCCGCTGTGGAAATGAGTGGGCAACTAAAAACAGTTGCTGTGAGCATGATGAAAATGGCTAACGATCTGCGTTGGATGAATTCTGGACCATTAGCTGGCTTAGGTGAAATTGCACTACCGGCATTGCAACCAGGTAGTAGCATCATGCCAGGTAAAGTGAACCCGGTTATTCCAGAGGCAACAGCAATGGTATGTGCGCAGGTCATTGGTAATGACGCGACCATTACGGTGGCTGGCCAAGCAGGTAACTTCCAACTAAACGTTATGTTGCCAGTGATTGCTTACAACCTGGTGCAAAGTATCAAAATATTGGCGAGCAGTGCACGCTTAATGGCAGATAAAGCTATCGATGGATTTACGGTTAATGAAGATGCACTAACCGATGCGCTCAGTCGTAATCCCATTCTTGTGACAGCCATCAATAGTGTGATCGGATACGAAAAAGGAGCAGCAGTAGCGAAGAAAGCCTATGCTGAAGGACTAACTGTGATCGAGTCCGCAATGCAGCTGACAGATCTGTCTGAAGAAGAGCTTGTCAAGCTACTAGACCCTACTCAACTGACGAAAGGTGGGATTCAGGGCCTATAGTTTTTTAGACTGTAGAACAATGCCATAAATCACTGTAGTTACTTGGTTACAATAGGGTTATGCAAGCATCTACAGTGCTCCAAATTTTGTATCTAGCCTTTGTGGCTGGATTAAGTGCCTTCGCCTTCGTGCGATTGCATAAGCGCGTGCCTATTAAATACGAATCGCGTATGTCTATTGGTGGCTTGTTGTTTCTTGCGTTTCTTGTGTTTGTCGTTAGCGCATTATTATTTCTTGTGTTTGGCATCATATTCATCTCCGAAATTACTCTGGGTGTGTATACCGCAAGCGCACTATTAATTGTCTGTAGCACAATGCTGTTACTTGCTTCTAATATCGTAGTGAAAGAGCGTGAATATTTTAGGCAGCTTGAGAAAAGACAAACAGAACATGATTCAAGTACCGGCTTACCTAAGTATCCTATCTTCTTGGAAAGAACTAAAAGAGCACTAGCAAAACACAGCTTAGATAGCCCTTATTATCCTGCTGTCATGGTTATCTTGATTTCAGGTCTGCGCCAACTTGATCGTCGAGTGGGATTTGGCGTGTCTGATTTTGTAATTAGAACAGTGGCACAGCGTATCCATGCCACCTTGAGAACAACAGATTATGTTTCCAGGTTGAATGAAAACTTATTCGCGGTATACGTGAATGATCTTAAAGAACGTGAGAATGTTCATACCATCTGTGACAACATATTAAAAAGTATTAAGGTGCCGGTTCAAGTGGCCACCGAGCAAGCACCAATCTTTCCTTACATCGGCGTCGCTTATTATAAAGACCATCCCTTTGATGAAGTGCTGAAGTACGCACAGTCTGCTGCATTAGAAGCCTGTGATCGTGGTATGGAAGTGATTGTGGCTGATGCTATCACCTCAGTGCAAAAAGCCGATAATGACATTTTAACTGTGTTGCAACGTGGCTTAGAAGAAAAGTCATTCAAGCTTTATTACCAACCGCAGGTAGCATTAAAAGAATTAAAAGTTATTGGTGTGGAAGCGCTAATCAGAATGCCAGAAGAAGAGTGGTTATCCATTGGTACGGGTGAGCTGGTTGAGCTAGCAGAAAGAAATGGGATGATCCATCAATTAGATTCGCTGGTATTTGAAATGCTATTCGAGCAGGTGGATAAATGGGTAGAGAAAGACTTAAAAATTAGAGTTGCTGTGAATATGTCGATAAAGAGTTTTAAGAATCACTCTTTATTAGATTACATTATTGAAACATTAGAAAATAATCCACGTTATGGTAAGCGCCTTAAAATAGAAATAACTGAAACCGCCAGCCTGGACGATGTTAAAGAAATGGTCGACTTCATGAAGCAGGTTACGCCATTCGGTGTGTTATTTTGCATTGATGATTTTGGGACACAGTATTCGTCCATGGAGTACCTCACGCGACTCCCTGTCCATGAAGTGAAAATTGATAAAAGTTTTGTATTGAGCGCGCTAAGCGATGATGCGAACGAAAAGATTGTCCGATCAGTTATTCAATTAGCCCATAGCCTAAACCTTTCTGTGACAGCAGAAGGGGTTGAAAACGAGCAGATGTTAAATTTCTTACGCTCATGGAACTGCGATCAAGCCCAGGGCTTTTATTTCGCACAGGCATTGTCTGCAGAGGAATTTGAAACTTATTTGGTGGACTCTGAGTCTCAGATAATTAGTGCTTAGTAGGTTTTGCGGCTTATTTTTTGGTGGGCCAGAATAATTAAAGAGTGCTGACCCCTTTATCTTCCTTGTTTATTCCATGAACTCGAGCGCAGCGCTGGAAATTGAGACTCGATCCAATAAAATTGCAAATAGAGCTGTCCTTCAAGTTGCGAATTCTATAAAATTCTGCCCCTTATAAACGCTTGTAAAGAGTGTTTAGTGAACAGACTATCCTTCAACTAACCAAATTAGGGTTTAAGCTTAATGACACTGCTTCTCGAAGAGGAATATCAGGCCAGCTGGCAAGAGCGCCAGACACTTGCAGAAACGATGCAGCCAATTATCGGGCAGCTATTCAGGAATCAAGGCATTGTAATTTCAATTTACGGTAAACCGCTAGTCAATGCTTCTGCGATAGACATTATCAAGGCGCATAAAGCCGTTAAATTACACGAAGAGAAAAAACTCCGGTTGCGTGAGATTCTTCCATTTATAAAAGTGTTAAGTGAAATGGACCTTGCGCCGGCAAGCATAGATATCGGGAAATTAGCTTATCGGTATATAAATCTTGATCAAGCCAACGGCCTTTCAAAGGAACAGTTCCTGGAAAAGGAATTGGAAACCATTAGAAAAACCGGTGATATTGAGAATAGAAAAGATGTTGTTTTATACGGGTTTGGTCGAATAGGCCGATTACTCGCGCGATTATTGATTGAACGAGCCGGGCCCAGTTCCTTATTGAATTTACGCGCAATAGTGGTTCGTCCTGGTAAAGAAGATGATCTGGAAAAACGCGCTAGCCTATTAAGGCGTGACTCAGTACACGGTGCCTTTAATGGCAGCATATCAGTCGATAAAGAAAATAAAGTGATTAAGGCAAATGGTGCCTTTATCAAAGTCATCTACGCAAAGTCTCCAGCTGAAATTGACTACACCGCCTATGGAATAAAAGATGCGTTAGTCGTAGATAACACAGGTATTTGGTCTGACGAAGAAGGGCTGGGTCAGCATTTACAATCAAAAGGCGTGGACAAAGTGCTACTGACGGCACCCGCAAAAGGCAGTATCAAAAATATTGTTTATGGTGTTAATCAAGACATGATAGCAGCGGAAGATAAAATTGTTTCAGCGGCTAGTTGTACTACCAATGCTATTACGCCTGTTTTAAAGGCAATCAATGATAAATTTGGAATACGTAATGGGCATATTGAAACAGTGCATTCTTACACGAATGACCAAAACCTGATTGATAATTATCACAAATCCCCTCGTCGGGGTCGTAGTGCACCTTTAAATTTGGTGATTAGTACAACAGGTGCAGCGAAGGCCGTAGCCAAAGCGTTACCTGAACTAGCAGGACTTTTAACCGGTAATGCCATACGCGTACCGACGCCGAATGTCTCGTTGGCGATCATGAATTTGAATTTAAACAATGCCACAACTAAGGAAGAGCTGAACGACTATGTTCGCCAAATGTCACTCAATTCAGATATGCAAAATCAAATCGATTACACGGCATCTAATGAAATAGTATCCACTGATTTAGTGGGTTCTCGTCATGCCAGTGTGCTTGACTCGCAAGCAACGATCGTTGATGGCGATCGGGCGGTTCTCTACGTTTGGTACGACAATGAATTTGGATACAGCTGCCAGGTCGTTCGAGTGATGCATGAAATGTCGGATATACATATACCTACTTTACCAATCGCCTGAAGATACAAAAGGCGATAAGCCACGATTGTGAAAAGGGGTCAGTACCCTTTAGCTTCTTGGATCCAACAAATATTTTTTAATTAAAGAAGTACTGACCCCTTTAATTTTTTATTTTACCTTGCTTTTGCTCGACCAATAACACCCAGCCCCATTAAGGCTGAACCAAACAACCAAGCTGCCGCCGGAACTGGAACTACAGTTGCCGGAGTATAATCATAGGTCAAGGTAAAACGTGCACCACTAAACTGCTCAATTCTATTGGTTGTTCCACAAGAGGCCGTACCCAACGTGCAATCAAGCCCATTACCATCAAGGGAAGCTTCAAGAAAATAACTTACAAAAAGAATAAGTGGTGTATTGGGATTAAAAACACCTAGCCTTGTGAACTCAAACAAATCATCACTATCTGTATAGGTTTTGGAGCCATCTACATCAATTGTCCATCTGCTTGTTAGCGGATGTGTGCTCCTGGTGTAACTTCCTGTTCGCTCAAAAAAACCTACGCGATCAATATTTGGTAAGTTTAAAACAAAACTTGTTTTGTATTCAAAATCCGTTGAAACACTAAAGGGAGGTGCGATATCTTCGGGCCTCGAAATCCAAACACCTCTAGCATCAAATTGGTAGTCAATATTCACACTATTTAATGTGCCCAAACTATTATCAAAACGTGTAAACTCCGGCCCTCGTTTACCAGCTTGGCTTATCCTGGTTTCCACACCCACAGTGTTCACTGAGCATGTACCCGCAGGGCTTCCAGATTTGGGAGCCACACATGAAATAGACGGGGTAGCAATATTACTCAAGCCAAGAAACTCGGCTTGAGTGATGACTGCCGCATTTGCAGAAAGTGAAAAATAACAACCTAGACAAAATAATATTTGTTTTATCATTGCAATATTCCCTTTTCTATAACGTAATCGAGCTAACAGGTCACCGCGGAGCGGTGATCGGAACGGAGACGTGATTAATTACATCGGTGCGACGACTGCCCTTTTTAATAATATTCATCTGTTGAGTGTATTGAATACATGAAATTATTACAATATTGCTGTAACAATTAATCTCAATTGGGAAATGCAAAGCGTTTTGTGTGCTTAGAGCATAAGAATCGATTTGTTATTTGTGCGTTACGCACAATGTGCGTGACGTCGTTTGATTTGATTCACTATCGAAGGTGAATCGATAGGCGATAAGATATTATGTGCGTATACTTTTTTTGCTATACAAAATCACCAACCCCGCCGTAATAATCAACACAGCACCCATAAATACATTGTTCGCTGGCCACTCATCCCAAAACAACCACCCGGCAAGGCTCGCCCATAATAGAGAAGAGTAGGTGAAGGGTCCCACTTGGCTGGCAGGGGCCATGTGATAAGCCTTAGTTAAAAAGAATTGTCCCACTGTGCCCACTAAACCCAATCCAATCAGTAATAACCATTCCTGCTGGTTAGGCGAATAGGTTTCACTGGTTAGCATGGGGATCCCACTAAATAATGCGCCGAAGAAAGCAAAGTAAAAGACAATTCTTGCGGTGGGTTCGGTGTCTGACATTTTACGTATAGCCACTTTGGCGCCAGCAGCTAGCGCCCCTCCAATTAAGCCAATGACAGAAGCAATTTGTATTTCTGCGCTGGGGTCAAGAAACACAATGACGCCAATAAAGCCTAAAGCAATACCCAAGTATGTTTTTAACGATACTTTTTCGTGTATCCATAGCGTGGCAATAATAGGAATAAAAATTGGGCCTGTTAATTTTAATAACATAGCATTGGCAAGCTCTATGTTCGCAAGTGCATAGAAGAAACAATACATTGCCAGTAAGCCAGAGATAGAACGTATTAAGTGCAGGCCTATGCGTTTTGTTTTTACATGGGTTAAACGCTGACGAAACAAGAAAGGTGCAAGCACTATGACGGCAAAGACATTGCGATAAAACACGAGCTGGTAGCTAGGGATGTTTTCACCGAGGGTTTTAATGATCATACCCATGGTGGTGAAAAACACTTCGCCTAAAATAACGAATAGACTGCCAATCACGATGATTTTATTGAAGTGCATAGATTTATATCACTACGCGCATCGCGAAGTATGGGTTAGGTTTAATGTGGAATTAAAAATCTTGAATTGTTAGTTGCAAAAAAAAGGCGAACATCAGTTCGCCTTTTTAAACAACGAGAAAGTTAATCTCTAAACGACCTTGATTTGTATCTCAGCCAGTTTTGCATCTGCTTCCAGTGCTTTTTTCGTGAAGTCTTCGATTTTATCAAAGTTTAGGTAACGATAGATGTCGTCAGCCATTGGATCGATCTGCTTTGCGAATTCCATATATTCTTCGTAAGTGGGAATCTTTCCAAGAATAGAGACGACCGCCGCAATTTCTGCAGAAGATAGAAACACATCAGCCCCATCACCTAAGCGATTAGGGAAGTTACGTGTGGAGGTTGAAACAACCGTAGAGTTTGCGGCCACTCGTGCTTGGTTACCCATGCAAAGCGAACAGCCTGGCATTTCAGTGCGTGCGCCTGCTGCCGCGTAGATGCTGTAGTAACCTTCATCTGAAAGTTGGCTTTCATCCATTTTGGTTGGTGGAACTACCCAGAGTCTTGTTGGAATAGTGCCGCCATAGGCTTCAAGCAATTTACCTGCTGCACGGAAGTGACCAATATTAGTCATACATGAACCCAAGAAAACTTCATCTACTGGTGTGCCTGCAACGTCTGCGAGTGTTTTCACATCATCAGGATCGTTCGGGCAAGCAAGAAGCGGTTCTTTAATCTCGTTCATATCAATTTCGATGATTTCTGCATATTCAGCATCGGCATCTGCTTCCATTAACTCTGGATTAGCTAACCATTTTTCCATCGCTTTGATACGACGGTCTAATGTGCGTGCGTCACCGTAATCATTGGCAATCATCCAGCGAAGCATGACGATATTAGAATTTAGATATTCTATGATTGGTTCTTTATCTAATTTGATGGTACAGCCAGCAGCAGAACGTTCCGCAGACGCATCTGATAATTCAAACGCTTGTTCTACTTTAAGATCAGGTAACCCTTCAATTTCAAGAATGCGGCCAGAGTAAATATTTTTCTTGCCTTTCTTTTCAACTGTTAGCAGACCTAGCTCAAGTGCTTTATATGGAATTGCATTAACCAGATCACGCAAAGTAATACCAGGTTGCATTTCACCGGTGAAACGAACCAGCACTGATTCCGGCATGTCCAGAGGCATGACACCCGTCGCAGCAGCAAAGGCTACTAAACCTGAGCCTGCTGGAAATGAAATACCAATTGGGAAACGTGTGTGTGAATCACCACCAGTACCGACAGTATCTGGAAGTAACATGCGGTTCAGCCATGAGTGAATGATGCCGTCACCTGGGCGCAATGAAACGCCGCCACGGTTCATAATGAAATCGGGTAACGTGTGGTGAGTGCCAACATCAATTGGCTTAGGGTAGGCCGCAGTGTGACAGAAAGACTGCATAGTCAGGTCTGCTGAGAAACCAAGACAGGCTAAGTCTTTTAACTCATCACGTGTCATTGGACCAGTTGTATCTTGCGATCCAACGGTTGTCATTTTAGGTTCGCAGTATGTGCCTGGACGGATACCATCGGTACCACATGCTTTACCCACCATTTTCTGTGCAAGTGTGTAGCCTTTGCCGGTGTCTTTAGCAGGAACAGGCACGCGGAATAGATCAGTTGCACCTAAGTTTAGTGATTCGCGTGCACGAGTTGTTAAACCGCGTCCAATAATAAGCGGAATTCTTCCACCAGCACGTGCTTCGTCTAATAGGATGTCCGTTTTAAGGCTGAATTTAGAAACAGTGTTACCCGTTGCGTTATCTTTAATAACGCCTTCGTAAGGGTAGATGTCTATCACGTCACCCATTTTAAGGTTAGCGACATCACATTCGACAGGGAGTGCGCCAGCATCTTCCATTGTGTTGAAAAAGATAGGAGCAATTTTGCCGCCAAGACAATAACCGCCATCACGCTTATTGGGAATGAAAGGAATGTCGCGACCCATATGCCATAGCACAGAGTTGGTCGCAGATTTACGCGATGAACCGGTGCCGACGACATCACCAACATAAGCCAGTGGGTGGCCTTTTTCTTTCAATGCTTCGAGCTGTTTGATCGGGCCAACTTTACCTTGCTCGTCAGGTGTTATACCGTCGCGTTCCATTTTCAGCATGGCGACTGCATGTAAAGGGATATCAGGACGAGACCAAGCATCAGGTGCGGGTGATAAATCATCTGTATTTGTTTCGCCTGTTACTTTAAACACAGTGACAGTAATTTTTTCTTCTAATTCAGGCTTGCTAGTGAACCATTCGCCATTGGCCCAAGATTCAATAATCTTTTTTGCATGTGCATTACCTGCTTTCATTTTCTCTTCGACGTCATAGAACGCATCGAACATGAGTAGCGTATGTGACAGTGCTTTAACCGCTGTTGGTGCTAATGACTCGTCATCAAGTGCATCAACTAATGGGGCAATGTTGTAGCCGCCAAGCATGGTGCCCAGCAGTTCAGTTGCTTTTACTTTGTCGATTAGCGGTGATGAAGCTTCACCTTTTGAGATAGCCGCTAGGAAACCAGCTTTAACGTAGGCAGCCTGGTCAACACCTGCGGGTACGCGATTTACCAGTAAATCAAGAATGAACTCTTCTTCACCTGCTGGTGGATTTTTAAGTAATTCAACCAGATCAGACGTTTGTTCTGGTGATAGTGGCTGCGGGACAACTCCCAGGGCAGCACGTTCTTTTACATGTTCGCGATAGGCTTCTAACACAGTTATTGACTCCACATGTTGGGTGACAGCTCAGCTTCCTTGCTGGCACCTTGAATAGATTAATATATAAGTGAGCCGCCCATTATAACGGATCTCGAGGAAAATTTTTAGAAGCTAGGTCTATAATTGTCAGGCTAGAATCTGATCAATTGTGTTTAAGTATTTAGATTTGCCAAGGAGTAAATTTAGCTGGCTACCGCCAGCCTGGTACCAGAGTAGCGCCGCACGTAAGCCAGCAAATAGCATGGCGCGAATGGCCGCTGCATTGGCATCTACTTTAAGTATTTGTGGGTCACCGTAAACAATCACGCGTGGTGTTAAAGGGCTAATAGCGTTCTGATAAAGCTGTGCAAGCCGTTCTATGACGTAGTCACGTTGGTCCTCTAAGTTGTTGGCAGCTTCATCTAATAAGCTAAGAGTAGTTACAATTTGTTGTCCTAATTCTTTGTTATCTCTAACATTCTTAGATAGCATCATTAGGTTTACCATATAGCGAGCACGTTCTAATGCCTGCTTGTCATGCTTTTCAGTAAAGCTTGTGCGTAGTGCGGTTAAGCCTGGTTTCAAATCATGGATTGAACCATATACGTCGCTAAAGCTGTCGGGGTTTCGAGCGAATAGGCTGCCTAAGCAGACATCAATTTGAGAATAGTCATAACGACCTTCCCAAGCGATTTGTTGTACCTGAGATAGGGCTTGGTGCATGCCTGCGAGGGCAATTGTTCTGTTGGTATATTCTGTTGTCATAATTTAATCAATGCGATGGCTGATAATCCCGCCACCTAGGCAATGTTCATTGTCATATAACACGGCATATTGGCCTGGTGTCACGGCGCGTTGAGGTTGGTCAAAGTTTAATTGCCATTGCCCGTTGCCCAGTTCCGCTGCTTGGCAGTCTTGGTGGCTTTGACGATAACGTATTTTAGCTTGGATTGGACTGATCTGCCCTTGATGAGATTGGTCGATCCAATGCATTTTTTCAATAATTAAGCTGTTGTTAAAGAGTGCAGGATGGTCAGATCCCTGTCCAACGATAAGTTCGTTGGTCTTTAGATTCTTATCCACCACGTACCAGGGTTGTTCGTTGGCGGTGGCGACTCCGCCTATGCCTAAACCCTGGCGTTGGCCGATAGTGAAGAAAGTTGTGCCTTGGTGCCTTCCTATTACATTACCGTCAGTATCGACTATATCGCCTTGATTATTATCGATATATTGTTTTAGAAAATCGCGAAATTTGCGTTCCCCAATAAAGCAGATGCCGGTGCTGTCTTTCTTATTATGTATGTGTAGATTCAACTCCTCAGCAAGTTGTCTCACTTGAGGTTTGTCTATGCCGCCAAGTGGGAATAACGATTTACTTAACTGTTTTTGATTGAGCCCATGTAGAAAATAGCTTTGATCTTTATTGTTGTCTGAAGCGGTAAGTAATCTATAGTCATCGCCAAACTGTTCGCATCGTGCATAATGGCCAGTGGCTATTTTTTCAGCACCTAATTCAGTAGCGAATTCTAAAAATGCTTTAAACTTTATTTCTGTATTACATAAGATGTCTGGATTTGGTGTACGTCCAGCCTTGTGTTCGGCTAGAAAGTATTCAAATACCCAGTCCCAGTATTCGGATGAAAAGTTAACGGTACGTAAAGGGATGCCTAATTGTTCGCATACTTTTTCGGCATCTTCTAGATCCTGCGACGCTGAGCAATATTCATTTGAGTCGTCTTCTTCCCAGTTCTTCATGAAGATGGCATCCACTTTATGCCCAGCCTGTTTTAGCAGGTAAGCAGCAATAGCGGAGTCGACACCGCCTGATAAGCCAACAACAATATGCTTTAATGACATATAGTTACAGAATATTAATAAAGTAGATTATAGAAAAATAGTAACGAATTAATTCATTACTAACAGGTGTTTGAATTGCTGTAATGAAGCCCAGATAAGAAACTTAGCTATTAAGAATCTAAGCTGAGCTTACCAAGTTTCTACGATGTCACTCAACATAGATAAGTCGCAACGACGACCGCTTTCATAGTCATCAATGCTTTGCAGCACCATCGCACTGCGGCGTTTTATTTCTGGGAGTGCGGCGATTTCTTCTCTCGTCATCCATAAAGCTTCTAGGATGCCATTGTCTAATGGTTGATCAGGGAAATGTTTGCCGACACGACCCGAGAAGGTAATGCGTAAATAAACATCAGGTTTTTCAGGATGCTTCCAACGATATAGGCCGGTGAATGAATCAGGAATAAATTCCCAGGCTGTTTCTTCTAATGTCTCGCGGATGGCTGCATCTTCTAATGTTTCGTCGACTTCCCAATGCCCTGCGGGTTGGTTGTACACCTCAAGGCCATTCGCCATTTCTCTGACCATTAAGTACTTGCCATCACGTTCTATGACGGAGGCGACTGTTATATGAGGTGTTGAGGTCATATTCTTATTATTCAATTAGTTATAAATTTAATATAAAGTTAATTATAGATTAAATCAATATAGAATCTGAGATTAATCTGGTCAAAAAAGACCCTCTAAATTTATTTATGTAAGACTATTAGGATTAACACTGGTCTTAAGGAGTATTCGATTCTTTATATTAAGAATCTTATAATGTGACTACCTTAAAAGTAACAGTGCAGTATTAGTATGTCGAGTGACAACGAATATCAAAATGATGATGGATTAGCGGTCGAAGAAGATCGTCCTAAGGTCAAACAGCCGCCTATGTATCAGGTAGTGTTGTTAAATGATGACTACACGCCGATGGAATTTGTCGTTCATATATTGGAGAGTTTTTTCAATATGGGGCGAGAGCAGGCTACTCGAGTAATGCTGAATGTGCATTCACATGGAAAAGGCGTGTGTGGCGTGTTTACTCGCGAAGTGTCTGAAACAAAAGTGTCTCAGGTTAATGAGTATGCGCGTTTAAATAACCACCCTCTACTATGTGATATGGAAGAGGCCGAGTAGAATATCCAAAGAATTCAAAACAATTCCAAGTAATTAAAAGAAGCGGAAATTAAACAAATAAATGTTATCTAAAGATTTAGAGTCAAGCTTAAACGAAGCGTTTAAGACAGCCAGAGAAAAGCGGCATGAATTCATGACGGTGGAGCATCTATTGCTTGCCCTGACGGATAATAATTCGGCGGCCGAGATTTTACGTGCCTGCGGTGCCAATATTGAAGTGCTGACGTCTGAGTTGAATGTGTTTATTGATGAAAACACTCCGTTACTTAATGACGATGAAGAGCGTGAAACAACACCAACCTTGGGTTTTCAACGCGTGTTACAGCGTGCTGTGTTTCATGTGCAGTCTTCGGGTAAGAAAGAAGTGACTGGTGCAAATGTATTGGTCGCCATTTATGGTGAGCAAGAATCACACGCAGTCTATTTGTTAACGAAAAATGATGTAGCTCGTTTGGATGTGCTTAATTTTATTTCTCATGGTATATCAAAAATTTCCGAGGAAGAGGGTGGAGAGATGCCACCTGAAATGGACCCTGATGGTGACTATCAAGAACAAGATGTTAAGCCATTAGAAAAATACGCAACTAATTTAAATGCATTAGCAGCTTCGGGGAAAATAGATCCACTCATAGGCCGCGCACATGAAATTGAGCGCACTATGCAAATTTTATGTCGACGCAGAAAAAATAATCCATTGTTAGTGGGTGAAGCTGGCGTTGGTAAAACTGCTATCGCTGAAGGCTTAGCTAAAAAGATTGTTGATGGCGAAGTTCCTGAAGTTTTAAAAGATAGCGTGATTTATTCCTTGGACTTAGGTGGTTTAGTTGCTGGAACAAAGTATCGTGGTGATTTTGAGAAGCGTTTGAAAGGCGTGCTTAAGCAGTTGTCTGATGAAGAGGGCGCGATATTATTTATTGATGAAATTCATACTATCATTGGTGCTGGCGCTGCATCGGGTGGTGTGATGGATGCATCTAACTTGATTAAGCCGCAGTTGGCGACATCAGAATTAAAATGCATTGGTTCGACAACTTATCAAGAGTACCGTGGTATCTTTGAAAAAGACCGTGCATTGGCAAGGCGATTCCAAAAAATTGAAGTTTCTGAACCATCTGTGGATGAGACTTTCCAAATCCTTAAAGGCATTCGTAGTCAGTTTGAAGGCCACCACAAGGTTAAATATTCTGATAAAGCTTTAAAGGCTGCAGCGGAACTTTCTGAGCGTTACATTACTGATCGTTTCCTTCCTGATAAGGCGATAGATGTGATTGACGAAGCCGGTGCGGCAGTAATGTTGAAATCTGCTACTTCGCGTAAAAAGTCGATTACAGTAAAAGATGTAGAAGGCATCATTGCAAAAATTGCACGTATTCCATCTAAGAATGTTTCACATAGTGATACAGAACTGCTGAAAAACTTAGAGCGTAATTTGAAGTTGGTGGTATATGGGCAGGATCAAGCGATTACCACACTTGCGACTTCCATAAAAATGTCTCGCTCTGGTTTGGGTGATGATGAAAAACCAATTGGGTCATTCTTGTTTGCAGGGCCAACCGGTGTTGGTAAAACAGAAGTGACAAGACAATTATCAAATGCGCTTGGCATTGAATTGGTGCGTTTTGATATGTCTGAGTATATGGAACGACATACTGTTTCGCGATTGATAGGTGCGCCTCCAGGCTATGTTGGTTTTGATCAAGGCGGCTTGTTAACGGATGCAGTATTAAAAGCGCCACATAGTGTGTTGTTGTTAGATGAGATTGAAAAAGCTCACCCAGATGTATTTAACCTTTTATTACAAGTCATGGATCACGGAACGTTAACCGATGCCAATGGCCGCCAAGTTGATTTCCGAAATGTGATTTTGGTGATGACAACGAATGCTGGTGCACAAGAAATTAGTCGTTCAACGGTTGGCTTTACGAATCAAGATCATTCTAGTGATGGTATGGAAATTATTAAGCGTATGTTCACGCCAGAGTTTCGCAACCGTCTAGATGCTATTATCCAATTCGAAGGATTAGATAAATCAACTATTGGTAGCGTAGTGGATAAGTTTATAGCTCAACTAGAAAGTCAGTTGAGTGAAAAGAAAGTGGATTTGATTGTCGATGAAGATGCGCGTGTGTGGATAGGGGATGAAGGTTATGATCCGCAGATGGGCGCACGACCAATGTCACGCGTGTTACAAGAACATATTAAACGTCCACTCTCTGAAGAAATCCTGTTTGGGGATTTAGCAAAAGGGGGAACGGTAAGAGTGACAGTGCAAGAAGGTAAGCTGCACTTGGATATATCAGATCAGCAGCAAAGCTAACGACAGTTATCGTGCTCGATAAGTGATACGGCCTTTGCTTAAATCATAAGGTGTGAGTTCTACAGTGACTTTATCGCCAGTTAAAATACGAATATAATTCTTTCGCATTCTTCCAGAAATATGTGCAGTAACGACATGCCCGTTTTCCAGCTCGACGCGAAACATAGTATTCGGTAGAGTTTCAGTAACGGTGCCTTCCATTTCAATGTGATCTTCTTTTGCCATGCATCTCCTCATATTGTGTTTGTGGTGAGGCGTCATTATCGTTATCTAACCAGGTAAAACAAGGCTTTTCTGGTGGCTAGGTGAGAAAATGCTGTTTTTTAACCAATTAAAGGTTAGATAAACGCTTACAAAGACTAAACTTACAGGCTGTTGGCTAGACTTTTGACTAGAGACCGCGCTAATTAAAACTATAATATTAATACTAAATAGAGAATAAATATGGAATTCGCATTTGTTTTTCCCGGTCAAGGATCACAATCGGTTGGGATGGTGTCAGAACTGTCTGAAAGTTTTTCGCAGGTGAGAGAGTGTTATCAGGAAGCATCCGATGCGATTGAAGTAGATTTGTGGAAGATGGTTAAAGAGGGCCCTGCAGAAGATTTGAATCAAACTCAAAACACTCAACCAGCCATGTTGGCAGCGAGTTATTCGATCTCAAAGATTTGGGCTCACTCTACTGAACGCGATGCAACAATTATGGCGGGACATAGTTTTGGCGAGGTGTCAGCATTTACTTGTGCTGGTGCGATGACATTTCGCGATGCTGTCATACTTGCACGTCGCCGAGGTGAGTTTATGCAAAACGCAGTCGCGGCTGGCACAGGTGCGATGGCTGCAATTTTAGGTATGGAAAATGAAGCGTTGGATGATTTATGTAAATCAATTAGCTCTGAGGCTGGGATTGTAGAAGCAGTGAATTACAATGCGCCTGGCCAGGTTGTGGTTGCAGGACATAATGATGTCGTTGAAAAATTAATTGATTTGGCGAAAGAGCAGGGTGCAAAGCGTGCATTAAAGTTACCTGTATCAGTACCGGCACACTCTAGTTTGATGCAGCCAGCCGCGGAAGAGTTTGCCACTGCGTTAGCTGAGGTTGATTTTGAGCTGCCTGCGATTGAGATTATTCAAAATGCTACATTGGTTTCTCCGCAAAGCACAGATGAATTAAAATCTGCACTACAAGCACAGTTACATTCGCCTGTGCGTTGGGTGGATACCATCACTGCGATTAAGCAAGCAGGTGCTGAATGCCTAATTGAAATGGGCCCGGGCAAAGTGCTTTCTGGCTTGCATAAACGTATTGATAAATCGCTTAAGTCAGTATGTGTTTGCGACAACCAATCTCTTGAAACTGCATTAAAGACTATCGAGGAATAACAGTGTTAGATAAAAAAGTTACATTAGTTACTGGCGCTAGCCGTGGTATTGGTAAAGGCATCGCCATTGAATTAGGTAAAAATGGCGCGAAAGTGGTCGGCACAGCTACTTCAGAGAAGGGCGCAAATAATATTACTGATTATTTGAAGCAGGAAGGTATAGATGGGGTCGGTATGGTATTGGATGTGTGTAATGTCGAATCCATAGACCAATGTATGTCTGTTATTAATGAGCAATATGGAAATGTTGATATTTTGGTCAATAACGCTGGGATTACTCGGGATACCCTGTTGATGAGAATGAAATTAGAGCAGTGGGAAGAAGTCTATGAAACTAATCTACGTTCAGTATTCTTGTTAAGTAAGGCCTGCTTGCGCGGCATGATGAAAAGCCGAGCTGGGCGGATTATTAATATTTCATCGGTGGTGGGCTCAACGGGTAATCCAGGGCAGGCTAATTACGCAAGTACAAAAGCTGGAATGGTCGGATTCACTAAATCATTAGCTCGTGAAGTGGCTAATCGAGGCGTCACTGTCAACTGTGTGGCGCCTGGATTTATTGCTACAGATATGACGAACGAGCTCACTGATGAGCAAAAACAACAGATTTTAACGGGTGTACCTATGGGTAAATTGGGCGAAGTTGAGGATATCGCTAAGGCAGTGAAATTCTTGGCATCAGATGATTCTGCCTATGTTACCGGGCAAACTATGCATATAAATGGTGGTATGTATATGGAATAGACGCCAAGCATTTTTTCAAGTATTGAATTAAGTTTATCATTCAAGTGTATGTTTATATTGATAATTATTTTTAAAATATACGGCTAAAATTAGCCGAAATATAAACATCATTAATGACTAGATTGCGCATAAACTTTTCACTACAATGGCGGCCCTTCTCCTCCCACACAAATTATATTTTTTGAGGATTTTATTAAATGAGCAATATTGAAGAACGAGTGAAACAAATCGTTGTAGAACAACTTGGCGTAAGTGAAGAAGAAGTTAAAGAAGCAGCTTCATTTGTTGATGATCTTGGTGCTGATTCTCTAGATACTGTTGAGTTAGTAATGGCATTAGAAGAAGAATTCGAATGCGAGATTCCTGACGAAGAAGCAGAGAAAATCACTACAGTTAAGCAGGCGATTGATTACGTAAACGCACATAAGTAAACGATTATAATATCTAACGCTATGACAATCCCCCATACTTTATAAATATCGCCATCCGTGTCTTCTAGAAGAGTAGTTGTAACAGGTCTAGGTATTGTTTCTCCCGTAGGTTCTACGGTGGATACTGCCTGGCAGAATGTATGTGCTGGCAAAAGCGGCATTTCTAAAATTGATGTGTTTGATGCATCAGATTTTTCTGTGCAAATCTCAGGTGCAGTCCAAGGCTTTAATGCTGATGACTACATTCCTAAGAAAGATCAGAAAAAAATGGACCCATTTATCCATTATGGAATTGGTGCAGGTGCGCAAGCAATCAAAGATGCTGGTCTTGAGATCACTGAGGAAAATGCTGATCGAATCGGTGTTTCAATCGGTTCAGGTATCGGCGGTTTGCCAGGTATTGAAAAAAGCTATGCAAGCTTTATGAAAAGCGGGCCTAAAAGGATTTCTCCTTTCTTTGTGCCTTCAAATATCGTCAACATGGTGTCGGGTAATCTGTCAATTATGTACGGATTGCGTGGACCAAACTATTCTCTAGTATCTGCCTGTGCAACAGGTACCCATAGTATTGGAGATGCAGCACGTCTTATTCAGTATGGCGATGTTGATGTGATGATTGCTGGTGGTGCTGAAATGGCTACATGCCATCTTGGTATTGGTGGATTCGCTGCGGCAAGAGCACTGTGCTCATCTCATAATGATGATCCAGAAGGGGCGAGTCGTCCTTGGGATAAGAATCGTGATGGTTTTGTACTTGGAGATGGAGCAGGCGTGCTCGTTCTAGAAGAGTATGAAACGGCAAAAGCTCGTGGGGCAAAGATATATTGTGAGTTGGTTGGTTATGGAATGAGCAGTGATGCGCATCATATGACACAACCAGCAGCTGGCGGTGTAGGTGCAGCTAAATGTATGAGAAATGCATTTAAAGATGCGGGTATTAATTCTGAAGATGTGGGTTACGTGAATGCTCACGGTACTTCAACTCCTGCAGGCGATATCGCTGAAACAGATGGGTTAAAAGCCGCTTTAGGTGATCATGCTTATAAAGTTGCTATTAGCTCAACTAAATCAATGACAGGTCACTTACTGGGTGCAGCGGGTGGAGTAGAAGCCCTGTTTGCAGTAATGGCTCTGCATAAGCAGGTAGTACCGCCTACCATTAATTACACTACGCCAGATCCTGATTGTGATTTGGATTACGTGCCAAATCAGGCGCGTGATGTATCTATAGATGTCGCTATTTCGAATTCTTTCGGATTTGGTGGCACTAACGGCACGGTTGCATTCAAGAAAATCTAGCCGCTTTCAATTCAACACGGCAAATTTACCAATAAGATGAAGTACGTATTGCAGACATCAATTGTCAGCAATACGTCGACTCGCCTGCCTGATTACATTACCATCCTGTATCTATAAAGATATTAAGATAAATTAAAATAGGTGCAATGTATGTTGGTTAATGGATTACCCAGTGATGTTCTTTCAGTTGCCGATAGAGGTCTTTTATATGGTGACGGTGTGTTTGAAACTATTTTATGTGAGGCGGGTAGGCCTGTCTTGTTAGCAGGGCATACTCAGCGTTTAGAGAATGGTTGCAAGCGTTTAGGTTTGGTCAAACAAGAACTGCCAACTATATTAGCTGATATTCGAGAAGTCGCTAAACAAGATGACTGTGTAGTCAAGGTGATTATCACCCGAGGTGAACGTCAGCGTGGTTACGCTTACGATAATCAAGATAATGTGAGCACACGAATTGTTTGCCGCGACGATGTGCCAAATATTCCAGTGGATTATTATCGTCAGGGTATTGCGTTAACGAAATGTGAGTACACCCTGCCTGATAATAAACGATTAGCGGGTATTAAACATTTGAATCGCCTTGATCAAGTAATGGCTCGCAGTGAGTGGGAAAAGGAATTTCAAGAAGGTGTCATGCTAGCTAACAATGGCTGTGTTGTCGAAGGTACGATGACAAATATTTTCATTGAATCAAATCAACAATGGATAACGCCAAAGATAGAAAACTCTGGGATTCTAGGTGTTATGCGACAGTGGGTCATGCGTAATAGTTATCACGCGGAAATTGAATGTGTTGAAAAAGATATTCAGTTGTCTGAATTGAAAAATGCACAGGCAATATTTGTATGTAATAGCGTCGCGGGTATTTGGCCAGTGACTAAGTTTGAAGGTAAGGATTATCCAATTAGTTCAGCTGTCTCTGCTTTGATGAAAGAAGCTAATTCAAGCTTGACCAAGCTATATCCTGTCTGATCTATGTTAAAAGCATTTTCAATTTTATTAATAGTAGCAATTATTGCGGCGAGTGTGTTTGCACATAACATTGATCGCTATGTGAATACTCCTATTAGTAATGAAAGTGATGTGGTTGAAATTGCTGTTGACCAAGGTGCTACTTTTAATCAAGTCAGTCAGCGGTTGGTTGAAGCAGGCTTTATAACATACCCATTGTATTTCAAGCTGCTGGCGATGTATGAAGAGAAAACCCAGAAAATAAAATCGGGTGAATACAAGTTCAGTAAGAAACAATCACCTGCGCAGATACTGGATGATCTTGTGCAGGGTAATACTTTGCAATATAAGCTGACTATTATAGAAGGAAAGCGTTTCCAGGATTTTTATCAGCAATTGCAAGATCATCCAAAGATTACTCGCGTCATCGATGATGTTGATGATATCAAGGCGCAGTTAAAGATTAAGCAAGATAGCTTAGAAGGTTTGTTCTTTCCAGATACCTACACCTTCACCGCTGGGACAAAAGACATTGATGTTATTCGTCAGAGTCATAAATTGTTACGCGATTTTCTTGATGAAGAGTGGCCTAGGCGTAGCGAAGAGTCTTTTGTGTCTAGCCCCTATGAAGCATTAATTTTGGCTTCAATTGTTGAAAAGGAAACGTCTGTAGAATCAGAGCGTCCCGTAATTGCTGGTGTGTTTATTTCGCGCCTTAATATAAATATGCCGCTACAAACAGATCCTACGGTTATCTATGGTTTGGGTGATTCATTTGATGGCAATATAACGCGTAAACATTTACGCACTGATAATCCTTACAACACATACACGCGTCGAGGTTTGCCGCCTTCTCCAATTGCGTTAGTAGGTAAGGCTGCGATTCTTGCTGTATTGCATCCTGATATTACAGGTGACCTGTACTTTGTTTCAAAAAATGATGGGACACACTATTTTTCGAAAACTTATAAACAACACCTTGCAGCTGTACGCAAGTATCAATTAAAGAAATAATTGTGAAAGGGCGGTTTATAACTCTAGAGGGAATTGAGGGTTCAGGCAAAAGTACCCAGTTAAATTTCGTTATTGATTATCTGCAAAATAATAAAATAGAAGTAGTTAGTACCAGGGAACCTGGTGGAACATTAGTGAGTGAAAAAATTCGTGATGTATTGTTGGATAACGAGTTGCCAGGTATGCACATGGATACTGAACTATTGCTAATGTTTGCAGCGCGCGTGGAGCATGTAAAAAAAGTCATTGAACCAGCATTAGATTCAGGTAAGTGGGTGGTGTGCGATCGTTTTTATGATGCTACCTATGCTTATCAAGGTTACGGGCGTGAAATTGACATAAAGCGCATTGACGCGCTTAAAGATTTCTCTATACGGGGGCTTGCACCAGATTTAACACTGTTATTGGATGTGACTTTAGAAGTGAGCATGGATCGAGTCACTAAGCGCGGGAATAAAGATCGATTTGAACATGAGAAAATGGATTTTTATAAAAAGGTTAGAGATGGTTATCTTACTATTGCAAATAACAACCCGGCTAGAGTCGCTGCTATTGATGCGACTGGTTCGATTGAACAGGTGCAAGCTGCTATTCAAATAAAGCTTGATGAGTTGCTGAATGAATAATCAATTATATCCATGGCAGCATGAGCAGTGGCATTCATTTGTTCGCATGATTGGTTCAAATTCTTTGCCGCACGCTATCTTATTAAGTGGTCCTGATGGCGTGGGTAAACATCACTTTGCTAGAAACTTAGTTAATACAATTTTATGTCTACAAGCCAATAATGATGGTACTGCATGTGGGCAATGCAAACATTGTCTATTGGTAGAAGCTAATACATATCCTGATTTTGTGCGCGTGGTGCCCGAGGAGGATAAAAACACTATCTCAATTGACGAGATTCGTGAATTAATTATCAAGCTGCATCTGACTCGTCATTTTGACACTAAAAAAGTGGCGCTGATTGAATATGCCGATAATATGAATACCAATGCAGCCAATGCATTGTTAAAGACATTGGAAGAGCCGCCAGAAGAGACGATCATTATATTGGTAACAAGTGCGCCGCTAAATTTGCCGGCTACCATTCGTAGCAGATGTCAATTTGTACCTTTTTATTCGCCTACACAGGCTCAAGCCCTTGATTGGTTAAATAGCACCTCCAAGGATGTGGAATGGGAGCCATTGCTCAGAGTTGCTCAAGGTGCCCCGCTGCAAGCTATTCAATATCATGAGACTGAGCTGTTGGATCAGAGAATCTCGGTAATACAGGGATTTCTCGAGCTATTTGAAGCCAATTCCGACCCAATAGAAATTGCTGCAAGAATTGAAGCTATCCCATTCTTGCAATGTTTTCAGTGGATACAGGCAGTTATTGTCGATTTATTGAGAATAAAAGGTGCTGAAAACCCAATAACGCTCGAAAATCCTGACTTTTATCGGCCATTGCTTGCTTTGGCGCCACGTATGCAAGTACCTTTACTATTGGAGTTCTGGGAATTAGTGCTAGAACGTAAAAGGATTTTCGATAATAGTCTAAATCGACGCTTATTTGCTGAATCCTTATTGATACGTAGCCACAAATTAGCGATTAAACACTCAGTGTGAAATAAAGAAATAAAAAAATAAAAAGAGAATAGACTTATGGCCAATGGTGGAAGAGGAATAATTTCGCTTGCGATTAAAGATAAAGGCTCGTTATATGCCTCGTATATTCCATTTGTGAAAAATGGTGGTTTATTTATACCCACCAGTAAGAATTTCAATTTGGGCGAAGAAGTATTTATGTTGCTGACTTTAATGGAAGAGACTGAAAGGATTCCAGTAGCAGGTCAGGTCATATGGATAACACCACAGGGTTCACAAGGGAACAGAACTACCGGTGTTGGTGTCCAATTTAGTAGTCAAGATAGCGGCGAAACGCGTACAAAAATTGAAGCACTACTAGGTGGTGCGTTGCAGGCAGATAGACCTACGCATACTATGTAACTAGTTTGCCTTAAATTTGTATAGCTTGCTTTCCGTCTGGCTAAAAATATAAAATTTAACTATACAAATCAAATGCAAAATAGACATAGTAATGAGTCATAAAAACAACCAACATATTTATGGCCTTAATGCTGAATATATTGAATCACTATATAAACAATATAATCAAGACCCAAATTCGGTTAGTCAATCTTGGCAACAATATTTTAGCCAGTTAGATATCGATAAAGACATTCAGTTACATGAGTTGCATCAAAATGTAAGAAATGAAATCACTGATGATCTGCGAAATAGAAACGCGCAAGCATATGTTCCGAATTATTCAAACAGTGAACACCACCATCTAGAGAAACAACGCTCGGTTTTACGTCTAATCCGTGCTTATCGACGTCTGGGACATCGCCAAGCAGATATTGATCCGCTGTATGGTGATGATCGCATCCAAATTGATTTACTCAGCCCTGAGTATCACGGCTTAACATCCGCTGATTTAGACGAAGAATTTTTTATCTGGGAAAACGATACTGAACATAAGCAATCGCTAAGTTCGATTATTAATCTTATGTCTACGACTTACTGCGGAAGTATAGGGTCTGAGACAGAGCATATTTCTGATCCTGAGCAGAAACGTTGGTTACGAGAATATTTAGAGTCTAACTATGCGAGCCTAAAATTAACTGCTGATAAAAAGAAACGCATCCTGAAAAGGTTGATTGAGGCTAATGCTTTAGAAGTTTATTTGCATCGTAAATATATTGGTCAAAAGCGATTCTCATTAGAAGGTGGCACAGGATTAATTCCGTTGTTGGACACATTAATACAAAGTGCAGGCGATCATGATATTAGAGAAGCGATTATTGGTATGGCACATCGTGGTCGACTTAATGTCTTAGTTAATATTATGGGTAAAAATCCTCATGACCTGTTCGAAGAGTTTGAAGGCAATGTTGATTTAGAGTTTGGTTCCGGTGATGTTAAGTATCACAAGGGTTTTTCAATTGATTTGAAAACTAATAAAAAATCTATTCACACAGTCCTAGCATTTAATCCTTCACACCTGGAGATAATTAATCCGGTAGTGGAAGGTTCTGTGCGTGCGCGTCAAGAAAGACGCCAAGATAAACATCACAAGCAAGTGATTCCTGTATTAATCCATGGTGATGCAGCATTTGCCGGTCAAGGCGTGGTAATGGAAACGCTTAATCTTTCTAGTACAAGAGGCTATACCACCGGTGGTACCGTCCATATTGTTATAAATAATCAAATTGGTTTTACCACCAGCGA
This sequence comes from Gammaproteobacteria bacterium, assembly GCA_045105615.1. Classification (GTDB taxonomy): domain Bacteria; phylum Pseudomonadota; class Gammaproteobacteria; order UBA4575; family UBA4575; genus UBA1858. The sequence continues at coordinate 27,878 of JBGCDS010000009.1, forward strand.
CCCTTTAGATTCTCGCTCGACATTATATTGCACTGATGTAGCGAAAATGGTGCAAGCACCAATTCTACATGTTAATGGTGATGATCCAGAGGCGGTAGTATTTGCAACACAACTCGCGATGGATTATCGCGTGAAGTATGCCTGCGATATTGTCATCGACATGATTTGTTATCGCCGTCATGGACATTCAGAAGCAGATGAGCCGGCGATTACTCAGCCATTAATGTATCAACGTATTCGTAATAAAGACCGTGTTGATCAGGTGTACTTTAATCAGCTGCTTGAAGAGCGCGTAGTAAGCCAGAGTGATTATGATGATATTGAAAAAAATTATATCAAAAAACTCAATATTGGGAAGCCAGTTTGTGCCGAAATAGCTAGACGTAGTCGCTCAAAGTACGTGGTAGATTACAAACCATTTAAAGATGTTCATTGGACACAGCCAGCTAATACAACAATCACAAATGATGTTATTCAACAGCTGGGAGAGGTGCTTACCTCTATTCCGAAAGATTTTTCTGTACATAAAAATGTTCAAAAAATTATAGATCAGCGTAAGCGCATGACAGCTGGTTCAGTTCCTGTCGATTGGGGTTTCGCTGAGATGTTGGCTTACGGTTCATTGCTAGAGCAGGGTTATCCTGTTCGGTTGTCTGGACAAGATAGTGTGCGTGGAACGTTCTCACATCGACATTGCGCGTTTCATGATCAGAATAATGGTGATGTATATATTCCATTAAGAAATATATCTAAAAATCAGTCGCAATTTTTACCAATTAATAGTCTGCTGTCAGAAGCAGCAGTGCTTGGCTATGAAGTAGGTTATGCCACCTCTGAGCCAAATTCGTTAGTGATATGGGAAGCCCAATTTGGTGATTTCGCTAATAACGCACAGGTAATTATCGATCAATTCCTCAGTTCATCAGAAGCTAAATGGCAAAGATACTGTGGCTTGGTGTTATTTCTTCCGCATGGATACGATGGTCAAGGACCAGAACATTCATCTGCGCGAATGGAGCGGTATTTACAGCTATGTGCTGAAGAAAATATGCAAGTATGTATGCCGACGACTCCAGCACAACATTTTCATCTATTGCGGAGACAGATGCTCAGGCTCTATAGAAAACCACTTGTAGTGCTAACACCAAAAAGTTTGTTGCGTCATGCGAAGTCGACATCATTGTTAGATGATTTTACTCAGGATGGCTTTAAACAGATTATTACTACTTATGATGATGCCAATATTGCGAATGTGACTAGGCTGCTGTTGTGTAGCGGTAAAGTGTATTATGACCTGCTGGAGCAAAAGCATAAAAGTGGATTGGATAATGTAGAAATTATTAGGATAGAACAGTTATATCCATTTCCGAGTGATGAGATAAAAGCACAGTTAACTAAATTTAAACATGTATCGGACATTATCTGGGTTCAAGAAGAGCCTAGGAACCAAGGTGCTTGGTTCTATATGCAATCACGTAAGAATTTGTCAGATTGTATTTTTTCTAATCAGTCACTACAGTATGCAGGAAGAGATTACTCTGCTTCACCAGCAGCTGGTTATATGCAATTGCATCGTCAGCAGCAAAGTCAGCTGGTAAGTGAAGCATTGGGTATTGCTGCTGAATCTAACGATGTTGCACTTAAAAGTGTTAGTTAAGATATATTAATCTAAGGAATTACATTGGCTATAGAGATAAAAATACCTGAGTTTTCTGAATCAATCAGTGAGGGCACCATTAGCACTTGGTTAAAAAAAGTTGGTGATCCGATTGATGAAGGTGAAACGTTAGTCGAAATCGAGACTGACAAAGTGGTTCTGGAGATTCCATCGCCAGCGACAGGTGTGCTAGAAAAAATTATCAAGGATGAAAATGAAGTTGTTAATAGTCATGAGGTCATAGGGCAGTTAACTGAGTCTGCTCAAGTTGAACCTAAAAATAGCAAAGGTGATTCTGATCATGAGGTACCTGCTAAGACAGAAGAAGTGGTTACTAAGAATAATAAAGATGATTCTGAAGGCTATAAAAAAACTAGTCCTGCGGTTAGAAAAGTCATCGCTGAAAAAAATATTGATATAGAGGATATTCAACCTACAGGAAAAAATAACCGTATCACCAAACAGGATGTTTCAGCGGCAAGTTCAAAGCAGCCATCATCTGATGCAGTTAAAGCATCTATAAGTACGTCTAATATTAGTAATGAGATTGAGCGTGTTCCTATGAGTAGTCTGAGGAGGAAAATCTCAGACCGATTAGTCTCTGCTCAGCAAGAATATGCCATGTTGACTACCTTTAATGAGGTAAACATGAGTGAAATTCTTTCAATTAGATCAAAGCACAAAGATAAATTTCTTGAGCAACATGGCGTGAAACTCGGATTTATGTCATTTTTTGTATTGGCAGCAATAGAAGCTTTAAAAGAATACCCAGTGCTTAATGCATCGATTGATGAGAGTGATATTGTCTATCACCGATACGTAGATGTCGGTATTGCTGTTAGTGCTGAACGAGGATTAGTTGTGCCCGTCGTGCGAAATGCTGATACTAAATCTTTGTCCTCGATAGAATTAGAGATAAACCAACTTGCAGTAAAAGCACGCGAGAATAAGCTATCCATTGATGAGCTTATTGGTGGAACTTTTACAATTACTAATGGTGGTGTATTTGGATCAATGTTATCCACGCCCATTATAAACCCACCACAAAGCGCAATTTTGGGGATGCATTCAATAGAAAAGCGGCCCATTGCCAAAGATGATGAAGTGACAATTGCACCTATGATGTATATGGCATTGTCGTATGATCACCGCATTATTGATGGTCGAGAAGCTGTACTATTTTTGAGTCATATTAAACGCATTATCGAAGATCCTATTCAACTACTATTACACTTATAAACATGGATAAATCTAATTTTGATGTTGTTGTGATTGGTGCTGGTCCTGCAGGTTATGTGTGTGCAATACGTTGTGCGCAGTTAGGGTTGACTGTTGCCTGTGTCGATGCTTGGTCAGATAAAAATAAAAAGCCAAGTCCAGGAGGGACCTGTCTTAATGTTGGATGTATTCCATCGAAGGCTTTACTAGATTCTAGCCATCACTATTCATTTTTAGTTGATCATGCTGCAGATCATGGAATTGCTACCGGACAGTGCGACATTGATGTGGCTAAAATGCTGCAAAGAAAGAACAAGATTGTTAAGACATTAACAACAGGTGTGAAAGGGTTGTTAAAAAAGAACAAAGTAACTTTTGTGCATGGTAATGCTGCAATTAAATCAGCTAAAGAAGTGCATGTCGTAAATGGTGATGTTGATCAGATACTTATTGCTGAATCAATTGTCATCGCCACAGGTTCGAAACCATTTGAATTGGATTTCTTACCAATTGATCAAAAGCAGATAATGGACTCAACGGGTGCTTTAGAGCTTGCGCAGGTGCCGAAGCATTTAGGTGTCATAGGTGCAGGTGTAATCGGATTAGAAATGGCAAGTGTTTGGAGTCGGCTAGGGGCTAAGGTCACAATATGGGAAGCTGCGGAACAGTTTCTACCTACGGTAGATAAAGATATTGCAAAGCAGGCAGGTAAAATTATTTCATCCCAAGGAATCGATATACAACTCAATAGTAAAGTACAAGCAGCAGCGAAGAGTAAACAGTCTGTATCTGTCGCAGTATTAAATGCTGAGGGCGAGTCACAGGTAGAGGTGGATTGTTTATTAGTGGCGATCGGTCGTGTGGCAAATACTGAAAATCTAGGGCTCAATGATTTAGGTATTGCTCAGGATTCGCGAGGTTTTATAGAGGTTGATGCAAGGTGGAAAACAAGCATCGATGGCATATATGCTATTGGTGATGTGATTGGCGGTGCAATGTTGGCACACAAGGGTTCGGAAGAAGGTGTTGCGCTAGCTGAACAATTAGTCAATCAACATGGACATGTTAATTATGCCGCAATACCTTGGGTTATTTATACCTGGCCAGAAATTGCCTGGGTAGGAGAAACAGAACAGGCACTGCAATCTGATAATGTAGAATATAAAACTGGATCATTTCCATTTATGGCATTAGGACGTGCACGTGCCATGAGTGAAACTGAGGGAATGATAAAATTCATTGCTGATGCAAAGACCGATAGACTTCTCAGTGTTCATATTATCGGTCCAAATGCTTCTGAATTGATTGCTGAAGGGGTGGTTGCTATTGAATCTGAGTTAACTGCAGAAGATTTGGCGAGAACAATCCATGGGCATCCAACTTTATCTGAAGGAATGCATGAAGCTGCACTTGATGTAGATGGAAGAGCGATACATTTCTAATCGTGCCTTTCTCTTGTTCAATCATGTTATTGATAAACAATTCATAATGACTCTCAATCTGCACTTTGAAAGCAACTTTATTAAGTTGCCTTTGTTACTTATTTTTCTATCGCCTTTAATGATTGCTATTTGGCAATTTTATAACAATACATTAAGTGCAAATCCCATTGAAGAAATTACTCATATTACTGGTGAGTGGGCATTACGGTTATTATTGATTACACTTGCCATAAGCCCAGCCCGAAAATTATTTAGAATGAATGGGCTAATCCATTTGCGCCGGCTATTCGGAGTTCTTAGCTTTTTCTATGTACTTTGTCATTTATTAATTTATGCTATTTTAGATCAATGGTTTGAGCTGTCAGCGATTATAGATGACATTAAAGATCGCCCTTATATTTCGGTAGGTTTTGCTGCCTTTGTGCTTCTTGTGCCATTAGCTATTACCTCTACGGATGCAATGCAGAGAAAACTCCAGAGCAACTGGGTGAAACTGCATAAATTGATCTATGTGATTTCAATTCTTGCTATACTGCATTTCTGGTGGTTGGTGAAAGCAGACTTATTCGAGCCAATTATCTATGCTTCAATTCTTGCAATATTGCTCGGTTATCGTGTGTTTGCACGCGTCAACCCTGTTCAATAATTAGTTATCACAAGGACCTGAGCATAGGTCTGCAATCATAACTTTTTTATTCTTTATTTATCGTGAGACGAGTATTTCCTATGAAGGAAAATTCTTTAGTATCTAATGATTTGGTGGAAAGAGATTTTGCACATGTATGGCATCCATGCACGCAGATGAAAGATCATGAGCAATTCCCGATTATTCCTGTTGCCAGTGGCCAGGGAGTTTGGCTGGAAGATTTTGACGGCAATAAATATATCGATGCGATTAGTTCTTGGTGGGTGAATATTTTTGGTCATGCGAATAAGACTATTAGTGATGCAATATCACAGCAAGCGCAACAATTAGAACATGTATTATTGGCTGGCTTTTCTCATCAGCCTATTATTCATCTGTCAGAACAACTTGTTGAGCTCACACCTGAGCCACTGCAAAAATGTTTTTATGCGGACAATGGGTCTTCAGCCGTCGAAGTATCCTTGAAGATGAGTTTTCATTATTGGAAAAATATTGGTAAGCCAAATAAAAAGAAATTTGTTACTTTGCAGAATTCTTATCATGGTGAAACATTAGGTGCCATGTCTGTGAGTGATGTTGAGTTATATATAGATACTTATAAACCATTGCTATTGGATTCGTTCACAGTGCCCGTGGCAGATAGTTATAACATGGAGCCGGGCGAACAGACTGATGAATATGTGTTGCGCATGTTTGCACATATGGAAAAGACATTAAGAGAACATCATGAGGAAATTAGTGCCGTTATAGTTGAACCATTAGTACAATGTGCTGGTTCCATGCGTATGTATGATGCTAGATATTTAACTCTGCTACGAGCGGCCTGTGATAAATATGATGTTCATCTGATCGCTGATGAAATTGCAGTTGGTTTTGGTCGTACTGGAACTATGTTTGCTTGTGAGCAGGCTGATATATCGCCAGATTTCATGTGTTTGTCTAAAGGTTTGACAGGTGGTTATTTGCCATTATCGGCAGTGCTAACAACTAACAAGGTATACGATGCTTTTTATGATGATTATGAGTCAATGCGAGCCTTTCTACACTCGCATTCATATACGGGTAACCCGCTAGCCTGTGCTGCAGCTTTAGCAACGTTAAGTATTTTTCATAACAACGATACTATTCAAAGAAATCAAGGATTGATTCAGCGCATCAAAGAAAATGGACAGCGCTTTGATGACCATCCTAATATAGCGCAGGTGCGCCAAACAGGAATGATTTTTGCGATAGAAATGGTGAAGGACAAAGTTACGAAAACTCCTTATCCATGGCAGCAACGTCGAGGCTTGAAAGCTTATAAACACGCGCTTAAAAACCATATACTGCTGAGACCATTAGGGAACGTTTTGTATTTTATGCCGCCTTATGTAATAGATTATGAGCAGATTGATTTAGTGATGGAAGTAATGGAAGAAGCTGTCAATGTCGCTGTAGAAGATTAAATATATAGAGAACAAAAAAATGCGAATATCACAAATATTATGCCTTGTTTTAGTGCTGTTAATAGAGGCAGCAGCTGCCGAGACCTATTACTATCATTCAGGTGAAGATGTGATTGGCAATATTGCAATTCATACGATCCAAGATGGAGATAATTTTTTACAATTGGCGCAAACATTTCGCGTTGGATTTAATGAGCTAGTAGATGCAAACCCTGATGTTGATCCATGGATTCCTGCGCAGGATGCACAAATTATTATTCCTACACAATATGTTTTGCCAAATGTCGATAGGGAGGGTGTGGTGATCAATCTTGCAGAATTGAGATTGTATCAATTCCATGGAACTGAAAATAACATTTCAAGTGTCTCTACTTATCCAGTCAGTGTCGGTAAAGATGATGAATGGGAAACACCGCTTAGCTTTACTCGTATCACTTCAAAAACAGCTAAACCAAACTGGTATCCTCCTGCATCAATACGAAAAGAACATGAAGAAAATAATGACCCACTTCCTGAAGTCGTGCCTCCTGGCCCAGATAATCCGTTAGGGGATTATAAGATTGGGTTAGCGTTATCTGGTTATCTTATACATGGTACTAATGTCCCCGAAGGTATTGGTATGCGTGTGACTCATGGTTGTATTCGTTTGCACCCCACAGGAATCGAAAAACTATTTAAAAGTGTTGAAGTAAATACCCCCGTGACTATTGTTAACCAACCTTACAAAGTTGGTTGGCGTGATAATAAACTTTATGTTGAAACTCATTCAGAAATTGAAGAGCAAGAAAAAGCGTCTTCTAGAAATCTGACCGAGTTTGTTCAATTAGTCGTTGCGCAGACTAAGGAAAAAGAAAAGGAAAACTATAAGATATTGTGGGAGAGGGGATATCAGGAGGCGAGACAAAAGCGTGGTGTGCCTTTTTTAATGTCTCTTAGAGGGGAATGATTGAGGTTGAAAAAATTTAGTTAAAAAAAAGCCCCTTTGAGAGGGGCTTTTTTATTGTTATATCGATTCTGAAATTACTTGCCTTTCATTGAATCGTGAAACATAACGTTCATGCGACGTGAGTTTGCATCACAGCATGCTTGTGCAGCAGTAGAAGCTTCTAAAGCAGCGTCAGCTGATTCTTGAGCAGCTAGTGCCATGTCTTTAGCAGTTGCAGCATTGAACGCAGCAGTGTTAGCTGTGCGAAGAGCTTCATTTGCAATTTCACGCACTTCTGCTAATGGATCTACAGCAGCTGCTTCTTCTTGTGGACTTGATAAAGTACAGCCAGCAGAGAATGCTACAGTACCAGCGATAGCGAGAGCTTGAAGAGATTTCAATAACTTGTCTTGCATTTTTTATAACTCCGAAGTTTTTTAAATAAATATATATATAGTATTTTAGTTGTTACAACAAAATATCAAAGGTAGGTTCAAGTTCGCGTAAGCTAATGTTTATGCGTAAATTCTGCTACTTCGATACATCCTGCCTATTTTAAGTAAAAATGTCACAGATACCAAGGTTTAATCTCAATCGAGTACTTTCTTCCGATGATCGTGATAATTAACCGCTTGTTTGTTGGTTATTTGTGCAATATTGTCTGGAATATATACTATTTAACATAATCTCCAGTTGAGAATCGAAGGTGTGGCTACTGGATACGTGAAGTGGTCGAATATTATTACAATTCATCCTGTAAACACTTCTGTTTGCTGTATATTTTGATAAAGTATCTCAAATTAAATTTCAAACATATTCGAATCAGCTATGTCAGCAAGAAAAAATATGGAGCGACGTCTTAGTGTTAGGCGTCCAACATCAGAAAACGTCTACTTATATTGTAAGCAGCTCGAATTAGAACGTTGCAAACCAAGTAATATTAGTTCTCGTGGTGTGTTTATAGATTTTGTTCCAAAACGTGCCTATGTTGGTAGACGTATACAATTGGTGTTTGTCATTGATCGTGGTCGTACAGCTAAAATGATCCGTGTATTTGCAGTCATTGCCCATATTTCTTCTGGTGGGATGGGATTTGGGTTTATCGGTAAACATATACCAAGTAAACGAGGGGACGGGCTTCCTAAAAGATTGTCACCATAGTTTAGGCCGAGCAAAGCTCGACAGCAGTTAGCGCTGTTATCTAGAAAATTGTTTAAAGTTAGCTTCTATCTTCTTGGTTTTAATGCCAGCGTAAAAATACGCCAACACTAATGACAAGCACTAACAATGCAATAATTAGGTTGATGGTTATGGGCATAATGAATCGCTTTTATTATTATTGTTTTTCCTGCAACTTTATTTACTTTATGCGCTAATTTTTGTTAACGCAAGTAATCATCTATTATTTTTTTATTAGTTTTATCGTGTTTTTATGACGCTTTAATGGCAGTGATAATATTATAGTTATGATGTTGTATTTATTTTTAATAAAGCTATAAGTGACGTCAATTACTTTGTTTTATGTGTTGGAGTTTATCGCTAATAACATGCATAGTATTATTGCTTGCGTATGATGATATTTATAGCTGTTAAGGAATGAGATGGGACGATTTGTGTCAGTGCATAAAGCTGCTACCTTAGTGGGAATACCAGCGCGTGATTTACAGTTAGAAATCGATGCTGGACAGTTACCCTGTGTAAGAGGGATGGTGCATATTGATGACTTAACTGAATTACATCCTAATGTTAGCTCTGATGATGCAGATATGGTGAGATGGGTTAATAAAATTAAAGATAGCTCTCTCCAACATGCGACGGAAAAACTTCCTCATGAGTTAACAAAAAGTGAGTTGCGGCAAATGTTAACTAAAGCAAATAAGCAATTGTCTTATCAGCGCGATAAAATAGAAGGTTATGAACATTTGATTCATGAACTTCGTTATAGCTTACAAATGTTGAAAGAGAAATCACAAGAACCTAACAAGATACAAAGCCTAATTGCTTGGCTGGATAAGAAATCACACTAAAATTCTTGATTTTGGATGAGCGCGATGGTTTTCTCGTAGTATCGTTAGAGCTTCTAATTTTATATTACATAATTTAACCGGGTGGCCAGTTTAAATCTCGTCCAGCAATAATATGTATGTGTAAGTGAAATACTGTTTGTCCTGCTGCTTCTCCATTGTTGATAACAATTCTAAATGCATCTGCATAACCCTGTTGCTCGGCTATTAGTGGTGCGGTCAACATTAAATGACCTAGCAATAATTGCTCTTGTTTAGAGCCGTCAGAGAGTTTGCCAAGAACCTGCTTTGGAACTAGTAGAGCATGTAATGGGGCTTGCGGGTTAATGTCTCTGAATGCAATACACAGGTCATCTTCGTAGATGATTTCAGCAGGGATTTCCCGATTAATGATTTTTGTAAAAAGAGTGTTTTTATTGTCCATGCTTTATATCTTTTTCGCTAATAAGATATAAAGCATAGCAATTCCTAGCTGCTACTGAATAGAACTTTTATGATATTTAACTAGGGGTAGTTGTATTAATCAAGTTTGATTCTTAATGCGAAACCAAATGCATCGTCTTCTACTTCACCGATTTCTGGAAGGTAATGTATTTTTAAAGTGTATCTATCTTTAGTGAAAAATAGATATGGAATTAATGCGGGTCTAGGTTCTTGACCGTCATCATACCCGGTGATTAATCCACCAATTGCGCCTAAACCTACCCATTCTACATCGCCAAAAGTAAATTCTTTGCCTGCACCAGCATAGAAGCTATCTCTATATAAACTGTTCCAAAAGTAACCACCTGCAATGAAGAAAGAATCATAATGATATTCTAAACCGATACCGCGATTAAATTGATTGTATTCACTCGCATTTCCAGGGTGGTATGACGCAAGATTAATCTGAACAGCGAAATTATCTAGTCTGCCGTCAAATAAGCCTTCTTGTTTGGTTTTGTATTGATCTTTTTCTTTGGCTACGTAGATATCATCATCAGCGAATAACGATGTGGTTGTGAGTAACAATAGAGAGACTAATGCATGACGTAGCATGATTGGGTAATCCTTTTTTGGTTATATGGCTGACTTTAGTGAAGATGTATAAATTGTGTATGTATTTGTACATAAATCTTAATGAAATTAAATTTAACTCCGATGACTGGTGTGGGAATTAAGACAAATTCATTGGCCAGAATATTGGCATTATTTTAAACAATTTAGTGAGTTAGTAGTATTGCTATGAGCGGTGACTTTGAGACTTAAAGAAGCATTTTGTTTGTTTTTTGTCCAACTCTAATGGTAAGAAGCTCAACTGTTAGGCCTTAGAGAACATGTGAATTGAGTTTAATCAGCTTTTCTTTTAACGCGATGCGTAATCTTTCTTGATAAGTATCTTTAAAAGAAGGAATTTGAGTAATAGTATTTACTGCCCAATCAACGCCACCTATCGAAACTAAATCTGAAACGATTTTTGTTGTTTCACGTTCAATTCTTGCTTGTTCAAAGTTTGTATATACTGTGCCCATATATAGAATCCAAGTGTTAGTGCGGTTACTTATAGTTATCGGTAGAACTGAATACACTATTAGGCTGATCTATTCGTTTAGTCGTTATTTTTTACCATTGATCGTGTTAGCTAGTGGATATTTAAAGAGATTAAGGAAATTTTCTAATGTCAGACATAGTCGTTAAATATCGGGTCATTTCAGATAAAGATGGGGTATCTGATCTCGCAAGAAAAATTGCAATTGAACAGAGCGTTGAAACGCCAGAATCAATAATTACACCTGAAATAGAAGAAAGATTCGTTGGTAGAGTGATTGAAATTAATCGAGTTGAGAATCAAACTGATCAATATACGGTTGCATTAAGTTATCCTGAAGAAATATTAAGTCAACAATACAATCAACTTGTCAATTTGTGCTTTGGTAATGTCTCGATGTACAAGAATGTTAAGTGCATTGATATTGATTTGCCTAATAAGCTACTTTCATATTTTTCTGGTCCTAGATTTGGCATTGATGGGATACGGGAGTGCTTGGGTGTTCATGGAAGACCGTTACTAGCAACAGCATTAAAACCACGTGGTTATAGCAATGAGAAATTTGCAAATCTTGCCTATGAATTTGCTTTAGGCGGTGGTGATATTATTAAAGATGATCAAAACTTAATTGGCGACTTTGAAGAATTTAAACGCAGAGTCACTCTATGCTTGAATGCAGTTAAAAAAGCAGAAAATAAAACAGGTAAGCGCTGTGTTTATTTTCCATTTATATCTGCTCCTTATGAGCATATTGAAATGTATTTTGAATGGGTGAAGCGGCAAGGTGTGCAGGGTGTATTGTTAGCGCCATTGATTATTGGGCTTGATACAGCTAGAGGGCTTGCTGCTAAATATGATTTGATTTATATGGCACATCCTTCATTTACCGGCAGTTATTGTGTCGCGCCTAATGATGGTATGAGCTATCACTTGTTGTATGGACTTTTGTTCAGATTAGCGGGTGTTGATATTTCAGTATTCCCAAATACGGGTGGTAGATTTCAGTTTGGAGAACAAGACTGTAAAAAAATAGCAGATGAGCTACGTCGACCATTAGCAAATATAAAGTCAGCTTTTCCCTGTCCAGCTGGGGGCATGCAATATGCACATTTAAACGAAATGTGTCGCTGGTATCAGCAGGATTCAGTATTTCTTCTTGGAGGTTCCTTGCTCGAGCACTCTGAAAAGCTGTCAGAATCGACATTAGCATTCAAATCTAAAATACAGGAAGAATTTTCTGAAACACTGACAAAACCAAAAGAAATGAATGAAATTTCATCCTGTGAATATCCGTCATCAAAAATAGATCCAATATTGGAATTTATGGAATTTGATGATTTTAATTGGATGGGCAGAGAGAGTATTAAATATAAAGATGGTGACAATGCTTCATTTGATGCAGTGCGCCGTGTTGAGTTGATTGGAAAAAATGGTGAAGCATCAGCATTTGATCTGCGTTATTTCGAAGTAGCCCAGGGTGGTTTTTCCAGTAAAGAGATGCATCAACATACACATGTAATTATCGTGGCGCGTGGGGAAGGTGAGATTATTGTTGACGATAAGAAGTATGTAGCAAAGAAAAATGATGTTCTATATATAAAACCAATGACAATTCATCAATTGATGAACCCGAACAGTGAACAATTTGGGTTTTACTGCATTGTAGATAGAGATCGAGATAAACCAATAACGGTCGATTAGCTTGCAGTGCTTATAACGAGTATGTATTGACCACTACGTGATGCATTAATGCCATTGATGATGGTGTCACCAAGAAAGCTATACCCTAAAACAGAATGTGTGCTGACTATTTCGTTGTTATCAATGATGTGAGCTGTGTGTGAGCTATTTATGTATTCATAAGATAATTGTGCGTCAATTTCTAATTCAGTGCCATTGCAGTGAATATCACAGGGTAGAGCTGGAGAGGTATTGCCTGCGCGGTCTAGTAGTACAACGCTATATGACATGTCGAAATTACTTTGATTAATATGAAAGTTTGTAAAATATAATTGAAATAATAACTGCGCACTTTGACCGCTGTCAAAAAAATATCTAAAAAGTTTAGTTTTGATACTATTATTTTTCAACACATAATTTTAAAAATTAATTCGCTTAATGTTTTAGTTTGGAATAAACAATTATATTGCAATAGGTTACTTAAGATTTGGGTAACTTAGTAAAAGCATATTTTGAATGCTAGCCCAATTGCTAAAATATACTTCAGCTAAGCATGGGCGCTCATTTTTTATGATTTTTTTAGAAAGGTTGTTATCTGGAGGTGATTGATTTGTTATTCGCTCATATCCAGTCTTATTCGATTTGTAACTACTGTTATCGCTAAGATCACATTCCTCCAGAGATATTTTGTGCCACGTGTATGCAATTGAAGTAAAGGCATCCTTGTTATTTTTTTGCATGCTAGAGAAGCTGTCTGAGTAATTAATTTCTATCGCCATGTTGGTTGCAACGTAGCGATAAGTTAATTCAAATTCTAGATTAATATTTTCAGCAATCTGTTGATCGTGGTTATTGCTGCATGAACTTATTGCTAAATAAGAGAAAAATAAAGCACCAATAAACATTTTTTGGCTTTGCATGTTAGTCATATTTTAAATATTTTGCTTGGGCTGCTGATAGCTTAAAAGCCTACATTTGTATGGAATTATAGACCAGTTATTAGGCATTCCTTCTTCACCTGAAAAACTTACATATTTATCCTCCCTTTCGGAGGGAAATATTGACCGCTTGTCGCGGATCAAAATCAGAACCAGCTCACAGAGTTATACATACACCCACACCAGAAGGTGTGATCAGGAGTTTACGTTCCTGATATGTAAATCAGTCCATGGATGTGGCTGGAGGGGAACGTCTTAGAGTTTAATTATAAGACGTTAAAAATATAAAGTAACGCTGAAAAGGTGCCACTATGCGCTCACGCAATAAACTTGCATATAGTTTAGTTATTACGTTGATGTCAGTTATGTTTACGATCTCTGCAGCACATGCAGGACCACGTGAACAGGCGAAAAGGATGCATGACCGATTGGTGGGGGTTCCACCATCATCTGCAGTTCTCGATTCGATGACAACAAAGATTCAAAATGGAGATACTGTTGGAGCCGCTTATGAAGCGATGGAAAATCCAGCTTTTTATAATACGACTTTAAAAGACTTTTCTACTCCGTGGACGAATCGTGAAGGCTCAGTATATTCAGACTTGAATGATTTCTCTGCCACAGTCATAGGTATGATTCGTGATGAGGTTCCATTCACAGAAGTGTTATCGGGAAATATTGTTTATGTGGGTTCAGCGGATGCTTCTAATAATGTCGCTTATTCGCAAACTGATAATGAACATTACGAGGAATTACAACAGCGTAATGTGAACCTGGGTGATCCGAATAATCTAGTTCAAACACAACAGACATCTCTACCAGGAAATATATTACCAGCATCTGCAACGGCAGGAGTAATGACTACACGTGGATTTGCTGAGTCATTTTTGGTCGCTGGGACTAATCGTGCCGCAGTTAGAAACGCTATGTTTAATTTCTTATGCGAAGACCAAGAAGACTTACGTGACATTACTGCACGTCCAGATTTTATTCGTCAAGATGTGACGCGTTCACCGGGGGGAGACAGTAAGATTTTCTTAACCGATTGTTTAACTTGCCACGCGGGCCTTGATGGTCTTGCAGGCGCATTTGCTTATTATGACTTTGATGAAGAGAACTTGCAGATTGCTTATACAGCGGGTGCAGTTCAGCCTAAATACCTGCGTGATGCTGGAGTATTTCGCTTTGGCCATGAAACACAAAATGATGGTTGGGTTAACTATTGGCGTAATGGTCCAAATGCTTACATAGGTTGGAATGGTCCGGCAGGTTCGGGTCTTGGAGCTAAATCATTAGGTGTTGAGCTTGCATCAACGCGTCAATTTGCTGTGTGTCAATCTAAGAAAGCATTCGAGAAAGTTTGTTATCGACCACCTAATGGTGAAGCTGATCATACATTGGTCGACAATGTTGCAACTGTATTCCAAAACAATAATTACAGCATGAAGCGAGTATTCGCTGAAACTGCTGCTTATTGTATGGGTAACTAAGCGATGCTACCGAGGAGAATAGTAATGACTCAGGAAAATTTAATTGTATCGCGGAATATGGACATCCGACGAATTCGTAAATCGCTACAATGGATTGGCATCATTTTGGTAATGATTGCTTTGACAGCTTGTGGCGGTGGTAGTGGAGGAGGCACTTCAGAAGAAGATGCTTCGCCAAATACATCAGGAAATGGCGGTGGTACTGTGGTTAATACACCGCCACCAGCAGTGCCGCCAGTAGCGCCACCAGCGCCACCTGCGCCGGCACCAACTATGCCGCCTGTTAATGACCAACAGTTATTTGCAGCGAATGTTTATCCGCTAATGACATCAAATAGCTGTGTACAGTGTCATAGTGACCCTACACCATTGGGACTTCCATCAATTTTGCCATACATGGCTGATGAGACGGTTGAAACTGCTTATAACGAGGTAGTGAATAACCAAAAAGTTAGTTTCTCTAATCCTGCTAATTCACGCCTAGTTGATAAGCCTAGAGCAACTAATCACAACTGCGGTGGAGCAGTTGCATGTGAAGAATTTGCTACAGCAATGCAAGCAGCTATTCAAACATGGGCTGATGCACGAAGTGCTGCAAATCCTCCAGTTAACAATCTTCCACGTGTAGCGAGTGCTATGGCTAGCTTTGCTGATGGTCAAGATGGTGGAGCTGCAAGGGTTGATGCAAACGTTATTGCAAAATATGACTTTTCTGAAGGCGCTGGGGATATCGTTAGAGATTCTAGCGGAGTTGGTACCCCCATGGATCTACTCATTGAAGGTGATATGCAATGGGTTGAAGGCGGTGGACTGCGTAATATTGATGGAAAAGCTAAAGCTGCTATGGCGGATAGCGCAAAGATGTTCAATATGATCTCACAAGATCAAGATGAATTTACTATTGAGGCATGGGTCATTCCTGACGCGGAAGATCAAGACGTTGGTGGGATTTCTGTGATAGCAGGTTATCAACGTAACGATGCGTCAATTGGTAATAATAACTTTATCTTTGGTCAGGTAAATACTAATTTCGAACTTCGTACTAGAAGTGAAACAACCGGTAATAATGGGTTGCCTGCATTAACTGCGAATGGAAATACTGTTCGTACTGACTTAATGCATGTTGTATTTACTATTGATGCAACTTCAGGGCGTAAAGTCTATGTTGATGGTCAATTTGTTGGTGACATGGATGGCGCACCATTAGGTCAACTAGACTGGGATGCAGCATTTGGATTTGTACTTGGTAATGAATACGAAGATCAAAGTGGGAATTTATGGTTAGGCACATTTAAGATGGTAGCTATCCATAATCGCGCATTGACAGATGTACAGGTTCAACAAAACTTTGATGCTGGCTTAGGTAACTTTGTTACACTTGCATTTGACGTTAGTAACATCATTGGTGCACCTGCATCAGTACAACTGCAAGCTACTGATATGGATGACAATGCATATTTATTTGCATCTCCAAGACTCATTACTGATGTGTCAGGAGTGCAAGTTCAAAACATTAGAGTGGCTGTTAATAACAATATTCCAGTCGCTACTCAAGCATTCCGTTCAGTGAACATGATGGTGACTGAAAGTGGCCAAGAGTTGTCACCATTAGGTGCAGTGATTCCTAAAGACTTAGGTCTTGATTTGGATATGTTCCATCTGGAGTTTGAGATGTTAGGTTCCCAAGTAGGATCAGGCGACTCTTATATTCCTCCATTGGAACCAGGTATCGCTGACTTTGGTGTTTTGCCTGAGTTTGGGGTGCGTTCATTCTCAAGTGTGAATGACACTATGTCAGTATTGACTACTATTCCAGTAACTCAAAATACTGTACGAAATCGTTACGAAGAATTAAGGGATTCATTACCTGCAACAGCAGATATTCTAGCCTTTAATTCAGCATCACAGATTGCAATTCAGCGATTAGCAGTGACTTACTGTGATCGCGTTAGAAGGTCTAATAATGCATGTAATGTGGTATTTGGTAATAGTTGTAACAATATTGCTAATGCTGCTGATAAACAAAATCGAGTCAATGCACTATTCGATAGATTTGTCGGTGACTTGGAGAATCAACCTGACCGTGCAGAAGCTACTGCCGCAGTAAATAGTCTTATGGACGATTTAGGCTGCGCTAATGGCTGCACAAATGCTACTAAAGATATTGCTCTGCAAGCGAGTTGTGCAGCAGTACTTTCTAGTGGCGCCATGACAATTAACTGATCTATAAGCGAGGATATAACGATGGGTAAATATGTAGAGCAATGTCGACGTAGAGAAGAGCAAAATCGTCGTTTGCAACAACGTATCGAAGATGATTGTCGCCAATCAGGTCATGGTCGTCCGGTGACACGTAGAGACTTCTTAGGTAGAGGCTTTATCTCAGGAATGGGCATGGTGTTTGCGCCAACGCTTTCAACATTCTTGGCGCGTGAAGCACATGCTGAGTGTGATCTAACAACACTGGTTCAAGGTGCTGGTAAGATTCCATTCATTAGTATTGACCAGGGTGGTGGTGCCAATATCGCGGGTTCAAATGTAATGGTAGGTTCTTTAGGGCAGGAAAACTTTTTAAGTCCTGAAGGATATGCCAGATTAGGCTTACCAGAAGCTATCATTCCAGATAATGTTGGGGTAGACCGAACATTTGGAATTGCCATGCATCCTAATAGTGCGATGCTTAGAGGGATGCTGGATAAAACAAGTGTAGCTGCAAGAGCAGGCACTAACGGTGTAGTCATTCCGGCACGTTCAGAAAACGATACTGGGAACAATCCACATAACCCTGTCTATGGTATTGCTCAGTCAGGTGCTAACGGCCAATTTGTAGCAGCTGTCGGAACGAGAAATTCTGATACTGGTGGTCGTTCTGATGCGCCTAGTTACATGATTGATCCTGCTGTCAGGCCGACTAAAGTCAGTAACTCCAACGAAGCGATTGGTCTTGGTGGTGGAGATGATGATGGTTTTCCGACGGGTAGAGTGGCGGAAGCAGCTGCAATCATTAGTCAGTTGAAACTGGGTAAAATTACTGCTGAAGAAGCGACTAAAGAGCTTGTGCAATGTGGTTATGATAAAAGTTCTGCGACATTCAACACAGCTATTACAGCTGCTGAGTTGGATCCTAATCAGGATACTGACTTGCAAGCAATTTTCCCTAATGGCGAGTTAAATGATGGTGATTTCCGTAAAGCGGCTGCGGTCATGAAAACAGTAATCAAAGGCTTTGCGGGTGCTGGAACCATTGAGTATGGCGGTCGTGACTATCATCAGAACCCTCGTCCTGAAACGGATGAAAAAGACTTTATTGTTGGTCAAGTTATTGGTGCAACTTTAGAGTACGCGCAACGCGCTAATCAACCCGTTATGATCTATGTCTTTAGTGATGGTTCAGTCTCTGCTGATACAAATAATCCTGAAGATGATGGCAATGGAACGACTAAATTCCGTTGGCGTTCAGATAATTCACAAACGGCTGCTAGCGCAATCTTTGTTTATCAACCTGGTGGTGTAAGACCAGTGCTGCGAGGTAATGCTGCAGGTACTAATCAGTTAGGTAGATTTAGAATGGATGGTAATGTTGATACTGCTTCAAGCCCATTCGCTAATAGTGTTACATCGTTAGCAGAGGTGGTAGTGCTAAATTATTTAGGGCTGCATGGTCAGCAGGCTAGATTTGGTGCGGATGTGTTAGCTAATAATGGTTTGGGAACAGGCGCAGTGGTTGATCCATATGTGGCATTCAATCCTATTGTCTAAGTAACAGAGCTTAAATTTAGTTAAAAGCAGAGTGACTAGTATCACTCTGCTTTTTTAATGATGAAAGGTCTAAATTTAGCGACCAAATTCATTTCTTATCTTTTCAATAAACCCAGAATAGTGCTGTCTAAAAACACTTAATTTTTTATTTTGGGAAATTCTGTCGACCAAGCAACTAAAGTATTACATTCCTCGCTGCAGTCTTACTTGCAGTGTCCAAAGTGTGGTTGTGAACAGTTAAATAAAAATTCGACTTCTTTTGACTGTGATCAATGTAATCAGTCCTATCCACAGCTAGAATTTAATAATGTTGCTATACCATTTGTATTTGAAGATGTTGATGCCGCAATTCATGCGTGGTGTGCAAGAATTAATGGTTTTAAGAAAACTATTGGAGAAGAGATTGATCATATAAATGATCAATTAACAGATAAAAATATTAGCAAATTAACAAGAGGACGACTGAAGTCTTTATTGAAATTAAAAAAACAATACTGCCAACAAATAACAGATCATCTCAAGTGTTTTGATCAGTATACGGTAGAACAATATTTGTATAGCGGCAATAAGGTTGCCAAAAATCAAGGTGTTGATAGCTATGTTAATAATATATTCCGAGACTGGTGTTGGAATAATGGTGAGAACGAAGAGTTATTAGAAAGTGTCAGTGATGTAATGAAGCCTGATTATTGTGCAGGCGAAACTTTAACACTAGGATCAGGCGCATCAAGATTTTCTTATGATTTTCATCAGCGTTATAAGTCTAAGCATTCAGTACTACTTGATATTAATCCAGTATTACTTGGCTGTGCAGCTAAGATTATTAACGGTGAAACGATAACGCTGAATGAGTTTCCTTTGGCTCCTTTGGAAATACAAGATTTTTCAGTTGAGCAGCAATGTAAAATTGATGATGAAAAGAAACATGAATTCAGCTTTTTGTTAGCAGACGCATTAAATGCACCATTAGTTAAAAAAACATTCGATACAGTTCTCACGCCATGGGTGATAGATATAATCCCTATGGATTTTAGAGACTTTATTCCACAGGTGAATCGTTTGCTCAGAGTAGGCGGGCTATGGGTGAACTCAGGGTCATTAGCGTTTCTTCATCACAAACAGCAATGGAATTACTGTCAAGACGAAGTAGTGGATCTGTTGAAGAAGTATGGTTTTGATGACATTCAAGTTAGCCGAAGTAAAATTAATTACTTGAATTCACCTCATAGTGCTCATGGACGTATTGAGAATATATTCAACTTTTCAGCAAAAAAGAAATTTGATTCTTTACCCTCGAAAGAATTTAATTATCTTCCTGATTGGATTAATAATCAAAATCTTAGTATTCCAAATCAATCTGAATTAGTAGCAGCTTCCTCCACACATCTTTTGCAAGCACAGGTGCTTTCAGCCATTGATGGTGACCGTAGTATCATAAAAATTGCTGCCTTATTAGCCAAACAGTATGACATGTCTGAAGACAGCGCAGTTGCAGCTGTTCGTCAAATTTTAATAGATAATTCTTAGCTGAAAATCATTAATTACAGCTAACTTTTTTGCTTATAAAATAAGCTATAATGAAGTTAGTTATATGACTTTTTTCTCTAGATATTACTATGAAGAATTCTATTCTATATATAGCTCTTGCATTAGTTTTTATCATTGTGGGTAGTGGTTATTATTTTAATACGCCACCACATAAAGATATTTTCGGCAGAGCATTAGTGTTGATGTTCGTTGATGACAGTATTAATCAAGCCGATCTCATTGCTGAGTGGGAAAGATTAGATTTATCGGTCGATGTTGTTGACGATTGTATGGCTGGCAGCAGTGCTAAACGCATTGCCTGTCAGGATAAATATATACAAAGTGCTTTATTGAGGGCTGAGGGTGCTCGTAAACCTCTACTCTTGTTAGCAGAGAAAGAGTCTTCACTAACACTATTTTCCGCCATAAATAAGAATGATGTAAGTAGAATAACAGCATTAATACTTTTGCAAGCTAGAGCCAGCGGAAATCATGTTGCATACAATGCAACTAAAAAGACGCTTGTTATTAGTGATGTAAATGATTTGTCTGAAAATGTATTAGCTGCACGAATACTAGCATCAACTATCAGAAATCATAATCACTGGGTATGGTCAACTATGTTGATTGATGATGGCAAAGGTTTGTTATCTCATCATGTGTTACCTCATATGGTGTCTTATCTGATTGGTGGAAAAATAAATCCAGCATATCAAATCGAATTTAATGCCGAATCCCGCTGGCAAAATCCGCTAGTTAATAATGATAAGTTTTTCGAATTGATCGAATTAGTTGAAGAGCATGAGGTTGATAACGATATACATCGAATTTTGAGAGCTTTTTATGCCTATGATCTTAACCTTTTAAAACAATGGCCTTTTAAAAAATATAAAGCGTTTAATTTAATAAAATATCGGGATTATTTGCCCGAAAATCAGAGGGGTCGATTTGCAGTCTTCTCAAACAGGAAGGGGCATAAATTCTACTTGGATTTACAACGTTATGAAAAGTATCAACCCGAATTTGTCATTGCTCTTGATGATGAAGAAAATCTTTATCGGATGACGTCATTTTATAAAACTAAAAGATATTACAGCTGGGAGCAAGGAGGACCAAGTAACGATATGCTCTATTCACAATCTTTGGGGGCTTTTATTCATTTTCAAAATCCACCGCCAGCGCATATGGAACTACCTTATTTGCAATACTCATCTATCTTATTTGAGAGCATACAGTTTACAGATCAAGATCCTTATCTAGAATTCACTGATCTGAGTGGTTCAGCATTCGAAGTGCTTACTTTAAATTGTATTCCTTGCCATAGTGTTAATAAGATTGGTGGGGCTGCGCACCATTTAGATTATTTAACCGTTATGCCTCAGCCTGGTTTTGCTCAGCCATTGTTAAGCTATTCTAAAGATGTGCTAGAGAATTTCTTTTTTAATCAAACTGCAACTGCTCAATTGATTGGAGTGAATCCTAATTATGTCGAAGAGAAAACTGGTAAAGAGCTCATGACTTGGTTGCTAGCAAAATAACTATTATTTTATTTTGCCTGGCATGTTGACGTAAACTAGTCTTGCATTAGCAATCCTGTGTACGCTAACTGGCGAATATTGCTCATATAGATATCTTTCTACGCCATCTCGATATTGCTCTTGTACTGAGGCCCAAGTTACCAATAGGTCATCACCAAATTTATTAAGTAACGAGCTATTTCTGAGCATCTGTAGTTCATTGGCAATACGTCCATGGCCAATTCTAATCACATTATTCTTGTTCTGAGGTTTCCATACAATATAGTTGCCACTAGCTTTCACCTGTTCCAAATTTAAAGTGTTTAATTTGCACCAACCTTGTTTTTTATACTTTGCCCATTTCACGGAAAGTTTTAAAGGCTTCTGAGTGCTAAATATTCCTGATTGTGACTGATAGCGTCTATTCACCTTGGGTGAACTGGCAAAAAGCTGTAGTGCTGAGTAAATTCTTGGGCTGTCTGCTAGGCTCATATTCTGATTAATAATTATACAATTGATTAGTAATCATGCTTGTATTTGTAAAATTTATCTAGATATTGTGATCTAAGTAACAAAATAATAGCATATATTGTGATAAAGGCAAGCTTATGAGCACTAGTTAAAATAATTATTAAGTAGGACGGATAATTGACTCTTATATGACGTGAAATATGAGCGCTGATTGTATTTTGTACTTTTGGTGGGAAAGACTATTTTGCTTAGAGAAAATTAACGTCAACCAATGTCAAAGTGGCGTTTATAAAAGCTTTGATGACGCTGATGTGAAGTTGATTATTTTATAAGATGTGCTGTTGGAAACTCAGCGAGTAATTTTGACCAGCTACTTTTTTCAACGCTAGGGTTGAATAAATAACGGCGAGATTTACATTGTTGAATTAAAGTTTGATAAAACTTAATGTCAGACTCGCAACGCAATAACAATTTTTTTATTTGTTTTGTGTTTTCAACCTCGAAGTATCCAGAGTATTTTTTTCCAAGTAAACCAACAGAGCCTTCTATGTCAGATGAGATAATTGGAAGTCCAGCTACAATAGCTTCTGAAATAACATTCGCGCCACCTTCCATACGTGATGGAAGTATCAGTAAATCTGCTTGAGAAAATTTCAACTGTAGTAATGACTGAGAAATTTCTCCATGCCATTGATAGCGTCTATTCTTAGCCATTTCTAATTTAGCGTTATGTTCCCATTCTTGTGTATGAGCTTTGCCAAAATGAGAAATCTGTATCCGACTACTCGAAGGTAAGGAGCGAATAGCATAGGCAGGACGTAGTGAATCTTTCTCATCACGTAAGTGCCCAGCAATACATACATCGAAAACATGATTGTGACGCGTTTTTCTTATAGGTTTTGTTTCCGTTGATTGGTAAATAATACGTGCTTTGTGGTGATATTGTTGTGGCAAAGAATGTGTGATGTGGGCGTGCAAACCAATGAGTCGATCAGCATACGAAATTGACTTGAGAGTCTGTTGCTTATGTGTATGTAGAAAGCGATAAACATCAGTGCCAGTTAATGCAATTAATAATGGTCGAGTAGGGTGCCTCTCGGCAAATAGTTGTATTGAATCTGCGCTACGCCATGCATGTAATGCCAGCATAAGATCAACATTTTCATCAGAATACTGCTGCGCGACCGATACTCTGTGGCCTAGCGATTGTAAAATATTTCTCCAGCGGACTGCGGTTGTACGATTACCATTACGTGAATCAATTTTTGCCGGACTTATTAGCTGGATATGCATCTTACGATTAGTATAGTGGTAAAAACGCAAGCACGTCTGTGCTATCGTGACGATACATCAAGTTGTCTAAGAATATAACTGAGTTGAGAATGACGTTAGCAAGCTCTGAGGACCTAATAAAGCAGTTAACTGATGCACGTGCTCGAACATGTGCATTAATTGACCAGTTGAGTGAGGAGCAGTTAACAGGTCCTAGACTCCCGACAGTAAATCCATTGCGTTGGGAAATTGGGCATGCAGCTTATTTTTACGAATTTTGGATTTTACGCCATCACTATCAAGAACCTTCCTTAATAACCGGAATAGATGAATTATTTGACTCAATTCATATACCACATGAATCGCGCTGGGATTTAAAGCTTCCTACTCTTTCTGACACTATAAATTATATGCAACAGGTGAAAGATAGGGTTGTTCATCATTTATCTAGTGGTCAACAAGACAGTATTAGGAATTACTTAACTCAATATGCAATTTTCCATGAAGATATGCATTGTGAAGCGTTTACATACACTCGCCAAACTTTGAAATATCCAGAGCCAAAAATTTCTTTAGATATTAAGCCTATTAAAAACCTTGATCCAATTATGGGAGATGCCTTTATTCCCGGTGGCTCTTTTATGCTAGGTGCAGAATCTAATGATAATTTCATTTTTGATAATGAAAAATGGGCGCATGATAAAACAGTTGTACCATTTAAGATTTCTAAAACTGCAGTCAGTAATGAAGAGTATGAAAAATTCGTTAATGCAGGAGGCTATCTTCAACGTGAATATTGGTGTGCTCAAGGTTGGTTATGGTTAAGCGAGAATAATATCAAACACCCTGTTTATTGGAGATTTGATAAGAAAACTAATTATTGGAAAGTACGGTTGTTTGATAAATGGCAAAATCTACAAGCAAAATCAGCGATGGTGAATGTTAACTGGTATGAAGCGAGTGCATATTGCCAGTGGGCTGGACGTCGTTTGCCGACAGAGCTTGAGTGGGAAGTTGCAGCATCAGCTGTCCCAACAAATAGTAATGTCTGTTTAAGTAATGAAAAAAGATATTACCCTTGGGGCGATGATGCAGCTAATTCTGAATATGCCAATTTCAACGGTGAAACACTAGGGCCGATTGATGTTAACGCTAAGCCTGCTGGTGACAGTGCCTTTGGTTGTCGGCAAATGTTAGGGAATGTTTGGGAGTGGACAGATACAATTTTTTCTCCATACCCGGGTTTTACTCCAGATATGTATGAAGATTATTCGCAACCTTTATTTGGCAAGGCTCGTGTCTTGCGCGGTGGTTGCTGGGCAACTCGAGCTAGGTTACTGCGAAACACTTGGCGTAATTATTATGCAGCAGAGCGCAATGATGTTTTTGCAGGATTTAGGACCTGCGCAATCACTTGAATAAGAAACTACGATTATGCCTGATAAGAAAATTCATTTTCATGATATGCATCCTACAGTCAGCAATATGCTCGAAGATGTGGTCATTGGATTGCAACAAAGTCCTCGCTCTATATCTTCAAAATATTTTTATGATGAAAAAGGCTCGCAGCTATTTGATCAAATAACTGATACAGAAGATTACTATCCCACTAGAACTGAAATAAGCATTCTTCAGAAGTATAAGCAAGAGATTGTTGGCTTATTAAATAAAAATTGTTTGTTAATTGAGCCAGGTGGAGGCAGTTGTTCAAAAGTGCGTATTTTTGTGAATGATTTAAGACCTAGCATATATGTGCCAATGGACATTTCTAAGCAACACTTGTTGGCATCAGCAGAACAAATGTCTAAAGAAATTCCATGGTTAGATATACATACTGTATGTAATGACTTTACGTTTAAATTAATGTTGCCAGATGGGTTGCCTGATGATGCTCGAGTAGTATTTTTCCCTGGCTCTAGTATTGGTAATTTTAAGCGCTCTGCGGCGGTCCAATGCTTATCTGATATTGCAAATCTACTTAGAGAATCAGGGCAGTTGTTAATTGGTGTTGATTTGAAGAAAAATAAAATCATTCTTGAGAGTGCCTACAATGATTCTGAAGGTGTTACTGCAGAATTTAATATGAATCTGTTGTCGCGCTTAAACAATGAATTGTCTGCGGATTTTGATCTTCAAGCGTGGAACCATTATGCATTTTATAACTCTGAAGAGGGGCGCATTGAAATGCATTTGAAGAGCATGTGTGAGCAGGTAGTAAGTATTGATGATCACGAATTTTATTTCGCCGAAAATGAAACAATACATACAGAGAATTCCTGTAAATATACGATTGAGGAATTTCAGTCGCTAGGTTTAGAGGCTGGTTTATACCCTGAAAAAGTGTGGGTGGATGATAATAGTCTTTTCAGTGTTCATTTGTTTTCAGTGAAGCCTAAATAAAAAATAATTATGCAAAATTCTGGAGCTTCAGTTGTCAAGGATTTGATTCTCGTAGGAGGTGGGCATGCCCATGTCTCAGTACTACGTAAATTTGGTATGCAACCGATTCCTGGTTTGCGTATTACACTAATTACACGTGATATCCATACGCCGTATTCAGGCATGTTGCCTGGGTACATTGCAGGACATTATAACTATGATGAATGTCATATAGATTTAGGGCCGTTAGCGCGGTTTGCTAATGCGCGTTTATATCATGATGAAGTCACTCAGCTAGATCTGGAGAATAGATTAGTACATGTTCAAAATAGACCGCCTGTATCTTACGATCTAATATCGATTAATTCAGGTTCACGTCCAAGTGTTATGGATGTACCTGGCGCCGATGAGTTCGCGTTAGTGGCTAAACCAATTGATGTTTTTTTACAACGCTGGGAAAAGCTACAACGCCAAGTAGAAGAGAGTAGTGGTGAATTTAAAGTCGTTATTGTTGGCGGAGGAGCAGGTGGAGTAGAGCTTGCTTTATCAGCTCAATTACGACTAAAAGCATTACTTTCATCTAAGCAAGATAATCCAAATAGACTGAAATTTAGTTTATTAACGCAGGGTTCAGGTATTCTCTTTACACATAATGAGGGTGTGCAAAAGCGATTTATAAAAGTGTTAGCAGAGCGAAATATTGATTTACTGCTTAACCATTCAGTAACAGAGATAACTCATGATAGTGTGATTGTTAAGGGTGATAAAAAAATTCATGCAAACGCATGTATTTTTGTCACTAATGCTTCAGCACCTGAATGGCCTAAACAATCCGGGTTAAATGTTGATGATGGAGGTTTTATTAGTGTTAACCACTATCTACAATCTACCTCACACTCTGAAGTCTTTGCAGTAGGTGATGTAGCCTCTTTGCCGGATCCTCGTCCTAAGTCAGGTGTTTTTGCGGTAAGACAGGGACCAGTATTAACAAAAAATTTAATATCAGCTGCGACTAATCAATCTTTAACAAAATATCGTGCACAAAAGAATTTTCTTGGTTTGATTAGTACTGGCGACAAGTATGCCGTAGCCTCTCGTGGTTCATGGTCATGGCAGGGCGAATGGCTATGGAAAGCTAAAGATTGGATTGATCGTCAATTCATGGGTAAATTTAATGTGCTTCCCGAAATGGATGATGATGGCTCTCCAAATTTTGCCACAGGCCTGGCTGATGAAGATGCAATAAAAGAGCTATCTACTTTAGCAATGCGTTGTGGTGGCTGTGGCGCAAAGGTAGGTAGTGGAATTCTTTCAAGAGTCATGCAGCGTTTGCCTGTGAATCAGAGGGATGATGTGTTGATAGGTAGGGATTCTCCAGATGATTCTGCTATGTTAGCAGTACCTGCAGGCAAAGTGATGGTGCAGAGTATTGATTATTTTAGAGCCTTTATTGATGATCCTTATTTGTTTGGTGCCATTGCAGCTAATCATGCATTAGGTGATCTGTACGCAATGGGAGCTGAACCGCAGTCTGTATTGGCCTTGGCAACGGTCCCTTATGGGCGTGAAAAAATAGTCGAAGAATCGTTATATGAATTATTAGCGGGAGCGTTGAAAACACTTGAGTCCACAGGTGCCGTATTGGTGGGTGGTCATTCAGCTGAAGGTGCTGAGTTGGCATTTGGTTTAACCGTGAACGGTATTGTTGATCCGGATAAAGTCTGGCGTAAACAAGGCTTGAAAACTGGCGATAAATTAATATTAACGAAACCGATTGGTACGGGAACATTGTTTGCTGCAGATATGCGGCGCAAAGCTAAAGGCCGTTGGGTGGATAATGCTATTAATACCATGTTGCTTTCAAATCAGCAGGCAGCTCACTGCTTACAGAAGTATCATGCTTCTTCATGTACCGATGTGACAGGCTTTGGCTTGGTGGGACATCTAATGGAAATGACAAGAGCCTCTAATGTTGATGCAGAAATTTTTATTGATGCTGTACCAATCTTGGATGGTGCAAAGCAAACCGTCGCAGCAGGGATATTGTCATCATTACAACCGCAAAATTTAAGATTGCGTCGAGCAATAGAAAATATACAACTAGCCTCGAAACATTCAGATTACCCATTATTATTTGATCCACAAACAGCAGGTGGTTTGCTTGCTGGTGTGCCTGCTGAATATGCACAACAATGCGTTGAAGAGCTAAATGCTAATGGTTATGCAGATGCCTGTGTTATAGGTGTGATTAAGCATGCTGCCGATGCAGATGCGCCAATTA
The DNA here is from genome assembly GCA_045105615.1 of Gammaproteobacteria bacterium. Lineage (GTDB taxonomy): Bacteria > Pseudomonadota > Gammaproteobacteria > UBA4575 > UBA4575 > UBA1858. Next base: position 56,077 of record JBGCDS010000009.1, read on the forward strand.
AAATTATTGTCTAAATATGAAAATGAAAAATCAATCGTTACTTCTTAATCCAATATTCTGGTTGCTTGCAAGCTTAACACTAGGTCTTGCTCCATTCTCTCCTGAGCCACATGTGTGGGAGAAACTTAAATGGGTGTTTTCAGGGGCGCAAGGAATGAAACTTATTGACTGGTTTGATTTGGTCATGCATGGAACCCCTTGGGCAATGCTGCTGATAAGTCTTGCAAATAAATTTAAAAAACAAACAGGTTGACTAGATTGTCCAGATGAAACTATTTTCAAAGCTACTCTTCTTATTAGTTATATTATTTGCTTCGAGCATATCTGCCACAGAAAATTTTCCTAAGCCTGCCGGATTAGACGCCGATGTCAATTTTTGGGTGCGTGTCTATACGGAGATTGATACCAGAAGTGGGTTTATTCATGATTCGAGAAATCTCTCGGTGGTTTATTCCGCAATAAGAATTAAAGGTAGCCCACGTGCAAATAAAAAACATATCAAAAAGGTTAAAGCAAAGTATGTTTCTATCTTAAAGGCCTTAGCAAAAGGTAAGCGAACTAATCTGTCGAATGATGAGCGACAGGTGTTGGCAATGTGGGGAGGTGAAAATGCTTCTAATAAACGACTTGCTGCAGCGGTAAACGATATTAGATTCCAGCGTGGACAGTCAGATCGATTCCATAGTGGTTTAGAGCGTTCTGGAGAGTGGCGGGCTTACATCAATCAAACTTTTTTGGATCTTAATATGCCTATTGAGTTGGCTGTATTACCACATGTGGAATCATCGTTTAACCCAAAAGCGTACTCTCATGTTGGTGCCGCAGGGTTGTGGCAGTTTATTCGTGCGACGGGTAAACGTTATATGCAAATTGATTACTTGATTGACCAACGAATGGATCCATTTGCTTCAACTAAAGCAGCGGCAAAGTTACTTGGACATAACTATCAGTTAACAAAAAGTTGGCCATTAGCTTTGACTGCGTATAACCATGGTGTTTCAAGTATGCGTCGAGCAATTAATAAGCTTGGCACGAGAGATATTGAAATTATTGTTAGAAATTATAAAGGTCGCTCGTTTGGCTTTGCATCTCGAAATTTCTATGTTGCATTTCTTGCCGCATTAGAAGTGGACAGTCATCCACAAAAATATTTTGGGGCGATAAACTATGCTAAACCCATTGAATACGAAACTGTGAAAATGCGCAGCTATGTCTACGCCAAAGATCTTGCTAAGTACTTGAAGGTAAGTAAATCGCAATTAGAAAGACATAATAGGGCGTTGAGAGCAACTATCTGGAGTGATACAAAGCGTATTCCTAAAAATTATCCATTGCGAATTCCTAAGTTATTGTTGGATCAATCAGCTGAAAAATTAATTGCAAATATCCCACTTGAGCATCAGTACAAAGTGCAAACGGCAGATTTATTTCACCATGTGGTGCGTGGAGATACTATTTCAGAAATTGCAAAACAGTATGGTTTTAGTATCAATGAAGTGATGGCGGCAAATGGATTGAGTAGTGGTCACTTTATCCGTGCTGGGCAGAAGCTTCGTTTGCCAGTTAAAGATAAGTCTGGTGCTATAGTGGTTGCGAAAACACAAATCAAGCAACTGCCTGTGTCGGATCAAGCTATACCTAAAGTGATTGTTGCTGATATTGAAAAACAAAAACCGCCTGCGGTGACCAAAGCAGAAAAAACTGCAACTATCAAGCAAGATCAATTGTTGCTACCTGTGCCTGCCGATGAAGAATTGGTGGAGCTAGATGTTAGTGTTGTTGCTGAAGCAGATACTGATGTCGTGGAAGAAGTCTCATTGCTATCCGATCCAGCTGATTACACGGTTGATGATGATTTAACTATTGAAGTTCAAGCGTCTGAGACATTGGGTCACTATGCAGATTGGTTAGACTTAAGAGCTAGCCGGCTGCGTGAGATTAATCAGCTAAAATTTGGTAAGCCAGTGGTGGTCGGTAATCGAGTGCTGTTAGACTTTGGTGTGATATCTATTAAGCAGTTTGAAACTAGGCGTGTTGCCTTCCAAAAGAATTTGCAAGAAGATTTTTTCGCTCAATATCGTATTGAATCGACTTATCAGCATACGATTAAAGAGGGTGAATCATTATGGGTGCTCGCACTACGTAAGTTTAAGGTGCCTACATGGCTGCTTCGTCAGCATAATCCTGATGTTGATTTCAATCGTATTCGTGCAGGAGTAGTCATCATTGTGCCTAAGCTAGTTGAAGTTGAGCGCGCTTTAAATACTCCTTAAAAGGCCAGTTAGTGTCATTTACAGCGAATAAACGGTATAAAAATACTGATGATGGGTCATATTCTTGACCTATCCCTCAATCTGCCAAGTGATTCTTGTTCATACTGTGTTCATAGTAAACCAACACAAGTATTAATCACGGCTCAATAAATAGCATTATGAAATATATTCTTGCCACTATCGCTGGTCTTCTTTTGTGCACGCAAGCAATAGCTTGGCAGGGCTATAATTTGGATACAGGAACTATCATCCTGGTTAATACCGAAGGAAGAAATGACATCACAATGGGCAATGTTGTGTATTTTGATTATGACACTGGGCTAGAGAAAATCGGTTATCTGAATATGTATGAACATAACGTGGGCTTGATCGTTGATCTGGATTCAGGTGAGTTAATGCGTGTAAAAATGGAACAACGCAAATAGATTTATATAATAATAAAGTACTCGAGAAGCTACATTTAAGCCACTGATATATAAATAAATCAGTGGCTTTTTTATGTCTAGGTATTTAATCGTTTTGCAATAATATCTTCAACGACTGATGGATCGGCAAGAGTTGAGGTATCGCCAAGTTCTGTGATTTCATTGGCTGCGACCTTTCGTAAAATACGTCGCATAATTTTTCCTGATCGGGTTTTGGGTAATCCTGGTGCCCACTGAATAAAGTCTGGCTTAGCAAATGGCCCAATTTCTTTTCTGACTAATTCTACTAAGATTTGTTTTAAGTCATCACTTGGTTCTACTCCTGCCATGGTGGTGACATAGCAGTATATGGCTTGACCTTTTATGTCGTGAGAGCATCCAACGACAGCCGCTTCTGCGACTGATTCATGCAGCACTAATGCGCTTTCGATTTCAGCCGTACCTAAGCGGTGGCCTGATATGTTCAATACATCATCGACGCGTCCAGTAATCCAGTAATAGCCATCCTTATCACGTCGACAACCATCCCCGCTAAAATAATACCCTGGGAATTGTGAGAAATAGGTATCGATGAATCGTTTATGGTCGCCGTATACAGATCTCATTTGCCCTGGCCACGGAAATTTCATAGCTAAATTGCCTTGGCATTCTCCGCTTAGCTCATTTCCTTCGTCATCAAGAATGACGGGTTGTACGCCAAAGAAAGGTAATGCTGCAGAGCCTGGTTTAAGTCCTGTTGCTCCCGGTATTGGAGTAATGAGGTGGCCGCCGGTTTCAGTTTGCCACCAGGTATCAACAATTGGGCAGTTGCCGTTACCGACTTTATGGTAGTACCACTCCCATGCTTCTGGGTTGATTGGTTCTCCGACTGTGCCGAGGAGCCGTAAGCTACTGCGTTTTGTTTTTTCTACAAATTCATCGCCCAGTGCCATGAGTGCACGAATTGCAGTGGGTGCCGTATAAAAAGTTTTTACTTGATGCTTGTCGATGACTTGCCAGAAGCGACTTCCATCTGGGTAATTTGGCACACCCTCAAACATAAGAGTTTGTGCGCCATTGCATAATGGTCCGTACAGAATGTAGGTATGGCCTGTCACCCAGCCGACATCCGCACTACACCAATAGACTTCATTGTCTTGATAATCGAATACATATTTATGCGTGATCGCGGCATAGAGTAGGTAGCCCCCGGTGGTATGAAGAACACCTTTAGGTTTGCCAGTAGAGCCAGACGTATAAAGAATAAATAAGGGGTCTTCTGCGCTCATTGGTTCTGGGACACATTCACTACTTTCAGCAGCAGTCATTTCGTGATACCAGCAATCTCTATCTTTGCTCCATGAGATTTCGTTACCGGTACGTTTAACCACGACAACAGTGTTAACGTTAGGGCATTCTTGTAATGCTTGATCAGTATTTGCTTTTAGAGGAATAGTTTTACCACCACGTACACCTTGGTCTGCGGTAATAACAACACGGCAATCTGAGTCTAATATTCTATCGCGAAGTGCATCTGGAGAGAATCCACCAAACACCACAGAATGCACTGCACCTATGCGCGTACATGCGAGCATGGCAATAGCAGCTTCAGGAACCATCGGCATATAAATACAAATGCGATCGCCTTTTTTTACACCACGAGACTTTAATGCATTGGAGAATTTACATACTTCTGTGTGCAACTCTGCGTAAGTAATGTGTTTATCATCTTTAGGGTCATCACCTTCCCAAATGATAGCGGTTTGGTTTGCACGTGTTTCTAGATGCCGGTCAATGCAATTATGTGACACGTTAAGTGTGGCACCTTCAAACCAACGAATATGTCCTTGCTGATAATCCCAATCTAATACCTTATCCCATTTTGTGAACCAGCTAACAAACTCATCTGCTTGTGAAGCCCAAAAACTTTCTGGATCAGAAACAGACTGCTGGTACATGGATTGATATTGACTTGAGTCAATATGTGCCGAAGAGCTAAAAGAAGGGTTAACCGGATATAGTTTATCTTCAGGCATGATTCTATTTCTCCACGTGTTTTCTAACGTATTGCATGATTGTGATTACATTAGCGAATATACTTAAAATAGTCACAAATTTTTTTATCTCGGTCATAGAATACTGGTTTTATTATGAATAATATCTGTAATGTTATCACCGCGCAGCATCTATTATCTAGGAAATCACACTAGCAGAATTGAAGCTAATGCTGCCCACAAAAAGTATATTATTCTTGTCTGTTGTGCTCAGAAATTTGAATTTGGTTTATTTCTTCAGAAAAGATGATTTTATAAGCTTTTCACCGCGATAAGAACTTCTTCCACGTGGCCATCAACTTTAACTTTGCGCCATTCTTGTCTCAATACACCTTTATCGTCAATGAGAAAAGTGCTTCTTTCTATCCCCATGACTTTTTTACCATACATATTTTTTTCTTTTATTACATCAAACTGCTGGCATAATTTTTCTTCACTATCAGATAGTAAGTCAAAACTAAAATCTAATTTTGATTTAAAATTCTCATGTGATTTTATGCTATCTCTAGATACGCCTAGTATGATGGTATTTAGCCGGGTGAATTTCTTCATTGCGTCTCGAAATCCTTCGGACTCTTTTGTGCAGCCAGGTGTGTTATCTTTTGGATAGAAATAAACAACGATATTATTTCCTTTAAGTTCATTCAGGCTGATTATTTTGCCACCAGTAGAGGGTAGTTTGAAATTTTTCACTTTGTTTCCGATTTTTAGTTTAGTCAAAGTAGGGTTGCTCCTGCATTTAGTAGGTGGGTATTGAAGGTCAAATCGTTGTGTCTAATGCTGAATTTTATATAAGTATATTAAGTAATGAAGTTGCATAAAAGTATAATAATTTTTGTTTTTCTAGTTTGTGGTTGTTCAGCGCCTATTAAGAACTATACAAATAGTCTGTACGTTAATAGCACTAGCTATAAATTTATTGATGAATTACTCAAGCCAGATAATGAACAGGATAGTTCTGTTGAGCTGCTCGTTTGGGTTAGTCTTCCTGATCCGGTTAAATTTCAAGCGCCTTATCCTGCTGTAGTTCTGTTGCATAGTTCATGGGGGCTTAGTTCACAAGAAAGTTTTTATTCTAAGGTGTTTGCAGATATGGGAATCGCCGTATATGTGATTGATAGCTTTTCGCCGCGAGGAGTAGGGAAAACATCCTTAGATCAATCATTAGTTTCGAGTGCCTCAATGATTCAAGATGCATATCAAGTGCTAAATTATTTACAAAATTTGCCAGAAATAAATAATAAGAAAATTGCTGTAATGGGGTTTTCTAAGGGTGGTATTGCTGCATTTTATTCTGCATTTGACGAGATAAAAAGTGCAGTGAGTGAAAATAAAGACGCAATGTTTGCCGCACATGTTGCGTACTATCCTTGGTGTGGCATACGATTACAAAATATGAAAACTACATCTAAGCCAATTTTGATACAAGGAGGAGGTAAAGACACAATCACTCCTGTGGAAAAATGTGTTCAATTGGCCGAGGAAGAGCTAAGTGTTGAAGAGAAATATTTTGTTGCTATTAAAACGCATATTAATGCAAGACATGCGTTTGATCATCCTTTGTTGTCTAAAATTCCAATTCCCATCTCTTTAAATGCGCAGGTGCCAGGTTTGTGTGAAATCCAACAAAATGAAAATGGCAGTTTCATTGAAACGTATAAAGAGATTGAAGTAACAAGTAGAAATATTAAAACTGTGCTAGAAAACTGCAGTACTTTTAATGGAGTGGCTGGTTATAATGATGATGCGTCTCAAGCAGCGCTTATTATTACGCAACAGTTTCTTAGTCGGTATCTTTTGCAATAGGTCATGAATAATTTTGGAAATCAGGCGATAATTTTTACTTTGCTCATTTCTTTCTGTTCATTTTCTTCGGCTCAGAATCCACAAAATGCTCGGAAGCACATTGAAAGTGTTGCAATGGATGAAATTGATTTTTCTCTAGAAAAAATTTCAGTTTGTTCTCAATACGGGTGCCAAAAAATTGCTGAAGTGTCAATTGATGACATGACTTGGGCAAAAATAACTGAGAGATTTGAAATAGCTGTCATGACTCCTGTGAATGAAAGGATATTATTAGCTGAATATATTGCTGATATTGAGCAATATATTGGAAGAAAAACTAATACCAGATTTGATGTTGGTGGGACCTTTAACGTATACCTAAAATCAAGTTATGCGAAGAGCGATCAGATGGATTGTATTGATGAATCTACAAATACACTAAGTTATCTAAAGCTTCTTAAAATTAAAGATAAATTAAAATCCCATGTAATTGTTGGGTTAGTGACTCGTGGTGGGTTGCTAGCGGGATATCCGCATACCGCAGTATTATTAATGGATGTTACTAATAATGAGAAATATGTGGTTGATTCATGGTTTTTTAATAATGGCAGACCTGCCGTAGTGCTTCCATACAACACTTGGAAGATTGGATGGAAGCCCGATTAAGGGATTTTTGCAAGAGTATCACGAAGTATATAAGATAATTCAGGGTCGAATAAGATGCGTCTCCTTTCATCCATGACTTGAGTAACATTTCCACAGTGGTAACGATTTTGCTGAAATTTTTTAATGAATAATTTTTTTTCTTTAGATGACAATGCGTTGAACTGATCAGCGCCAGACTGATGGTTCTGATTTAGGTATTGGATTTCATCTTCGATAGCTTGTTTGTATAGTAAAGCACTGTCTTTATCTTTTACTTTCAATAATAAGGTGCGCAGACCTTTATATTCTTCAGCAAAGCTTTTATCGGCGTCTAGAAAAGAGGATGCAAATAAGTTTGATATGCTTGCGAGGCATATAAGTAAAATACAAAATAAAGATGTTTTCATGGCTGATCTAGCGATTATTACTGGATAATAATAAGTTAGTGTAGATTGTGTCTTCAAAGGTTCAAATTATTAATAATAAATTTTGTATAGGTTTAGGGCTGGTTAAGCCAGTGATAGATATCTATATTTGCAGATTGCCATGCCGTACTAGCGCATGATTGGGATGTAAATATCGGCAACAGCGATAAGTACCTGTCACGAGTTATCTCGCTGCCACCCAGAGACTTTAAATGGGCTGAGGGTAATTGTGTGTCAATGATATTGTAGCCCCATGAATCCAAATATGCAGATAAATAAAGTAACGCAACTTTGGAAGCGTTGTTGACTCTGCTAAACATTGATTCTCCAAAAAAGATTGTTCCAATCGAAATTCCATAGACACCGCCAATCAATTCTCCAGCTTCATCACATACTTCTAATGAATGCGCATGATTTAATCGATGTAAATTCACATAGGCTTCAACCATGTCGTCAGTTATCCAGGTGCCGCGAGAATTATTGCGCGGCTCTGCACAGGCTTTCATGACTTCTAAAAATGATTGGTCATAAGAGATTTGCCAACGATTTTTTTTGATGGTGCGTAATAGGCTTTTATGTGCAATAAAGTCTTTGGGATATAGAACGCCGCGTGGATTGGGTGACCACCACAATATCGGTTGATCTTCCTCATACCATGGGAATAAGCCTTCATGGTAAGCGCGTAATATTCTATCGGGTTTTAAATCACCGCCAGCGGCAACGAGGCCTTCTGGGTCTTTTAATGCAGATTCAGCGGGCGGGAAGGGAGATTCAGAATTGTTAGAGTCTAGCCAGGGTAAGTTTATTTCACTCATGTTTCTAACCGATAAGGAGATAGACTTAACAGCTCTTTACACTGTTCGCGCATCGCTTCTTGCTCGCGTTGGCAGAAGGTATAGATTGGCTGTTGGAAATCAGAATTATTTATCCAGTGAGCTGACCATGTTTTAGTTGGTAAAAAACCTCGGGTAATTTTATGTTCGCCTTGAGCGCCAGGCTCAAACTTCAGCAATTTGTGATCAATGCAATATTCAATGCCCTGATAAAAACAAGTTTCAAAATGCAGGCTGTTAAACTCTTCTTTACAACCCCAAAAGCGTCCATATAAAGTATCGTCTCCGCGCAATGTGATGGCGCAGGCAACAGTTTCGTTTTCTAATAAAGCAAACATAAACACCACTTGATGTCCCATGGTGTGACAGATCTCTTTAAAGAAATTGACATTTAATGTCGGCACTCCCGATTTTCTATCAAATGTATCTTGATAAAATTGCTGGGCTATTTCTATCTGTTGTTCGTTAGCTTCATTTCCATGGACAATATCAATAACAATGTTTTGTTCTTTTACCATGCGTCGCTCACGTTTTACTTTTTTGCGTTTACGCGAAACAAAGGTAGATAAGAAATCATCAAAGTTTGTGTAATCTTGATTTTTCCAATGATACTGGCAACCTAGGCGTAATTGTAAGTCATTATGACTACAAATTTGAGTGTCTTCGACAGAGGTGAATAACCAATGCATGCCACTCATGTCTAATTTTTTGGCGACGTTGATAATTTGCCTCACCATCATCGATTTGATGTTGGAGTCATTCGCCAATAGGCGTGCACCAGTGACAGGATTGTATGGAATTGAACACACCATTTTTGGATAATACTTCAGGCCTGCCTGTTCGTAAGCTGATGCCCATGACCAGTCGAAGACAAACTCCCCATAAGAATTTGTCTTAATATATAAAGGGCATAGACCGACCAACTGCTTGTTATTATCTCGAACAGAAAGATGATAAGGAAACCAGCCAAACTGCTCTCCCACACACTGATGACTTTCTAACGCAGCTAAAAATTCATAGCGAATGAATGGGTCAGATGTACCAGAGAGGTCATTCCATTCCTGTGCAGAAATTTCAGATATAGAAGTGTGGAAGCAAAGCTCTAGTGCTTCACTATTTTCTTCACTCATGTGGCACGAAAGACTTAAGCGAACTTATTTGGTTTAACTATCCAGTTGGTCTAGGTATCTCTCAGCATCTAATGCAGCCATGCAACCTGTGCCAGCAGAAGTGATCGCTTGGCGGTATACGTGATCCATCACATCACCGGCAGCAAATACGCCTTCGACGCTAGTGGCAGTGGCGTTACCAGTTAAACCGCTCTGTACTTTAAGATAGCCGCCTTCCATTTCAAGTTGGCCTTCAAAGATACTAGTATTAGGCTTGTGTCCAATTGCGATAAATACACCTTTGAGATCGATGTCTTGAGTTGAGCCATCTTTAGTACTTTTGATTCGCATCCCTGTCACGCCGGAATCATCACCTAATACTTCATCAAGATTATGATTCCAGGCAATGGTGACGTTGCCATTTTTTTCGCGCTCAAATAATTTGTCCTGTAGAATTTTTTCAGAACGTAGAGTGTCTCTGCGATGAACCAACGTGACGCTAGAAGCAATGTTTGATAAATATAATGCTTCTTCAACGGCAGTATTTCCGCCGCCAATGACAGCGACATCTTGTTTCTTGTAGAAAAATCCATCGCATGTAGCACATGCAGACACGCCTTTACCTTTAAAAGCTTCTTCTGATTCTAGTCCTAGATACATGGCAGAGGCACCCGTTGCGATGATTAGAGAATCGCAGGTGTAAGAGCCATTGATGTCGCCGTTGAGTGTATAAGGTTTCTTACTAAAATCGACCGATTGAATATGATCGAAGATAACCTCTGTGCCATAGCGTTCTACGTGTGCCAGCATGCGTTGCATCAAGTCTGGGCCCTGTAATCCTTCTACGTCGCCTGGCCAGTTATCAACTTCGGTGGTGGTCATTAACTGACCGCCTTGCTCTAAGCCAGTGATAATAACGGGATTTAGGTTAGCGCGAGCAGCATAAACACCGGCGGTATAACCAGCGGGCCCTGAACCTAATATAATGAGTTTATGGTGTTGGCTGTCGCTCATTGACGTTGAATCTCCATGTTTTGATAGTGATGTATATAGGTAGACACTAAATATGCGCCATATCTTACTTAGCTCTTAAAGTGGGGGCAAATATTAGTGAAACCAAATTATTTTCATAAAAGCCGGCTATATTTACTGAATTGCTTTAAATTTGTACTTGACAAGAAAGAATAAAAAATCAATGATTTAGCTACTATTGTTGACCTATATACTTAGAAAGTGGCCCAAGCAACCGTAAAAAGAGCAAAACGCACGTCAGAGTACCGACTGAATCTAACTCACGGCCTTCGTGAAAGCGCCTTGGTAGTGCTAGTAGCGGTGGGTGTTTACTTATTGATGGCACTAGTCAGCTTCGATCGTACCGATCCAGGTTGGTCTGTGAGTGGTTCTGGTGGAGATATCGCGAATATGGGTGGGTCAGCCGGCGCATTTTTTGCTGATTTATTCTTATTCTTGTTTGGTTATTTAGCTTACCTAGCCCCATTGATGGTGGCCTATAGCGGATGGCTGTTATATCGCGAGGTCAACGAAAAAGGTCAAGCGGATTATCATATTTTAGGCATACGTTGGGGTGGGTTCATTCTTACGTTGATTGCGGGCTGCGGCTTGTCGTCTTTACATTTTGATCAAGGTTTTCTTCCTTCAGATGCCGGTGGTGTTCTAGGTAACTTAGTCGCTAGCGCATTTGTATTAGCATTTAGTTACGTGGGTACTACGTTATTACTGTTAGCGTTGTTCTTTGCTGGCATTACTATATTCACCAGTCTGTCCTGGTTAAAAGTGATTGATAGTACTGGCAAGATCACGGTGCTCGCTTATGAGTACTTATATCGTCAAGTAAACATTTTGATAGAGACATATCAGGCGCGTCGTGCGAACCCAGATGTTGATGAACTGTTACGTCCAGTTAAGAAAAAGATTACAGAAGTTAAGATTAATAAGCCACGCAGAAAGCCACGTATTGAACCGACGATAGGGCAAGCACCGGTTAGTCAGCGTGTTCAAAGAGAGAAACAGATTCCATTATTTGAAGGCAAGTCTTCAGGCGAATTACCGCCATTAGCCATGCTAGACCCTGCGCAAGAACAAACCACAGGTTATTCAGATAAAGCATTAGAAGCATTATCCCGCCAAGTTGAGTTGAAGTTATTGGACTTCGGTATTGAAGCAGAAGTGAGTGATGTGCATCCGGGACCAATCGTGACGCGTTTTGAATTGCTGCTTGCTCCAGGATTGAAAGTTAGCAAAGTGACCGCGTTAGCAAAAGATCTTGCACGAGCCTTATCTGTCGTCAGCGTGCGTATTGTTGAAGTGATTCCAGGAAAACCTTCGGTAGGATTAGAAATTCCTAACGAACAAAGAGAAATGATTAGCCTTAGTGAGATTTTGCAATCGAGTGAGTACGATGAAGCACAGTCTCCATTAACATTAGGCTTAGGTAAAGATATTAGTGGCAATCCTATTGTCGTGAATTTAGCTGCAATGCCACACCTATTAGTTGCGGGCACTACAGGTTCAGGTAAATCTGTTGGTGTTAACGCCATGTTGTTAAGTCTTTTATATAAAGCTTCTCCCGCTGATGTTCGCATGATCTTGATCGATCCTAAAATGCTAGAGTTAAGTGTTTATGAGGGTATTCCACATCTGTTAACACCTGTTGTTACAGACATGAAAGAAGCATCTAACGCATTGCGTTGGTGTGTTGCTGAGATGGAACGTCGTTATAAGCTTATGTCGGCTTTGGGTGTACGAAATCTTGCGGGCTATAACACTAAAGTTGAAGAGGCTATGAGTAATGGTGAGCCGATTTTAGATCCTTTATTTGATCCTAAAGATCAGCTGTCAGAAAATGTCACCGCAGATGAGTTAGGTAAATTACCAGTGATTGTCATTGTGGTTGATGAGTTTGCTGACATGATGATGGTCGTGGGCAAGAAAGTAGAAGAATTAATTGCACGTTTAGCGCAAAAAGCTCGAGCGGCAGGCATTCATTTGATTCTTGCTACTCAGCGTCCATCGGTAGATGTGATTACTGGATTGATTAAAGCGAATATTCCAACGCGTATAGCATTCCAGGTATCTTCAAAAGTAGATTCAAGAACTATCTTAGATCAGATGGGTGCAGAACAGTTATTGGGTCATGGTGATATGTTGTATTTGCCGCCAGGGACTTCTATCCCAGAACGTGTGCATGGTGCATTTGTTTCTGATCAAGAAGTGCATAAAGTCTGCGATTATCTGCGCGAAAAAAGCGAACCAAATTATCTAGAAGAAATTATTCAAGATCCGAGTGCGGGTGCAGATGCTATTCCAGGGTTAGAACCACTTAATAGTGGGGATGACGACTATGATCCACTCTATGATCAAGCGGTAGCCATTGTGACCGAAACGCGTAAAGCTTCAATTTCTTATGTGCAAAGACGTTTAAAGGTTGGCTACAACCGGGCAGCACGTATGATTGAAGAGATGGAAAACAGCGGGGTAGTCTCTCAGGTTCAATCAAATGGCTCGCGAGAAGTATTAGCGCCACCTGCGCCGAACTAAATAGTGCTATAACGCTCTAAATTAAACACTTTCCTTTGGTTAAATCTTATGCGCACTAGTAGCATTATTGTTCTATTTGTTTCGATCTTTTTTTCCTCTATGCAGAGTTTTGCTCAGACGACTGAGGAAAAGCTATATCAATCGATACATACGCTAACAAGTTTAAGTGCGAATTTTTTTCAACAGGTTGTTGATGCTGAAGGTGAAATCATTCAAGAAGCAAAAGGCACTTTTGAGTTAAAGAAACCGGGAAGATTTCGTTGGCACTATGATCCACCATTTTCTCAGCAAATCATTGCCGATGGTAAAAATCTATGGCTGTTTGATTTGGAGCTAGCACAGGCGACTGTTCAACCCATTGAACAGGCCTTAGGTAGCGCACCCATTATTTTATTGACCGACTTGAAGCCACTGTCGGATGACTTTGATATTCGTGAAATGCCTGAATCTTTCGGTCTAAATTGGGTAGCGTTAGTACCAAAAGTACAAGATACGGAGTTTTACCGAATTGAAATTGGTATGGATGGAAATGTCATTCGTGAGATGAAATTACATGATCATTTTGATCAAAAAACTATAATCCGCTTTTCTGAGGTTAACACCTCTGCAAATTTGCCCGACACACGATTTAACTTTTCTATTCCTGAAGGTGTTGATGTCATTGGATCGCCGCGCTAACGTAGCGGCATGTCATCGACAAACGATTTATTCTCAAATTCAGAACAGCAGTATCGTCCACTAGCTGACCGCATGCGTCCGCTGACTGTGGATGAGTTCGTCGGTCAGTCACATTTACTCAAAGATAAGTCTCCTTTACGCGCTGCAATAAACTCAGGTCGACCACACTCCATGGTGTTGTGGGGTCCGCCAGGCACAGGTAAAACGACGATTGCTCATCTTATTTCCATCCATTGCAAGGTCCCGTTTATATCCCTCTCTGCAGTACTCAGCGGAGTTAAAGAGATTAGAGCGGCCATCGAACAGGCCAAACAATATCAAGCAGAGCAATATCCTACGACGGTATTGTTTGTCGACGAGGTTCACCGCTTTAACAAATCGCAACAAGATGCATTTTTGCCGCATATAGAAAATGGCACTATTTGCTTTATCGGAGCGACGACTGAAAATCCATCGTTTGAATTGAACAATGCTTTACTCTCGCGAGTGCGTACTTACGTGCTAAAGCGTTTGGAGATCAAAGATATCAGTGAGTGTTTACATGAAGCGCTTAATAATGCTGAGCGCGGCTTAGCTGATGAGAAAATAGATATTGATGCTGAGCTAATCGATACCTTAGCGACGGCAGCCGATGGTGATGCTAGACGCGCATTAACATTATTGGAAGTTGCAAGTGATCTAGCCAAAGAACATGAGAATGGAAAAACTATCGATCAAGAAGTGATCGAACAGGTCACGCAGACAAGTCTTAGGCGTTTCGATAATAAAGGTGAATATTTTTACGACCTAATTTCAGCGCTACATAAATCAGTGCGAGGAACGGACCCAGATGCCGCGCTTTATTGGTATTGCCGAATGCTTGATGGTGGTTGTGATCCAATCTATATCGCGCGCAGAGTAGTGCGTATTGCTTCTGAAGATATTGGTAACGCCGATCCTCGAGGTCTGCAAATTGCATTAAATGCCTGGGATACCTTTACTCGACTAGGTAGTCCTGAGGGAGAGTTGGCTATTGCTCATGCGATTGTGTTTTTGGCCTGTGCGCCGAAAAGTAATGCAGTTTATATGGCCTATAACCAGGCAATGAGAGATGCTAAAGACAAAGGTACCTTAGAGGTGCCGATGCATCTGCGTAATGCGCCAACCAAGTTAATGGAAGAATTAGATTACGGTAAAGATTACCGCTATGCTCATAACGAAGAAGATGGCTTCGCTAGCGGAGAAAACTACTTTCCCGATGAGCTTTATGGTACAAGATATTATGCACCCGTAGAGCGGGGATTAGAGATTAAAATCAAAGAAATGTTGCAGAGATTGCGCAGTAAAAACTAAGGGAACCAAAGGTAAACATATGTCAGACGAGCTTAAGCTTTCAAAGGAATTAATCGATAATGTCATGAACACAGTCGTGGCGATAGATGGTCGTGCTAAAGACCCATTCGTAGGTAGCCAATACCTAGCTGCAATAGTAGGTTATGTCGTCGGTACTTCGTCGATACCAAGTGAAGAGAAGAAAGAGATCATGGATGAGTTAGGTTCATTTATGCATCATGTTTACCAGGATGTATCGCAACAGTCTCAACCACAGCAAGCACAACAACCTCAATCTGCACCTGTAGCACCTCCAGGCAGTGCCTTTGGTATCTGGAAGCCAGGTGACTCATAATTTCTAGATTGATCTTATCGATTCAGTCAGTATAATTTTCAAATAGAATCTCCATAAACAAACAGATAAGGGCATTAAGATGGATGAAGAAGCGATCAAAACAATTATCACAGTAGTCATTATGTCGATTCCTATTGTGATTATTTCAGTAGCAGTACTGGATAGATTTATATTCTGAGCCTGCTATATGAAGTCATAAAAAAAGCCGCATTTATGCGGCTTTTTTGTTTTTAAAACATTAAGTTACTGATGTATGTTAATGTTAAGTCTAATCCCTTCTTAAACGGTCAGAGACAGCAATAGGTGTGGGGAATCTTAGTACGACTAGGTACGATGAAAGCACAAAAGTGATAATTGTCGAGACATGAATTAAGTAGGCGGCTTTCTCGCCAATCACGCTCACATTCAATGCTAGTGCGCCGAGCAATATTGAAAACTCACTCAACTGTCCAATCCTATAGCCAATCTCGTTAGCGACTTTAGGGTCCTCTCGTCCTAACTTGGTAAGCAAAAACTTGAAAGTAATCGGCTTAATCAGCATCGCCAAACCTGCGATAACGATGGCTGGCAGTATCACTTGAGAGAGAATATCGAGTTGGAAGCTGGCACCTATTGCAAAAAAGAAAATGATTAAAAAGAAATCACGTAGCGGTTTCAAGCTTTCAGCAATAAATAAAGCAATAGGGCTGGTTGCAATCGACACCCCAGCAATGAAGGCACCAATTTCGTGCGACAAGCCTACCGAAGCAGCAAGCTGAGAAATGCCTAAACACCAACCAATGGCAACCAAGAAAACATATTCTAATATTTTATCGAATTTGCGAAACAAATAAGACAGTACAAATTTAGAAAAATAGAAAGTGAAGGCAATCAGTATAGGCAATGAAATAATCAATTTAAGCAAATCATTTGCACCTGCCTGGCTAGTGTCTGCACGAGAGTGAAGTAACAACAGCATGATGATGGCGATTAAGTCTTGGAGTAGTAAAATACTCACAATCACCTCTCCAGTATGCTTGTGATGTAAGACTGTAGTGGGTAATAATTTGAGGCCAATAATGGTACTAGAAAAAACCATGCTACCAGCGATCACTATGCATTCGATGGGCTCAAAACCCATTGCGTAAGCAGCGACATAGCCGACTAAGGCAAACACTGCTGAGGACGCCAGAGTTAATAACGTAGCATCCTTGAGCAGACTGACTAATTTGTTTGGGTTTAAGCTTAAGCCTAAAAGAAATAATAAAAACATAATGCCGATGTCGGCGACCTGTTGAATAAAGTCATGATTTTCAACAATGCCAAATCCAGATGGCCCGAGCAAAACGCCTAATGCGATATAGGCAATCAATAATGTTTGACGTGCATACAGTGCAAGGGTAGCTAAAATAGCCGCCCCTGAAAATATCACAAAGATAGTGAATATAATTTCGTCAGAATGATTCATAAAAACGATTCTTTAATCAGTAACTTCTACCAAATCTAACCAATGTATGACAGGAACAGAAGAAGCTTTTTGTAAATGAAGAATACAACCGATATTGGCAGTGGCAATGATGTCCGGTTGTGACATTTCAATAGCAGATATTTTATTGCTGCGTAATTGAGAAGCAAGTTCGGGTTGTAATATAGAGTAAGTGCCAGCAGAACCGCAACATAGATGTTTATCTTTGAATTCTGTTAATTGATAACCGGCGTGATGCAATATTGATTCAACCACATTAACAACTTTTTGATTATGTTGCAGTGTGCAGGGTGGATGAAATGCTATCGTTGGCTGAGTGCTTAATTTAGCTGAAAAATTTTGTTTAGAAAGAAACTCGCTGGCATCTTTAGTTAAGTTAGAAATAACCATGGCTTTATGTGAATACTCATGATCATTTTTTAGCAGTCGATAGTAATCTTTTACCATGCTGCCGCATCCACTGGCGCTCATGATAATTGCCTCACATCCACTTTCTACTTCGGGCCACCAGTTGTCTATGTTTGCTTTTATAACATCTAATGCTCTGCCTGCTTGGCCATTATGATGCTGGATTGCGCCGCAACAAGATACGCTAGTAAGCGAGACTGGTTGAATGTTTAAAGAGATTAAGATTTTGCTTAAGGCATGATTAATTTCAGGGGAAGTGATTGATTGCACGCAACCATCTAATAAAATCACTTTATTTGAACGCTTGTGCTTGAGATTAATATTTTCTAATGACGTTTTCGTTAAGGGTGCTGCACCAATTAATTTGGCTAACAAATAGAAGGGTCTGAAACGTGCTGGATAAGGAAATATATTGCATATCATCCAGCGTTTGAATGTCGAGGATAAACTACGTAGTTTTTTAGTGTCGATTGTCTCTCTACCAATCTCAACTAATTCACCATAATTAACGCCTGAAGGGCAGGTGGTTTCGCAGTTTAAACAAGTTAAGCAATTGTCTAAATGGTCTAAAGTGCTTTTAGTAGTTTCATTGCCTTCAAGCATTTCTTTAATTAAATAAATGCGTCCGCGTGGGCCATCTAATTCATCACCAGTTATTTGATGTGTAGGACAGGTGGCATTACAAAATCCACAATGGACACATTTGCGTAGAATTTCATCGGCGCGTTTGCCAGTGGGTGTGGATAGTAATTCTTGAGGTAGGTTGGTTTGCACTGCTAACACCAGGAATACATGCGGCCGGGATTTAAAATCCGCTTAGGATCAAATGCAGCTTTTAGGTTTAAATGTAACTTCTTTAGGTTTGGATTAATTTCGGCTAAACAATCATTCGGTTTAGAGTTTCCTTTAAATAAGCTCACATAACCTTTGAAGGCTTGGCATTGGTTGGAAATGTGTTGTGCTTCTTCAGTCGATTTTATCCAGCGTAATCCGCCATTCCACTCGATACATGTTTCACCTTCGAGAGACAGTGGTGGTGTTTTGTTGGCTATTACTATTCGCCATAAAGACTGTTCTGTCTGAAAGAAATCTGATTGGTGATTTTTTATCGATGCCCAAAATTTTTGGCTAGAAGATATTTTCTCTCCACCGATTTGTTTATGAATTTTTTCAACGCTACTCTCCAATCCGGCAATACGGATATGCAGTGTATTATTATGAAAATAAGTTGCACTGATTGGGAGTTGTGTCTGCGACCAGGTATTCATTTTATTGATTGCTTCATCTTGATCCATGTCCAAAGCCAGGGTGATTTCTGTCTGTGGTTTCGGTATTACTTTGATGGAAATCTGTGTTAACACACCTAAAGTGCCAAATGCGCCACACATTAACCTTGAGGCATCATACCCAGCAACGTTCTTCATGACTTTGCCACCAAATTCTAGATATTCGCCTTTACCATTAACGATGTTTGCTCCCAGCATACAATCTCGTAGTGAACTAGCAAAGGGTCTGCGTGGTCCCGATAAACCACAGGCAACGGTGCCACCTAATGTTGCACTAGAGCTGAAATGTGGTGGCTCGAAAGGCAGCATCTGATTGTTAGCCTCTAAGGTTGCTTCAATTTCTGTGAGTAATGTGCCATTACGTGCTGTAATAAATAGTTCAGATGGTTCGTAATCGACGATACCAGTGTTGTTGGAAACATTTAAGCTGTTCGCAGATATTTGATTACCATAAAAGCTTTTGCTCCCGCCGCCCTGTATGTGTAATGCTTGCTGCGTAGCATTGGCCTGTTCTATCGAGGTGCATAACATTTGTATGTGATCAGATTCAGACATGATTAAAAACGTGGTAAGTCTTTGAAGGGCATTTCGCCGCGATGGACATGCATCGCGCCAAATTCTGCGCAGCGTTGTAATGTGGGAATGACTTTTCCAGGATTGAGTAAATGTGTAGGGTCGAATGCTTCTTTAATTCGTTCGAATTGATTAAGTTCTTCGCGTTTGAATTGTACGCACATCTGGTTTAGTTTTTCGATGCCAACTCCATGTTCACCTGTAATAGTGCCACCAACACTGACGCAGAGCTCCAGAATTTTTCCACCAATTTCCTCAGCTTTTTCTAACTCACCAGGATTGTTAGCATCGTACATGATCAGTGGGTGTAGATTGCCATCACCGGCATGAAAAACATTGGCGACAGCTAAGCCAATTTGTTTTGAGTAATTTGAAATTTCACCGAGCACGTGCGCCAGGTGCTTGCGTGGAATAGTGCCATCCATGCATAAGTAATCAGGTGAAAGTTGGCCAATTGCTGGGAATGCAGACTTACGACCTTTCCAAAATAATTCTTGTTCACTAGCATTCTGTGCTTTTTGTACTGTCACTGCATTGGATTGTTTGCACTGTTGTGTGACTTGTTCGATTTCCCACTGTAGTGAATCATCATATCCATCAAGCTCACATAATAATATGGCGGCAGCATCCGTCGGGTAGCCCGCATGACAAAAATTCTCTGTCGCGTTAATCACTGCGTTATCCATCATTTCTAAGCCTGCGGGAATTACGCCACTGGCGATAATGTTGGCCACCGCGCTTCCTGCTTCTTCCACGCAATTAAAGGCAGCGAGGATAACTTCTTTGTGTAATGGTTTAGGTAACAGTTTAACTTTTGCCTCGACCATTACTGCTAGCATGCCTTCGGAGCCAGCTAACAAGGCGAGCATGTCATAACCTGGATTTTCGTAGCACTCACTGCCTATGGTGATCAATTCGCCATCAATGGTGACGAAAGTGACTTCTAGTAAATTATGGACAGTCAGTCCGTATTTTAAACAATGCACACCACCAGAATTTTCCGCAATATTGCCACCAATGGTACAGGCAATCTGTGAAGAAGGGTCAGGTGCATAGTAGAGGCCAAATTCTGAAGCTGCTTCTGAAATGGCTAAATTGCGTACACCTGGACCAACGTGAGCATATTGAAGTTGGTGATTGATTTCTAATATCTGATTGAGTTTAGATAAGTTCAGCAGTATTCCGTTGGAAATAGGATGAGCACCGCCAGATAAACCTGTACCTGCGCCGCGTGTGACAATGGGAATAGTTTCTCTCTGGCAAATTTTTATAATATCGATTACTTGCTGAGTCGTTTCAGGCAATAATACTGCCAGCGGTAATGATTTGTAGGCTGTGTATCCATCACACTCATACGGACGTAAAGTTTCCGTAGTGGTTAGGATATTATTTTTTGCTAAACAGCTGGAAAATAGGGCAGGAATTTCGCTTCTATTAGGCATATGCTTATAGTTTGTTACATCCTGTATGAATTGTTGTTTGAGAATACCTTAATTAACCTCAACGTGGCTATACAATGATATTAGTTTGGATTGCATTAGGTGGTGGACTAGGCTCTGTCCTGAGGTATTTAGTGTATACAAGAGTTGATCAGCTGCATGGCTACTCGTTTCCTATTGGCGTGCTCACCGCCAATGTGATTGGCTCATTTCTCATGGGCTTTTTGGCCTGGGCGTTTACTAGTCATATCAGTTTGGCTGAAGAGCATCGCGCAGCAATCTTGGTTGGACTGCTGGGTGGGTTTACCACTTTTTCAACTTTTTCACACGATACCTTGCAACACTTTATCCAAGGGCAGTATGCGGCAGTGATGCTTAATATTGTGTTAAGTGTGGTTCTCTGTATTATTGCCGCGGGTGCAGGATTGCTCATTGCCAAGTCATTGTTAACTTAATATTAAATACTAATATGTTAGACCCAAAATTATTACGTTCTGATTTAGATAGCGTTTCTAAAGATTTGCATAGAAAAGGTTTTGAATTAGATCATGCATTATTTTCAAAATTAGAAGAACAGCGTAAAACTTTACAAGTTGAAACCCAAGAGTTGCAAAGTGTACGCAATCAACGTTCTAAAGAAATTGGTGCGGCCAAAGGGCGCGGAGAAGATATTGCACCATTGAAAGCCGAGATGGATCAGTTGGCAAAGACGCTAAAAGAAAAAGAACAACAATTAAATGAACTCCAATCTCAGTTACAAGACTGGTTAATGGGGATTCCAAATATTCCTCATGAATCTGTTCCGCCAGGTAAAAGTGAAGATGATAATCGGGTAGAGCGTACTTGGGGAGAACCAACAAAGTTAGACTTTGAGCCTAAAGATCATGTTGATTTAGGTGAAGGCTTGGGGCAACTTGATTTTGAAGCAGGTGCAAAGATTACCGGCTCACGTTTTGTTGTATTACATCATGACATTGCAAGATTGCACCGTGCATTAATTCAATTCATGCTAGATATGCACACTAAAGCACATGGATACACAGAAGTGTATGTTCCCTTTATAGTCAATGCAGATAGTCTACATGGCACCGGGCAATTGCCAAAATTTAAAGAAGATTTATTTAAGGTTGAAACTGACAGCGATTATTATCTGATCCCTACGGCAGAAGTACCGGTGACTAACATATGGCGTAATGACATTGCTAATATAGAAAAATTACCAATTAAATATGTATGTCATACGCCGTGCTTTAGGTCTGAAGCTGGTTCTTATGGCAAAGATACACGTGGCCTCATTCGACAGCATCAATTTGAAAAAGTAGAGCTAGTACAACTAGTGCATCCAGATAATTCTTGGCAGGCATTTGAAGAGTTAACGGGGCATGCGGAAGCTGTTTTACAAACCTTAGAATTACCTTATCGGCTTGTGACTTTGTGTGGTGGTGATTTAGGTTTTTCGGCGGCTAAAACTTATGATTTGGAAGTATGGTTACCTGCGCAGAATTGTTATCGTGAAATTTCATCCTGCAGTAACTTCTTAGATTTTCAAGCGCGACGTATGAAAGCGAGATGGAAAGATAAAGATAGTAAACCGCAGTTGATGCATACACTTAATGGTTCAGGTTTAGCTGTGGGTAGGACGTTAGTTGCTATCTTAGAAAATTATCAGAATGAAGATGGGACGGTGCGCATCCCTAAGGCATTGGTGAGTTACATGGGTGGTATTACTGAGCTTAAAGTGTCTGATTAATTCGCGGGAATAAAAAAAGCCTGCACGGGTTGGGGCGCGCAGGCTTTAAACTCATACTAGGTACGAGTTTTGGGGACTCGGTATTATTGATACCTTTCGGTGCAAACTTGATATCGGTTTATACGTAGATGATTTTAGCTATATTAGACAATAAAGCAAGATCATACATGTATAAACAAGTGTAAAACACTGTTATATATAGATATGATTGTTTTATTGAACTAATTAATTATCTTTTGTCTATGCTTTGTCTAATACATTCAATGATCTATATATAATTTTCCTAATACAACACTACTATGCAAAAAGTCGCAGAACTCAAACAGCATTTTCCTTATCTTGGCAAAGTCGAGTGGATCGGTGTGCGCTTATATAAAGGGTCGGACATTGAGCAGAAATCTTACATTCAAGCGATTACTGATCATGGTCTAGAAGGTGATAAGGCTGGGCAAAGGCCAGGCGGTAAACGCCAAGTGACTCTGATTCAAGCAGAATATGTCGATGTTATTCGTTCACTGATGCCAGAGGCAGACATTAGTTTGGCAGACCTGCGTCGTAATATTGCTATATCAGGACTTAATCTCAATGCGCTGAAAGACTGCACAATACAGATAGGCCAATCGATATTAGAAATCACAGGGTTTTGTCATCCTTGCGGTAAATTAGAAAAGCAATTAGGTGAGGGTGTGTTTAATGCTTTACGTGGTCACGGAGGACTGACTGCGAAAGTGATTGAGGGTGGATTAATCCGTGTCGATGACGAAATTAAAGTGTTAAAAGTCGGTTAATCGTTACTGCGTAGGCTTTTCCAAGCTAGCCACGACCAAGCAATAATAAAGGAAGTGCCGCCAATAGGGGTGATCATGCCTAACCAGGTCGTTCCTGTAGTACTTAATACATATAAGCTTCCGCAAAATAATATAATGCCAAGATTCATCAAACCGGCAATGGCTGAATAATTTGTATGAGAATTGTTTTTTGCAATCACGCCGACAAGAATTAACCCTAATGCATGCCAAAAATGAAAATCAGCCGCGGTGTTAAATACTTGTATGCTGCGCTCATCTAAATGTTTCTCAAGGCCATGTGCGGCAAATGCACCGAGCGCAATAGCTAATGCAGCATTGAAACTACCGATAGAAATTATTACATTGTGTCTCATAGAATTCTTATTCGTTATAAACAGGAGAGTATAGTGCCTACATTCGATATTGTCTCTGAAGTCGACACCCACGAGTTATCTAATGCTATCGATCAAGCTAATCGAGAGATAGGGAATCGTTTCGATTTTAAAGGGAGTAATGCCAAGATCACACTTAAAGATAATGTGGTTTCATTAGAAGCCGAGGTGGAATTTCAGATTAAACAAATCTACGATGTGGTGACGCAAAAAATGGCTAAACGAGGCATTGATCTTGATTGTGTCACGAAAGGAAAACTGGTCGAAGCGAATAAGCGTGCAACACAGGATGTGATTATTAATCAGGGCATCAACTCAGAAATTGCTAAGAAGATTACTAAGTTAATCAAAGAAAGTAAAATGAAAGTACAGTCTCAAATTCAAGGCGAAAAAGTACGTGTGACAGGTAAGAAGAGAGATGACTTGCAACAGGCGATGCAGCTACTTCGCGAGCAGGATTTAGGTGTACCTCTGCAGTTTGATAACTTTAGAGATTAGTCTATTTATAAGTCTACTGGCCGACTAACCAAATAAGCAGCATGACAAATCCAACTACACCGATTAATGGCAGTAGTACTGCACTCCAGTCGCCAGACTCGGCTTTTGGGCTATTAAAAAACATCTGCTTAGCACGCGGAAATAGAAACACTAGCATTAATACTAAAAATACTGCGCTGGCAATTTGCATTCCATCCATATATGTTTTCCTCGCGAAATAAAAAAGCCCACGGATAACTCAGTGGGCTTGTGTTTGTTTGATAATTAATTGTGATTAATCATCGCCACCAAATATGCCTAGAATATGTAGCAAGCTAACAAAGATATTGTATAAGCTTAAATATAAGGAAACTGTAGCATTAACGTAATTTGTTTCTCCACCATTAATGATGCGGCTAGTATCAAACAGAATAAAGCCACTCATAATTAATATGATTGCAGATGATAGAGCTAATGATAATGCTGGAATCTGTAAAAATATATTGGCCACCATTGCTAATACGGCAATGATTAGTCCTACCATTAAGAAACCACCCATGAAGCTAAAGTCACGTTTGGTTGTTAACACGTAACCTGATAGCGCAAGGAAGATTATTCCTGTGCCGCCTAATGAGGTAGCGATCAATTCAGGACCATTTGATAATGCAAGGTAATGGTTCAGAATTGGGCCAAGGCCAAAACCTAAAAGGCCGGTAATAGCAAATACCACGCCTATGCCTGCTGAAGAGTTTGCAGTGCGAGGTAATACAAACCAAATCAACCCCATTGCACCGAATGAGCAGGCTATGGATATCATGTGACTAACATGAAGCATCATAGAAATACCTGCAGTCAAAGCACTAAACAATAGGGTAAATGAAAGTAGCAGATAAGTATTTCTAAGTACCTTATTGATACTTACTGCTGATGTTGTCGAAATCGACGGATTAAAATTGTTCATGCAAAAGCCTCAATCGTGAGAATTAATTAATAAGTTAAAGTATATAAAACAAGTGCCTAGTTTACTACATGTGCAAACACTTTATCGGCAGTTGTTGAGTTATATACACTAATATTGTGACAAAAATTCTAATTTCAAGTTGCTGCTAATCCTCATATTTTTAATGCATTAATAGCGTTATTAGCGTATTCAGCGGTTTTTGCCATTTAAATTTAGAATGGTCAACTTTAAGCTTCTTTATCGTCAGGAATAACCGAATTCTAAAAGAGGTTCAGACACGAAGAGGCTATTTTTTACATGGCAGCGTCTGTGCGCATAAGTTTGATTCGCAATGTGGGCAGGTAAGTGGAAAGTGTAGTACTCCCCAGTAATATGTCGAAGATTTAATCCCTCGTTCAAATACGTTTGTATTGCAATATCTGCAATATTGTTTTTTTGTAAATAATAAATGTGCTAGTACGGCGAGAGGTAATGTGAAAACGACTAGAAATTGATTAACAGAAAGTAGGCATACACATAGATAGCATATGAATATGAGGTTACCAATAATCATGCGCATTAAGTAAGGGCGTTGATCCATAAGCGAATTACAACATATGAACGGTGTAATTTCGGTGACGAATGTCACTTAGTTATTCCTTATGGCCCAGAGGTAGCACGTAAAAATTTGGAATTTATATGCGTAATATCCATTGAGTTTGTGCAGTGATGTCATCCATTCATCTTGATTTTTTCTAAAAAAGGTAAAGTTATTCGTCTTTCAATCGATAAGTATATCCAAGTTACACATCGATATTTCTTAAGAGGCATTTATGAACTTGATTAAAAAATCATCTCAAGGATTTACCCTGGTAGAGCTACTTATTGTAGTGATAATTCTGGCTGTGCTTGCAGCTATCGTATTTCCACAGTTCTCAGCTAGTACAAATGATGCGAAAGCCGCGGCATTGCAATCAAATCTTACTAATATTCGATCA
This sequence comes from Gammaproteobacteria bacterium, assembly GCA_045105615.1. Taxonomy (GTDB): domain Bacteria; phylum Pseudomonadota; class Gammaproteobacteria; order UBA4575; family UBA4575; genus UBA1858. Next base: position 82,023 of record JBGCDS010000009.1, read on the forward strand.
GCCATCGAGTTCTACTATCAAGAGCACGGTGAATATCCCGGCGCAAATATTGCCACAGGTGCTACTTGTGCATCTGGTGGAGCAGGAACAGCCGCAGCCAGTGGTGCTGCAGGTAGTGAAGATGCATTAATTGCTCAATTGACGCGTTATACCAATGATGATGGTTTGGCATGTACGGGTAAAGGGGCAACATTTAAATATGGTCCATATATCAAAGGTGACATTCCAGTGAATCCTGAAGGTACGAGTAATACGGTGACTGTTGTCTCTGCTGGAGTACTTGGTTTGTCTTCATCAGCTACTGGTGGATGGCGTTACGACACTGTGACAGGTGAATTCATTAGTGATCAATAATGATTACTTGAGACTGAAGATGAAGCATATAAGAGCAATAACAAATGATAGCTATAAGTCCATTTCCACATCTTTTCTCAAGCAAATCTTTATTCAATAAAGTTGGAGCGATAGGTCTTGATTTCGCAATTGAGAAAATTAATTTAGTCCAACTTGGTGAGCTCACCAATGGTGAGCTTGCTTTAAAGTCAGTCAGTACCCATCTCTATGAGAACTCGCGTGAGGCAATGCTTGATTCACCAAAGTTGTTGCGTCGTAGTATTCGAGAAGCATTCAAAAAAAGTAATTTTTCAGGGAAAAAAGTTATCTCTTCAATTCCTCCTGATGAAGTGCGAGTTATCTCAGTGGATTATCAGCACTCAAGTAATGATGTTAATAATCATTCGTTAATTCAAGCGATTAAACAAAGAATAGATGATGACTTGGATAGTTATGTTATAGATTATATGTCTGTCCGAGCAAATGAGAATGATAGTGATCAGTTAGCAATTGTGGCGTTAGTCAAAAATGATGTCGTTACAAAATATTTAGAAGCGATGCGCTATGCAGGATTAACTATTGATGCGTTAGAAATTCGACCTGCAGCAATTAATCGATATGTTTACTCAATACTGGAAGATAAAAGTTATCAAAACATCTTGTCTATCAATTTTGGTGACAATAAAAGTTATTTGACAATCACTTCAGGAAGAAGATTGTTGTTTGATCAGCAAGTTGATTTTGGTGTTACGCAATTACTAGATGAAATATCTAATGCATTAGATATTTCTAATGACTCTGCAAATCAAATGGTTGAAAAGTACGGAGTAGGTGAGGCTGAAGCAGAGACGCATATTAAATTAGTTTATGACGAAGATTATGCCAAAACATTGTTAGGTATTTGTAAGCCAAGATTAGAGAAATTATTAGAGGAAGTGAATAGAGCATTATTATTCTCAGCATCTGAAAATCAAGGGCAGTTGATTAGTAAGATATATCTGTTCGGTAGCATGACGCATTGGAAAGGATTGACTGGCTATTTGAAAGAAAAGTTAAACCTAGATGTAGAAACAATAAAACAACCTCTAGATAAAATAACAAACCCCCATGGATCAGATGTGGGTAATAAAGATATATATACGCCAGAATTATCTATCGCCATAGGTCATGCATTAAGGGGCTTGGTGTAGATGAAAGAATTTGATTTAATTCCTGAGAGCTATCGTTTATACCTCTCTAAAGTGAAAGTCTTTAAGGTATCACTTTTTGTGCTGATTATTTCTATTGCGGCTTCTAGCATTGCTTTCGGTGCGATTGAAATAGTCAAGCAGTCAGCCAATAAAAAAATAAGTCAATTAAAATCAGCTAACGATGTGGCTCAGCAACAGCAGAAAACTCTTAATGATCTTCAGCGGGTTAAAAATGATTTGGAGAACAAATGGAATATTTTGAATGGTTTAAGGAGTACTGCGTCACCTGAGGTACTGTTATACGCCATCGATCATGCTTTGCTTGATAGTAATGTGTGGTTTACCAATTTAAGATTCGATCGAACAGAAAGTTCCATACAAGATGAAGAGCTTGTTGATACAGGTTACTTCATCGTTATTAAAACCGATAACGATAAATTACCGCTATCAATAGGGACTAAGATAACTATTGCTGGTGGTGCGCACAATCATTCTACACTTTCCAAATTCGTTAAAAATCTTCTTGATCAAGCAGTTATTCTAGATGCGAAAGTGCTACAAACATCTACTAATAATCGTGATAAGCATATTGATTATGTATTAGAGATTGTTGTGAACTCAAAGCAGAGTGCGCGTTCATGAATAGTATACTTTCACAGGTAGATTATCGAACTTTCTTGTTGTCTGTTGTTGGGTTTGTTTCGATTGTGATTATCGGATTATTAACTTATGCGTTAAAACCTGAATTAAAAGAATATAATAGTATTAATTCGGATTTAGTGAAATTAGAGCGAATTGTCAAAACCGATAATAACGTCGCATCAAGTCTAGATAAATTGTCGCAAGAAGTTGAATCGGTTAAATATAAAATAAAAGGAGACATGGTTAATCTTCCTGAAAAAGAAATGGAAGCGTATATCTTAGGAGTTCTACAGAATATTTCTTGGAATCACGACATTAAATTGATCGGCGTTAAACCCTCCCAGGGTAATGAGATTCATATATTCCAAGAAATTCTTTTTGATGTGAAATTATCTGGTAATTATTTTGATCTTTATCAATGGTTTTTAGCGCTGAGAGAAGATCTTGGTTTTATTGTAATAAAAAATATGAATTTGAGCCCATCTAAAACTGACGGTGCAGAAGTACCGTTGCTGATGGATTTAACTATTGCTACTTATAAAAGTATTAAGTGATGCGATTCATTAATATATATGTGTTTTTATTGCTGGGGTTATGGCTTGCCTCTGTGTCTATGGCAGAAGACACCAACAGTAATTCATTAAAAAGAAATCCTTTTGCTAAACCATCTCAATTCAATGTGGTTGGTAACGCCGATGAAAATATTGATGTGAATAATAATCTTGTCTTGAAAGCAACATTAGTTTCAAGTGGATCTGGTTCCGTTGCCAATATTAATGGTGAAATGATCATGGTCGGCCAAAAAATTAATAACTATGAGTTGGTTAGTGTGGACATAGGTAGTGCAGTACTAATAGCTAATGGTAAGGAAAAGCGATTAATAGTTAATGATAATTACAAAGACATAAGATGAATTCAATTTTTTACATGAGTGTGAACTTTAAGCGCCAAGTTACTTTAGGGTTAGTGATCTATGCGTTAACAATAGCTGTATCCATCGCAGAGAATGAAGTGTCGCTGACCTTGAGTAATGTAGAAATCTCTGAAGCTATGGAAATGTTGTCTATAAAAGAGCGAGTTAATATTGTGTTGTCCAAAGATGTCGCGGGCGATATTTCTATTAATTTGTTCAACGTTAGTTTGCATGATGCAATATTGGCAATTGCTAATGCAGGTGGCTACGCAGTTGAATTTAGAAATGGTAGTTATTTTGTCATCAATAGAGATGAAAGTGGTAAGTACGCCAATAGTGGCCTTACTGAACTACGCACATTTAAAGTCAGATACTCAGATACTAGTGATGTCGAGCAAATTCTAGAAACGTATTTGTCAGAATATGGAAAAATAACCACTCTTGTGGAACGTAGGATGCTGGTTATTGAAGATCTGCCTTCGTTTCTTACTAGAATAGAGCGTTTGCTTGCTGAGATAGATCAGCAACCTAAGCAGATCTTTATAGAAGCAAAAATTCTAGAAGTGACGTTACGAGATTCTGAGTCTTATGGGATTAATTGGTCAAAATTATTTAGTGCCGATGGTGGTGATGGATCATTTGGTATTAGAGGATTATCTAACACACTTTCTCCTGGTCTGTTCTTTGACGTGGTGACGCCAAATGTAGAGCTAGCACTTGATTATCTATTTGAAAAAGGACGTTTAAGGACATTATCTACGCCTAAGTTATTAGCGCTTGAAGACCAACAAGCAGAGGTGATTATTGGTGATAGATTAGGTTTTCGAGTTACCACCACGATTAATCAAGTCACTAGTGAAACAATAGAATTCTTGGAGTCGGGTGTGATTATGCGCGTGACACCTTCAGTCGATGGTAAAGGAAGAATATTGCTTAATATTCATCCTGAAGTGAGTACTGGAAGAGTTGAAGATGGTATACCTAGCCAAGTTACAACTGAAGTCACTACACAGATGCTAGTCGACGATGGTCAAACTGTGTTTATTGGCGGTCTCATTAGACGTACTTTAGATCAAAGTAAAGCAGGCGTGCCGGTATTGGGAGAAGTCCCTGTACTGGGTCGAGTATTTTCTAACTCATCACGTAGTAGTATTAATACAGAAACCGTTGTTCAAATTACTCCATATATTGTTGATAATCATAACAATGCTTTAAATAAAGTTGAGAATACACGGACTTCTAATATTGACGAAGAATTCACCGACAGAGCATTAAAGATAGATCAAGATTTTCATGATGCCGATAATGATCATTCAAGTGTTATCACTGGCGAACACCCACCAAAGAATAGTTCAGGTGCGAATACATCTAATAAATCGACTAATCAATCGACTAATCAATCAGCGAGTAAAGCAACGTGTAATGACTTGAATCCGGCTAATTTGAGTAATCAAAACTGTCAATTAAGCTTGAATAGAGGGTTCGAGCCATGATGGGGATATTGTTGAAATGGAGATCACAGCAAAATAGTGTTGCTGTTTTAATCGGTTCAGTCCTTGTTGTTGGCTTAGTGATTTATGGATTATTGCTGAATCAACACAACAATGAAATTGAGCAAACACGTAATCATGGTATAGAGTTAGTCAGATTGCTTTCAGAAATTCCCTATGAACAGCTAACCGATAATGTTAGTAGTAGCGGAATCTTGGCATTAACTAAATATTATTTAAACGATGCAAATTTTGCTTATTCAGTGGTTACTGATAATGCAGGCTATTCGCTAGTTGGTACAGAAAGACAAGGAATTATTGTGCCTCGTCAAATTCCTCCAGCTGATCCGAGTGGTTGGTTGGCAGAAAATATTTATCACTTGGAATCTAATAATGAAAAAGTCGTAGAATTTCAAGCGCCAATATTAGAGCAGGGATTGTTGAAGGGATTTATAAGGTTGGCATATTTTTATCCAAAGATGGAAATATCTCCTAACCAAATTCCATTCTTGGCTTCAATTGCATTGCCTATTTTAATGGTTGCCGTATTGTTCTTGTTTTTAATGCGCAGAGAAATGAAGCCATTAAAAAATATTGGTGAGGTGATTAATGATTCGTTAAGAATAAATAGTATAGATAATATTAAAATTCATGCTAATGGTGAATTATCGAAATTCGTTAATGAAGTTAATCAATATGTTTCTATTACCAGTGATAAAATAACTGATTTATCTGAGTCTAATAATGAGTTAGAAGCAAAGTCAAAAATACTTAGTTATCAGCAAGCAAAGATACAATCTGTTTTGCATGCGCTTCCTGAAGGAATGATGATATTTGATGAGTCAGGAAGTATTAGTTTTTATAATCATAAAGTATCAATGTTGTTTGGAGTTTCACAAGATGATGTTCAGGCTAACACGCTGGAATGGTGCGAGCATGCACAGGTAAAAACATTCTTGGAGAAAATTATCCATAATCCACTATCAAATTATATAAATGATAGTGTTGAGTTTAATCCGACAAACCTTCCTGAAAGAAAATATATAGCTCATGCGTATCCTCTGTTCTCTCCTAAGGATAACAGCTGCATACAAGGAACTTTAGTGCTATTTCGTGATTATACAGAAGAGAGTCTGGCTAAAAATGCGCGTGGAGAATTTGTTGCCCATGTAGCACATGAGCTAAAAAGTCCGTTAAATGTGTTGGCGATGTATAGCGAATCATTGATGCGAGAAGAAGGCGAGTCACGTGAGTTTCGAGTTGAGGCTGTTAACGTAATACAAGACGAAGTTGAACGATTGTCTATGCTGATTAGTAATTTACTTAATATTACTAAAATTGAAATGGGTAGTCTTAATCTTGATCGTCAGCGCGTTAAGATAAAAGACTTGTTGGAAGATGTCTTTACTGTGATTGAACGTAGTGATTCAAATAAGAATATTGATTTTAAATTCGATGTGTCTAATGAATTATCTTCATTGTACGTTGATAAGGACCTGCTTCGCATTGCATTGAATAATTTATTAACCAACGCAGTAAAATATAACAAAGATAAGGGTGTAGTGACGTTGTCTGCGGAAGAAATTGATGGGGTTGTCAATATCAGAGTGTCTGACACAGGAATAGGTATTTCTGAAAATGAAAAATCAATGGTTTTCGATAAGTTCTATCGTTCAGATGATGATGAAGTTCGCTCAAGGTCGGGCCATGGTCTTGGATTGTCTTTGGTGAAAGATATTGTGAATTTACATAATGGCAAAGTTGAGATTAAAAGCGAGTTAGGCAAAGGTACTGAATTTATTATTTTATTAGAAAACAATGCATCAATGTTAGAGAGAGCAATGTAATTATGGAAAATATATTAATTGCTGAAGATGAACCACATGTTGCTCGTTTGTTAAGACTTTCGCTGGAAAGGGAAGGTTATCAAATCGATGTGGCTCATAACGGCATTCAAGCTCTGGAGTTTATTGATAAGAAATCTCCAGATTTATTGATTACTGATATTAATATGCCAAAAATGGATGGGGAAGAGCTATGTATGAACTTAAAAGAGAATTTTCCTGATAGAAGCTTTCCTATAGCGGTACTTTCATCACGCACTGAAGTGGAACATCGCCAATGGTCTCAGGGTATGAGTAATACAATATTTTTTGAAAAGCCGATAAGTATTAAAAAATTAATGAAATATATTCATAGTATTAAGTGATATTGAGTTTATGAATAATATACAAATAAAATTTGATTTTTCTCATTACTTAGATCTAGCTAACCAGATGATATCCGGGCTTGATTGTCTATGTGTATTTGATCCGACAGGCGATGTACGTTGGGCAAGTAACAAAGATAATAATGTAAGTAATGTTTATCTTTATAAGTCAGATGCCAAACAAATTACATGTATGAATTATGTGTTCAGCTCAGCAGAAGAAATCATTGCCGGAGTTGCTGTCATTGTTGATATGCATGTAATTAATGACGATTTGCAAAAAAACCTACAAATTTTATCTGCGGTGATTGAAAGAGAGATACAATTTTCACTTGAATTGGATGCTATGTCTTTAGAGTTGTTAGAACGCTATGAAGAATTGAATTTAGTTTATGAGTCGGATGATCAAGATGTTGAAATTGATAGTGGGCCTGAGATGTTTGAACAATTGGTAAAAAATTGCACAGAATATTTAAATGTTGCTATGTCTGCTTTGATTATGCCCAATGAAGATTTAACTATATTTAATACTAATAAATCAGAAAAGATACATTATATACACGCGATATTGGCGCAGCTTAAAAGTACTACATTCCCATATATTAAAGAACATCGCCAGAGTGTTGTATGTAACGGACTGGAAGATTCACTACGCAAAGAAATATTTTTTGATATCCCATATAAAGTGATATGCAGTCCGGTATATGTAGGCAATGATGTGTTGGCAGGCATTCTTGTCACACTGAATACAAATAATAGTCAAGATTTTACTAATAGTGATCGTAACTTGTTAGAGACGATGGCTAAAAAAGCCACAAAAGTGGCAATGGCAAATTACGACACTTTAACAGGATTGTATAAACGTGAAACTTATGAGCGTTATCTAGATAAAGCTTTGAGTGTGTCTAAGGCAGAAGCAAAATCACATTGTCTATTACATATTGATATTGATGGGATTAAAATTATTAATGAAACTATTGATCCTAAAGCGGGCGATTTGCTTATCCATGAAATTGCAAAGTTAATTCGTATCAATACACGTGATTCAGATACTGTAGCTCGGTTGATGGGTGATAAATTTGGAGTATTGCTTGATTCTTGTACCTTGGAGACTGGTTGTACGATAGCTGACAATATTCGCCAAGCAATACAAGAAATAAGAGTGGCTTGGAATCGCCAGAAAATTGAAGCGACTGCTTGTATTGGCGTTTCTGAGTTAAATGCAGACTCAGAAAATATTCAAGGTGCTATCGCTGCGTCTGAATTAGCAGCAAGTTTCGCCAAAGAAAACGGTCAGAATATAGTTCAAGTATATAGGCAGGGTGATACTGTTATGCAGCGTCGTCATGATGAAGTTCATTGGGTGAGAGTCATTCAGAAAGCATTAAAAAATGACAAATTTGAATTGCACTGCCAGCCCATTAATCCTATTAGTGATGATGATGTGACTCATTATGAAATCTTAATTCGTATGCTTGATGACGATGGAAATATGGTCTCGCCGGATAATTTTATTCCTGCCGCAGAACGTTTTAGATTAATGTCTGCTATTGATGAATGGGTGATTAAAAATACCTTTGAGATGCTTAGTGAATTTAGAACAATCGCTCAAAATTATATGTGGACGATTAATCTCTCTGGTATTTCTTTGAATAACGAAAAATTTTCATCAAAAATAATACAATTATCTGAACGTTTTGACATTTCTCCAAAATTAATCTGCTTTGAAATTACTGAAACTGTTGCGGTCGATAGTTTTGATGATGCAAAGAGATTTATAAATTTCTTAAAGTATAAAGGTTTTAGTTTTGCCTTAGATGATTTTGGTACTGGTTCTAGTACATTTACTTATCTTAAAAAATTGCCAGTGGAGTATCTGAAGATTGATGGTTCTTTCATTAAAGAGATATTGGACGATCCTTTCTCAGAGGCAATTGTTAAATCCATTACTCAAGTTAGTCAGGTAAGGGGTTTGAGAACGATTGCAGAGTACGTCGAAAATGAGCAAATTCTTGAACGTGTTAAAGCTATAGGAATAGACTTTGCTCAAGGTTATGGCGTAGGTAAGCCGGTTTCATTTAGACAAACGTTGATTGATCTTTCGAATGATAATCAACATAACAAAAATATTTCAATTTCTTGATCTGTTATGAGTGTTGCTAAAGAATATATATCTCAGGATATAGCTCAAACACAAGTCGGTGCGTATACATATTTAACCCCTAAAGTTAAATTGGCAGACGATAATATAGAAGAATTCAAGTCGATAGTTACTCAATGTATAAAAGATAATCAATCAAAGTTTGTGATTGATTTATCCACAACGACGCAAATAGATAGTCTTGCATTTGAATTTATTCTTGATATGCAAGATGAATTAGCTAAACAAAGTGGCAGTATTCAATTTGCAAATGTAAAAGAACATATTCGAGAAATACTCAATATTACTCATTTGAATAATGTGATTAATATTATTAGACATGATCAAGTAGATAATGATGTTGTTGAGACGAAAAAAGATCCAAAAGATAATGCGCGATTAGGTGATATTCTTGTCGCTAAAGGAATGATTTCTCAAGCTCAAGTAAAAGAAGGCTTGAAGTTGCAAGAAGAAACGGGCAGTAAATTAGGTCGCATTGTTGTGGATAAAGGCTGGGTATCTGAGCAGGATATTCTCAAGGCATTATCAGAACAACTTTCTATCCCTTATATAAAATTACGCGCAGGTCTTTATGATACTGCCGTAGTGGCTATGTTGGATAAATCAATTGCCACGCGTTTACGAGTATTACCGTTATTTAAAATTCGCGGGCAGATATTTTTAGCTACCGCGGATGCTCAAGCGATACACAGCTTTAAAGAGATTGAAGAGCGCTTAGCTTGTCGGGTTAAACCGGTACTTTCTAGACGAGAAGATATCTTAAAAAACATTGAAGAAGCTTACTCAAACAGCAACATTGTAACTGAGTATATCGAAGAATTAGACGAAGAGTTTGAGCTAGTTGATCATAGTAGCGCACATAGTTATGCAGAAATTGATCAGGTAGCAGCAGAAAGTCCAGTCATTAATTTAATAAATTCGATTATACAGCGAGCAGTACGTGATCAAGTCAGTGATATACACATAGAGCCTGGTCGTAGTAAATCACGAGTTCGGTTTCGTATTGACGGTTTGCTGTATGAGGTGATGTCACCGAAAATCGAGTTGCATCCATCGTTAGTATCACGTTTGAAAGTGATGGCTAACTTAGATATTTCAGAACGCAGAATGCCTCAAGATGGACGTATACAAGTTCAAACACAAGGTCGTTCAGTTGATTTACGCTTCAGCTCATTGCCAGGATTGTATGGTGAGAAAGTAGTATTGCGTGTGCTAGATAAAAACCAAGCAATATTAGATGTGAATAAGTTAGGTATGAATGCGAGTAGCTTAAACATATTTACTGAATTATTGGATAGTAGTTATGGCTTGGTATTAGTCACCGGTCCAACCGGCAGCGGTAAGACGACGAGTCTTTACGCCGCGTTAAATTATCTGAACTCGATTGAAAAAAATATTGTCACCATTGAAGAACCGGTGGAATATCAAGTTGACGTGATTAATCAAAATGAAGTGAGAAGCCAAATAGGTTTAACCTTCGCGAAAATGCTTAAGCACGTATTACGCCAAGATCCAGATATTGTCATGGTGGGTGAGATACGTGAACGTGAAACAGCAGAAATAGCTGTTCAAGCTGCATTGACGGGTCATTTAGTTCTGTCTACTTTGCACACTAATGATAGCGTTGGGGCTGTCAGTAGAATGATCGATATGGGTGTAGAGCCATATTTACTTTCATCCGCGTTAGTCGGCGTTGTCGCACAACGACTAGTGAGAGTTATATGCCCAGCATGTAAAACAAGTTCTTTGGCACCTCCTGAAATCGTCGAACGTTATGGCTGGTCGAAAAAAGAGTCTATTCGACTCTATCATGGTAGAGGTTGTCCAGAATGTTATGACTCGGGTTATAAAGGCAGAATAGGTATATATGAAGCTTTGCCTATGTCGCCTGAACTACAGAGACTGGTTATTAAAAATCCTAGTCGAGATGAGTTAGATGATTATATTGCTACTCAAGATGTGAATACATTGTTTTCTGATGGTATGGCACGAGTGATAGAAGGCGTGACTACAATCGAAGAAGTTACGCGTGTTGTTAACGGATAAAGAAGATTATCAATGGCATTAGAACTCAATCAATCTGACATAAAGCAAGCGGTTAATTCTGAGGGCCCTGTATGGAAAAAACAATTCACATTATTTCAGAATAATACAATTTCACCTAAGGATAGAATATTTATATTCCAACAAATGCAATTGTTATTGCAAACTGGTACGCCTCTCCGTGCTGGATTAGCTGCATTAAGAAAACAAGAAGATAAAGCAAGTATTGTTCGACTATTAACTAGCTTGATTGATTCTATTGATGATGGGAAATCATTTTCCTATGCACTGGCTAAGTTTCCTGAGGTTTTTACTTCAACGCATATCAATTTAATTGCAGCAAGTGAAGAGGGCGGCTATATGGATAAAGTACTGCAGCAGATTATTGATATGGAAGAACGTCGAATGACGCTGAAAGAAACTATTGTCTCTGCTATTTCTTATCCATTGTTTTTAGCAACATTCTCGTTTGCAGTAATTGTTTTTATATTGGTGATAGTGTTTCCTAAATTTGCTGAATTATTTGAGAAAATTTATGAGCATTTACCAGTTACCACAAGATTCTTAATGTGGACTAGCCAAACTTTAATTAATCATTGGATGCTTGTCATTGGTGCTTTAATCACCGTTTTTGCTCTTGCCTATTATTGGTTGAAAAGTGATGCAGGCAAAAGGAAAATTGATGCTATGAAGCTATCGATGCCTGTTGTTAAGAATGTGTTCACTCAAGTCTATCTAGTCCAATCACTTAGAGTGATGTATTTGTCACTTAGCAATGGTGTGACAATTGTGGATACATTGAATAGTTGCAAAAACACTGTGCAGAATAAAATATATCAAGAGTTTTTAACTAAAGTTGAACTTAAAGTGCAAGAGGGTAGTGGCATTAGTAATGGTTTCTCACAAGCACAATTTGTCCCGCCGTTAGTTAAGCAAATGATTTCTACTGGTGAAGATACAGGGAATTTGCCAATTGTAATGGGAAAAATTGCTGATCATTATGAAGGTGAATTGCTTAAACATTTAAAAACACTGTCCAAACTAGCTGAGCCAATTATGCTAGTGGTTATGGGGGCAATCGTAGGAGTGATTGTTAGTTCGCTAATATTGCCAATTTTCATGCTTTCACGCGTAGTCAATTGATAAGTGCGTGAGGAAAGTTTAAGGAAATATTATGCATGGATGCATACGCAAAAAAAAATTCATAGGTGTCACGCTGGTTGAATTAATTGTTGTCGTCTCAATACTTTCGTTGTTAACACTTATTGCTATACCCTCATCTACAACTAAAGATAGTTATCAATTAGATTTAGCAATAAACGAAATCTCGTATGCTATTCGATATGCAAGAACTGAAGCGATACGTTCAAATAATGTGTATGGGGTTGATATTGATCAGTCCTCGCAACAAATCACAGTCTATAAAGCCAATCTTTCTACTAATCCAGCAAGTATGGAGTTTATCGTTTTACACCCTGTTAATAAACAACCCTATGATTATAACTTGGTGGCTGATCTAAATTTAGCAAATGTACAAATAGATGATTCGCTTTTGCCTTTTTTGTATAAAGATGGCGCGAGAAGAAAGTCTTTATTATTCGATGGTAAAGGGATTCCTCTTTGGATCGAAACTAGTACCAATACCCAATCATTATTATCGTCTAGCAATATATCTTTGCAATTAGGCTCAGCAAAAAAATCGATATTGGTTGAGCCTTATCATGGCCGAGTGACAATACAATGAGTAAGCAAGGTGCTTTTTGTAAGTCTAATAAATGCCAATATGGTTTCTCATATGTGGAAATTATATTAGCCACATTATTGATCTCAATTACATTAATTCCTGCCTTAGAGTCTATGCAAACAGCTCAATTAGGCTCCAGTGTTCACCAATCATTATTGACCGAGCATTACCACCTCAGAGCTAAGCTAGAAGAAGTGCTTTCTCAATCGTTTAATTCATTGCAGGCTGCTTCATTGGCTGCGGGTAGCAGTAACGTAGCCAGTAGTTATTCTGATGCAGGTGGTTCCTCTAGCCGACGATTAGTGTATTTGTCACTTTATGATATAGACAATGCTGATAATGATGATGATCCATTTACAGGTGTAGATGATGACTTAATCTGGGTGCAAGTGATGATTGAACATTCATCACAAAAAATACAGACACTTGTCGGTCGTTAGGTGAAGGAATAATGGGCATTACACGGCAAAATGGAGTATCAATTGTTGAACTGTTAGCAGCGATTGCAATACTAGCGATTCTTATCACGGGTATGAGTAATGTGATTGATCATGCGCTAAAAGCAAATCAATCAACACAACAGAAAAATAATACAGCGTTGTCTGCAGATTTTGCTATGCAGCGAATGGTAAATTCTGTTGCAACAACCAGATTACTTCTAGTGCCGCAAAATAATAAGCCGTTAACGGCCTTCAGTGAACATATTCGCGAACAAACTATACCAGTGTCTCCTCCTGAGTCGGGTAGCTCTAAAGCGACAGCTGTACTTGCTGTTACATTGCCTATCAGCTTTGACCTCGATGGTGATAATGTACCTGACGCGGATAATGATAAAGACGGACGCATTGATGAAGATTATCCGCGAGACGCAACAAATGACAATACTTCTGGAATCATAGGTATTGATGATGGTGGTAATGGCGTCGCCGATGAATGCTTCTTATGGGGCCGTGATGATGATGATGAATATTTATGCGTCGCTAGTGAGGACCCGATTGATAGCATCGATGATGACGATGATAATAATATAGACGAAGACTCCAGTGCCGATATGAATGATGATAATTCACCAGGCATTGCAGGTGTAGATGATGATGGTGATGGTGCTACAGATGAAGGCGATAGAAATGATGATGACGAAGATGGCAGTGTCGATGAGGATTGGTTAGATCCCGTAGTTTACTACCTGAATGATTCAGCATTAATAGAAAGAATTGCAGTGCCATGGGATGAGAATTCTAGTGGTAGTATCGATGGCAAAGATTATATTGAGTCGACCATTGCAGAAAATGTGACACGACTACGTTTTGAACGTATTCCTATGGGAGTGGGTGAGCGCGCTCAATTAGTTGAGATCACTCTTGAGTTAACTCCACCTGATAGTCAAACCATTAGCTTGTCTACAAAAGTACGTGTTGGTGGCGCTCTATGATTAAGTGCCGTGAAGGTTTAAGAAAAGTCCAGTCGGGCATGGCATTACTTCCTGTTGCCATTATGATAGCAGTAGTGGGTAGTATCGCATTATTAATTAATAGCCAGAGTGCTATGAATATAAGTCAATTGTCATCACAAAATGAAAGTATCAATGCAGAATATATTGCTCAAGCTGGATTACAACATGCGGTTTCAATGGCCAACAGCGTTGGATGCACTGGCTACGCGTTAAGCACAACGACTTTTGGAGACAATTCATATCAGGCGACGTTTACACCATCTGAAGATTCGCCAGTGAGTATTACGGCTACAGGTACACTTGGCAATGGAAATAGCAGAACCATTACTCGCGAGAATATAAAAATTTATAATCCAACCACTAATACTGTAATTCTGCAACCAGGCAATGATGGCATTGATACATTTATTGAAGGGCAATCAACACATACAGATCATAATAAAGAAACAGATAAAAATTTGAAGGTTGATTCTGAGCAAGACAAAATGTATAGAACATTAATTCAATTTGATCTTTCATCAGTACCCTCATCAGTATTGATTGAGTCAGCAATATTAGAATTGTATTTAGAAAAAACTGAAGGGGCTAATGAATTAATAGAAGCTCATGCGGTGACCCGTGCATGGAATGAAGCTGAAGTGACATGGGAAGATTATGCTAACAATGACCGATGGACTAGCGAAGGGGGAGATTATGAACAGAAGGTTTCTGGGTCATTTACACCAAGCGGAATAGGATGGAATACATTGGATATTACAGGTCTTACGCAAATATGGCTTGATGATGAGTATCCGAATTATGGTGTAATTTTATTATCACAACCCACAAATACGGGTGACAATGTAAAAGAATTTTATAGTAGCGACAAAGAAGATGCGAATCTGCGTCCAAAGTTTACGATTACTTATCGATGCGAGTGTGGCGTAGGCCCTTGTGCTGCACCACCATCAGAACAACCTATTGCTCATTGGAAATTTGATGATGAATCAGGATTAATAGCAATTGATTCTGAAAATACTCACGATGGAATCTTGATTAACGGAGTTAGCTGGTCGTCAGGTATTCTTCAGGGAGATGTTTTGCTTGATGGGAATAATGATTATATTGAAATTCCTCATAGTGACGCATTATCGTTAACTCATGCAATGACCTTTACCGCATGGGCAAGAACTTTAGATGTTAGTTCAGGGTATAAAGCGATTATTACTAAAGATTCTTCAAGTACTAATGATTCAAATTATTGGTTTGGGATTGAAGATGATGAATTAGTATTTGGTTTTTCAGCCTCAGGTGATTTTAGAGAAGTTAAAACTTCAGGTGCAAATATATTAGCAGGCAGCTGGAATCATTTTTCAGCAAGCTTTAATAATGATACTGATGAAGTTATTTTATATATTAATGGGGTTCAAGTAGCAGTCGGCTCCATTTCTCATGAGCCAACAGCTGAAGATGCTGAAGTATTAATAGGTAGTTCAATCGATGGTGAGTATTGGGAAGGTGAACTTGATGATGTGCGTATTTATAATCGTGCCTTATCCAATGATGAAATAACTGAGTTATCAATTCTTCCGGCCTCATTGCCAATTGCACATTGGATGCTGGACGATGCAAATGGCTTAATGGCGATTGATTCAATTGGTGGACATAATGGGACTTTAGAGAATGGTCCAGTATGGATTACTAATGGAAAAATTGATGGTGCCTTAGACTTTGATGGTAAGGATGATCGAATTGTTATACCGCACACTGATGCGCTATCAATTACTGAAGGATTGACTATAAGTGCATGGATAAACAATGAATCAGAATCGATTGTAAATGCATATCGAATTTTGAGTAAAGAAAAACAAGGGAGTAGTGATAATTTCTGGCTAGCTATGCAAAGTGGTTGGTTATGGATGGGGGTTGGTGGACAATTCTTTTCCCCGAGTGTCATGTTGAATTCAAATCAATGGTATCACGTGGCTGGAACATTTGATAAGGAGACTGGCGTCGTCAACTTGTATATAGACGGAGTAGCGGTGTTAAATCAATCTACTTCGGCATCATTAGAACCCAATAATGATGAATTATACATTGGCTCTAATTGGGAAAACTCTAAGTGGTGGGATGGTTTGCTAGATGATGTGCGGCTATATAACTATGCGCTGTCGACAGAAGAAATTGCAAAACTGGCAAGTGTTGGTTTAGATGATGATGCTGAAAATTTAGGAAGTATTGTTGATGAGGGTAGTGCCTCATCCAAAACAGATAATTGTACAGGAACATTTAGAGATGAGTTTAACACTAAGCAAAGCTATTCTGGTTCTGATGGTACCTTGGCATGGTCGACTAAATGGCTTGAAATTAACGAATCAGATGGTCCAGAGTCAGGTGATGAGCGGGTAACTGACGATGATGATTCTGAATATGTATTACAAATTCGTGATAACGATGGACAAGGTGAAGGAGTGCAGCGCGAAATGAATTTATCAAGCTATGCCAAAGCAGTCTTTAGCTTTCAATACCGTCGTGATGGATTTGATAATAATAATGACTATGTAAATATTGGAATTTCAAGTAATGGAGGAGATACATGGAAAATATTAGAACAAATTGTAGGTGCAGGGACTGATTCGAGCTATGTGTCAAGAAATTACGATATTAGTGATTATATCAATGCCAATACTCGAATACAGTTTTTAACATCCGATAACCTTGGGGGTAGTGATGAATTCTATATCGATAATGTGCAGATCGACGTGAGTGAATGTGCAGAATAATGTGTATAGGCCGTCGTGACTATTTCATGCTTACATGGTTAATATATAAACGAAAATTGAGCTTCACGGTGTTTCCATAGACACTAGATCAAATATGGCTAGCCGGGAAGAATAGGGTATGGTAAAAAGCGTCTTCCAATATGTACTGCTAGATTTTGCTCACAGTAATCAATAGCTTACAAATGGTATAAAATAGACCAATACGGAGAGGTGGCAGAGTGGTCGAATGCGGCGGTCTTGAAAACCGTTGACGGGTTAAACCGTCCGGGGGTTCGAATCCCTCCCTCTCCGCCACTATAAAAAAATTCCTTTGTAAGCTATTGATTGTAAAGGTTAATTTATTTCATAGTGAGGTCAGAAAAATCCTATAAACATTTCTATAAACACATCACACTCTATTCAATCCAGTCTTTTTAACTCTGTTTTATTGATGAGTTTTAGTTAATTCATTGATTAAGTCGCCGGCGTAGGTGTTCGCTCACCAGGCACCGGCTGCCAAAACTAACTTAATAGGAGTTAATAATGGGTACGTCAATTATATCAAACGCATGGCAAGTTAAGCGCGATTCAATTCAGACACATTTACAGACACATGTCTCGAATATAACGGCCAGACAATTTAGTTCTTACGTCGATATCTTAAGCGCCTCGCCAATTGATCTCACGATTAATCAAGTACTAGAAACGGCTGAATTATTGGCTACAAAGCAAGCTGAAATTCTTCAAGTGACTAAACAAGTCAATGCCATACCTAAACAACCACAATTAATCATTGCGAACTAGGGGACAGTCATGAGCATAGTTTTAACAGAGGTTGAGCAGTACCAAATCAAACGCATTCTAAGACGCTTTTATGAGCATTGGTTAATGAGCGGCAAGGTAGGCGAACAATGGACCGCTAACGTATCTCCATTGCTCGAGGATGAGGAAGCCGAAAAGCTGGATATGCTTTGCAAATTGCTATCAGTGGGTGCGGATTCGTTAGGGGATGAAATGAGCGAGTTAATGGAATTGCTAGGGATGGGTGACGATACCCTCTATATGACGACTGATGATCGCAATGAAGCGAACTTGATTGGGTATCAGGCTCATATTGGGAATAGGGATAGACGTACTAAGATGATTGTTAATAACTCTAGTTGAGACTGGGTGATAATTGAAGAGTTTATGAAGATGGAAGTTAACTGTTAAATAACGATACTGCTTTTGTAATGTCAGCTTCCGGCTCAATAGCAGTCATTCAATTATTAATTGGACTTATTACTGTTTTTGCCTTTCCATCCAAATGGATCATTTAACTTATCAGCTTTTTCCTGAGTTATAACTATCTCTTTTCCGGTCTCGGTATTCTCAAGAAAATAATTCAAAACCAAGTTATATGCTCCTAATCTGCTAGCAATCATTACAATGACTACTGGAAGTAGCAATAATCCCCCACGCTCAAGCTTTTTCTTAAATCCAGACGACTGTGGTGTCAGATTAGATGTTAAGAATATAGCGGAAACAAATTGCATAAATGAGAGTTGCTTTGCTCGTGGATCGCTTGTCCAAAATGCTGCCATATCTTTTATTACTTTCTTAAAGTAGAACCCTGATAGAAGTAAGAAGGGCAATATTATTACCAATACCACATTGCTTACCCAAAGTGATGCGTTAGTAATTTCCATATTGTTAGTCGCTTACCGGCCCAATAGCGGTCATGATGTTGATAAATTATATATGCAGTAGAAAACAATACAATTGCTTGTATCAAATGAAACC
>JBGCDS010000010.1:0-108015 GCA_045105615.1 Gammaproteobacteria bacterium
CTAACACTCTAGCATTCTCCATTATCTGCTTTATTTATAAGCAAAAACTGTAGTTTTTGTTCGTTCAGTAGGTTATCTTCCTCGTCTGCACACCTAATCAATTGACGGTCTACTGGGTGCCGGCTATTTTTAAGTAAAAAATCACTGGGAAGAGTTCTGTGCAATATCGATCACAATTGGGCGTAGATTATAAGCAATCTTCACCTCAAAAATCGCAAAAACAACACCACTACATTCTAGGCGGAGTTATTGCTGTGGTTGTGCTCTCTATTATGGGTGTTGTCATAGCCAATGTTAGCACTCCACAAGATAAAGCTATGGTTGCCGAAATTCAGCACCAATCCGATACAGCTCAAGTTGACACTATTGAACTAGCGCTTACAAGCAAAGACGGCAATCCAAGTGATATTAAATATGCAGCTCCTGCTGTCAGTGTAGCGGCCAAAAATATAGAAAAATCTGCACAACAGAATAAACCTCTCATTACAGAATTACCGAAGCAGCAAAAATCTGTTGCTCCCACCGCCACCAAGACCGAAATAGTAACCATCAAACAAGGCGATACTTTATCCACTCTCTTTAGTAAACGCGGACTAAATACCGAATTACATAAAATCATGCTACTTGGAGATCAGGTCAGAGAATTAAAATCGGTTCACCCAAACCAGAAACTTCACTTTCACATTAAGGATGAAAATCTTGTTGGAATTGAATTAGAAACCAGCGTTAATCGCCGCTTAAAAGTAATCAAGCAAGAACACGACTACAAAGTTGATGAAATAGTCCGAGACTTTGAAACGCGTACTCAGGTCGCTTCTTCAACAATCAAAAATTCTCTATTCCTTGCGGGCCAACAAGCTGGGTTATCTGACTCACTCATTATGCAATTAGCCAATGTGTTTGGCTGGGATATTGATTTTGCTTTAGACATTCGCTCAGGTGATCAATTTAGCGTGATCTATGAAGAAAAATATCTAGACGGCGAAAAAATTAAAGACGGAGCAATTATCGCTGCAGAATTTGTTAATGCCGGCGAGAGTTATCAAGCAGTGCGCTATACAGATAGCAAAGGCAATACAGATTACTACTCACCAAATGGTCGCAGTATGCGTAAACCATTTTTACGTACCCCAGTTGATTTTGCTCGCATAAGCTCAGGCTTCAATTTAAAACGTAAACACCCTGTACTAAACAGAATTCGCGCGCATAAAGGCGTTGACTATGCCGCTTCAACGGGCACACCTATCAAAGCTTCTGGTGATGGCAAAATTATCCATCACGGCACTAAAGGTGGTTACGGACGAACTATCATTGTTAAACACGGCAGCAGCTACAGCACTTTATATGCACATATGCATAAATACGCAAAAAACACTCAGGTAGGGAAGCGCGTAAAACAAGGACAAATTATTGGTTATGTTGGCAAAAGTGGTCTAGCGACTGGTCCTCATTTACATTATGAATTCCGAGTGAATGGTGTTCACCGAAACCCGTTAACCGTAAAATTACCGGATGCTAGCCCATTACCTAAAAGTGAAATGGCTAGATTCAAATCTACCACCGCAGAACAATTTGCTAATTTAGACTTATACTCCTCAACTGTTCTTGCGCAGAATCAGAACTAGCGAAAACAAGATTGAACAAGGCATACATTGGTTTAATCTCAGGCACTAGCGCTGATGCCATTGATGCAGTTGCTGTCACCATCGACGATCAAAACAACATCTTTGAACTTGCCTCGCTGGCCTATCCCTTAGACTCATCACTTCGAGAAGAAATATTTTCTATCCAGACTGAATCCGCTTCACTAAAACAGTTCGGTGTATTAGATACACGACTTGGCGAAGCATTTGCGAGTGCAGCAAACACGTTAATAGAAACCAATAAGCTGGATGCAAACAGCATACAAGCCATTGGTAGTCATGGCCAAACAATTAAACACGATCCAGACTGTGCCCAGCCATACACGATTCAAATTGGCAATCCGAGTATTATCGCAGAGCGAACCAACATAACCACAGTGGCTGATTTTCGCCGCCGCGACATTGCCGCCGGTGGACAGGGTGCTCCGTTAGTGCTCGCCTTTCACCAGGCCTGGTTAGGTAAACATGAAAATTCTGTTGTGCTCAACATGGGTGGCATTGCAAATATCACTGTGTTAGCCAGTCAGAACACCGAACCGCGCCTAGGCTTCGACACTGGTCCAGCCAACACTCTATTAGATGCATGGACACGTAAACATTTAAACAAAGCGTTTGATGAAAAAGGCCAATGGGCAAAAGCAGGAAAGATTAGCCAACAGCTACTAGACAGCCTACTCAAACATCCTTACTTTCGAAAACTACCCCCCAAATCAGCTGACATCAGCCAATTCAATTTATCCTGGTTAGAAAATTTTTTGCGCTTATTTCCTGATATAGAACCTAAAGATGTCGCAGCAACTTTAACTGAACTGACTATCATCAGCATTAAACATGCTTTAACTGCATGGGCAACAGGAACCGTACAAGTAATAGCTTGTGGTGGCGGCTGCAGAAATGAATATCTAATGGAGGAACTAGCAAAGCGCATTTACCCAATACGTTTAACCAACACCACCGAATATGGCATTAATGCAGACTGGGTGGAAGCAACAGCATTTGCTTGGCTAGCTAAGCAAACACTATTAAAAAAACCAGGAAATGCACATCACTCTACTGGTGCAAAGCATCCGTGTATTTTAGGCGGGGTCTATTACAAATAAAAAAGCCCGCTTACGCGGGCTTTTTTATTTTATTCATTATTAAAAATTAGGTTGAAAAAGAAGACCCACAGCCACAGGTAGTTTTTGCATTCGGGTTACGTATAACAAATTGCGCGCCCTCCAAACCTTCAGAATAATCAATTTCTGCACCAACAAGATACTGGTAACTCATTGGGTCAATCAACAAGACAACTCCGCCATTTTCTACCGAAGTATCACCATCTTGTAACTCTTCATCAAAGGTAAAACCATACTGAAAGCCTGAGCAACCTCCACCAGATACGAAAACTCGTAACTTAAGGTTTTCATTTTTTTCTTCTTCAATAAGTTGCTTCACCTTGCCAGCAGCGGCATCGGTAAATACCAATGGGACTGGCATCCCTGAATCAGCGACAGTTTGATTAGACGCCATGTGAACTTCTCCGTTTATATTCAATAACTCAGCAAAAGATTACAGAACCCGACTATTTTGGTCAACTACTCTAATCGGGGGGCGACTACTCCCATCGGGATAGTTTAGCTATTGCCAGCAGTGAGATTCACCTCATCACTAGGTGCATTATTTGCGTTTGATTTACTCTTATCACCTTCCTGTGACAGCTTTTCTTTGATCTTTCCTGCCTGCACAGACTGATGAATCAAACTACCATTAACCTCAGCACCCACTTCCATTTCTAGAAGTTTGTAATATACATTTCCTTTGACTTTAGCATGTTGAGCCATCTCTAATGTCACAGTCGAATATACGTCACCTTCAATTGTGCCATTTAAGATTACCACCGGCCCTTTAACATCACCTTCAACGCGACCTTTTTCACTAACAATTAACACGGTCTTTTCATTGCTCTCAGCAATTAAGTCACCCTGCACTTTACCTTCTATATGCAATCCACCTCGATAGTGAATATCACCCTTAACGACTGTGTTCTTTCCTATTAATGTATCAATTTGTGCTGCTTTTATTTTCTTTTTACCGAACATGTTAACTCCCGCTAATGAGCTCATTCCAAGAATAAGATATTTGAATGGGTTGCTTTGACTTTGAATCTGGTTCCACTTCAACCAATATTTTCTTTGGCTCAAAGTTATCAGGCAACTCGAAGGCGCCATTCAGCCTTTGAAAATATTTAAATGAATATTTAATATCATCGCCAGTCGCGGCTTCGATATCAGATATTTCAATTCTATGCATTTCACCATCTTGCTTACCATCAATGGTGACATTAACCTTTCCTTTTGCGACCTTCTTGCTACGACTAGATTGAGTCAAAAGAAAATCATAATAATATTCACTCTTTCCAGCAGAACGCAGACTAAAGTCACGCACTTCTACACCTACTTTAGCTTTTTCTGGCGCTAACAAACTACGATAAAAAACCAACTCTTCAGTCAGCTTAAGTATCTGCATTTCCTTTTCTCGTAAGGTTTGTTTAGTTTGCTCTGCCGCTTTTAATTCCACCTGAGTTGATCGAGTTAAACTAGCCACTTCTCTTCGGAGTGTCTTTAAATCTTTATTTGCTTTACCAAGATCAACACGCAATTCAGCAACGCTTTTTTCGTTATCTTTAAATGGCAAATCAATACCGTGAGCACCGACCTCATAAAAAGCCCAGGCAACAGCTACCGCAGCCAAGATTGAAACCAGGATTTGAATCCTCTTCAAGCCCGGGTGATACGCGCTCATAGAGATTTTCTCTAATTGCGGAACTTCAACTTTGACTCTAGATTTCTTCATAGCACTTTATTCAATGACTAAGGTAGCAACCCAATCGCCTCAATACCCAGAGATTCTGGCAAGTCATACATAATATTCATATTCTGAATTGCTTGTCCGGCAGCCCCTTTAACCAGATTATCAATGACAGACAAAATAACTATCTGTTCTTTTGATACTCGGTTCACCGAAATAACACAGTGATTAGTCGCACGAACTGCACGCGTTTCTGGATGCATACCTGCGTCTAATATGGTGACAAATGCTTCATCAGCATAACGCTCTCGATATAACTCGGTTAAGTCGTCCACGTCATTATTAGCAAAGGCATACAGTGTTGCATGAATGCCTCGATTGATAGGCAACAAATGAGGAACAAAGGTTAATTGCGCTTGCTCAGCGGGTAATACACCACTGAGAATGGCACTAATCTCAGGAAGATGGCGATGCCCACTTATGCCATAGGCTTTAAAATTCTCACTGACTTCCGAATGCAAAGCACCCACACTAGCACCACGGCCTGCACCACTGACACCAGATTTGGTATCCGCAATGAGGCGCTTAGGATCAACCAATTGATTTTCCAACAACGGTAAGAAACCTAGTATTACCGAAGTGGGATAGCAACCAGGATTAGCAATCAAACGCGCCTGTTTAATATCTTCTCTATTTAATTCCGGTAAACCATATACGGCTTCTGCAACTAAATCAGGACAAGCATGTGCTTCTCCATACCACTGCTGCCAGGTATCAATATCTTTAATACGAAAATCTGCAGCAAGGTCAATCACACGCTTACCAGCTTCTAATAATTGAGCTGCCATTTTCATCGCCGTGCCATTAGGCGTGGCAAAGAAAACTAATTCGCACTCTGAAAGTACTTCAAGAGAAGGTTGTTGAAATTTCAAATCCGATAGCGCAAAAAAACTAGGCACCAGCTCCGACAGAGACCTACCCTCTTCACTACGCGAGGTAATAGCGGTAATTTCCACTTGAGGATGTGCATGCAGCAATCGAATCAATTCAATACCGGTATATCCGGTACCACCAACAATGCCTACTTTAATCATTTTCCTAAGTCCTAATTATGTTCATATGCCTGTTGCTTAACTTTTAAATTCGCATACCTTTCTAGCGTGGCATAATACACGCATGAAGCCGAAGCTGCCGCTAAGCCACAGAATTACAGATAGTTTAGACGAATTTCGTCTACAAACTGCTAAACCAGACGCCCTAATACAAACATCACTATTAGGATTGCTGGTTGGTTTATTAGTGGGCTGTATTCTCGTTGCTTTTATTTTGATCATTGATCATTCACTTAGCTTCTGGCTACCCAGCAATATTGCAGAAAATTTCGAAGACTTAACTCCAGCTTCTAGATTGATAGCACCGATTATTGGTGCAATGTTGCTAGCAATTGTATTCAAGCTACTTGCTAAAGACGATTCCGCCGTCGGTATCGTCGACGTACTAGAGCGACTTCGCTACCATCAAGGTTACCTAAGATTTCGCAGTTTTATCCTTCAGTTCATCGGCGCAAGTATTGCGCTCATTAGTGGACAATCTTTGGGGCGAGAAGGTCCCGCCATTCACTTAGGTGCCTATCTGGGCAGCGCGTCAGGGCAATTGTTTGGCTTGCCTAACAATGCCATACGAACACTAGTCGCCTGTGGTTCCGCAGCAGCAATTTCTGCTGCTTTTAATACACCGCTAGCAGGCGTTATCTTCGCTATGGAAATTATTATGGTGGAATATACCTTTGCTAGCTTTATTCCCATCATTATTGCTGCCGTCGCCGCCACTGGTGTATCACGCAGTATTTTAGGCGATGAGCCAATAGTCGCATTCATCAACATTCCTTCTATTTCACTTGCTGAAGTTCCCTTTGTGATTTTAATCGGCTTATTGGTTGGATTTGCCTCAACGCTATTCACAACTCTAATTAGACATATCACTAAACTGACTCAAACAGTCAGTTTAAGTTTGCGTTTTATCATCGCAGGTTGTGCAACAGGAATAATCGCTCTGCAAGTTCCGCAAGTAATGGGACTAGGTTACGACACATTAAATGCTGCTGTCTTAGGCCAGATACCCATGACTCTATTATTCGTCATCATGATCACAAAATTGTTAGCCACTGCGATCTCTGTAGGCTGCGGCATGCCGGCAGGGCTCATCGGCCCAAGCTTAGTCATTGGTGCTGTTGGTGGCTCATTAATGGCTATTTTCTTACACCAAACCATGGGCGTGCCCTTAGAAAATTCTAGTCTTTATGCACTCATCGGCATGAGTGCAATGATGGGGGCTTGCTTACAAGCACCACTAGCCGCATTAACGGCGGTATTTGAAATCACTGCCAACCATTCTGTGATTTGGCCTAGCATGTTAGCGATTGTCATCGCGCAATTAATCAGTCGACAACTATTTAAACAGCCGCCAGTGTTCGATTTACTACTACAGGTTCGTGGTTTAGATTTTCGTGAAGATCCCATCACTCAGTCCTTACAAAGAACTGGCATCGCAAGAGCAATGAGCCGAAGTTTTGGCCAGCTACCAAAAATCACCCACTTAAACCAAGCGCTTGAAGCACTCGAGAATGACCCGCAGTGGATTTGCATACAAGACGGACACACACCTATCTCTTTAATTAGAGGCATTGACTTAATTCAGTATCTAGAAAAAGAAGACAATGCTGTTGATGAAATTGATCTCATGCAGATTCCAGCCAAGAGAATGCAAATTTCACAAATAGATTTACGCGCAACTCTTGCTAAAGCAAGAGAAATTTTCAACCAAGAAACATCTGAAGCCCTATGCGTAACGCATTGGAATAAAAATGCTCCACGCTACGTCTACGGCGTATTAACACGCGAACAATTTGAACAGTTATATATGAGGTAGCGGCATGCTATGGATTAAAGCTTTACACATTATGTTTATGGTCACTTGGTTTGCAGGATTATTTTACCTGCCACGCCTATTTGTTTATCACGCTATGTCTACAGACGAAATCAGCAATGAACGTTTTAAAGTCATGGAAAGAAAATTATTCTTTGGCATTATGACACCGGGTGCAATTCTCACGATTATTTTCGGCCTATGGTTATTAATCCCATATTGGGATGCTTACATGACCGGATACTGGATGCACATCAAATTAGGATTAATTTGGTTGCTAGTTTTTTACCACATCTGGTGCGGATTTTTAGTCAGGGCTTTCAAACATGACAACAACACAAAATCACACGTTTGGTTTCGATGGTTTAATGAAGCACCCGTGTTAGCACTTATTGCGATCATCATTCTAGTCGTCGTTAAACCGTTCTAAAACGACCAAACTTACGCACGATCATTAGATGCACTACCCAGATAAATATACCCAACATCAATAACTGCAAACTAATTGGCGCAAACAGATCAGGCGCTTTCATCAACGTACTCATCAGCGATTCTTCGTAGTAAAAAAACCATTGATGGTTATCGGGAAACACTACGGTATGTAACCAATAGAAAAACTTCTTCGCGCCCAACGCGACGATGAGAACCACGATCACAGCAACAGCACTTAGTATACTGACAAGTAGCTTTTTAGTCGAAGGCATCGCCGTGCGAAAAATGATAATCGCCGCCAACACAATCAAACAGAATATAAACGTCGCCAAACAAAACCAACCAAGTATATCGACCAATGCAGCAACATCTTTTAAGTGAACAATTTCACTCTCGGTCAACAACAGTCCTAGCTCTTTACCAGAGATACTATAAAACTTAATCGCTTCTAAGCCATTCCCATTGTTTTGTATAGACGTGACAATTTCTGCAAACAATCGTTGATGTTCATTGCTATCCGTCGCAATAAACTCCCGTTTATATAGATGCTTTGGCATTGTCTGCTCAATCGTTTGATCAATATCTAATGCCGAGTACCAAAGCGGGTATAAAAAATTCACCTGTGCGGATAATTGCCATGCCAACCAGAAACTGATCAGTAAAGATCCGAGTGAATAAAATATCCAAAGCGTATAGGTTTTGATCATCTTAACACTCACGAATGATTACCTAAACTACTGAAAAATCGATTCAATCTCATAGGAACAGGACTTTACTCGCATTTCAAGCAATCTGCGATGTATCCCATTGTGGATGGTATTGACAATCATTCTCATTTGCATTACCTTTACAGCATGTTCGTATGTATCTGCAATCAGGTCACCGATGGCCAAATAAGAGACGCCGTCAATAACGGGGCTTCATCATTCTCAGATGTTCAGTCTATGCTAGGAGTTGCAACCAAATGTGGCGAATGTAAAAATCACGCACGCCAATGCATGAGAAGTTGCCGCAGCGAATGTCAAAACAACGTAGTTTCTGACAATACCTCTACTAAAGAATTTATCGTTAACGTCGTTTAACACTGCACCCTGTTTTATTCTATTTAGCAAATGATAATCAATCGCTACAGCGATTGCATTTACATTACCAAATCGCTGTTCTAGAAATTTATAGTTTATACTCCGCTGCATAATTAACTCACATGGATGAACATTAATGAAAGGTGACGCAAAGGTAATCGAGTTTTTAAACAAAACACTTAAAAATGAACTAACCGCAATTAACCAATATTTTTTACATGCGCGCATGTATAAAAACTGGGGCATAGAAAAGCTCAACGAGCATGAATACCATGAGTCTATCGATGAGATGAAACATGCGGATATGTTAATTGAACGCATCTTATTTTTAGAAGGCCTACCTAATTTACAATCACTAGGTAAGCTATATATAGGTGAGTCACCTGAAGAAATGATTAAGTGCGACCTTAAGCTAGAAATGGAAGCTGTTCCTGACCTCAAAGAAGCTATTGAATACAGCGAAAGCGTTAAAGACTATGTCTCAAGAGAATTGTTTGAGCATATTCTGGAGAGCGAAGAAGAACATGTTGATTGGCTAGAAGAACAGCTCGACCGCATCAACCATGTAGGCATTCAAAACTATTTACAAGAAATGATGTTAAGCAAGTCATCTGATTAAACTATACTGATTTACACTACAAAGGCGCCCATTCCTAGAATCGGCGCCTTTCTTATTATCAACATTTTTATTATTGAGTCACATTCAAAATATCAGTGACGCTTGATGAAGGAGTGCATATCGATCTTTTCTACTATCGATTGATATATTTTTAAGCTTCCAGTCCTCTCAGCAGCACCTTACTTCTCTAGCTCAGATTCATTTACATATTCATTATATGTTTACGAATATATTTAATGTGTCTGTTAATGATAATGAGAATGAGTTGCATTTATATTAATATTCCTCTACTATCCATCATCGTTTTTACGATCCACTCCTCTTTTTAAACTCTAATATTTTCATGAACTTAGGGAGTATTTAAATGAAAATCAAACAATTAACCCTCGGCACATTTGTTAGCATAGCCATCCTAGTGTCTGGCAACGGGATTGCCGGAGAGCAAGTGACTGTCGACAAAGAAGAATATGAACAGCTTAAAGCGGCTGTGAAATTCTTGATGTCTGAACGAGAAGAAAATCAAAAAGCCGTACAAGAAGCCAAACAAGCGGCAGAAGACGCCGCAGCCTCCGCCAAAGTAGCTACAGATAATGCAGAAGAAGCCACAGAAGTTGCTGAAGCTGCTGCGGAAGCAATCGACGATCAGGCTGGCGTCAATCGCTGGTTTGAAAAAACACAAATTGGTGGATATGCCGAAGTACTCTACAACAATGGCACACAAAACAGCGACAATAGTGACAATATTAGTAATGAGCTCGACGTTCAAAGATTCATTTTTTACATCGGACATCAATTCACTGACAATTTAAGATTCTTTTCAGAAACTGAGATAGAACATTCTCGCGCTGGACGCTCTGATGATGATCCTGGTCATGTTGAGTTAGAACAAGCCTACATAGAATGGGATTATTCACAAAATCATAGCTTACTTGCGGGCTTGCATTTACCACCCATGGGTATTATTAACGAAACACATGAGCCAGAAACATTTTATGGTGTTGAACGCCCACGAGTTGAGTCACGCATTATTCCATCAACATATCGTGTTATTGGTGTGAAAGGTAATGGCCAGTTTGGTGATGGCTTCAGTTATGACCTGGGCATCCATGAAGGATTGCAATTTGATGATGGTGATCTGGATATTCGCGATTCTCGCCAAAGTGGCGCTCGTGCTAACGCAGATTCACTCGCAGGTACTGGACGTATCAAATATACAGGCATGCCTGGATTAGAGTTAGCTGCTAGTCTGCAGTATCAATCTGACATGGTTCAAGATGGAATCTCGAACAGTAATTTAAGACGTGCTTCTATCGATGCAGATGGTTCTGTCGATGGCATATTATCCTCTGTACATGCTATTTACGAAAATGGACCATTTGGTTTACGTGCTTTATATAGCCGCTGGGACATTGACGATGCAATTGAAGACCTAGATGATGGCGACGGCCGTGATGAAATGGAAGGCTGGTATGTTGAGCCTTCATGGCGTTTCGAGAACAATTTAGGAGTCTTTGCACGTTACACCATGATTGATGAACGTGCTGGCAGCAATGATGGGGACGCCGAGGATTCAGAAGAGAAACGTTTTCTATTAGGTATGAATTACTGGCTACATCCTAACGTGGTATTGAAAGCGGATGTACAGTTTGAAGACGACGACGATCGCGATAGCGACAACGATCTTGATGGATTCAATCTTGGTGTTGGTTGGAGCTTCTAAGCAATCGTTAAACTCATAAATTTTTCAATGTACAAAAACAAAATTAAACTTACATTTTTTGTTTCTCTGATCGCACTGGCTATTTTAAATTTAGTCAGTGCGAAAGGAGTTTATCTTGAACCTGAAGCATTCTTGTCTGACATCTTCGATCAAGCAGCTCCTGAACCATCACGCTTGCTGATTAAAGGAGAATTAAAAAAAGATATTAAAAAAATCCTCGGACATCGCTATAAAACTTTCCGTGTCCCTTACTGGCAAAAAGATGAGCGCACAGTTTGGATTCTTGAAGAAATTGGTAAAGAACTACCTATCACTGCTGGTTTTGTTGTTAAAAATGGTAAAATTGAGCAATTTAAAGTGCTCATTTTTCGTGAAAGTCGCGGCTGGGAAATCCGCAATGATTTTTTCACTCAACAATTCTATGGATCACATCTGTTACCTAAACAAAAGCTAAGCCACCACATCGATAACATCACTGGCGCAACCATGTCAGTTAACGCAATGAAAAAACTATCAAAAATGGCTTTATACCTAGATCAGCACGTCACAACACTAGAGTAATAAACACCTCGCATCCAAAAGCGATATAGTATTTGATTTTAACTTCCTTAAACTTTACCTTGCGTAGCTTAAGATTCACAGCATAAATAATATCCCCATGGCAAAGTTACATTTATGGCATCGCTATATAGGTATTAGCGTGTCTGTATTAGTCATAGTCCTATCAATAACAGGATTACTCTTGAATTTTAGCGATTCGTTAAAGCTCAATCGCTCGTACGCCGGAGCTTCATGGTTGCTCAAGCATTACAATATTGGTGATTTTCCTATAGTTTCTTTTAAATCTCAGAATACTGTGATATCCCAAGCTAGCAATTACATTTACCTGGATGGCCGTTACGCATTAAATCTTTCCGAATCATTAGTGGGTGTTATCAACCTTTCTTCCGATCTACTTATCGCCACACAGTCAAGCTTAATATTGATTGATAAAGAAGGTCAGATAATTGATGAAATAGGAAGCTACTCAGGTTTACCAGAAAACCCTCTAGGCATTTCTATTACAGAACAAGGACACCCTGTGATTCGCGGTGTAAATACTTACTGGAAAGGCAGCAATGAACTCTCCGCATGGCAACCATTAGAAGGTCCACACCCCCAATGGGTCGCACCCATAGAAACACCTAATAACTTAAACACACTTATTCAACAACATGCTCGCAGTAACGAAATCCACTACGAACGAGTTATATTGGACTTACATAGCGGAAGACTACTAGGAAACTGGGGACAGAATATAATGTCTATTGCTGCGATCATGATGATCGTACTGGCTGTGACTGGTATCTTTATTTGGCTTAGGAAAAAGCCAACTTAATAATATCTAATCAACCGCAATATTCATAATTGGTGCAAATTCAGTTAACGCACGTTGATAAACTTTACGCTTGAAAAATACCACGTCATTAATTGGCTGCCAGTAATCCACCCATGCCCATCCATCAAACTCAGGAATATCTGAATTCTGTAAATCAATTCGGCTTTCATCAGACACCATGCGCAACAAGAACCAGCGTTGCTTTTGACCGATGCATTTTGGGAAACAGCGACGACGTACTAAGTGGGGAGGAAGACGATACTTAAGCCACTTCTTTGAGCTAGCGACAACTTCGACATCTTGCCGAGTCAGGCCTGTCTCTTCCTTTAATTCGCGATACAGCGCATCTTCGGGGGACTCATTCTCACTAATACCGCCCTGCGGGAACTGCCACGCATCTTGTCCACAGCGCTTACACCACAATAGCTGTCCAGCATCGTTATACAATACAATGCCAACATTAGCCCGATACCCCTGTGAATCTATCATTTTGTTATATTGTTAGAATAAATGCACTTCACCCATTCTTTCACATGCACCTATTTGGCGCAAATACTCAGCTATTTGTAACTAACTTCGCTAAAATTGGTTCTAAATATCCACAACCAGTAAGGAGATATAATTGGCACTCGCTCTTTTTGACCTAGATGAGACCCTACTAGCTGGCGACAGCGATTATTTATGGGGCCAACACCTGGTCCAGCAAGGCGCAGTAGACGGCGAAGTCTATGAGCGCACAAATCGACAATTCTACGAGCAATACAAACAGGGTAGCTTAGATATCAACGAGTTCTCTCGATTCGCCTTTAAACCCCTCAGTGAATTTCCACTGGAAACACTCAAGCTATGGCGCACAAAGTTTGTAGAAGACAAAATAAAACCCATCATGACCACAAAAGGTATGAGTGCTATAGAAAAACACCGCGCTGCTGGCGATCATCTAATTATTATCACTTCAACTAATAATTTTATTACTCAGCCAATAGCAGAGCTTTATAACGTTGACCAACTGATTGCTACCCAACCACAAATAGTTAATGGCAAATATACTGGGGAGCTAGATACGCCCTGCTTCGCGCATCACAAGATAGACCGACTTAATGAATGGTTAGAGACAAGTGGGTTAAATTTGCAAGGCAGTTATGGCTACAGTGATTCTCATAACGACATACCCTTACTAGAGGCTGTACATCACCCATACGCAGTCGATCCTGATGACAACTTACGCGACCATGCAAAGAAGCATAACTGGGAAATAATTTCTTTTAGAGATTAACGCTTCTTGCAGACTGATTGCCCACTGGATTGATATTCAGCCATTAATGATTGCGCTTGCTTTTGTTCACCCTCAGTAAGCGCTTGATACTTGCGATCTTGCGGCCAACCGTAACCCCAACGATACCAATTATAAAAATATGGGCTGCCACCTAAACGTACGCCCTCAAACATCACATTAGCGAGCACATGATCATTTGTTTTTATGTAAACACAACGCATTAATGCGGTATCAACTCTCTCACGTTGCTGTTCGGTGCCGCCTTTCCAGTAAGCTTTATCATGCTCTACACAACACTCACACCAGTCATCATTATTAATTAAAGATGCATCCGGGAATAAAGAACAGCCATCACTAGTAAACGGGCTTAATCCGGAATCAGATGAACATGCCACCGCCACAAACAATGACAAGACAAGCAATAATGGTTTTGAAGAAATACTACTCATAATTAAGAGTATATAGGATTTATTGATACTTCCAGCAGATATTTACTTTTCTCTTACCCCAGTTAAGCGCTGCACGCTTATCATTGCCCATATAAATATCAATCTTTTTAGTCCAGCGTTTATTCATTTTATCTAACACAATAAAATCTTTATCAAAACCTTCTACCTTTACGAGGGCGCCATGAGTCAGCCCCATAGTCAGCAGGTCTCTAGACACGGCAATAACTCGCATACCTGGCGTTAAGTGATCACCCCAGGCAGATATATTGGGCGTTGAATCCGTTTCATCCACAGATGAGGTATAGGCTGTTGCGGTGACTTCCAACATACGGGACGCATCTTCACAGGCATGAATTGAATAAGAAAAATTTGCAGCCAGCAAAGCACCAAGTAAAAGTATTTTTGTTTTTATCATTATAATTTATTAGACACGGACAAGTGCCATTAGAAAGTTTTAGTTAGAGTGCACCCTGTTTGACAAGCAACTCATGAATTGTTTCAGCCATCACACCATATCCCCGCTGATTTAAGTGTACTGCGTCAGACTTATACTCATTATCTCGCAACAAACCTGCAAGCAAATCATCAGCAAACACTAACCCATACTGTTCTGCTAACTCTTCATATAACGGCGCCACATCTGAAAATAGTTTCTTTTCAGGCACACCAATTAACACCACCTGTACGCCACGCGCATGAGCTAACTCAATCATTGCAGCTAGATTTTTCTTGGTATTGTGCAAATTCTTATTTCGCAAAATATCATTACCACCCTCTAACAGTATCAATAGATCAGGATTGACTTCATCTATCACTGTCGGCAAACGAATTAATCCCTGCGTTGTCTCCTCACCAGAAACACCTGCACCAACTACTTTACGCCCACTTAGCTGTGCTAATACGGATGGATAGCTATAGGCTTCTGATGTGCCGACACCAACAGTTAAACTATCACCAAATGCAAGAATAACTCCGTCTTGCGGAATTGGAGTTAATGAAACTGAATCTGAACAGGCCTGCAGAAACAACAAGCAAATAGCCATTAAACATACAGCGAGTTTGAAGCGGAACATAAATAATTACCTACGCGTTACTCTTCAATTTTAAACAAGCAATGCTTTGCATAGTCTTTAGCTTGATTCATCGTCCAGTCACCCTTTGCTTTTGCATCAAGATTACTGCACCACTTATCACTTCCTACTTCCGCACTACAAGAAGCCAAAACAACTACCGCCATTATTATGAATAATAATTTTTCCATCACTTCCTCAAATCATTTCTTGATGATACTGCCTGTTATCAAATAACCTGCAATACCAACGATTGCAGCAACACCGCCACCAAAAAATTGGGCAATTGGCCACATGGAGGCACCACCACCTTCGTATGGCATAAAGTACTCAGTATATAGAATGGCACATAACACACCAAGCCAGGGTATAACGCCTGCCACGTAAATCGCCCAAGACTTTTTCAGCAAAAATGCTGTGATTACACCAAATATAACCGACGGCACTATCAATATTATCCATACACTCATAGATGCCTCTTTAAATAGATTGCGCTTGGCACATCAAGCTCAGCTCGATAATACATGCATATCAGCTTACTCCGCCAATCCTAAATTACCAATATCAAGATCTTTTTTGTTTTTTCTGCTGCGCTTCTATAAACAATTCTGCCATTGTCCCATGCTGACTATTTGATGAATTAGAGTTAGCGCTTCTATTGTTAGATCGAGACTTATTATCTATTGACTGTCTACGCTGTCCAGCTTTATCTGTACGGTTCTTTTGATTTACACCACGCGAAGACTTAGCAGTATTCTGTTCGCCTGGCACATCATCTAAACGCATAGTCAAAGCAATACGCTTACGAGCTATATCAACTTCCATTACTTTCACCTTAACAATGTCTCCAGCCTTCACCACCGTTCGCGGGTCTTTTACAAAGGTATTAGATAGTGCAGAAATATGCACTAAACCATCTTGATGCACACCAATATCAACAAACGCGCCAAAATTAGTCACATTGGTCACTGTACCTTCTAGCACCATGGCTAGCTCTAGATCTTTAAGTGTTTCTACACCCTCTTTAAACACTGCGGCTTTAAACTCCGGCCGAGGATCACGCCCAGGTTTATCTAGCTCATCAATAATATCGGTTACCGTTGGCAGACCAAATTTATCGTTAATATAATCTTTAGGGTTCAATGCTTTAAGCACAGATGAATTACCAACTAAAGCATTGATATCCTGTGCCTGTTGAGTAGCAATATTTTCCACCACTGAATATGATTCAGGATGCACTGCAGATCCATCCAAGGGATTATCACCGTTAGCAATGCGTAAAAACCCTGCTGCCTGCTCAAAAGTTTTATCCCCTAAGCGCGGTACGTTATTTAACTGCTGTCGATTTTTAAACGCACCATGCTGATCACGAAAACCGACAATGTTATCTGCAATAGTAGTACTCAGACCAGAAACACGTCGCAGCAATGCGGCAGAGGCTGTGTTGACCTCAACACCCACCGCATTCACACAGTCTTCAACAACTGTATCCAAATTTTGCGCAAGCTTTAATTGACTAACATCATGTTGGTATTGACCAACACCAATCGATTTAGGATCTATCTTTACTAGTTCGGCCAATGGATCTTGTAAACGTCGCGCAATAGAGACAGCTCCTCGAATTGTCACATCTAAATCAGGAAATTCTTTTGCTGCAAATTCAGATGCCGAATACACAGAAGCACCTGCTTCACTTACCATAATTTTTTGTAGTTTTAATTCAGGGTGTCGCGTAATTAATTCGCCTGCTAACCTATCAGTTTCACGAGATGCCGTGCCATTACCAATCGCGAGTAATGCGACATTATGTTTAGCGGCTAATTTTTCTAAAATCGCAATCGATTGATCCCATTGCTTTTTCGGAGCATGCGGATATATCGCCGTATGATCTAGCAACTTGCCAGTACTATCCACTACTGCAATTTTTACTCCGGTACGCAACCCCGGGTCTAGCCCCATAGTTGCCTTAGCCCCTGCAGGCGCTGCCAACAGCAGATCTTTTAAATTACTACCAAATACATTAATCGCTTCTAATTCAGCCCGCTCTCTAAGCTGCGCCATCAAATCTGATTCGATATGCAGGTGTAACTTAATTTTCCACGTCCAACGCACGACATCGGCCAACCATGTATCTGCTGCACGCCCTTCGTCACTGATGCCAAATGTTTTCGCTATCATAAATTCACAGGGATGCTTTTTTCTAGGAGGCTCAGGCTCTGGAACATCTAACTTAAGGATCAAAAACCCTTCGCGACGTCCACGAAACAAAGCTAACGCGCGATGCGAAGGAATATTTTTATAAGCTTCGCTGTATTCAAAATAATCTTTAAACTTAGCCGCTTCTTGTTCCTTACCTTTAGCCAGGCTTGAGGACACTTCAGCTTCATCCTTCATATACTGACGTGCCTGTTCTAGCAATTCAGCATCTTCACTAAATCGCTCCATCAATATATAACGCGCGCCTTCCAGCGCTTCTTTATATTCATTAATAGCTAATTCTGTATTTAAATACTTTTCAGCTTCAGCCTCTGGAGATAAAGTTGGATCATTAAATAGCGCATCAGCCAGAGGTTCTAGTCCAGCCTCAACTGCAATCTGGCCTTTAGTACGGCGTTTTTGCTTATACGGCAAATACAAATCTTCTAAGCGTGTTTTGGTATCAGCTTGCTTAATCGCAGCTTCAAGCTTTGGTGTTAGCTTTCCCTGCTCATCAATGCTTTTGATAATCGCTACTCGGCGCTCATCAAGCTCGCGCAAATAGACTAATCGATCCTGCAAGGCTCGCAGTTGACTATCGTCTAATCCACCCGTTACTTCTTTACGGTAACGCGATATGAATGGCACGGTTGAACCTTCATCCAATAAGCCGATAGCGGCATTCACTTGTTCGAGCTTAACGTTAAGCTCTGCGGCAATAGTCTGGCTGATTTGTGACATGTAATTTTATGTATTTAAATAAAAAGAGAACTAACGAGAGATAAACTTCAGAAACGACATTATGACAAACAATGCCTGACAATTCTTTAAGATTATAAAGCATGAAAATTAGCCTGCTCAAAAAGTCAGCCTAAAGCAACGGTATTTATGAGTTTACAAATACTTCAATCTAGAAGTTAAGCTTTCAACACTAGAGGCAACATCAGACAAAGTCTCACCGCCGTCGGGTGAACCCATGACAATACCAATGCCCGCAACCGGCACAACGCTATCAATTTGAAAGCGACCTTGGGTAGCGCGCAAAAAGCAATCTTCATCAAAGTATAAACAATCACCCTCAGGGCCAACTTCATCAGCAATAATAGTATCGTAACCTACCTTTGCTGCTATATCTTCACGAGTATTTATTTCTATCTTTTCAACAGACTGTGTTACCGGATTGACGAGCAACGCTTTCATTAAATAATCCTTTATATTTCAACTGTCACTTATTTATCAGAAGCACCAAACATAGCAAACACTTGAGCTTCCGTCATATTCTCAGCGTTATTAGCAAAGTCATAATAGTGAGGCTTATTATCAATAAATACTTGGTGATCAAAGACAAAGTTATCTGTGTTTTCAAACAACCCTGCCGGAATGAAATACTGCTGAGTTTCTTTTAGCCGATAAAATATATGACTACCACAGTGTTTACAAAATCCTCGCTCAGCCCATTCCGAAGAACTGAAAACCGAAACACTGCCAGCACTGTCAAATGAAACATCCGTACCGCAATCAATGGTCATAAATGGGCCACCTGTCCATTTCCTACATATACCGCAATGACAGGCGCCTACAGTATTATTATGCTTAGCAGCAGTGAGTTTAACCTGCCCACAAAGACAGGTAGCTTTCTCAACATACATGATTATTTCCTGCGCACGTACTTAAGCGGTTAATTTTTCACACTCTTCAATACACACAGCACAGGACTCCATGCAGGCTTTACATTCTGCATGCTTGTCAGCATGTATCTCACACTCTTTCTCGCAGTCTTTACACACATCAATGCACACACTTGCCAATGCAGCAAGATAATCTGACTGTGACGATGCTAGTTTTGAAAGGGAAGCACACATCGCTATAGTTTCACCCACACTATCTAAACAATCTGCCAACGTATGATCACCCTGCTTTATTAACGCAATACAGTGATTACTACATGCTTCACCTTTTTTAATGCAATCTAATGCGGCATCAATAAGATCATTATTTAATGCATCACCATGATGGTGATGCATTTCTGAGTCTGCACTGGCACTACTCGCAGCAATCGCTGCAGTAACAGCCGCTGTACTAACCAATAAATCTCTTCGGCTTTGGTTGATAGATACTTCGGTTTTAGCATTAGTCATTTTAATTCGCCTCTAACGTACATTTTGATGACTCGATTATAACTTAAGGTAGTCTTGATTATCTAATCAATGCACTGAACAGCTAGATTTGCGTGATAACTCAACAGCTTTCAACCAGGTGATTCTGGCTAGTTATGAGGCAGAATGAGCTTACATTGCAACAAGCGTTAATTGCATCAAAACATTGATACTAAATAAGATTAATACAAATGAGCTAATCGCAAACAAGACCAAGATAAACCACTTGAAAAATGGCTGTATCAACAAACCAAATGACGTACCCATCAATACTAACCATTTCTCTTTAGCATTATCTTTCCCCCAGGCGGCAAGATACAACTGATAAAATATCCAAACCAAGTAGGCAAGAAAAACTAAGCCAATACTATTGATAGCGAATGATGCAATATTCATGATTTCAGTCTAACGCTTTGAAGAAGAGTAACGTGCAAATAGTTCAGTGCTATTTAAATATACTTTACTATTTTTATCTTATGCAAAACTTTTGAATTAAAGGATACTAACCTCTTTGTTCCTAATTAAGAAAATCGCTGGGATTATATGTAAACTTGTGTTATCCACAAGCTACCAGATAAAAATCCAGATATCATAAAGCAAAATGGGAAGTATCACTCATTCAGCTTGGTCGATCTGAATGAGTGGATTTGAATTTATTGTTTAGAATTCGCGGTTGAATTCTTTCTTGAAATGACTTTTAAATTCGGAAAGCGTGAAAGAATGATTTTGTGTGCCGTGATGTTGAATTTTAATTGCACCTAATAGTGATGCGATGCGGCAGGTTGTTTCCCAGTCCATGTCATTCATGATGCCGTAGATTAATCCTGCACGGTATGCGTCACCACAACCAGTTGGGTCTCTCAACTCATCAACTGCGACAACAGGAATGCTAATTTTCTTTCCCCCTGAATAGACTGTTGAGCCTTGAGCACCACGGGTAACAATTAACGCTTCTACACGTTCAGCAATTTCGCCTTCTGATAATCCAGTGCGGTCTTGCATGAGTTGTGACTCGTAGTCATTTACCGTGACATAACTTGCTTGATCAACGAATGATTTCAGATCGTCGCCATCAAACATTGGTAGACCCTGGCCTGGATCAAATATGAACGGAATGTTAGCGCTAGCAAACTGCTCTGCATGTTGAATCATGGCATCGCGACCATCGGGTGAAATTAACCCGAGACTAATTCCATCATTAGTTGGAATTTTTACTGTATGGGCAAAGTTCATCGCGCCAGGATGAAATGCGGTTATTTGGTTATCATCCAAATCAGTAGTGATAAATGCTTGCGCTGTATACGAGTCGTCTACCT
Organism: Gammaproteobacteria bacterium; assembly: GCA_045105615.1. Lineage (GTDB taxonomy): Bacteria > Pseudomonadota > Gammaproteobacteria > UBA4575 > UBA4575 > UBA1858. The sequence continues at coordinate 21,053 of JBGCDS010000010.1, forward strand.
GTTTAATGTAATCTTGACTGACGCCCGTTTTCTTCATCCACTCCGCATATGGCCCGAAGTCACTGCCTACTGTACCCATAGGTTTACCATTGCCTTCTAGCAAATGTAAGTTATAGGCGATATTACCTGCAGTACCACCAAACTCGCGACGCATGTCTGGCACCAAGAAACACACATTCAACATATGTACTTTGTCCGGCAGGATGTGATTTTTAAATTGGTCTTGAAAGACCATGATGTTGTCGTATGCAAACGAGCCACAGATAAGTGCCGTCATAGTTTAGTTTCCTGTTTTGATTAGGTTAATTCTTGATAGATGCAAAATGTTTAGCGAGGCATTGTATTGATTTGCTAGACTCCTAATGCTTCCACTATCTCTAATAGTCACACGGGAATCACATATTAAGTTATTTAAGCCATTTCGACCATTTCGAAATCATCTTTAATCGCGCCGCATTCGGGGCATTGCCAATTCATGGGGATATCTTCCCATTTTGTGCCTGGTTCAATACCATCATCTGGCGCACCTTTTTCTTCATCATAAATCCAGCCACAAATTACACACATATATTTCTTGTACACGTCTAAATTCTCCTTTAGCTAATCCGTATCCTTAGTTTTCTAGCGTGATAAACTGGGTGAATCATATCGACCTAGTATACTTATGCAAGCAGAAAATTCGCGCCCGCCAGTTCTATGCATTGGCGGTTTAGACCCCTCTGGAGGTGCAGGGCTAGAGGCTGATATTGAGGCTGTCGCTAGCTGCGGCGGACATGCCTTGCCGATAGCGAGCTGCTTGACTGTACAAAACTCTGTACAGACTTTCTCTGTATCTGGCGTTGACCCTCAACTTATTCAGCAACAGGCTCATGCATTAATTGATGATATGCCTATCGTCAGCTGTAAAATTGGTGTTGTACCGAATAAAGCGATTATTTCAGCCATCCGTGAAATTCTCACTCAACTACCTAATGTACCGGTGGTGTTTGATCCAGTACTTTCTGCCAGCCATGGCAGTACATTTAGTAACGCTGACACCATCAATGCGATTAAAGAAATTTTATTGCCTGTGGTCACAGTGATTACACCTAATTTAAGTGAGTTAGCTACGCTAACAGATAACAATGACGATATTACTTCTCAAGCAAAAGCACTCTGTCAGCTAGGTGTTAACTATGTATTAGCCACAGGCGCAGATAGCCATCAAGACGACGATAACGTTCACAACACTTTGTTTAATAGCGAAGGTATGAAAGAAGAATATCAATGGCCGCGATTACCTAATAGCTACCATGGCAGCGGTTGCACTTTAAGTAGCGCACTTGCCTGCTTTCTTGCATTAGGTTTAGATATGTCGGCGGCAGTCAATAAAGCCCAGCAATTCACTTGGCGATCGTTACAAAATGCGCAGCAGATCGGCAGCGGCCAGTGGATACCTAAACGCATCGATGATGCAAACTGTTAATCTATGCAAAATAATTTATTAAGCGGACTATACGTTCTCACTGATAGTCGCATTCATGCTCATAGCCAATGGCCAGAGCGTGTTGAACTAGCTATTTTGGGTGGTGCCGATGTTATTCAACTTCGCGACAAGCATCTTAGCGATGATGTGTTAATGCCTATCGCTTTAACCATTCAGCAAATCTGTACTCATTATGGCGTTATATTTATCGTCAATGATCGCGTCACATTAGCTAAAAAAATATATGCCGACGGCGTGCATATTGGCCAGCATGATGACAGTTTACGTGCAGCGCGCGATTATCTAGGCAATGATTTTCTGATTGGCATGTCCTGCTACAAAGATTTACTCTCAGCACTACGTGCGCAAAAGTTAGGTGCAGATTATGTCGCCTTTGGCAGTGTTTTCCCTTCTAGCACCAAAGTTGATGCGCCGCGATGTCCTTTATCTATTATTTCCAAGGCACGCTCCCTATTACGCATACCTGTTTGCGCAATTGGTGGAATAACAGCCAACAACAGTCGTCACGTGCTTGCAGCCGGCGCTCAATTAATTGCCGCGACTCATTCGGTTTTTAATGCCCATGATCCGATGGCTGCCGCGAACAAACTCAGTCATCAGGTTATAATGCCACGCTAATTTAGCAAGCCTAGTTCACACACATTTTGAAGTAAGGATATGAAACATGGAATCAATGCAGACGCTATTTGAAGAAGCCCAGAAATATATACCCGGGGGCGTCAATTCTCCTGTGCGTGCATTTAATGCTGTGGGCGGCAATCCTGTTTATATTAATCGCGCTTCAGGTGCTTACGTCTATAACACCAATGACAAACAATATATTGACTATGTTGGTTCCTGGGGGCCAATGGTGTTGGGTCATGCTCACCCATCTGTGATCAAGTCAGTACAAGAAGCGGCAGTTGATGGCTTAAGCTTTGGCGCACCAACGACCTTGGAAACGGAAATGGCCAAGCTAGTGTGTGAACTTGTACCATCTATAGAACAGGTTCGTATGGTTAGTTCTGGCACTGAAGCCACTATGAGCGCCATACGTCTAGCACGCGGATACACTGGCCGCGATAAGATCTTAAAGTTTGAAGGTTGTTACCACGGCCACGCAGATTCACTGTTAGTCAAGGCTGGCTCAGGTGCCTTAACCTTTGGTACACCCAGTTCACCTGGGGTGCCCACTGATCTTGCTGCACACACGTTGACGCTACCATTCAATGATCTTGAAGCAGTCGAGAAATTGTTTGAAGAGTGTGGCGACCAAATAGCTTGCATTATTGTAGAACCCGTTGCCGGCAATATGAATTGCGTGTTACCGGTGGATGGCTTTCTACAAGGCCTGCGTAGCATTACTCAGCGCCATGAAAGCTTACTCATTTTTGATGAAGTCATGACTGGTTTTCGTATTGCATTAGGTGGTGCACAAGAATTTTTCAATGTAACCCCAGACTTAACCACGTTAGGCAAGGTGATTGGTGGTGGCATGCCTGTCGGTGCTTTTGGTGGTGCCAAAAAGATCATGGATCACTTAGCCCCGAATGGCCCTGTCTACCAAGCAGGCACTTTATCTGGCAACCCGATTGCAATGACGGCTGGCATAGTAACTTTAAACTTAATTCAACAGCCTGGCTTCTATGAAGACCTAGCCAAGAAGACAAAACAACTCGCTCAGGGTTTAGTTATGCGTGCAGACGAACAGGGTATTCCCCTTAGCGTGAACTGTGCGGGCGGAATGTTTGGTTTCTTCTTTACTAACGAGAAGAAAGTGACGACATTTGAACAGGTGTCTAATTGTAATTTAGATCACTTCAATCAATTTTTCCAAACCATGTTAGATCATGGCGTGTATTTAGCACCCTCTTCTTATGAAGCCGGATTTGTTTCTGCGGCACATACAATAGACGACATTAATATCACTTTAACTAAAGCGGCAGTAGCTTTTTCTTCTTTGTAAATACTTACTGGTCAAAAGAGCGGGCAAATAAAATACCCTTTTCAACCCATACGTCTACGCCAATACCATTGACAAAGTGGCGGACTGGCTCCTGCCCCTCTTGCAAATTAGGCAACTCACTAAATAAGTCTTTGTCATACGGCGCTTGATAAACAACTTGGATTCTTCCGGTTGCTTTATCTTGCATACGCAGTTGCGCAGCAGTCTCTCCTTGAATTGAGCAATAACGCCCACCGATGAGTTTTAAATTATTATTGGCCACGAACCGAGATGGGCTCAACGAAAAGTCCAATTTACCAAAGTAAGCTCTCACCTCGTCTAGCGAAGTGCTGGATACTTCCATTGGCTTCATTTTCAAATGATTATAAGAAACTTCTTCAGCGATAATTTGCGACACATCAGCCTGATTAATTAAACCAGCACCCCAGAATAGTCCCAAGGCAAGCGATAACACTAGCACTGCAGCAATTGCTCTCGCTTTAAATAAACTCTCTTGCTGTTTATTTTCGTGTTTCGCATTAAGCATTTTAGTCAAATCTTGCAACTGCTCACTGTTAAGTTGCTTTGATTCAACATACTCTTTCACTGTGTTTTTTAATTCTCGCTTCATGATGCTACTTCCCTGCTCGACCCATCAAACTGTGCTTCGAGTCGCTTTCTTAAACGATGAATTTTAGATAGCAATGTGCCACGCGGCATCCCCAAAAACTCTGCCAACTCATCTGTTGTGTACCCTTCTACCGCCCAAAAATACATAATCTCACGCTCCAAAGCCGTTAGCTGTTGCCAAACCACTTCGAGCTGATTTTGAGATGCAACAATTCTTTCTAGTGAATTAGTATTCATATCTACATAGGTAACTGTCTCATCATACTGCTCTTCATCAACCTTTGAATGCTTCCTACGTTCGTCAATATAATGGTTTCGAATAATTGTTTTAATGTAAGCAATCTCATTATCAATATCACTATTATCTGCTTTTAAAAACTTCTCAATACTTGACTGCAGAAGGTCGTAGGATTCATGTTCTTCACCCGTTAGCGAAAAGCAGTAACGATACAAACTATTTAATTGCTTTTCATCAAACATACTTAATGTTTAATCCATTTATTTTTGATTAGCTGTTCAAGCGCTGCATTCAAGCGAGGAGCTTCAACAAATAGCTCGGCAATATCAGACAGTGTTTTTTTATCCTGTATCGCAGTGATCAATCTAAACAGGTCCGCATCTATTTTTCTTAGTGACACTTGATATTGATCTCTGAAAATGCATAAGTATTCATGCTCAGCAGCGACTATTGCCTTATTCTCAACAGCATCACTTTGATGCATCTCCCATAACTCGGCGATTGGGTATTCAGATGCAAATACAGACACACTCGCTTGCAAGGAGAAATTCATTTCGCCTGCTTGAGCAGCACATGCGCTTTGAAATTCGGTCATATCCAATTTTATATTATCCGCAGAAAAATAAACTTCTTGGATTTGCCACTCTAACTGAGCCAAATCAGCGAGGTATTGAAAATCTGTCAGCTCAGCTCTTTGCTCAATTAGCTTTTGAAGAAAAGCTGGAAATCCGTCTCCATATTGATTTAGATCAAAACTTTTTGATGGATTTTTTTGAACATATGTTTTTGCAATCTGTTTAAAATAATCACTGCCCAATATTTTTTCACATATTGGATATACACTCATCAATACCGATACATGTAATAATCTTACATTGGTTCGATAAATCTCTATTCTTTCCGACGGCTTTAAATTACCCTGTTCACATATAGACAACAGTACTGCATTATCAGAATTATATAATGCTGCCCAAAATTCTTTTTGTAAATTAACTAACATAAATTAATACATATGACATGCGCAGCTCTTAGAAAATAAACACGGATAATAATCTTTGAACTACGCATGTTTATGTAACCTATTATTAATAATAACTTGGCTGATTACTTAGCAGGTTTTACTTTTGCCACTGTACCACCAGTGATTTTTGCACAGGTACCACCTGGGACATAAACCCACTCTGTGTCATCATTATCAATAGTCGCTTGGCCAGCACAGCCATGCTTACCATCTAATGCGCCACAATCATTCTTCCCGGCTTTGGCTATACCTGCGCATTTTTCCCACTCTTTAGGTTGATCTGGCACAGCCTGTGCAGATGTCGCGGCGAATAGACCGACAGATAGAATTGTAGCGATTGCAGAATCAACAACGATTTTTTTACTCATATTTCGTACTCCAGGATGATTAGTATTATCACGAGCAATTGATATTTTTACTTGCTCTCACACCCTAAGACGAAATTGAGATTAACTTGATTGCATGAATTTAAAAATACTCTGGCTACCGGCTCTATGAGGAGGTCACACACTTATTAACGTGCCGCTTAAGTGATAGGCCCTGGCTTGAGTACCTCAGTTTTAAGTAGCGGAGTCAAGGCCACCTAAAATTACGGAGCTTTTACTTTGTAAATTTATAAATTACTTGGTTAACAACAATTTATTAGATTTCGTCAATTGTAACAAATAGGTTTCACCTGCATGGCTTATCCATGCATAACGCTTACCTTTTAACAGGCTTGTTAGAGACACCGCAGAATTTTGTTGGCCTTGTTGATTAGAGTTAAGTGAAAGATGATTTGTCATGTTAGCGCTCCTGAGTGAGTCTTTAATTACCAATATGTAAATAATAATCGTTCTCATTCGTAATTGCAAACTCTATCCTCGTTATTATCTCTCAGCTGAATTTGCTAAAAATTAACTCATTATCTGGGCTAGATTCAAGCCTTCCTTTCCTATTGGCGGACACCAATAATAATTACCAGTGATTGGCTTTGAAAATGTAAACAGTGCATCTGTCACATCATCATCTAATCCCACCATTCTTCTTAATTGCATTTCAAATGCATCGAATGAATGACCAAATGAGACAAACATTAGGCCTGATTGTTGATTCTCAATCCATGGCATCGAGCGTCTGACCACATAGGCCTGCGGATCGAAATCATCCTGTTCAACTCTTTTAACATGAGCACTTTTAGGTGCATCTGCTATTTCTTCATCTGTGGCCTTAGTTCTGCCAATCGTATGATCTTGTTGTTGCACGGATAAATTTTCAAAATGATTTAGGTCGTGCTGCCATTGCTGAACCGCAACGAAACTAGAACCATCCATTTTATTACTCTCACCGGACATTAACGCAGCTTGCAGAGCTAATTCATCCTTAGGATTTTCTGTACCATCTTGATAGCCAGTCAAATCCATGCCGTCACCATATTTAAATCCATCTACCACGTGAATCAATTCAAACGCTGGCTTGGCTATCACTTCGATCGCACGACCTCGATGTAGCAATTCGCCTAAATCATCACCACGCAACCAAAACCAGAGATCACCAGGAGTTGCTGACATAGGCACAGGCGCTTTACTTAATTCGGGAAACAGGTGTAATCCAGGCACCTCTTTATGCAATGTTGTTGCGACTTTAATACCTATCCCCATCACTACATTTTTACCATCAACCATATGCGATAAAGATGTCAGTACACTTTTTAATTCAATAGGGTTTGTGATACCAAAAGTTAAATATCGTGAGCGTACGGGGACATCTAGAAATATAGCGGGTTGACCTGTGTGCATAAGTAAAACTCAATATAATATTAGTAATCGTATTATAACCATCAACCTAGTCATAACGAATAAGTTGATAGATAAGCCTATCCTGTTTGCTGGCGACCGTATAGTTTAGTGTATAAACCATTAGACCCTAGAAGCTCCTCATGACTACCGTGCTCACTGATCATGCCATCGTCAAACACAAATACTCTATCAGCCTGCTTCACAGCACTAAGTCGATGCGCCACAATAATAGTCGTTCTATCCTGCAAAAACGACTGCAAGGATTCATGCACACGCGCTTCAGTATCAGCATCCAACGCTGAAGTAGCTTCATCAAGAATGACTACATTAGGGTTAGTTAACGCCATACGCGCGATTGCAATACGTTGACGTTGACCACCAGACAATCTAATTCCATCCATCCCTAAGATGCTATCTAAGCCACGAGGCATTTGCTCGACGATATCTCGTATCTGTGCAACTTCTAATACTTCCCAAAGCTGTTCATCTGGCACATCTCTGCCTAGAGTTAAATTCATACGAAGTGAATCGTTAAATAGTGCAGGATGTTGCAACACGCAAGAAACATGCTCTCGCACAACCTCCATACCTATTTTTTGCATCGACACACCATTAAATTTAATCTCTCCAAATAATGGTGGATACAACCCAAGAAGCACTTGGACGAGTGTAGACTTACCTCCACCACTCGCACCGACTAATGCTACTTTTTCACCAGCCGCAATAGAAAGGTTGACGCCATTAAGTACATAAGGCCCATCACCATAGGCAAACTTAATACCTTCTATATCCACAGCCATACCTTTTTGCTTAAGGAATGGATTTAGCTCGTGCTCATAAACCGGTTCATTAGGCAGATACATTAATTCATTAATACGCCCTAATGCAGCCTTTGCACTAAAGTATGAATATTGAATATTCAACACATCTTGCACCGGCCCCATCATGAACCAAAGATAGCCAAACACCGCAATCATTTCACCAATAGATAACCCAGCAAATAACACCATTGCCATGCCGACAGCACGAAAAACATCAAATCCAACTAAAAAGATAACAAACGACAAACGATTAGCAGCATCGCTTTTCCATGAATAAGCCGCCGAGTGATCACGCACTTTTGCAGCCAATTTATCAACGCGCGATAGGTAAAACTTCTCCCGATTACTTGCTCTAATTTGCTGAATACCATCGAGTGTTTCAGTCAATGCCTGTTGAAATATCTCGAAGGCTTTATTTTCATTCTTTTTTAAATTCTTAACACGTTTACCCATCACCATCGTGAAATAAATCACCACGGGATTCATCAAAAGTATAAATAGTGCTAATTGCCAGTGCAGCCAGAGCAAAATCGCAGCCACGCCAATAATAGTTAACACTGAAACAATAACTTTACTGACTGTCTCACCAGCAAAACTATCAACTGTATTCAAATCCGTAACAAATAAAGATGAAACAGTACCACTGCCAACTGTTTCATATTCTGACATGGCTATAGACTGCAATCTGTTTAGCAATTGCGAACGAATTTTATAAACAACATTTTTAGAGATACCAACAAACTTTTTAGTCTGCCATAGGTTAAGCAGCACTGAGGTAACTCTAAGGATAACGGTGATGACCAAAATCCCTGCAATATAAAATAGCGGACTATGATCTGAACTCGATGACAACCAATCAAACGCGGCAACCACCTTGCCTGGTTGATCAAGTAAAATCTCATCAACCAGTAGTGGAATCAATAATGGAATCGGCACGCTAGCCAACACTGCAAATATTGCGATAATGTTGGCTACTACTAAAGTACGCCGATGCTGCAACGCCAACTGAACAATATATTTAAATGTATATGTTGCTGGCATTGTATTTTTACTTATTTATTAAACCTTAGCTAAAATCCCTATTCGCTTTCTTTTTTCTCTTCTTCATCCATTGATGCGCGAACTTGATCCATATCTAGTCCTTTTACCTTCTCAATAATATCTTCCAGCTGCGCGGGTGCTAATGCCCCTGCTTGGTTGAATAATAAGATTTGTTCCCTGAATATCATCAACGTTGGTATAGATCTGATTTGGCATGCCTGGCCCAGTTCTGTTTGCTCTTCAGTATTCACCTTTGCAAAGGTAACATCGGTATGATTTTCAGACGCCATTTCAAATGTTGGCGCAAAAGATTTACACGGTCCACACCATTCTGCCCAGAAATCAATAATGACAATATTATTTCCTTGGATTGTATCGTTAAAATTATCAGAATTAAGCTCCAGCGTGGCCATAGTGTCTCCTAGTTATTAAAATTTCCTTGCGAATAATAGTATTCAATATCCATCAATACATCTCGTAGATTTTCTAAACGCACCAAGGGATTATCAATCTCAAGAATACGTTGTTTTTGTTCTAATTCAAACGGCAAATATTCCGTCAGCCTAGCCGCAACCCAATGTGCACTGTGCAAATGTTGACTTTGCAAGCTGAACGGCTCACCCAATTCTTTTATAATCACAGATAGCAAATGCCCCCACTCCTCAAAGATTTCGGGAAGCGCTTCATCGTCATCTTGTTGCAGATAATCCACCTCCGCAATAATCAGCTGATTAGCCTGTACTTGTGTGGATTTTATCACTATTCTTGATTGACCTTGAACGGTCACCCCTAACAAACCATCAGGCAAGGTTTCCCAGTCAATAATACGGCAAGAAGTTCCCACATTCTGATGTTTTGCCGCATTTCCCACTTCACGTCCATCTTTAATCAAGCAGATAATAAATTCGCTTTGGTTACGTGAACACTCTTTCACCATATCCAAATAACGTGATTCAAAAATTCTCAGTGGTAACACGCCGCCTGGGAAAATCACTGAATTTAACGGAAACAAAGGAAGATTCATATTTAACTTACTGTATAGAAAATTCTATCCAACATAAAATGAAAAAAATACGCTTGAGTAGCTGCCGAGCTCTCCAATAGATTTGATTTTGATACACGCAACACTTGAGACTTCACTAGCGCCTCACAACGATAGTTAGAAAATTGCTTAGACAAAATATTATCAGACAACCACTGTTTTGCATTTATAGTAAAATGCTGACCTTCAGTCACTAACAGAGCCTTCCCTTCTATGAGACACAGATACTCATCCAACAATTGCTCATTAAAAATTATATCACCGCTATTAACGGACGAAATTTCTAAGCAATTAGCTAACTCATGAAGTACTTCCAAATTACTATCTTCAAATATCTCAAATTTTTTAAGTTGATCTGTATCTAAGTCTTCATAGTTATTTTCATTAGTACTAATTTGATCTGCCACAATTAAAATCTCAGTCTCAAATTCTGCTGCCGAATTAAATCTATTTTCAGGTTGTTTAGTTAGCGCTTTTACAAGCAATGCTTTCAACGATTCTGGGTGGATGTCTTCTATTGCCTCTGGCTCACTGCCAATAATTTTATACAACACGGCGTGTGCATCATCACCAGAGAAAGGCAAATCGCCGACAATCATTTCATATAATAATACGGCTACTGAAAATAGATCACTCAATTCATTTGCTAACGTACCATCAATTAATTCTGGCGCCATGTAGGATGGTGTTCCCATTAGCCCCGAATCATCAGCCTCACCCGAATTTAATATAGAAATTCCAAAATCTACTACTTTCACCTGCTCATTTTGAGTAATCATTATATTGCTTGGCTTAATATCACGATGAATAATATTTTTTGTATGCGCGTAATCTAACGCATGACAAATCTGCGCAGCAATATTCAATGCTGTGCTAATAGGCAAAGATTTCTTCCGCTTTAAAAGCGCTAACAAACTCTCGCCTTGGATATATTCCATGACAATATAGCCTTCATAATCACCAATTCCTGCATCGTATACTGAGACAATATTTTGATGTTGCAATCGTCCAATTGCCTGCGCTTCAGCATAGAACAAATCATTAGCTACTAAGTCTTCATCTCCACTGGGATCAAACAATTGAATGACTTTTATTGCGACCTTGCGGTCAAGGAATGGATCATAAGAACAAAACAAAGTGCGCGTCGGCTGAGTACGCACAGCTTCTTCTAAAGAAAATTTTCCGATGTTTCCAGTAGAAGCTAAACTTCTCCTACGTTGCCGTCTTTCAAGCAATGAATTTCCTTCACTTATACATTAATGATTCAAACGCTGGTTGAGACCGGTAATAAGTTTGTCGCAAACCCCACCAAAACCACCATTACTCAAGATAAGCACATTATCCTGAGGCTGTAAGATTGACAGCAAATATTCGACCAAACGTTCTATATCAGTGAATATATTGCTATGTAGACCCGATAATACCCTCTCTATCGACCAACTCAACTCACCGCTATCATAAATACATAGTTCAGTTGCAGGAGATAAAGCTTCTTTCAAACGATGCGCATGAATGCCCATCTGCATGGTATTTGAACGAGGCTCAAATACTACAATCATTCTTTGCTTATCATACTGCTGCTTAAAGGCTTCTAAAGTACATTTGATTTCAGTTGGATGATGTGCAAAATCATCGTAAATAGTAATTCCATCGTACACGCCTTTATTTTCTAGACGTCTTTTCACTCCAGTAAAATTAGAAAGCGCTTTTAACGAATGCTCTACACTTACACCTGCATGTCTTGCAGCACTTATTGCAGCCATTGCATTCAAGGCATTATGTTCGCCTAATAAAGATAAGCGCCCCTCGTATCTTTTACCTCCCTGTGTTGAAATTTTATAAGGGTTTTTTTTATCGTGCACATTTGCTAGATGCCAATAATTAGATGCTTTCACTCCGAATGATTCATTTTCAGACCAGAGCCCCTGGTCTAACACCTGTTGAATATTCTCATCATCACCATTGAAAATTAGCTTACCTAACTGCGGAAGAATTTTTATCACATGATGGAATTGTTTCTGCACATCTTGAAGATCACGAAAAATATCTGCATGATCAAATTCAATATTATTAATGATCAAGGTGCGCGGCTGATAGTGAACGAACTTAGAGCGCTTATCAAAAAAGGCTGTGTCATATTCATCAGCCTCAATAACAAAAAATGGTTTATCTCCAATACGCGCAGAGACACCAAAATCATTTGGCACGCCTCCTATTAAAAAACCAGGCTGCATCCCTGCATGTTCCAGGATCCATGCAAGCATGCTCGCGGTAGTTGTTTTGCCATGCGTACCTGACACTGCAAGCACCCAGCGGCTTTGCAACAAATGCTCACTCAACCATTGAGGCCCCGATATCATTGGCCATTGCTCACTCAGCATTCGCTCTATCACAGAGTGCCCTCGAGTCATTACATTCCCTACAACGACCTGATCAGGACGTATATCTAATTGCGATGCATCAAAGCCTTCAATTAAATCAATACCTGCCGCTTCAAGCTGTGTACTCATAGGTGGATAGACGCCCTCATCTGAGCCAGTAACTTGATAACCCATTTGTTTAGCCAGCAGCGCCAAGCCACCCATAAATGTTCCACATACCCCGAGGAAGTGAATATGCATTTTATATCCTTAGCATTTCTGAAATTGAAAGAAGCATCATGGCATTTAACAATCTATAGCCCAAACTAATGGATATGCCTGATGATAGATTTAGATCAGCAGCATGTCTCACAATATGTCCATAGGCTATTATTATCCATATAAACATTAAGAAAAATAAAAGCCTGCCAACACTTGAAATATCTTTGACATTTTGATCAACGATAAATACATATGAACATATCGTATGCAAAAAACCAATAACCACTCCGACACCTAAAAATGCATTGAACGTTTGATTGATACGCTCTTTTTTACCTCGTAATATCAGCCGTGTGAAAATATATAATAGAATTAAATCCAATACGCCATGAATAGCGCCTTTTGTAAATCCATAAATAAGCAACGCATTCAATATGGACAATCCCAAATACAGGTATATTAATATTATTCGGAACGCCTTAGATGAGGGACAATCTTGCGGCTTAGCACTTAGCAATGCCAGACGAATATAATACTCAAGAATATATTTCATTCGCTTAGCGTATAAATTTATATATGCCACGCTTTGATGGCGCCGCCAACCAGTCTTCTAACAGCACCAATTCCTTTGTGGTTGCTGGATAAGGCTCACAATCACCTGTGCGAATTAGGCGAATTCTTTTTTCTAGGGCCTTATATTTATCGCCCGTAATCCCCGCTCTGCGCAAACCAATTGTATTCAACTTGTAATGCGCTACCGGATCTCGCCCCAACAGACAAAATGGCAATACATCTTTTGCAACAGGCGCAAATCCGCTTACCATGGCATAGGCGCCAATACGACAAAACTGATGTATCCCTACATTACCGCCAATGATGGCTTTATCTCCTACTTCCACATGCCCACTAAGTGCTGCGTAAGCAGTAAGAATCACCTCATTACTTAACAAACAATTGTGTCCCACATGTGTATTACACATTAGATAACAACCGTTACCTATTTTAGTCAGCTCTTGATTATTATTAGCGCGATGCACTGAGCAAAACTCTCGAAAAATATTATCATTACCAATTTCCAACCAAGTTTCTTCGCCGTGGTAGGAAATATCTTGCGGCGCACCACCAAGCACAACATGATCAGCGACGGTATTTCGCTCACCCATGTTGACGTAAGAATGAATTATGCTATGTGCACCAATGGTAGTTCCTGAACCGATGCGCACATTAGCATGCACGATTGAATATGGTCCGACTTCTACATCTTCTTCTAGATTTGCTGAGCTAGAGACAATTGCTGTTGTATGAATATTTGCCATGCCGAATAATATCTGATTCGGCTGAAGGGGTGAAGGTGATTATTTATTTAATAGTCGTTGCAACTTATCCTGCTGCACTTCGTCCACGTCTACAAAAGTAAAACGAATAGAAAATTGGCTTTCAGCTAACCTTAATACGGCTAATGCATGACTTAATATAGATACTGTCTCTAATGTTTTCGTGTTTTTAAATTCAGCCGTCATAATAACTAGATCACCAGGCGCAGTTTGTATTCCATTAGGCAATAATTTCGCTAGCAATGCTGACTCACACTCTACGCGCATACCCCCTAAGGAAATATCCTTAGTAACTACATCAAATCTTGAACCATGTTGATCCACAAGAGTAAACGACACACTGACGTTATATCTTAGGTAGGCTCTGCGCTCAATAGAAGACATTTTTTCTTTTTTACTCCACATTAACCAATGCTATTAAATCCTGCTCACTTAACACTGGCACAGCTAATTTTTCTGCTTTTTGCAATTTAGACCCCGCTTTTTCTCCAGCCACCAATGCAGTAGTATTTTTCGAGATACTTGATACTACTTTACCGCCTTTGGCACGAATAGCCTGCGCTGCTTGATCTCGCGTCATACTAGCAAGGCTGCCGGTCAAAACATAAGTATTTCCCGATAAAACGCCTGCGGAATCGGTACCACTTGTCTCTGGCATGTCCCAGTTAATTCCAATCTCATTGCACAACATGAGTATCAACTGCGTATTTGCTTCATGTGAAAAGTATTGAGTAATATGTTTTGCCACAATTGGCCCCACATCTGGTACTTTTTGCAACGTTTCCTCATCCGCTGCCATGAGCTTTTTCATGTCATATTCAAAATAATCAACTAATGCTATCGCTGTCGCTACGCCAACTTCACGAATTCCCAACCCAAATAAGAATTTTGCAAAATCCGCCTGTTTGCTTTTCTCAATTGCCTGCAAAACATTTTGCGCAGATTTTTCACCCATCCGATCTAGATTACTTAGCATATCTTCATCTAAGCGATACAAGTCAGACAGATCTTTTACTAAATCCGCTTCGACCAACTGATCAATTAACTTGTCACCAAGACCCTCAATATCCATTGCATTTCGCGATGCATAATGTTTTATCGCACCCTTACGTTGAGCCGGACATGAAAAACCTGCAATGCAACGAGCAACAGCTTCATCCTCTACTCTTACAATCTCATTTGCACATTCAGGACATTTCTTAGGAAGCTTAATTTTGCGCGAACCTTTATGACGTCGCTCCAGCACTACTTTAACTATTTCAGGAATCACATCGCCGGCTCTGCGAATTATCACCGTGTCGCCTACACGAACATCTTTACGCTCAACTTCATCCATATTGTGTAATGTGGCATTACTCACGGTAACACCGCCCACAAAGACTGGTTCAAGTTTAGCTACTGGAGTAATTGCACCGGTGCGACCGACTTGAAACTCAATATCATTCACTAATGTGATTTCTTCTTGCGCCGGAAATTTATGTGCAGTCGCCCATCGTGGCGCACGCGATACAAATCCAAGCTGATCTTGGTATCGCTTTAAATTAACCTTATAAACAATGCCATCAATTTCATAGTCCAGCTGTTCACGTTGTTGTTGTATTTTTTCATAAAACCGCCAACAACCCTGCACTCCTTTCACTAGTTCAATCAAAGGGCAAACACGCAAGCCCCATTTTTTTAGCATTCCCAGCATAGCGTTGTGATCACCAGGTAGCACTCCACCCTCAACTAAACCTACTCCGTAGCAAAACATTTCTAGTGGTCGTTTGGCCGTTAATCTTGCATCTAATTGGCGCAAACTTCCTGCTGCAGCATTACGCGGGTTAACAAATTCTTTTTGATCGTTTTTGCGTGCATCCTCATTCATTTGCAAAAATCCTTTTTTGGAAATGAATACTTCTCCTCGCACTTCTAGTTGTTGAGGAATATTTTCCCCCTCTAATTTCAGTGGCACAGAACGTATGGTGCGAACATTTTCGGTGATATCCTCACCTGTATTTCCATCTCCGCGTGTAGCTGCCTGTATCAGCAGGCCATTCTCATAGCGCAGACTAACCGCGAGACCATCTAGCTTTGGCTCAGCGTTATAATCAATCTGCTTACTATTATCTAGCCTATCTTTAACACGTTTATCAAATGCTTCGAGCTCTTCCAAATTAAACACATTACTCAACGACAGCATTGGCAAGGCATGCTTAACCGGTTTAAACGAATCCAGAGGGGAGCCCGCAACTCGCTGTGTAGGAGAATCTGAAGTGATTAATTCGGGGTATTGATTTTCTAACGTAATAAGTTCACGCATCAAACGATCATATTCAGCATCGGGAACGGAAGGATCGTCTATCACATAATATGAATAATCATGCTTACGTATCTGCACACGTAGCTTATCAATTCTTTTTGAATCAGAAGTCATTCAACGCAAGCGCCAATAAATATTAGTTGGATAACTTATAGTGACTACGCAGTGACACTCTGCTTGGTTGCTCGCAAACCAAATAACTGTACTTGCTCTTTGTATACTGAGATTGATTGTTTGGTGATTAAATTATGATTCTCATCTAGTAAATCACCGTTTAAAAATGCTGCTAGTCGTTGCGCATGCTCAGCCATTATATTAAACGATTTAAGTTCATCTTCGGGACCAGGCAATTGCAATATCATGGTTAAACCGCGTGTTTCAAATGCATCCATTTCCTGCATATCAAACACACCTGGTTTAAGCATATTAGCAACACAATAAACACTAAGCTTTTTACTCAGCCTCTCAACATTGTAATGAAATATGCCCATCTCACCATATTCAAGATCTAGGTCTGACATCATACGAACTATCATTGGTCCGGTGAAGACTTCACCTGCTCGCGCAACTACATGAAAAATCACCAGCATTTCTTTGCTGGTTTTATCGCTGGCAGCCTGTTCGACTGATGTCGTTCTACGAGTGGCCTCCATCCGTGCACGCTGCGCCTCTTGCACTCTTTTAGAAATTGTTTCTTCGCGCAGCTCTTTGCTAACATCTTGAAACTCTGAGCGCAGATCATCTGGCAGACCCAATGTCTCGTCCACTTGAGACAATGAAGGTATATCGTCTAGCTCATCAGTCAAATCAATATCGTTTTCACTGAGCTCATCGATTTGTCTATCTTTAGAATTAGCGCGATACCATACATAAATGGCCGCAATTATCACTGCCGCAAGGATAGCCAGCGCGATACGTAACTCAAAAGCAGATACCATATTGCCTACCTATTTATATATTTTGATCGAAACAGCATTATCACGCTGTCGCAAGTTTAACTGCTTCTTCTATATCTACTGAGACCAATCTAGACACACCAGGTTCATTCATTGTTACACCCAACATATGGTCTGCGTAACTCATGGTACTCTTATTATGAGTAATAAATACAAACTGCACATGCTTACTCATGTCTTTAATTAGATCACAGAATCGTCCGACGTTGGCATCGTCCAAAGGTGCATCGACCTCATCGAGTAGACAGAATGGCGCAGGGTTTAATTCAAATATCGCTAGCACAAGCGCTACTGCGGTTAATGCTTTTTCACCACCTGAGAGTAGCTGGATTGAAGACACGCGCTTACCCGGTGGTCTTGCCATAATCGTGACACCTGCAGTGAGCAGATCATCGCCTGTCATTTCTAGATATGCTTTACCGCCAGGGAACAAGCGCGGATACATTCTTTGCATATGAGAATTGACTAAATCAAAGGTCTCTTTAAAGCGCTCTTTAGTTTCTTTATCGATCTTACGGATAGCAGTCTCTAACGTTTCTAACGCTTTATTCAAATCTTCATGCTGCGAATCAAGATATTCTTTGCGTTCGCTTTGTTCTTTAAACTCATCAATGGCAGCTAGGTTTATAGAACCAAGGCGTTTAATCTTTTCTTCAATCTCTGCAACCAGTTTTTCCCAACGATCTAATGCTGCATCTTCTGCTAACTCATTTGTCAGTTCTTCCATCGTCCAATCAAACTGATCTAACTGCTCTTTAATTGTTTGTACACGAACTTTTAGTTCCTGCCACTTCATACGCTGCAGATTTAAAGCTTCACGTTGCTCTCCAATCTTATTATCGGCACTGACACGCTGCTCATCTTTTTCTCGAATCGTTGTGTCTACTTTTTCCAAACTGGCTCTTGACTCAGCAAGTCTCTGTTCGACTAACAGCCTGCTTTCCAATTTATTTTTTAACGTTTCGGAGAATTCTTGAATAGGTTGATCACTTTCTGCAATTGCTTCAGCTAAATGCTCAAGACGAAGATTGCCTTCCGACTGCTCCATCTGCAGACGACTAAAAATTGATTTAGAAGTAGCTGAACGCGTACGAAGGGCTTCAATTTCCAACTGTAGTGAATGCTTTCGCTCTTGTAATTGAGTTGCCTGCTCTTTACGTTCATTAAACTCAAAAACAACTTCCTCTTTACGTCCAAGCAGTTGATCTTTACGCACTTGCAAAGAATTTAAATTAACCTGCGCGACCTCATAGCTTTTTGTCGCCGCTTGCTTCTGACTAGAATAATCATGCAGCTGAGAGGTTACCTCTTCAACAGAATTACGTAACTGCGTATCACGATGCTGCCAATGCTTGATTGCAGCTTGGCTCTTGGACAACTCTGACTGAATCTCTGCATGCTGCTGGAATGCCAAGTTATGCGCCTGCTGAGCATCTTCGCGTTGTTGCTCTTGATCAGACAACTGCTCTAGTGCATTTTGATGCTGCTCAGAAATAACCGCGATCACTTCATTAATCTGACCCAATTGCTCTGTCAGATCTACAATATCTGCTTTTCGACTTAATACACCATCATTTCCATTTTCAGTATTAGAGTAACGCACCCATGTGGCGCTCAACCAAAGTCCATCAGCAGTAATCACTGACTCGCCATCTTGAAGTTGTTTGCGAATAACTAATGCTTGATTTAGATTGTCAGCTACGAGAATTTTTTGTAATTCTGCTTTTATACCCAAACTAGATTTTATCTTACTAGCAAGCGTATTTGATGATGCCTGTATATCTTGAACAGTATTTGCTTCAAAAAACATCACATGTCCTTCTTGCAATTCATCTAATTGCAACGCAATTTGATCTAGATCCGAGGTGCAAATCGCTTCAAGGTAACCATCTAATACTGTTTCGACTGCACGCTCCCAACCTGCTTCCACTTCAACCTGGTCAGCAAGTCTTGGCGCACGATCCAAATGTTTATCGCTAATCCATTGCTGCAGTTGTTGCTGTTCGCCTTTTAAAGCAGCATCCTGCAGTGCTTGCAAGGTGGATAATTCGCTTTTGATCTGTTGATTTTCAGCTTTACTATCCTCAAGCTGCATAGACAGATCTTCGATTCTTCCGCGTGACTGAGTAATATTTTCAATGGATTGCTCGAGCATACGCTTACAATCACTCACAGCTTCCGCGCGCGCTTCTAAACGTTTTTGAATGGAGTCGAGATCGAACTCATGCTCACTTTGAAGCAACTCGTTGTGTTCTGATTGATATCGTTGCTGTCGCTCTTGCAAGCGATTCATTTCTTGACCTAAAAATTCGATACGCTGCGAATGCGCCTGTACTTGATGACTTGGCTCGTTCGCTTCATGCATGAGTTCTTCCCATGCTTCACGCCATAATATCTCTGCGGTTTCAGCGCTAGATACTGCTTCGCCGACTTCAACATATTGCTCATTAAGCGACTCAAGCTCAGCCTGCATAGTTTGCATTTGCTGCTCAAATTCCTGCTGCGCATCATCCTGTTTCGCCAACTCTTCAACTAACGAGTCTAAATTTGATTTGGTTTTTTCCAAGTCACTTTCATGGCGTTGCTTAGTTTCGCTAGCATGTTGAATAGACTGTTCTAAGCGAGAAATATCTGCACCTACTTGATAGTATTCGCCCTGTACTTTATTCATTGAGTCATTAGCTGAACTATGCTCTTGGCGCAACTGCTCCAACTCAGCTTCTAGTGTGCGCAAGTGAGCAATCGTTTCTTCTAGCTTTGTTTCTTTATGTTCAACGTTCTTATGTTGCTCATCCAGCTCTGTATGCATAGATTGCATACGCAACAATAATAATTCTGCATTAGAACGTCGCTCTTCAGACTTTAATTGCTTATATTTTTCTGCGGCAGAGGCTTGGCGCTTCAACTTTGCAATTTGCTTAGCTACTTCTTCGATCAAATCATTTAACCGATCTAAATTCTCGCGCGTATGACGAATTCTATTTTCTGTTTCACGACGTCGCTCTTTATATTTTGATATGCCGGCCGCTTCTTCTAAATGCGCACGCATTTCTTCAGGTTTAGCATCTATTAAACGCGATATTGTTCCCTGCTCGATAATGGCATAACTACGTGGACCTAAGCCGGTACCCAAGAAAATATCTGAGATATCACGGCGACGGCAATGGGTGCCATTTAAAAAATACTTAGATTGGCCATCTCGAGTGACTTGACGACGAATCGCTATCTCACTATACGAGGCATATTGGCCACCGGCTTTACCTTGAGCATTGTCGAATACTAGCTCGACGCTGGCTTGACCCACCGGCTTACGATTACTAGAGCCTTTGAAAATAACGTCTTCTAAGGTGTCACCGCGTATGTTTTTTGAGCTAGCGCCCATCACCCAGCGAATAGCATCAACTATATTGGATTTTCCACAGCCGTTTGGACCGACGATTCCCACCATATCACTAGGGAATAGGAAGTCTGTTGAGTCGACAAAGGACTTAAAACCAGACATTTTTATTTTACGAAGACGCATAGGTTAATATCCAGTAAAATAACAGCTAGTTATAGCAAGTTGTTGAGAATCTAAAACCAAAAGATTATGTAAATATGTCAAAAAATATTCCAGAAAATATATTAGATACGTTTGAAAATCCCGAACCAGGAAATGATTATACCATCCGAATCACTACACCTGAATTTACTTGTCTGTGTCCGCTCACAGGACAACCAGACTTCGCACAATTACGCTTAGAGTATATACCCGACCAACTATGCGTTGAACTTAAGTCTTATAAATTATACATGGTGTCGTTCAGGGATACAGCCGCTTTTCACGAAGCAATAACAAATCAAATTTTAAATTCATTATCTTCTTTAACCGCGCCTCGCTTTATGCGCTTAACTGCAGAATGGAATGTGCGCGGAGGGATTTATACACAAGTCGTCGTTGAGCATCGCAAACCAGGCTGGCAAACAGCAACAGCTGTTCAATTGCCTTAAGCAAGTTATCTCATAAGGTACTGTATGTTTAGGGGTGTAAGTTTTTTCTTTGCTGGCTTTAAATTAATTTTTAGCCATGGAATAAAACGCTTCGTGCTCATTCCATTAGCTATCAACATTTGCATTTTTGCATTTGGCTTCTGGTTTGGCATGGAATGGTTCGATCAATTCCTAGAAAATGTGCTTCCATCATGGTTAGCCTGGGCAGAATTCATACTATGGCCAATATTTGCACTCAGCTATTTCCTCGTCATGTTTTATTTGTTCACATTATTAGCAAATATTATCGCCGCACCATTCAATGGTCTTCTTGCTGAAAGAGTTGAACAACAATTACGCGGCCAATCCAGCCGACAAAATCAGTCAACAATCAAACAATTACTTAAGGAGCTACCAAGAACGGTCGGCAGCGAGATCAACAAACTATTTTATTTCTTGTTGCGCTCATTACCATTATTAATTTTATTTTTAATTCCAGGCGTCAACATCATTGCCCCTGTGGTTTGGTTTTTATTTTCTGCGTGGATGCTAAGTCTTGAATACTTGGATTACCCGCTTGGCAATCACGGCATTTTATTCAAGCAAACAAGAAACCTTGCCAAACAACAACGCACACGCTGCTTAAGTTTTGGCGCTTTGGTGAGTGCATTCACTATGATTCCGATATTGAACTTTATAGTCATGCCAGTTGCTGTTGCAGGCGCTACAGCACTATACGTAGACTCAATGTCAGAGATAGATACTTAAAAATAATATCAGCTGTTTAAAAATTCTGACAATCTTTGCATACCTATACTGATGCGTTCGTCGCTAGTCGTATAGGCAAACCTTACATATTGATTTGCTTGATACTGGCCAAAATCACAGCCCGGCGTAATCGCTACCGCTTTACTTTCTAGCAGTTCTCTACAAAACAAAAAGCTATCGTTACTGTATTTGCTTATATCCGCATACACATAAAATGCACCTTGAGGCATAACCGGTACATTAATATCTAACTTACTAAGCGCGTCACATAACAAATCTCTGCGTCGCTTAAACATTTCTCTACGCTGTTCGACTATTTCCCTAGTCTCTTCTGAAAACGCCGCCAACGCAGCATGCTGTGAGACTGTAGACGTTGCTAGATAGGTATTTTGCGCAATCACATCTAAACTATTCATATATTTCATTGGCGCAACTGCCCAACCTGCACGCCAACCCGTCATACCAAAATATTTTGAAAAACTATTTATTACAATAATATTGTCTCGCAGACCTGCAACCGTCTCACTCTCGATATCGTAGGTAAGCCCTTGATAAATTTCATCAACAATAAGACATTTATTTTTCAATGCCAAATAATCTGCCATTTCTAATAGCTGAGCCTGCTTACACACAGTACCTGTAGGATTTGATGGGGTAGCAACTAGCACTGCAGCTATATCGTCTTGCCAATTTTCTTCAACTAAGCGAGCATTAAGTTGAAAATCTGTTTCGCTATTTACCGACACTGCAATCACCTCACTCCCCATCAACTTTGTCACATTGCGATTACATGGATAAGTTGGATCACAGATCATTAATTTTTCACCCGCATTCAATACATATGAAAGTGTTAATTGCAAAGCACCTGATGCACCCGGGGTAACGATAATTTGCTCTGGCTGAACGTTCACACAAAAGCGCTTGTTATAATATTCACTAATAGCTCTGCGTAACTCGAACAAACCTAAGGCCGAAGTATATTGAGTCAGCTGATTTTGAATAGCAGCGATGCCAGCATTGGCAATGGTTTGTGGTGTTGGGAAATCAGGCTCACCTATTTCCATATGCACTACATCTCTACCCTGCGCTTCCATCTGTTTGCAGCGCGCAAGAATATCCATAACATGGAAGGGTGCTATATCTAATTTATTCATCACTAACGATATCCTAACTGACAAATAGATTGTTAGCGGAAACACTCAACTGAATTGCTATTTACGCTTATAAAAGCTCATCATCCTTTCACGCTTACGCTGCTGCCTAGGCGTCAAAGTATTGTGCTTACCAGCATAGGGGTTTTCTGGCGTTCGAAATAGAAAGCGAATTGGTGTTCCTACCAATTTAAGTTTGTTACGGAAAAAATTCTCCAGATAACGTATGTACGATTGCGGCAATCTACTTGTTTGCGAACCATAAACTACAAAAGTGGGGGGATGCGATCCACCTTGATGAGTGTAACGCAGCTTAATTCTTCTACCTTTCACTAATGGAGGTGCATTTGCCTCTACAGCCTGCTCTAACAATTTATTAGCATCAGATGTAGTCAGATCAACAGAAGCAGACTGATTAGCTACAATCACTGAGTTCATTAACTTTTTCAAGCCGATTTTTTTCTCTGCTGAAATTTTTATTTTTTCAACATAGGCTAAATATTGATATTTAGTATCTAGCGCATAGTTCAGCATGTGATAGTCATCTTTGCTCGCACTATCTGTTTTATTAAGCGCTAACACAATTGCGCGACCTTGACGCAGAGCAATCTCTAACAGGGTGCTATCTTGGTCAGCCATACCTTCCATAACATCGACCATGCATATCACGACATGGGCAGATGAAATTGCATCTAGCGTTTGAACTATACTGTATTTTTCAACCGCTTCGCGTACTTTGCTTTTACGTCTGACACCTGCTGTATCTATCAAGGTGAATTGATGCTGATTGAATTCGAATGGAATTCTTACACTATCTCGCGTGGTCCCAGGCACTGATGACGTCACGAGACGGTCTTCTTTTATCAGTGCATTTATTAATGTTGACTTACCTGCGTTAGGACGGCCAATAATAGCGATACGTGTTGCTTGATCCTGCTCATCCTCTTCTTCAGATTCATCCTCTTCAGGCAAATCCTTAAACAAATCTTCTATCATGGACTCGATACCACGCCCTTGCTTTGCAGCAATCGGATATAATTTAGGTGCGCCAATCTGGTGGAAATCACCTGCAGCAATATCTGCATCAACACCGTCAATTTTATTCACTACTAAAACGTATTCTATATTGCGCTTGCGCAACATCGACACAATGGCATGATCTTCAGGCATCAAGCCATCTCTGGCATCCACTAAATGCAAAACAAAGTTTGCTTCTTCAATCGCATAATCTGTTTGCGATTGCATACCGACTTCTATTTCATCCTGCTCATCAACAATGCCGCCGGTGTCAATCAATACAAAAGACTTATTATATCGCTCACAGATGCCATATTTTCTATCACGTGTTAAACCTGGATAGTCAGCCACCAACGCATCTCTAGACTTGGTCAAGAAATTAAATAATGTTGATTTGCCGACATTAGGTCGACCGATTAGAGCAATGACAGGACGCATAATTATAGAGTCAGCAAACCGAATACGATTTCGAATTTAGCTATTCAAGTAGTCTCTTGTGATTTCTGCGTTAATTAGCAGAGATAATTGAGTAAGAAGCTAGGCGACCGCTAACATCAATAATGTATGCAGTCGTGTTCGTCGACACATGAGAAGTCTGGATTGGTGTTTTACCAAGCTTAGCACGACCAATAATGCGCCCATCTTGTTTTGATAAGGCATGAATAAAACCCTGATAGTCACCCACCAATATCGCATTACTCTGTACTACTGGTGCTGAAAGTTGTCGATATAAGAATTTATCCTGCTTCCAAGAGCTTACTCCAGTCTCTTTTTCTAATGCCCAAACATTATCATCTTTATCCGTGACGTAGACCAAAGCATCGTCTATCGATACTCCCGAGATGGATGCTAAGTCTCGCGCCCATCTAATCTGTCCATTATCACGGCTAATCGAGACTACACGCCCATGAAAACTAGCTGCATAAACAAAATTATCATCTAATGCTATTTGGCCATCAACATCGACCAAGCGTTCTAACTCGCTTCTACCTGAAGGCACAGACACTCTCGCCTCCCAGATAACATTGCCACTTTGCGTGGATATCGCAATCACTTTGCCGTTATCCATACCTGCATAGATAACGCCATCACGCACTATTGGCACACTAGCACCGCGCAATGTTAATGCAGGGGGTGTTTGTGTCACAGTCCATAATTTTTCGCCTGTACTAATAGACAAGCCTAAAATGCGATTATCGTTCGTCCTCAATACCGCAAGGTCATTATTAGTATGCGCAATTGAAACGACTTCGCTAGCAACATTAGTTGACCAAGCTTCTGTGCCATCCCGACTATTGATTGCAGCTACCACACCGTCGCGTGTTCCCACTACCAAATACTGCGCATTACCACCTACACCAGCAGAAACTAAGCCTTCCACCTTACTCGACACGACAACACGACCACTATCTAATTCATGCACAGATACATTGCCACCTGTCTGCGTAAAAGCAATTTTATCATCGAGCAGATGCGGCTTAAGCTGTATAAAATTCTCTTCTGCTTCACCACCAAGAGACGCCTGCCAGTTTTGATGGATACTCACTTCAGAATCAAAATCACTTAATTCTTCTGGCTCACGAAGCTCTATTTCAACTTCCTCATCGTCACCAAACCAAGGAATATAACTGCATGCAGACATACCTGCTGTCATAGCAAGTAACATGAATGTTGTTACTAAACGAGATTTATTCTTCATTCAATATAACCTTTAGGCATTCTCTTTATTAGAGCTGCCTAGATTGTCACGTTTCATTTTCAAGTACTCAACATCACCAGGCTCAGAAGAAGATATTGCTTCATCATAAGCCTTACGCGCTGCCTGATTATCTCCACGCTCTGCATACAGGTCACCACGTAATTCTTGTAGTAACGAGTGATACGCAGTTGGATATCCTTGGTCTAATAACGCCTGCGCTTTTGGATACGCGCTAGTTGCTATATACACACGCGCTAGTCGTAATTTGGCTAAAGTGATGACGGTATCTTGCTTACCGTTATCGATCACCCATTGTAAGTTTTCAATGGCGGCATCTATTTGCCCTTCGCTTTCTTTCGCTTTCGCTACGAGTAACGCACCCCAGGAGGCGTAAGGCGTTGAGGGATAATCTGCTTTAAGTTTTTCAGCTTGTACCACTACGCTATCAATTTTTTGCGCAAGAATGCCTTTACGCATTTCATTATATTGATCGGAGGCTTCAATAGCTTGCTGCTCTTGATATACGTTCCAGCCTTTCCAACCAATTAACGTACCCACGCCAATCACTACTCCAGCAATCACTGAGCGGCCATTTTCTTTCCACCATTCTTTGATGGCTCTTAATTGTTCATCATCTGTCTCGTGGTCAGCCACGGGGCCTCCTAAACTTTATATTAATTCTGTTGTTTCAATAATTGCAGCAACTCATTTTCAGACAAAACCTGTTGGAGTTGTTTTTCCTGAAGGTGTTTTACAGCAATTTGTTGATTATTGACTTCGTTCTCACCAACAATCAGGGCAAGACGCGCTCCCGAGCGATCAGCACGTTTCATCTGCGACTTGATACTACCACCTCCACAATTCATCTGAATAGCGCAATCAGGCAATTGCTGTCTAATTTTTGCTGATAGTTGAAAAGCATAGCGGCTAGCTTGATCACCTAATGCAACGAAATAAGCATCAATCTTCGATATTGAGTCAGCCATTTGTTGTTCTGCCAGGCTTAGCAAACGCTCTAAACCAACTGCAAATCCGGCAGCACAGGTGGACTTGCCACCCATTTGTTCAACTAATCCATCATATCTGCCACCCGCACAGATTGTGCCTTGAGCTCCCAACTCCGTGCTCACCCATTCAAAGACTGTGCGATTGTAATAATCTAACCCTCTCACTAAGGTGGGGTTAACGCTATATTCTATGCCCATTTGATCTAACAATTGCCGCATTAAATCAAAATGATCTTTAGCCTCTTGATCGAGAAAATCGAGCAACTTAGGCGCGTCAGCGACAATTACCTGAACCTCTGGGTTCTTGCTATCTAATACTCTTAATGGATTTGCATGAAGACGTTTACGCGCATCTTCATCCAGTACATTTTCATGATCCGACAGGTATGCGATCAACTGATCTCTATGTTTTGCACGCGCTTCTACATCACCAAGACTGTTAAGTTGTAACTGTAAATTTTCCGCAGGCAACCCCACTGCTTGCCACATAGAACAAGTTAACACGATCAACTCGACATCAATATCTGGGCCTGGCATGCCAAAGGTTTCAACACCTAACTGATGAAATTGACGATATCTACCCTTTTGAGGACGTTCACGTCTAAAGAATGGCCCTAAGTACCAGTATCGTTGCTGTTGATTATGCAACCAACCATTTTGAATACCTGCACGTACCGCACTTGCTGTACCTTCAGGTCGCAAACCCAACCAAGCATGATCAGCTCCATCTTCAAAAGCATACATTTCTTTTTCAACGATATCGGTCACTTCACCAATAGAGCGTTTAAATAATTCTAATTTTTCTACAATAGGTGTACGAATTTCTTGGTATGCATAATTCTTTAATACGTTTAATAGTCGAGATTCCAGCATGCGCATAGCCGCCGCTTCTTCGGGGGCAAAATCGTGCATCCCACGAATAGATTGGATGTTTTTACTCATATTTTGAACAACTAAAGAAAATAAATATGCGATTAAGAATTGCTATCGTCGATCAAAAATCTTGCAGTGTTGTTTCGACGAATATAAACAGAATGATCAAATGGTTTCCCATTTATTTCTAACTGCACCCCAGGAGAGTTTCCAAGAAACACATTGAATGGTGCTTGCCCAGAAATAATTCGAGTAGCACCTGGTTTAATTAACCCATGTAGCAGTCTCCGTTTTCTTGCATCAAAAATTTCTGTCCAGCTTTCTTGAGTATATTTGACCGTGATTCTTACCTTGTCCAACTCACCACCACTAAACGGTGCCTCAACAATTGCCGGAACCACCTGAGCTTGCTGCTGTTGCTGTGGAGCGGGTTGATCTTCTACTTCAGGCGTTGCATTTTGTTCATCAGAAATATGTTTGGGATCGATACTACCTAGCACTACATCATGCTCAGCCTCATTTTTCTGTTGTGGCTCTTGCACCTCATCGACTCCCGCCAGGTGCTCGTCATCAAATCGCTCTACTACTGATGCTAATTCAACCGGGTCCGCATCTTCTTGGTATACCCACCATGACATCAATAACCCTGACAGAATCACAACAACAGATACCGAGCTCCAAATTACAATTGGATCAACACCTGATGAACTTATCTTTTTAGCTTTTTTAACTTGAGGAGTAACAGTATCTGTTTGCACCTCTCGATCACAAGAATAAGACACAAGTAATTGCTTAGAATCTATTTCCAGTAGCTTTGCATAACTACGGATATATCCTTTGACGAAAACATCATTTGGTAACTGATCAAACTGATCATTTTCCAAAGCCACAACGACTTCTTCTCTCAAATGTGTCTGTCCAGCCACATAGGCAATACTATATGATGCGGACTCACGTGCTTGACGTAAAATTTCGCCTATGCGTTTATCTTCAGTTGGAACTTCAGTAGATACTGCTGTGGAATGATCAGTCACTAATTCAACCTCGCCAATTGTTCTGCTTCTTTTGAGCTTGGAAATTGATTATTGAGTAATTTTGCATAGCTCTGTGCAATTCTATTATTCCCTAAACCACGTTCTGTACGATATGCCAAGAGTAAAGATTGAGCCGTGTGCTGAGATACTTCCTCAAAGTCACGCAAATAGCTTTGAGATATCGCAAAATCATCTTGCAAAAAATGTGACTTAGCCAATTGGTATAGGGCTACTCTGTTACGCGGATTCAAACGAATAGTTTCTGCAAAATATTCCTGAGCAGCTTGATAGTTAGGTATCTCCATAGCACATACGCCCGCTCTTAAGCTTGTTGCTTCACGGTTCTTAAACAGAGGATTATCTAGTGTCTTACCGAAATGGGTATCTGCTTCTTGATATCTAGCTTTACGGCACAAGAAAGACGCATAGTTTTGCTGTGCTCTAGAGTCTTTCGGGTCGATCTTTATCGCCTCTTTATAATAGTACTCTGCTGCTTTAGGCTGATTAAGTTTCTCTTGCAAGATCGCATAGGTCCATCTAGCAACTGATGAATCAGGGTCCTGTTCAAAAACTTTTTGTAGCTTATCGTCCGCAAGCTGGTAATCACCACTAGCAATATAACTTGCTGCCAACTGTATATTGATATCAGCTGCTTCAGAATTTCTCTCTACCCGCCCCGAATCACGATCACTGGAATGGCGCGTGGTCTGCGTTGTACACGAAACTGTTGTTATAACGCTCACAATTATCAACACTATTAAACGCATTCTGTTTCAATTCTCCGACTAATTAGTGAACGCTCGTACATTTTCACATAATGATTACCACGATGCACACGGTCTGCTACTTGGCCCGCTAATTGTCCGCAGGCAGCAGCAATATCTTCTCCTCGAGGTCGCCGAGTGATGACGACAATATTATTTCTCATCAGTACTTGGCTAAATTTATCTATCGCTTCTTGACTAGAACGCTGATAACCAGACTGCTCAAATGCATTAAATGGAATTAAATTTATTTTAGCGCGAATACCCTTTAGTAAATTAACAAGTTGTTGAGCTTGCTCTTCGCTATCATTCACACCATCCAACATGACGTATTCAAAAGTAACGCTTTCTTTACGATTTTTATTATCCAAATAGCGTTGGCATGCAGCTAACAATTGCTCGATAGGGTACTTTCTATTAATTGGCACTAATTCATTTCTAACTTCATCGGTTGGAGCATGCAATGAAATTGCTAAGCTCACATCTACTGCCTGTGATAATTCATCAATCTTTGGCACGACACCTGATGTGCTCACAGTAACTTTACGCTTACCCATACCGTAAGCAAAATCATCTAACAATAAATTCACGACAGGCAAAACGTTTTTAAAGTTCAATAGCGGCTCACCCATACCCATGAACACCACATTGGTAAGCATCTGCTTACCATTATACAGAGAGCGTAATCGTTGATCTGCTACCCATACCTGTCCGATGATCTCTGCCGCAGTAAGGTTACGATTAAAGCCCTGTCTGGCGGTCGCGCAAAATGTGCAATCCAATGCACAGCCTACTTGTGATGAAATACATAGCGTTCCACGTGTAGATTCAGGAATATAAACTGCTTCTATCGCGTTGGTTTTACCATCGCTATCTTCACCAACATTTAATAACCACTTAATCGTGCCATCTTCAGAAAAATGTTCTGATTCAATGCTAGGGAAAGTAATTTTACTATTAGCTTGTAACAACTCACGAAGTGACTTACTCAGATCAGTCATCTCATTGATGTCAGTGATGCCACGTTGATACAACCATTGCAATATCTGTTGGGCGCGGAATTTCTTTTCACCGCGCTCAACAAAAATTTTCTCTAGCGAAACCCGATCAATGCCGACCAGGTTCACCAGATTATCTGCATTGTTTATGCTCGCGGACAAAGCTCACCTTCTGAGAAGAAATGTGCAATTTCAACTGCTGCTGTTTCTGGCGCATCAGAACCATGAACTGCGTTAGCATCAATGCTATCTGCGAAGTCAGCACGTATTGTTCCAGGCGCCGCTTCTGCTGGGTTAGTTGCACCCATGACGTCACGATTCTTTTTAATCGCGCCTTCACCTTCCAATACTTGAACCACAACCGGGCCAGAAGTCATGAAACTTACAAGGTCTTTATAAAAAGGACGTTCCTTATGAACTGCATAAAATCCCTCAGCTTGTTCTTGTGTCAGTTGTAGCATTTTAGCTGCCACAATTTGTAATCCAGCTTTTTCAAATCGACTGTAAATCTCGCCAATTACATTTTTTGCTACTGCATCAGGTTTAATGATGGAACAAGTGCGCTCCTTTGCCATTTTCTAGATCTCCAAGGTTTAAGTTAATTTTCAGAAATAAGGTCTAATCGATTAATTCTACTCGGATATTACCCAGGTGTGAACGGCTAGCCCCGTTAAATGAGCCAACTAAATTTGAATATCGGGGAAAAGCCTCGCTACGGATGTATTTCGAGGCGGATTACTAATAAATTACCGAATTAATCTCTCTCGTCGAGCCAAGCCATCTGAATAGCCTCAAGTACGCGCTCGTTAGATTTCTCAGGATCGTCTTCAAATTCTGCTAATTCGCATACCCAGGCATGCAAATCAGTAAATCTTACGTATTGAGGGTCGACATCAGTATGTTTTTCATCAAGCTCAATCGCAATATCCAAGGTATCTGTCCATCTCAAACCCATGTTATCTCCCTTTATAACTTCAGAGTCAGACTTAATGATTCTCTGAAACAAGATTAATTGTGTATTTTGGAATCTCGATAGTTAAATCTTCCTCACCCACAATTGCTTGGCAACTCAACCGTGATTCAGTATCCAAGCCCCATGCCTTATCCAGATAATCCTCTTCCATTTCGGTTGCCTCAGAAAGAGAATCTAAACCTGATCGCACATGTATGTGGCAGGTTGTGCATGCACATGATTTCTCACATGCATGTTCTATTTCAATACCATGTTTAAGTGCTGCATCACATACACTTAAGCCAGGTTCAACGTCGACAGTTTTGCCTTCAGGACAAATTTGTTCGTGAGGTAAAAAAGTTAATTTAGGCATAATAGTTTCTTCACTTTTCAAATTCTTCTAGTTTGCGACCTTTCATCATCGTGCGCACACTGTTATTCATGCGCCGCGCTACATACTCTTCACTAGCTGCTTCTACATTTTTTATCGCCTGTTTGATTTGTTCTGCATCAGATGCATTATTCCTTGTGTCAATTAACGCATCTCGCTGACTAATGATTTTCTCTAACTCTTCCTGTTCAAGCAATTGTTTACCATCTTTGGCTAATGCGGAATTAAGGGCTTCTACTACACGATCTGCTTCAACCTGCTCTTCCCGCAAACTACGCGCAACCATATCTTCTTGTGCATGATCCATCGATGCTTTCAGCATCCCTTCGATTTCAGAATCCGTCAGTCCATAAGAAGGTTTCACTTCTATACTAGCAGAAACACCGGTATTCACTTCTTGCGCGCTAACACTTAATAGACCATCTGCATCTACTTGAAATGTCACTTTAATTTTTGCCGCGCCTGCAACTAGTGGTGGCAAACCAGTTAAATCAAAGGTGGCTAGCGACCTGCAATCGGATACTAGTTCTCGCTCACCCTGCAAGACATGCACTCGCATAGCCGTTTGCCCATCTTTATAAGTAGTAAACTCCTGTGCACGTGCGACAGGGATAGTTGTGTTTCGATTAACGATTTTCTCAACCAATCCACCCATTGTTTCTATGCCCAAAGACAATGGAATCACATCAAGCAATAACATTTCGTCACCCGGTTTATTGCCGGCCAGTATGTCAGCTTGTATAGCTGCACCAATAGCGACTACTCGATCTGGATCAATATTAGTATGTGGTGCTTTATCAAAAAATTTTTCTACCTGCGCTCTCACCAATGGCACACGCGTTGAACCACCCACCATCACAACTTCAGAAACATCTTCTTTCTCTATGCCTGCGTCACGCAGAGCTCGTCGAGAGGCCACGATAGTTTTCTTCACATAAGACTCAATTAACTGATCAAATTGTTCGCGTGTTAATTCACATTTGGAATAACCAGCAACTTCGATAACAGTTGAACACTCACTAGTTAACTGTTCTTTTGCATATCTTGCAGAAGATAAGAGCCTTCTCATGGCAATATCATCTTTGCGTATTGAAGGGTCTAATTTTTCAATCACCCAGTTAGCAATCGCATGATCAAAATCATCACCACCCAATGCAGAGTTTCCACCGGTTGCCATGACTTCAAATACACCTTTTCTTAAGCGTAATATTGATACATCAAAGGTGCCACCACCCAGGTCATAAACAGCAATTACACCCTCAGCCGATTGATCTAGGCCATAGGCTATCGCAGCCGCAGTCGGCTCATTGAGCAAGCGATACACATTTAGACCCGCTAATGTTGCTGCATCTTTAGTTGCTTGTCGTTGAGAGTCATCAAAATATGCAGGTACAGTAATAACAGCACCTACCAGTTCACCACCTAACGTTTTTTCTGCACGCTGTTTGAGCGCCAACAAAATGTCAGAGGAAATCTCTACAGCAGTGCGTGGTCCTAATGCGGTTTTTACCCGTGGCACACTATCGTTATTACTCTCAAATTGAAACGGAACGTAATCATTCGTTACCTGGATATCTTGAGCTGAACGCCCTAATACGCGCTTGATTGAAGCAATCGTATTTAATGGGTCTTTAGAAAATTTTTCTAGCGCACTTACGCCCACTTCCGGTGCCTTTCCTTCAGCATAATAAACAACTGAAGGCAGTATCGCCCGACCATCATCATCAACCAGCGTTTCTGCAACACCACTGCGCACAGATGCCACCAATGAATTAGTCGTTCCAAGGTCGATACCCACCGCCAAACGATGCTCATGCGGTGCGGTAGACATTCCTGGTTCTGAAATTTGTAATAAGGCCATATGTTTTTAGAGTATCTGATCTTCCAAGGCTTCTTGTTTTTGGTTTATCTGCTGCTGCAGTCTTGTAAAAAACTGTAGCTTCAACACAACTTCTTTAGCCTCATCCCACTGCTGTGTATTAAAATAAGTTTGATAATTTTCAATCAGCTGAGATTTTTCCTGTTTTGATTGACGTGCCAGATCGTCTAGAGACTCGAGCGGATCTTCCTGCCGATCAACTTCATCTATCTGTTCTCGCAGACTCATTTGAGCCATTAAGAAATCCATATCTTTAGTTGTATCTTTTTCTGTATTAAAAGGCACATTCTGTAATTCAAGTAAGTAACGCGCCCTTAATGACTCATCTTGCAGGGTTTTATGTGCTTCATTAATAAACGTAGTTGCCTGCATAGCAATGCGCTTAGCCTGATCATTACCTTCTATAAATCGATCGGGGTGAAATTGAGACTGCAGCGCTTGATATTGATTAGCTAACTTAGCAGTATCAATATGGAATCGCGTCTCAAGCTCAAACAGCTCGAAGTAATTTCGAGAGAAATTAAATTCCATAAATAGTTAGATTCGTAAAAACTAGATGAAAATACTAGACAGTCTAAACAGTAAAGCTTTCGCCACAACCGCAGCGATCTTTTTCATTTGGGTTATTAAATTTAAACCCTTCATTTAGGCCTTCTTTTGCAAAGTCGAGCTCGGTGCCATCCAAATAGACTAGGCTTTTTGGATTAATTAATATTTTCACACCGTTTTCTTCAAACACTGTATCTGTATCTTCAACCGCATCGGCAAACTCTATGGTGTAAGCCATACCGGAGCAACCAGTCGTTTTCACACCAAGACGTACCCCAACTCCCTTCCCACGTTTCTCTAGGAAGGTTTTAACACGATTTGCAGCGCTGTCAGTTAATGAAATAGACATTAGCTTAAACTACGCGCGCTTCTTTTCTTTAGCTGTGTCTTGCTTACCTTGATAATCGGTAATCGCAGCACGAATAGCATCCTCTGCTAATACTGAGCAATGAATCTTCACTGGTGGCAATGCAAGTTCTTCAGCAATATCAGAATTTTTAATCTGACTTGCCTCATCTAAAGTTTTTCCTTTAACCCACTCTGTAAGTAAGCTGGAAGAAGCAATCGCTGATCCGCAACCGTAAGTTTTGAACTTAGCATCCTCAATAACGCCATTCTCACCAACTTGGATTTGCAGCTTCATTACGTCACCACATGCAGGTGCGCCAACCATGCCAGTACCCACACTTGCATCTTCTTTATCTAATGTCCCTACGTTACGGGGATTCTCGTAGTGATCTAATACTTTTTCGCCATATGCCATTGTTCGACTCCTTAAATTTAAATATACCTAATTATTAATGTGCGGCCCATTCGATGGACTTCAAGTCCACGCCGTCTTTATACATATCCCATAACGGCGAAAGATCACGCAATTTACTCACTGCTTCTCTAATTACCTTAATAGCATGATCTACATCCTGCTCTGTGGTGAAACGTCCAATACTGAAACGTAGTGAACTATGCGCTAATTCATCATCACGTCCTAACGCTCTCAATACATAGCTAGGCTCCAATGATGCGCTGGTGCATGCAGAACCAGAAGATATTGCAATATCTTTAAGCGCCATAATTAAGCTTTCACCTTCAACAAAATTAAAACTCATGTTCAAGTTATGTGGCACGCGATGATCTAAGTCACCATTAATATAAACCTCTTCCATATCATTTAAACCATTGAGCAAACGGTCTCTTAGCATACGAGTACGTTCGTTCTCGCTTGCCATTTCTTCTTTAGCAATTCTAAATGCTTCACCCATACCAACAATTTGATGAGTCGGCAAAGTGCCAGAACGCATACCACGCTCATGACCACCGCCATGCATTTGCGCTTCGATACGTACACGCGGTTTACGGCACACATAAAGAGCACCGATACCTTTAGGTCCATATATTTTATGTGCAGAAAAACTCATTAAATCGACATTCATATCTTTAACATCGATTTCTACTTTACCCGGGCTTTGCGCAGCATCTACATGAAAGATTATTTTTTTCTTACGTGCCAATGCACCAATTGCTTTAATGTCTTGCACAACGCCAATTTCATTATTCACATGCATAATAGAAATTAACACTGTGTCATCGCGGATGGCCTCTTTAAGCTTATCCATATTAACCAAGCCATCTGTCTGAGGCTCTAAATATGTCACCTCAAAACCTTCTCTCTCTAACTGTCTACAGGTATCTAGCACAGCCTTATGTTCAGTTTTTAGAGTAATAATGTGTTTGCCATTTTTGCTATAAAAATGCGCAGCACCTTTAATCGCTAGATTATCAGATTCAGTTGCACCACTCGTCCAAACAATTTCTTTAGGGTCAGCATTGACTAATGCAGCAACGTTTTTTCTTGCTTCATCTATCGCTTCTTCAGCTTTCCAACCAAACGCATGACTTCTCGATGCTGGATTACCAAAATTACCTTCCGGGGTTAAGCACTCCATCATTGCTTTTGCTACGCGCGGATCAACTGGCGTGGTAGCACTATAATCAAGGTAGATGGGTAGTTTTAACTCGCTCACTGATAATATCCTTTATTAAATTCTTTTACGTTTTTTAAACTTACTGAAAATCAACTCGCTGCTCACTGCCGAGCATACGATCCTGTCGTTCTGCCACTTCAACCACACGTTGTTTATTGATGGCATCTTCCAATGTAATTCCTGAGAGAAAAACATGTATCTGCGAACTTAGTTCTTCCCATAACTCATGGGTCAAACAACGCTGCTGGTTTTGGCAATCTGCATTACCGCCACATCGAGTAGCATCTACATTCTCATCCACTGCGGTAATAATATCGGCAATAGCAATCTTATCCGTAGCATGTGCTAGACGATAACCACCGCCAGGTCCTCGCGTACTTGCCACTAAACCACGTCGACGCATGCGGCCAAATAACTGCTCTAAGTATGAAAGTGAAATACCCTGTCTTTCGGATATATCGCTCAGCGACACAGGACCTTCTGTTTGATGGATAGCCACATCAAACATTGCTGTCACTGCATATCTGCCTTTAGTACTAAGTTTCATTTTTGATCACCGATGTCATGATGGCGAAAATGATACCAATACCCGACTATTTTAATCAAGTATAGCTAACGGGCTAGTTGTACAGGCTTATGCAGGCTAAAAAATGCCTGATATTTCCATAAGCTATTGTTTTAAAATACTTTTTAATATACCCCTGAGAATATTGATTTCTGCACTGCTCATTTGTGTACGGTCGAACAGTCGTCTCATCTTTCGCATTAAGGGTGTGGGATTGTCTTTATCCAGAAATTCAATTTTATCTAACGCTTGCCATAAATGTTCATAAAACCCTTCTCTCTCTGCAACTGGTGCAAGCGCCTTACCCTGAGCTGGCTCACTTCTGGATACTCCATGCTGCACATCTAACTGAGCAACATGCCATTCATAACATAAAATTTGTATGGCGGCGGCAATATTCAGTGATCCGTAATCACTATTAGAAGGAATCGTGCAAACTGTACTGCATAGGTCAATTTCTTCATTACTTAGTCCATTTCTTTCTCGACCAAATACCCAAGCTACTTGGGTCTGTTGGGAATCATTGAGCATTTGCTGCATAAGCTCTTTCGGTGTCACCACCGGTGCAGATAATTTTCGGTTACGCGCAGTAATACCCACGACATTCTGACAGTCTGCGACAGCATCAGTCAGAGTATTGAATTGTTGCGCGTTTTCGAGAATATCCGCAGCACCCGAAGCTCGTGCAAAGGCGGCAGGATCTGGAAATTTCTTAGGTATCACTAAGCCAAGATCATAAAGACACATGGTTTTCATAGCACGCGCTGCTGCCCCAATATTGCCAGGGTGCGACGTCTCTACCATTACTACTCTGGGTTGTTTGATTTTAGTTTGCATCTGTTCCATGGATTATTAAGCTTACAAATTGATTCGTCTCTGCTACTCTTTGCCGCCAATTCAAACGAACCGCTTATTTAAAATATGAAACCTGGATTAAATATTGCGGTCAGCGCAGCTAGAGCGGCCGGTCAAGTCATACTCCGAAACATTAACCGCTTGCCGGATATAAAAGTCCACTCTAAAGGCACTAATGATTTTGTTAGCGAGGTTGACCAGCAGGCTGAAAAATCGATTATTGAGATCATCCAAAAAGCATACCCTAGTCACGCTATTCTTGCTGAAGAGTCTGGCGCCCGATCTGGTGATGAGTGCGAATGGATTATTGACCCTCTAGATGGCACCACGAACTATTTACATGGTGTCCCCCAGTATTCCGTTTCGATTGCCATGCGCGAAAAAAATAAACTTCAACTTGGTGTTGTGTACGACCCACTCAAAGAAGAATTATTTTGTGCTTCTCGCGGTGACGGTGCAACATTAAATAATCGCCGCATCCGTGTCAGCAAGCAACGCGATTTAACCGGCAGTTTAATCGGCACAGGTTTACCGTACCGAGATAATCAAGAATTAGAAGTATACATAGCTACTCTGCGAGCCTTATTATCCAGAACATCAGGCATACGGCGTGCTGGTTCTGCAGCATTAGATCTAGCCTATGTAGCCTCTGGGCGCTTCGATGGTTTTTGGGAATTTGGATTAAACACCTGGGACATTGCCGCTGGTGTACTTCTAATTCAAGAAGCAGGCGGTTTAGTCAGCGACATAGAAGGCGGGCATACCTACATGGAAACAGGCAACATCGTCGCGGCCAATAGCCAGATGTACAAAAACCTAATCACGACTATCAATAACGCCGTTAAATCTGTTTAAGCGTTACGGTAGTTCGTCCAGCTCTTCGTTTTCTTTTTCATCTGGAATTAAGTCTTCAGAGGTAACATTGAGCAGAACTAGCATTGAGCTAGCGATATAAATCGAAGAGTAAGTCCCCACTACTACGCCGACAATTAATGCCAGCGCAAATGAATGTATCACTTCGCCACCAATAAAGAACAGCGCCAGCAATACCAACAAAGTTGTCAATGATGTCACCAAAGTACGAGATATGGTCTGATTGACAGAGCCATTAATTACTTCCATTGGTGTCCACTTGCGCATGCGCCGAAAATTTTCACGAATGCGATCAAACACAACTATGGTGTCATTCAAACTATATCCAATCACCGCTAATACCGCTGCTAATACAGTCAAATCAAATGATGCCTGCGTCACTGAGAAGAAACCGACAGTGACAATCACGTCATGTACTAATGCAGCAACAGAACCAAGTGAAAATCGATACTCAAACCTTAAAGCGACATAGATAAGAATACCAAACAGCGCATATAATACTGCTAAACCACCATCATCTCGCAATTCTTCTCCCACCTGCGGCCCTACAAACTCCACACGTCTCATCGACAATTCACCCGTTGACTGCAATGCTGCTAACACCTGGTTGCTTAACTCCGATGCTTTATCTCCACCTGCTGCTGGTAGACGAATCAACACATCTTTTGCGGTACCAAAATGTTGCACGATTGCATCTTCAAATGAAGCTTCTTCTAACGCGTCGCGGATAGGCTCGAGTTCCACAGCCTGCTGATAACCCACTTCAACCAGAGTACCTCCAGTAAAATCGATACCAAGATTTAAACCACGTGTACTTAATGATGCAATAGAGATTGCTATCAATACTGCAGAAATTATCCAGGCAACTTTTCTCTTGCCAAGAAAATCGATATTCAATGATTCGTTAAGTAATTGCATAGTGTCTATATCGCCAATTTTGGCGCCTGTTTATTTCCGTAGATTAAATTAATTAACGCACGTGTTCCCATGATTGCAGTCAGCATTGAACACATAATCCCAATCGAAAGCGTTACTGCAAAACCTTTGATAGGGCCCGTACCAAAAGTAAATAAAACAATCGCAGCAATTAGCGTCGTCACGTTTGCGTCAGCAATGGTTGATAGGGCTTTTGCATAACCCGAATGAATACTCGCTTGCGGCGAGTTACCGTTGCGCAGTTCTTCTCGAATACGTTCAAATATCAGCACGTTGGCATCAACCGCCATACCAACGGTAAGCACAATGCCCGCAATTCCGGGCAGAGTTAATGTTGCACCAGGAATCATCGACAAAATTGCAATAATTAATAGCAAATTCACCGTCAGCGCAATATCAGCCACAATGCCGAATACTCGATAGTAAATCACCATGAAAATCATTACTAAAATCATGCCTAGTAACACAGAGCTTTTGCCTTGATCAATATTATCCTGACCTAAGCTTGGGCCCACTGTTCGCTCTTCGATAATGCTCATCGGTGCAGCTAATGCACCCGCCCTCAATAGTAATGCTAAATTACGTGCTTCACGCGTAGAATCTAAACCAGTAATTTGGAAACGATGGCTTAACTCATCTTGTATCCGCGCAATATTAATAACCTCTTCCACTTTACGAGTCCGCGTTTGAAGTTGGCCGTTATCGTCTTTGTAGTATTCAGTTTTATTCTCGATAAAGACTACTGCCATTAAACGCTTAATATTTTCGCCAGTTATTTTTCTGAATTTCCTCGCACCTTCACCATCTAGATTAATAAATACCGCAGCACCACCAGAGTCTTGATCAAGCCCAGAAGACGCATCAGTAATGTATTCACCTTCTAACTTTGGCTTACGCTTGAGCAACACTGGTGTGCCATCACGTTCAAAATATAACTTGTCACCAATTGGCGTTTGGCCTGTTTGCTTAGCAGCAAATGCATCTGCCTGCTCATCTACCATGCGAAATTCTAATGTTGCTGTAGCACCTAAGATATTTTTAGCTTGAGTAGTATCTTGCACGCCAGGCAGCTGCACCACGATACGGTCTAAGCCCTGTCTCTGAATAACTGGCTCAGCCACACCTAATTCATTAACACGCTTTCTTAACGTTGTAGTATTTTGCTGTACTGCAAAGGTTTGTAATTCTTGTTTCGCTGTATCTTTAAAATCAATCTTAAGATCAAATCCTTTATCAGCACTAACTTCGACAAAGTCTAGATCAGTTCGAAAGTTATCCTTTAATTCTGCTAAACCAGCTTGCAAGTTTTCTTCGTCACGAAACTTCACTAGCAAACTACTATTATCATGACTAACAGAAACATATTTAATTTTTTCTTCTCTTAAGGCGGTTCTAAATTCACCCTCATAACGATCCAGTGCTTTTACTAACGCTGCTTCCACATCAACCTGTAACAAGAAATGCACACCACCACGAAGATCTAAACCCAGGCTCATCGGACTAGCATTTAAACTTCTTAACCAACCTGGCACTGCAGGTGCAAGATTTAACGCAACAATGTGTTGCGAGTCTAGAATGCTTTTTAATTCATCGGCTGCTTTCAGTTGCGCATCGGTATCAGAAAAACGAACTAGCAACTGCTGAGAATCAGTCACTTCTGTGCCTTTACTATTTAGCTCGCTTTGCGTGAGCACCGTTTCAATTTGAGCTTGTAGGCCGGCAGGTAACTCACCACTGTCATGAGATATCTGAACGGATGGATCTTCTGGAAACAGGTTAGGTAATGCATAGATAGCCGCGATAGCTAATATGCATACCAACATGGCATTTTTCCAAAACGGATAGTGATTTAGCATGTGATTCTCTCGATACTCGCTGTGTTCTTATTAGTTCTTAGCTGCTTAGTTAAATGTATAAGCCACTAATCTTGGTTTAGGGTGCCCTTAGGTAACACGCTAGCGATAGCATGCTTCTGAACTTTAATAACGACATTCTCAGCTAATTCAATGCGAATAATGTCCTCACCAACACCTTTAATCTTTCCCATCATTCCGCCATTAGTCACTACCTCATCACCTTTACTAAGCGAATCCATTAGAGATTTATGTTCTTTCGATCTTTTTTGCTGAGGGCGAATTATCATGAAATACATAATGGCGAAAAATATGCCTATCATCACTAGCATTTCTGTACCACCACCGGCTGGAGCAGGTGCAGCCTCAGCATGAGCATCACTTATTAAAAACATCATTTATCCTTTAGGCGTGCCTGTTGTCTAAATACGAAGCGGCGTATTATGCCACAGAAGACCCGTTTGTCTGCCTTGCCATATAAAATTCATCGTAAAACTTCGCAAATCGCCCCTCTAAGATTGCTTCGCGCATATTCTTCATCAAACCATGAAAGTAACTCAGGTTATGAATAGTATTTAATCGTCCGCCTAGCATTTCTCCACATTTATCTAAATGTTTCAAATATGCCCGCGAATAATGTTGGCAGGTATAACAACCACAGCGCTCATCAATAGGCCGCTCATCGTATTGGTATTTTTGGTTACGTATTCTCAATACTCCCGAGTTTGTATACAAATAGCCATTACGAGCATTTCTTGTCGGAATGACACAATCAAACATATCAATGCCGCGTTTTACAGCTTCTACAATATCTTCTGGCTTACCCACTCCCATTAGATAGCGAGCTTTATTCTCTGGCATTCTATCTCTTAAAAAATCTAGCACATGTAAACGCTCTTGCGCTGGCTCACCCACTGAGAGACCTCCGATGGCATAACCATCAAAGCCAATCTCTTTTAGTGCCGACAAAGATTCTTCACGAAGATCGTCATACATTCCACCCTGTACGATACCAAATAAGGCCGCATTACTATCGCCATGTGCCTCTTTACTACGCTGAGCCCAACGTGCTGACAGCCTCATTGATATGGCGGCTTGCTCATGGGTAGCTGGGTACGGAGTACATTCATCAAAGATCATTACAATATCCGAACCCAAGCCACGCTGAACTTGCATTGATATCTCAGGATCTAAATTCACAGTTGAACCATCTATTGGTGATTTAAATTTCACACCCTGTTCAGTAATTTTTCGATTAGCCGCGAGACTAAACACTTGAAAACCACCCGAGTCTGTCAGAATTGGGCCTGGCCAATGCATAAACCCTTGTAAACCACCTAGCTTTTGCACCACATCAACACCCGGACGCAACATAAGATGGAAGGTGTTACCCAATATAATTTTACTCCCGCATGCCTGCAGTTCTTCAGTGGTCACACCTTTGACTGTTCCATATGTACCAACCGGCATAAAGATAGGAGTTTGCAATTCGCCTCGACGTGTTTGCAATGTTCCTGCACGCGCACCTTGGCTAGTTGCTTCTATATTAAAACCAGCAATTCCCATAATCGTTTTAAAATAAATTTGAAAGTTAGTTAGTAATCATCATCGCATCACCATAGCTATAAAAGCGATAACGCTGATCAATTGCATATTGGTAAGCACGTTGGATTTTTTCACAACCTGCCAATGCACTGATTAACATTAGCAGGGTGGAACGAGGCAAATGAAAGTTTGTAATTAACGCATCGACGACTTTAAATTCAAAACCAGGATAGATAAATATATCTGTATCACCAGAGAAAGATTTCAAATCACTTGTTAATGCTGCCGATTCCAAAGCGCGTACACAGGTTGTTCCCACCGCAACAACCCGGCCACCTCGCTGTTTAGTTTGCTGAATTTGATCGCACACAGATTGCGATACATGGGCAAACTCAGAATGC
The DNA here is from genome assembly GCA_045105615.1 of Gammaproteobacteria bacterium. Taxonomy (GTDB): domain Bacteria; phylum Pseudomonadota; class Gammaproteobacteria; order UBA4575; family UBA4575; genus UBA1858. Next base: position 64,269 of record JBGCDS010000010.1, read on the forward strand.
ATTTGATGCTGGCTAGGGTCAGTCACTTTGACTGGCTTAAATGTTCCAGCACCCACATGCAAGGTAATGCTCGCAACGTCTACCTGTTGCTGCTTTATTTGGCCCAACAAATCTTGAGTGAAATGCAGGCCAGCAGTCGGCGCAGCCACTGCTCCCAACTGATCGGCATAAACTGTTTGGTAACGTGATCTGTCGCTATTGGTATCTTCACGCTCTATATATGGAGGTAAAGGTATATGCCCATAACGTTGAAAAATCTCCATGACAGGAGCATCAGAGAGAAACTTTAGTATAAAAAACTCTTCATCACGCGCACATACCTGCACGCTTAAATTATCATTCACTTTAAGCACCGCATCTTGCTTTGGCGTGCGATTCGACTTTAGCTGAGCTTTAAACTGACCATTCCCCAAAAGTCTTTCCGCTAATATTTCAACCTTGCCACCACTTTGTTTGTTGGCAAATAAACGCGCTGGAAATACCTTAGTATCATTCAATATCAACAAATCACCAGGACGCAGATAATCCACAATATCCGAGAAGCACTTATCTTCAAATTTATCTTTTGAGCGAGATACCAGCAACAGTCGACTGCCATCACGATCGGAGGCAGGTTCTAACGCGATCAACTCTTTAGGAAGATCGTAATCGAAGTCATCGATGTTAAATTTTAGTGGATTTTGTTTCATTCAACAGGCACAAAAATATAATAAAGCAGGCAATATTATCAAACTGAAAACGTAAGCATGCTTGATGTTATGGGAGTTTCGGTTACACTTCGCGAACCTTAACATATGCCGGGGTGGCGGAATTGGTAGACGCGCCGGATTCAAAATCCGGTTTCTTCGGAAGTGCGAGTTCGATTCTCGCCCTCGGCACCATTTAAAAACAGATAGTTACGCAAACACGATCGATCGAACAATTTTTTAAATGTGTTTACGGGGGAGTTATAGGGGATTGCGCATCGTTTACTCATAAAATCCTATCGTGCAGGATTATTAAAATGCTTCACTAGCGCCACTCCATTATGATTCTCAATTAACTTATATGCAGACGTATTCATTATCGTATGCATGAAGCAATGGTGCACAGTTAGCACTAAATCCTGCAATTCTGAGTTTGCTTCTAAATCCTCAATTTTCAATCCCAATTCTTTACACTCGTCAATATGTATATGTCTATCATGTTGCCGGTTGGTGTCGATTGCAGACAATTTATCTGTTATGTGCCTCGCCTTTTCTTCGGCGTCGGTTTCTCCCTCAAACATACATGTGACCAATTGCTTCTGCACAAAATCGTTTGCCAGCTTAACTGTATCCTCAACCGTTTTAAAAAATCCAATAGCATATTTGTTAAGTATTGGATGCCATATAAGCGCTCTAGCCTGATCAGTTTTCATTTCATCGTATGCTTGCTGAAATTCATCAAGTATGGAATATGCTGAAGTACCATTAATTTGCGGATCAATTGGCCCCAAGTTTGATTGCTTACCCATCACTATAGATTTACAAGAGCATGACATGATCGTTCCTGCTGACATAGAAATCTGCGGCACAATTGCCCTGATATTATTGCCAAACATTCTGTGCAAATAGTCAATCAACGATTGAGATGCTGCTAGAGAGCCGCCCGGAGTATGGAGAATCAGATCCAAACCCAAACTTCTATCCATCTGATGCACAGCCATCATTAACCCATTTTTATCTTCATCTGTTATGGACATTTCTTGAGAATATGGCTTACTCAACCAACCCGAGTAATAACAGATGACGTTTCTATTTGTAAATCCAAAAAGTTCTTGCAAATATTTTCTTCTAATAGTGTCCGATACAGAAATTATTGCATTCTCATGCTGTTTAATTAATTGATTATGTTCAGTTAAGATCTCATTCCAATTTGGCATTTTATTACCCTATTTTTACTTTATATCGACTCGCCTGATAGATTTGTTGCATTACGTGCTATATTTAAAATCTCAATAAAGTACTGTTACTAAAAAGAATCGACATACTGATTACATTCAATAATCTAATATAGCCATATAAAAATCATGAAAAGTGATACTAATACAACCATTATTGAAAAACACAAATATATTGACTCAACAATCGATCAGTATATTTCTGAGCATGGTCCAGAATTCTTTGGCTCACGCAGCATCTCGGTCAGCATTGATGGATCTGGAGTGCTAAAAAATCTTATTAACAATCTCGAGCAACCCGAAAGAGAGTCATTTGTATCATCAAATGCTTTTTTACTGGACTGATTTAGTTTCAGACTAGAGATTGAGCCATTCCAGCGGCTTACTGAATTTTTCAAAGTTGGCGCAAGCCTAAGACCATACCGGAAGTATATTTCTCAATCATTCTGCTTGAATTATTAACATCCACTCCCCTTAAACTCCCCCATTTTCAGCAGCATAAAAGGTCTAACGCGCTATTGCTAGCCTATAAAGCATGAAGTCACAAGATTATATATCCTGTGTTGCCATATATTGGGCTTTGTTGTAGGTTATATCTAAGATTAATTTCAGGCCAAATACATGGCTCACATCGAAGCCCGTACAGATAAAAAAGGCAAAACTCGCTACCGCGTTCAGATAAGACTAAAAGGACACCCAACTCAGTCAGCAACTTTCGAACGCAAAACTGATGCTAAGAAATGGGCACAAGACACCGAATCAGCGATTCGAGATGGCCGTCATTTTAAAACTGTTGAGTCAAAACGACATACTGTCGGCGAAATGTTAGATCGATACATCAAGACCGTACTTCCCAAAAAAGGTAAAAATCAATCTAACCAGAAACCTCAACTCGAATGGTGGAAGGAGAAAATTGGGGGCTATCTACTTGCAGACGCAACACCATCTCTAATTGCTGAACACCGCGATATGCTTCAAGAAGACAAAACGCACATGGGGACCAAGCGATCCCCTTCCACCGCCAACAGATACCTTGCTGCGCTCTCTCACTGCTTCACAGTAGCTGTTAATGAGTGGGAATGGCTAGATGACTCCCCCATGCGAAAAGTGCGCAAATGCAAAGAACCACGAGGCCGGGTGAGATTCTTATCTGATGATGAAAGAAAACGATTACTCCTTGCATGCCAAGAAGTTGAGAATGGAAGTCTGTACCCTATTGTTGTGCTGGCCCTCTCTACGGGTGCTAGACAATCAGAAATACTCACATTGAAATGGAAACAGGTGAATTTAAAGCGCGGCCAAATTACATTATTTGACACAAAGAATGACGAAATTCGCTCAATCCCACTAGTTGGCCACGCTCACGAGATAATTCAACGGCTATCGCAAATTCGAAGAATTGATTCTGATCTACTTTTCCCAGGGAAAAGAAATAAAAAATCACCAACCACTATACGAGCTGCCTGGGAAAAAGCGCTTGAAATTGCTGAGATTGAAGATTTCCGCTTTCATGACCTCAGACATAGTGCAGCATCCTATCTCGCCATGAGCGGCGGCACACTCGCTGAGATCGCAGACATATTAGGACACAAGACACTGCAAATGGTGAAGAGGTATGCGCACCTTTCAGATAGTCATAACAGCAAGGTTGTATCAAAAATGAATGATCAAATTTTTAGCTGAAAATGGCTTCCAATAAATTCACAGGGAAGCTCAATAAGAGACTAATAGATAGAAGTCGCGAATTAACCGTAGCTCTCCTCAGAGATGACATAAATAAGCAGAATCAAATCTCCCAGGAGATTAACGAAGAGATCAATGAAAAATTGAGCTTACTTTGCGAACACTATGGACTCTTTGACATAGAACCACAGGAAAAACTGTTATATGAACTCTCACTCTCGCTTGCGAGAGACTTCGTGCCTGGATTCAAGCTAGAAAACAAAGTAGGTGCACCCACAAAATGGTCCCTAGGAGTGCTACAGGACCTTTATAACACTGTAAATACTCTTAGGTCCTCTAGATCACCTAGAGGTAGCGTCAATTGGGCTTGTATACAGCTCGCAAGACAAGAGCAATGGAAATCAATTATAAAACAAGAGTCTACATCTCCCGAAAAGGTACTTGAAAGCTACTACTACAAAGCAAAAAATAGCCAAGCAGCACTCGCGAAGTCATTTAAAAATAAAGTTCTGAAATAATACAAAATCCAATTTTTTAAGGATTACTCTTTTACGCGTCATTGTTCCCAACTGCTCAAGCAAGTAGGTGCTTGGCAACAGGAAGCAACAATAAATACGCATAAAGGTAATCATATGAGCTCATCAAATTTATTCACTGTACGTCAATTCTCAGAAAAACATCGCGCATTCTCAGAGGGTGGCATTAGATGGCAAATCTTTAATTCAGACAAAAATGGTCTTGGTAAGTCTGGTGCAATTCTTCGCATTGGAAGAAAAATTTTGATCAATGAAGATAAGTATCTGGACTGGCTATATGACTCTAATCAACTCAAGTTAATTGACTAGAAAGCTAAGATAATGCCATCAAAAGACAGACTAAAAGTCAAAGGCAGAAAAATTAGCGGGGGTTTTGTAGCTTTCCCACATGATTGCTTGAATCACGTAAATTTCATTATATTGTCCCCTTATGCAGTAAAACTCCTAGTGGACTTATACAGTCAATATAGAGGCAAAAATAATGGCGACCTATGTATGACTTGGTCAATGATGAAAAACCGTGGGTGGAGATCTGAAGCAACTTTAAACAAGGCTAGACATGAATTAATACATTACGGGTGGATCACTCTCACTCGGCAAGGTGGTCGAAATGCAGCAAGCTTGTATGCAGTGACATGGCAATCTATCGATGAGTGTAAAGGCAAACTTGATGCTAGGGCCACTAACGTTGCATCAGGCGCCTGGAAAGAACCAAAAATGCCATTTCTAAAAACTAAAAAATCAAAACGAGTACTACGCGATCCGTATCAACCTACTACGCCTAAAGTAGTAAAAATAGGAGTTATACCTTGATACGATTTTTAATTACATCATCTGATGAATTAATGTAGCCAATTTTCAGCAATTCGCTACTACACATGCTGCATACCTTTATATAAATATACCATGTAGTGCAGCATTTATTTTCATTGCAATAGCAAGGAATTAACAATGCCATTTAAAAAAGGTCAATCAGGAAATCCAAAAGGTCGCAAACCCGGCTTAAGCAACCAGGCCAAGTTTCGAGGACTAATCGAAGCGCACATTCCCTCTCTCGTCGATACCGTTGTTAAAAAAGCATTAGCAGGCGATATGACTGCTATGAAAATTTGCATTGACCGTGTATGTCCACCACTCAAAGCAAGAGATGAATTAATCAAGATCAATAAAATGGGCTCTCAACAATTACTAGATCAAGCAAACACTGTTTTGCTCGAGATGCACTCTGGGAAAATTAGCCCAACTGAAGCTGGAAGTATTATGCGTGTTCTCGAATCTAAGACTAAAATTTTGGAAATCGTTGACCTAACGGCGCGAATTGAAGAATTAGAAAATTTTGCGAATAATGGAAATAAGCCATGAGTATCCATAGAAGAATAAATAAACTTGAGGAGAAAATTTACCCTCCCAAGAAAATTAAACCTCCCCGTATTATCATGATTGGTATTGATGAAACGCAAGAGCAAGCATATAAGCGTCAAGTAACAGATAAAAATATCGACCGCAGTGATTTTGGCCAGCTTATTTGTATACGATTCACAAATTCTAAAAATCCATTTCTAGGTGATGACGTAAAGCCTAAGGAGCTTGGAAGTAACCTCACACACCCTACTTGGAAATATTGATGATCTTGAACTAAACAAGCCCCATCAGATAAACTCATGAACACCTTAACGGTATTAGTCAATGACTGCTTTCGACCCAAAGAGGACATGTGTTACTAATGTTTCTATTGAACTTATGATTATAATGATAGTAGCGAACAACTAAAAAATGTGAAATGAAGAGTAAAAGCCAAAAATTAGTCTGGTCTTACCTGCTTGCGTCTTTATTTGTGGCCAGTGCATATACCTATATGGTAGTTGATACGTTTTTAAGAACAGGAGAATTTTGTATAAGCATGCCTGGTCGAGGCTCAACTTCTCAGGGCTGTTTATCTGAATTTGCTCCTATTTTTATTGGTATAACTATTTTCTGGTTGGGTTGTGCAGTTCATTTTTTATTATTAGGCCTTAACAAAAGAGGTTTATGGTAAGAAAATAAAAAGGTCAGACTTGTTGATATATAGGCGACATACAAAGACATTACACTTGAAACATAAAAGTTTAATTTTATTGTTAGCGAATGACCGCTATTGAGCCGTAAAGTGACAAATAAGACACCCATGAAAACAACCAATGTAATCACATTAATAATATTTTTATTGACGGGGTGCGGTTTATCGAACTCAGAAATTGGTATGTGTTATCCACAGGGAAATCACTTAGATTTATTTACAGAGGAATTAGATAAGCGAGGCATTACCTATACTAACGATGCTCAAAATCCTGAGTGTGTAAATATGATGAACATATCGGATGAAGATGTCCAAGAAATACAAGACTATGTTTTTGGAATTTCTCCACCAGCTAAATATAGTCGTGCATTTAAAATTTCAGGCTTTCTTGAGTCAACGAATGATCTTAGCGATCTAGAAAACATTGAATATAAGAATGATAATTTGCGTGCAATAAATATACTTGAGGAAAATGATATCAAAGTGAAAACTATGGTCTATTTTGGTACAGAGCATATTGTTTGGAATAAGAAGGACGATGTGCGAGTAAGAGAGTTGCTAAACTTAGAGCCTCCCAAATGACCGCTATTGAGCCGAAAGAAGACTACTTTATCCATGGATAAAGATGAATTAATTGCAGAACGAGAATTGATCTTCGTAGCACCTGACGGCTCAGAGACTTTCTCTAGCGTGCAGTTTGGTACGCCATATTTCACTGATGAGCATGGATGTTGTTGTGATTGGGAAATTCCAGGTATTGAGAAGCGTCGTTTTGCTGCTGGTGTAGATGGAATACAGGCAATTTTATTATCTATGTTAATGGTAGCGTCACACCTCGATAATAAAAGTGATAAAGGTTGGAAGTTTTTGTGGCCTGATGATCGGTCGCAATCATCTGTCAGTGAATTATTTTCAGCTGAGCAGTTCAAAAAGTTAACTGAATGACTGCTTTTGCGTCGGTAGCATTATCAAATTAAGTTAAGGGGACTTACGGGGGAAATTTCAACAACCTCTGACAATAATTGACTACTATCCCCAATCAAACAATTAGGTTAACTTCTTGATTTTGATATTGGAGTTTATGGCGGTTGATGGTGACATGTTGCTCTTGGATGATTCAAAATCCGGTTTCTTCGGAAGTGCGAGTTCGATTCTCGCCCTCGGCACCAGGTCACGTCTATCATTCTCAAATAGACAACTAATCAGTTACTTGATCCGAATCACATGCATCAATCGCTTGCTCAAGCCATATATGCAAAACCAACTTCATTTCCAACCAACCGCCCAGATATAATACTCACGAAGATAACATTTGCCCCGGTAGCTCAGCTGGATAGAGCGTCCCCCTCCTAAGGGGAAGGCCGTGCGTTCGAATCGCGCTCGGGGCACCAACCAAAATTGGAAATAACAAAAAGTAAGACATTAAGTTATCTAACAACCTATACAACACCTGTATTCAAACATTTTACAATACTTGTCATTCCAAAAGGTGCTCACAAAATATTCGGTATAGTCAATTTTATGGCGCACCCAAACAAATAATATTATTATAACTTACTGTTCTATATAAACTTTTATGCGCTCCTCTCCATTGGTAACTATTTAATCTATGTAATATTAATAACAACTCAGCAATAATGGTTAATTTTCATACTATTGTTAGCCTCAACAATTGCTTTGCTTTAAAAAAAAGAATGCTATAAAGCGCTTCGTTACTTAAGAACAAGCGGTTAGTTTTGGCTGGAACTACTCGCAAAACTACTCAACATATAGCAAAGCCGAACAAATATATAATGAGCAAATCAAAAAAACTTTCACCCTCTGAGCTAAAGTCATTTACACGCTCGTTTCTTCAGTGCGGAGATCATTTACATACGCTCTGTCGACTTGAAGTCAACAATCGCCTAGCCAAGTATGACGTAAAATATAGTCAATGGTTAATATTAGATTGTTTAACCCAGGAACAAGTGGACAATCCATCTAAGGTCGCATCTCAGCTCGGCATGGAAAGAGCCACTGTCAGCCGTAGCTTAGACATTCTTGAATCTCGCAATTTAGTCAGTCGAACACACAACCTAGCTGATAGGCGTGTAGTAGAAATACAAGTCACAGCTCAAGGCAAGAAGATCGCACAGTTAGGTGTTCAACGCCTTGAGCAAATCGTTCAATCAGTAACCTCAGATCTATCTAGTAGCCAAATATCTGAAACATTTACGCTTCTCGATGTCATCAAAGATAATTTAAACCAAAAAATAGCACGTTAGACGCATAGCCACTCCGTTGGCCCATCTCATAACTATGCTGTTACAGCATAGGCATTGAATTCCCTTACATCATTCAAGCTATACCTAAGTTAGAATGATGTAGAGATCATTGCTTCTTGACCGCAAGCACGCAATACTTACACACATAACTAATAATAATAGAAAAACGATAACTTGGCCCCAAGTTAATTACGCATATGCCTGAAAATACACCAAATAGACACACTCCATGCCCTCTATGGATATGGGCCATTTTACTCCTCGGCTTAATTTTGCTGTATCTACTCTATTCCCACGCAACATCAGAAAAAGCGCTTGAAATTCAACAGGATATCCAAACAAGAATCAGTCAAAGCCTGCTTGAATCAGAACAGACCAGCGCGGTTAAAGCTACCACTAATGGCCGCGATGTAACACTCAAAGGTAGTGTGATTAGCCAGGAGACACTCGCTACTGCAGAAAAAATTGCTAAGCGCACAGTAGGTGTTAGGCAAGTCATTAATCAGCTTACTACAGGTCAACAAGAGGTGAGTCCTGAGTCTGATGATACAGAGGCATTTTCTAGCGCAAAACTTGAGCCTATGCCGGATGAATTTGCTCCGTTACCAGCACTCAAGGCTAAAGTTGAAGCATTGCCTGATGAATTTGCGCCACTCGAAGATGAAGTCATGCAGAAAAGCGAAACTGTAGCGATTGAACAGGCACAGAAGAAATTCAATCAATTAGATTTTAGCAATATCACTTTCGAGAAAAACTCTGTAAAGCTCACACCTATTGCACAACAGACACTCGACAACGCGGCCAAAGCGTTACTTGAAAATCCCAGCGTAAAGATCAGTGTTGATGGTCATACCGACAGCTCGGGCAACCCTGAGCTAAATCTAAATATTAGTAAGCAGCGCGCTAAGTCAGTATTAGATTACTTAGTCAGCACTGGTGTTGATGCAACACGAATTGATGCGAATGGATTTGGAGATCAATTCCCAGTCGCACCCAATGAAACAAAAGCAGGTCGAATTAAAAATCGACGCATAGAAATTAAAGTTAAAAACGGAGAGTAGTGATATGTCTTATCTTGTAGGCGAAATGGGAGCCTACTTATTAGTTGCGGCAATTATTGGAGTACTAATAGGTTGGTTTTTAAGTCGATGCAAATGCAATAAAGCAATTGCCGAAATTGAATCTCAAAAACAAGCATTAAATACTGAGTTCACTTCTACAAAGAGCACCCTTGCTTTAAAAGAACAACAATTAACAGATTCTCAACACACTGTTGTTCAATTGCGTAGTGATGTAGCACTTGCCCAAGGTGAAGCCCACCTAATGACTTCGCGCTGGAATAGCACGTTAAAACAAGCACGCCAGGCACCTAACCAGTTAAAGTGGATTAAATCTTTACAGACAAAATTAGCCAGCAAAAACACACAGCTTTCGCAAAATCGCAAATATGCAGAAGCGAAAGCCTGGGAAGCAAAGGTCACTAAAGAAAATCTTTCTAGGGTTCATAACAGACTCACCCAAGTTGACGCTAAAGTTGCCAACTTAAAAGATTGGGTTTCGGTTTTCCAGACCAAGCTAATGAAAACAAAAACAGACTATGGCCAGCTGCGTAACTACGCAACTGCCGCCGCACGAAGTGATCGTGCTTATAAAGACAATTTAACACGTGCGCATAACCGCCTAACTGAGATTGAAGGCAAGCAACAACCTTTACGCACTTGGATTCGTGTTTTCCAGACTAAGCTAATGAAAACAAAAGCTGATTACACTCAGTTGCGTAGCTATGCTGATAACATCCAATCATCTTTGAGTGCTAATGAAGATAACCTTAATCGCACTCACACAAGATTATCTGAAGTAACAAAAGAGCTTGCACAACTACGTGATCGCAAAAATAATCCTATGCCTCCATTACCACCGGCTGCAGAAGTTAGCGATAACAAAACATTACGCTTAGTTGATCGCATTCGATTACTCGGCACCTCTAAGAAAGAGGTCTATGGGCGCATGCACAACCAAATTCGTGAAGCACGCTTAGAAACAATTGAAACAGAACGCGTACTTACCGATAGTTGCGAAGAAAAAGATGCCATCATTAACGGCTTACGTACACAGCTACGTAGCGCTGAAAATAGAGCCCAAAAAGCCCCTGTTGTTCAATTAGATCAAAGCGTCAGAATCAAAGAACTCGAGTCCGAGGTTGCCAAGTTGAACGCCGGCACTCACACGCAATCTGAACTTGAAAGTCAGCTGCGCGAGCATCGTTTCACTATTGACGCCTACCGCTCAAAATTGGACACAACAAAAAACCAGCTACTCACTCAAAGAGTCAACAGCATTGATAATCAGGATGACGCCATCCCTACACTGACGGACTCTGCCAGCGATGATTTAAAACTAATTAAAGGCATCGGTCCAAAATTAGAAGGCATACTGAATGATCTGGGTGTCTACAAATTCTCTCAAATTGCAGCATGGACACAAAAAGACATTGATGAGATCTCTACTAAACTAGGCAGCTTCAAAGATAGAATTTCTCGCGATGACTGGGTAAAAAAAGCCCACAAATTAGATAAGAGCAAATAACATTTACTCTTCACTTATTCAGAATTGGAAGCCTCTGATTCTGAATAAGTATTTTCAAATACCTTCACGCCTTTATCATCCAAAATCATACGTGGTGCTGGGTTTATTCTATCGCTAGTCAGTTTCAGCTCATCAGCAGTCATCGTCATGCGATTACCGCCGGCACTTTCCATCACTAAGCCAGCCGTTCTTTTTTCGGCATCTGTCACTTGCCAACTACCATAGATTGAACCTTGACCATCAATCAGCTCAAATTCTCGCGCTTTCACTTTATGTGCATAAACAATTTCTGAACCGCTGTCGACTGAAATAACGTCGTAGATTGAGTAACCCACCAATATAATAATTGCGATACGAGTATTACGTTGCAAAATCTCAATGGACTTCATGCGTTCTTCTAAACTTTTATCGTGTTTTGTATTCTCCGACATTGAAATCTCCTAGCTTCTTTAATTATCACTTTTTATATTAAGTATTGCTTGCAGCTCAGTTAAACAATGAACTACATAATGAGGGTTTTGACCTCCCGGCCAAGCTTGTCGTTTGCGATTAAACCAAACAGCTTTACATCCTGCATTGATTGCGCCGAGCACATCTGTCTGCGCAGAATCACCCACATGCATAATATTAGCTAATTCAACTTTTGCTAATTTAGCCGCTTGTTTAAACATCTTTGGATGCGGCTTACTGAACCCTACTATTTCTGCGCTGACAACAAAATCGAAATGCTTGCCAACAGGAATTTGATCTAGTTGGGCATTTCCATTTGTTATCGCCCCCAAAACAAAATGCTGTTTCAAGCTCGACAAAATTGATTCGCTGAATTCAAACAGCTCGACTTGATTTCTGTAACGACGAAATAATTGCAAACCGTGCTCAGCAAACGCTTTGTTATATCCAAATTCATCGCCAATTTCTAACAACGAGCAATATCTTAACTCAGTTACATTATGCGCGATGTCGGTACGACTATTCTGAAGCGCGACTCTTTTAGCTGCAATATCTTGTTGGGTGTAGGCATTACTCACCTGAGGATAATTTTTTTCAATCCATTGATAAAGTTTTAGCTCTGCGCGAACAATTGTTGGCTCAACTGGCCAGAGCGTATCGTCTAAATCCAATGTCACGCATTTAATCTGTTCAGTCTGAGTGCTTTTAGCCATATCAGTTAACACATCCATGTATTGTTAATGTGATTTTACGCTGATGGCCTCGATGCCTGTGTTCCCATAGATAAACACCCTGCCAAATTCCTAGTGCCAGCTCCCCCTGCGTGATCGGCAGTGTTAATTCTGTTTGTGTCATGACTGAACGCACATGAGCTGGCATATCATCTGCGCCTTCACAGGTGTGGATAAATATCGGGTCACCGTCAGGCACTATTTTCTGCATAAACGACTCTAAATCCACTCTCACATCCTCATCTGCATTCTCACAAATCATCAGCGAGGCACTCGTATGATGTATAAACGCATGACAAACACCCATATTTATCTCTGCAGTACGCACAACAGCTCGAATATTCTGAGTGATTTCAGTTGTACCTCGGCCTGGTGTCGTAAATTGTAGGGTTTGCTGGTAATAGCTGACATTTTTAGACATTGTTTTCAAATCTAGCTTCGTTTCAACCGTCGATGTTAGTTACACTATGCACCACTACATAGTAATCACAAAATCCACACACTTTGATGCAAATAGACACCAATGCAATGCTAAGACGAAAATCTATCGCAGTTAAAATTGGCGATGTCACTATGGGTGGTGACACTCCTATTGTCGTACAGTCGATGACCAATACGGATTCTAGCGACATAATTCGTACCGCCGCACAAATTGCAGACCTTGCCAAGGCAGGCTCAGAACTAGTACGGATCACCGTGAATAATATTGAAGCTGCTCGCGCCGTTCCACACATCAAAGAACAATTAGCGCGCATGAATATTTCCGTACCTATTGTTGGTGATTTTCATTTCAATGGGCATAAATTGCTGAGCGAAGCACCTGAGTGTGCTGAGCATCTGGACAAATACCGCATCAATCCAGGCAATGTTGGACGCGGCAGCAAGCGTGATAGTCAGTTCGCTAGCATGATAGAAACTGCGTGCAAATATCAAAAACCTGTGCGCATTGGAGTAAATTGGGGTAGTCTGGATCAGCAGATTTTGGCGGAACAAATGGATAATAATCAACAACTTAACAATCCAAAGTCTGCTGAAGAAGTGATGCAAGAAGCATTAATCACCTCGGCATTAACTAGCGCCACTTACGCAGAGACACTGGGCTTAGGCGCAGACAAAATTGTGATTTCTTGCAAAATTAGTAATGCGCCTAAATTAATAGATGTTTATAAACTTCTGGCGCAACGCTGTCCTTACGCATTACATGTCGGACTCACTGAAGCTGGCATGGGTATTAAAGGCACCGTTGCTTCTGCAGCTGCGCTAGGAGTTCTACTTCACCAAGGCATAGGTGACACTATACGCGTCTCACTGACACCGCAGCCTGGTGGCTCACGCACAGAAGAAGTCTTAATTGCTCAAGAGATACTTCAATCATTAGACTTACGGGCCTTTAGTCCAGCTGTCACATCATGTCCTGGCTGTGGACGCACGACTAGTGAATATTTCCAAGAACTCGCGGACGACATCCAAATATATCTGCGTGACTCCATGCAAGAATGGAAACAAACCTTACCTGGCGTTGAACATCTATCAGTCGCTGTCATGGGTTGCGTGGTGAATGGTCCCGGCGAAAGCAAACATGCAAACATTGGCATCAGCCTACCTGGTAGCGGAGAAGCACCAGTAGCACCGGTATATATAGATGGTGAAAAATCTTGCACTTTACGCGGCGACAACATTGCCGGGGAATTCAAACAAATTGTGACTAGTTATGTATATGAAAATTACCAACAGAAATAACTAAAACTGAATATTGCGCCAGCATTTTGTCATCGCTTAATTCTCATATAACTCTATAACAATAGGTTACTTACACTTATTCAAGTGTTGTTCTAAAACATTTTCGCGCAATAACATATTGTTAAAAAATTTAGGGAACTATCGGCTATATGGTAGTATCCTAGTCTACAGAAGGTAATTTTGAGAACTACATACATATCCTATGGAAGTAATATCTAGTAAGGTTGAAGAAGGTCTTTCCACGCACGACATTTCGTTATCAGTGTTGTTTGCATTGTGGCTAATTTTAGGACTAGCTACCTACGCATTTGCACTATTTACGGTTTGGTTGCCGGAGATAGAAAGACTCACTATTATTTAACAGGCTGGGGAAATAAGTGTCGACAGTAATTACCCAAGAACGGCGAGGTTCTGAAGATCGTCGCATTATGATTGCGACTCCCTTATTCCCGTTTTTTGACTCCGAAGACACGCTAGTCAGACAAGACCGCAGACAGATCCCTGAACGCCGAATAAATAACATTACAATAGAAGACACTGTTACTGAGAAAGCGAGTAATAGCAACATTGAAGAAGCGCTAGGCAATAAACGTCTTTTCATTTGGTTTCAAGATGAAATCCATGAAATAAAGCGCACTAACGATAATGTCTGGATTGGTAGATCTTCAGACTGTTTAGCTACATTCGAATCCCGTTTCGTTTCTCGCAAACATGCGAGGCTATATTTTGAAGATGGTGCATATTATCTACTTGATAATAGTATCAATGGCACGTACATCAAAAATGACGATGGCGAGACCTTTATAACCAAAGGTAAAGTCGTGGTAAAAGGTAGCGGAGTCATCAGCCTAGGCGTCCCTCTAGATCACTCAGAAAGTGATCTCATTCACTTCTTCATTGGCTAGATAATAAACACGATAAAATCTGCTTCTAATCACAGCTAAATTTATCGGCTACATCTAACCGTTCTTCGGCTTTTTCTTTTAATGTCAATGCAGTTTATTTCTGCTTAAGACATACTTCGCGTATGTCACAAAAACAATTCAAATCAGACGACAAGCCTGCTGAACGCCGGAAATGGGGAAAACGACCAAGCTATCCATTTGTTGATAGCCGAGGTGTGCTTGTTACCAAAAATCGACGCCTTGCAATCGATGTACGCGATGATGCAGATGAGCAAGAAAGCAACGGCCAGATGTCAGGTCGCCGTGCAAGCGATCGAGAAGCGCTAGATAATTCCGATACAGCGCCGGAGTTACCTGCAATTCTACGAGATAATGATTTAACGAACGCTGGCATACCCACATTAGAAACAGCGGCGTCTCTAGCGCAAAGCATGGAACTAGTCTTCCAAAAGTGGCGTATCAACCTATCAGCACAGGAACCACGCTGCAGTTTAGGACGAGATCAAAATTGCGATTTAGTTCTACTTAATAGATTCTCCTCTCGTCGCCATGGGCGCTTAGAATGGCGCAATGGTCAGTTCTATTTCTGCGACCATAGCTTCAATGGCACTTATATAGATTTCGATGATGGTCGCACGACCCATATTTGTCGTGACGAAAGCGTGCTTAGCGGTTCAGGTACTATCAGCTTAGGAAAACCCTCTAATATTGATCAAGAATTCGTTATCCGTTTTAAAATTAGTTAAACACTTGTCTACTTAACCACTTTTATCTCAAAACGGTGATTTGTTTATATAACTGCCGACCTCAACACCAAATTCTGAATACAAATAAAGTATTATTAATATTCCGAGTTAGTCATCTCTCAATACCCACTCTTATTGCAAAACTGCGCTTAGTTCACATTTAGAGAAGGAACTCTGCTGATTTCGACTTTCCACCTACCGTTTATTCGCTAAATTATGACGTTCATCACGGGCAGGCACTGAATAGACCAATAGTATAGTCACCAACAGATTCAGAGAAACTACGCTCTTAACAGAGCCTAACCTTGAAGTGAATGACTATGCGACGTAAACAACTAATAGATACAACCCATAAAATCCAACAGGCCATTTCTGATAGCGAACTGCTTGAGCGATTGCATGTGCGCATTCTTGCATTAAGCAAACAGGGTAAAAAAGTGCCTAATGTTGGCGACCTTTTAGCAGCACTAAATAAATTTTCAATATCGACAAGCAAACTCTCAGATGCTGAAAAAGAAGTGCTTAAACAGCTAGATCTACATTACTTGAATGATCCAAAAAATTGGCCTAAGTTGATTTCAACCGACCAACCAGAGTTACTTAAAAGTATATTTAGCAATCTACGCAGACTTCGATCCAGCCTAGGTTACTTCCAAAAAGTAATTTCAATTGGTCACGACGAGCTTAACGATATAAACAGCAATGATGAGACACTTTCTATTTTATTGTTAGCTGACGAGAATACTAAAGATACTCCAAAGAAAATTGCATCAACCTTAGAAAGCATACAGCAACTATACAACTGCTTTGTCACTCTTGAGCATATTGATAACCCTCAAGATCTTACCATTATCGGCATGGACTCAGGCAATGAGAAATCAATCGAATTGACTGGCGAAAGCATAGTTCTAGAAAAGATGAAGGAGCTTTTATATGGCGTATGGATGCAAGTACTTCCTTCACACAATCAATATTTAAGTGAACAACTTAAGTTGATCTTAAAATCATTACCAATACTTGAAAGAATCGAAGAGTTAGCAACTACCGGTCAAATCGAAAAAGAGAAAGCTGCATTAGCCAAGCGTCAACTAACAACTAGCCTGGAAGATTTAATTAGATCAAACACTATCATTGAAGAAATGTATGATCATTGGCAGCAAGACCCACGTGTTGCAATGCAATTAACACCTCGCTTAACGACACAACAAGAAAAGTCAATTACCTCTGAGGAAGCGCCAGAATTTGCAACTCAGCAACGCACTAACCCTTTTATGAAGAACGAAGAAAATGAGCTAATTGCAACTACCAATGCAAAAACGGCCGCCCAGAAAGTTACCAGTTTAAATGATGGTAACAAGCTAAGATTCATTCAGTCTAAAAAAGCAGAGGCCAGCGAGTAATCTAAGAAACTATTTAGACTTGCCAAGCATTGCTCTAATTTTTTGACGCTCATGTTTATTGGGTTTTTTCAAAGTACGCGGTAAACCTTGACTTAAGATCTTACGTTGCGCAGTTATTAACTCTCGCTGCGCAACACTGTTCTCACTTTCTTGATATAACATCTGCGCTTCACTTGCAGATCTTCTGTGTTTAGCCATTCCACACACAACAACTTCTCGCTTGAAGTCCGGATGTGTAATCTGCAACACATCATCAACCTTCACCCGATAAGATGGTTTCACACGTTGACCATTAACATGTACACGCCCACCATCAACCGCATTACCAGCAATATTACGTGTCTTGTAAAAACGCGCCACCCATAGCCACTTATCTATACGTATTGATTCATCCATCTTGTTTAACGCTTGCCGCTATTATTGTCTCTACTATCCCTAAAATAACTCCATTTATCTTTTTCATAAAGATTGAAATATAACTGAAAGAATTAAACGTTAATGTGCACTCAAATTCATTCAATCAATTCTTTCAGCTTTGGAGAAAAATATGTCAACATTAAATTTATTGTGCAGAGTGCCTGTATGCGTTTACTGGAAAGAAACCGTGCTTTTTAGCTTGTATATCATTAGCTCATTTATAACTTGCATTATATTTTTTTAATAACAAACTTTAATGCTTATTAATCCCACTCAACCAAATGATGCTCTAAAGGACCAGCATTTTTGCTGCTAATTACTCTATCTTTAACAGAACAATTCATTTCATGAGTACTATTTAAATTACCTGTTAATAATGGATGCCAGGTATGCAGCGGTTTAGATTCAAAGCGCAATCGATATGCGCATGATGTTGGCAGCCAGGCAAACTCATGAGGGCGTTGTATACTCAGCGAAATGCAGTCTGGTACTCTGCGAGTTCTATTTTCATAGTCTGTGCATCGACATTTATCAGCATCAAAAAGCTCGCACGCCACATTGGTATAATAAATCTTAGCAGTATCTTCGTCTTGCAATTTAGCCATGCAGCACTTTCCACATCCATCACATAAAGATTCCCACTGCTCCTTTGTTAGCTCACTTAAAGGCTTATCTATCCAATCTGGCGCATTTGATTTCACTAATTCAATGTTACTAGCCAGCAAGATCAAGCATAATTTTGTTTAGTCGCGCAACAAAATCAGCTGGATTTTCTAACTGTCCGCCTTCTGCAAGAATTGCCTGTTCAAACAACAACATTGACCACTCTTTAACTTGATCTAGATCCGTCTCTTCATTCATTTTAACCAACATAGGATGGGATGGATTTACTTCTAACGTAGGTTTAGTCGTTGGCATTTGCTGACCTGCCTGTTTCATCAGGTTTTGCATATACAATGCCATGTCATGCTCATTGAGTACAATACATGCAGGAGATGTGGTTAAACGATGTGACACACGTACATTTTCAACTTTTTCATCCAAGTTTTCTTTGATCAGCTTAATGATGTCAGCTGACTCTTCCTCAATTTTCTTCTGCTGCTCTTTTTCATCCTGATCTGAAAGTTTATCTAAATCCAGTTCACCTTTAGCCACAGATACAAATGATTTTCCAGCATATTCATTCAATGAACCCATTAACCATTCATCTACACGATCATACATAAGAATGACTTCAATACCTTTCTTACGGAATATCTCTAGATGCGGACTATTTTTTGCCGCATTAAAGTTGTCTGCAGTTATGTAATAAATAGATTCCTGTCCTTCTTTCATACGAGCAATATAATCATCTAACGATACATTTTGATCATCTTTATCATCTTGAGTTGACGAAAATCTTAATAACTTCGCAATCTGCTCTTGGTTTGCAAAATCTTCACCTGGCCCCTCTTTGATTACTTTTCCAAACTCTTTCCAAAATGATTGATATTTTTCTGGTTCTTTTTTCGCGATACCCTCTAACAATCCAAGTACTTTCTTCACTGACCCTGAACGCATTGAATCAATGACTTTATTTCCTTGAAGAATCTCTCTCGAAACATTTAATGGTAAGTCACTCGAATCAATCACACCGCGCACAAACCGCAAATAACGCGGCAATAATTTTTCCGCGTCTTCCATAATGAACACACGCTGCACATAAAGCTTTAAACCATGCGTTTGATTAGGCTCATATAAATCAAATGGCGCTTTACTTGGAATATAAAGCAATGAAATATATTCTGTCTTACCTTCAACACGATTATGCGACCAGGCTAGTGGGTCCGCAAAGTCATGGCCTACATGTTTATAAAATTCTTTATACTCGTCTTCACTGACATCTGACTTTGATCTCGTCCATAACGATGATGCTTTATTAACGACTTCCCATTTTAATTCTGCCTCTGCATCAGCTTCACCCTCTTCGCCATCCGGCTTTTCTTCAAGCATTTCGATTGGCAATGGCACGTGATCAGAGTACTTGGTAACTATGGAGCGCAGACGCCAACCAGAGAGTAGCTCTGCCTCCTCTTCTTTAAGGTGCAATATAATTTCAGTACCACGATCTGCTTTTTCTATTTCTGCTAAATCGTATTCCCCAGTTCCCTCAGACTGCCAGTGCACACCCTGCTTGGCATCGACAGTCGCACTACGAGTATTCAACTCAACTCTGTCTGCAACAATAAATGCAGAATAGAAACCCACCCCAAATTGGCCAATCAGATTAGAATCTTTGGCTTGATCCCCGGTAAGATTTTCTAAGAATTCTTTAGTGCCAGACTTGGCAATAGTGCCAATATTTTTAATCACTTCTTCGCGTGTCATGCCTATGCCGTTATCGCTAATAGTGATGGTTTTGTTTTCTTCATCGTATGAGACTCGGATTTTTAAATCGGTATCATCAATAAGCAGATCTGCATTGGACAGTGACTCAAAACGTAATTTGTCACAGGCATCTGAAGCATTTGAAACCAACTCTCGTAACACTATCTCTTTATTCGAATAAAGAGAATGAATCATCAAATGTAAAATCTGACTAACTTCTGACTCAAACTTAAGAGTTTCTTTATTGTTTTCTTCTTGCACTTGCTCACTCATTACAGCTTTTACTCCAAATTAAATACGATATTTTTATAAATGGTGACATATCACTTAAATTCAACCTATTCAGACAAACTTTCTATTCCACATCATCTACATCTGCTTGCCCAGTAACTCTTCTGCGTATGTGTGACCATGTAATGCCTGTTGCCAAAATTCCGGCTAACACCACTAATACTAGATCAATAATCATTTTCATATCATCTGCGAGTGATGGAATAAAATCGATTGCTAACCAGAGTAACACACCAAAAAATGCAGCCGCCAAGATCAAACCAAACATGCCTAACGATCGCATAGTTGCACGTATATACACCGCCCAAACAATCAACAAAACTATTCCTGCTAATAGCAGCAATGGCAGACTAGTATTTGTCTCACCTACCGGGTTCAAATATGACTGTACCCAATCAAAATAAGACCAGCCATGTGGGTTATAAGTACCAAACACTAATCCAAGCGCAACTAGAAAACGCACCAACACGCCCTGCCAAGTAATTTTATGCAATGCCATACATGCTCCTAAACCATCTCACTTTTAATAAACATTTCACGAGTCGCTGGCGAATCCACTTCATGCTGTAACAACCAGTCTTTTTGTTGAATTTCTTTACCCACGATACTGCCACAATATCCGCCAATACCACTTTTTTTCACCACACGATGACAGGGAATAATAATCGGGATGGGGTTATGACGACAAGCATTGCCGACGGCACGTGGGCCACTGTCTATGGCCATCGCTATGTCACCATAGGTCAATGACTCACCATATGAAATCTTGACTACCTCACTCAATACTCTGTTTTGATATGTTGTTCCTTGAATGTCGATAGGTAGATCAAATTCAGTACGTTGTAGTTCAAAATATTCCATGATTTGCTGATGCACCTTAGCACCAAACCCTTTATTTGGAATACGTGAATCTTGTTTGGTTTTAATATAAAGCAGCCGCTGTATCCCCTTAGAGGAAATATTCAAGCCTAGCAGGCCGATTGGAGATGGCAGGATGTAATCAAACGAATCTATTGTCATTTCGTGTTGCCCAAACAACAAACGCCCCATAAATTTATGAGGCGTTTGTTTTACTAACTTTGCATGCTTTATTATTAACCAAGCTTTTCTTTAATTCTTGCCGCTCTACCGGTCAGGCCACGCAAATAATATAACTTTGCACGTCTAACATCACCACGACGCTTAACTTCAACAGAAGCAATTAGTGGACTGTGTGTCTGGAAAACTCTCTCGACGCCTTCTCCGTGTGAAATTTTACGTACTGTGAATGCAGAGTTTAGCCCACGATTTCTTTTCGCGATGACAACACCTTCAAAAGCCTGAAGACGTTCACGGTCACCCTCTTTTACTCTCACTTGTACAACAATTGTGTCGCCAGCGGAAAACTCAGGGAAATCTGATTTAATTTGTTCTGCTTCTAATTGACTAATTATATTGCTCATTTATTTATCTCTCGTTTTTCGCTTTCACTTCAACTAAATATTCATTCAGTAGCTGCTGTTCTTGATCACTCAAGTTTTTCAGCTCAATCATGTCGGGGCGTCTTAAGTAAGTGCGTCCCAACGCTTGTTTTAATCTCCAACTAGCAATCTTTTTGTGATCACCACTTAGCAATTCTTTTGGCACTTCACGACCATCAATTATTTCAGGCCTTGAGTAATGAGGGCAATCTAATAAATCACTCTCAAATGATTCTTGTTCAGCGGATTGAACATCCCCAAGCGCACCTGGAAGTGTTCGCACCATGGCATCAATCAGCACCATCGCGGCAAGCTCTCCACCGCTGATGACATAGTCGCCGATAGACCACTCTTCATCTACGTAGGTATCGATAAAACGCTCATCAATCCCTTCGTATCGTCCACATAACAAAATCAAATTTGGACATTGGCTTAGATTGCGCACTGCGGCTTGATCTAGCTTCTGCCCCTGCGGACTTAAATACACAACTTTTGCATTATCACTAGACTTTGATTTCACGTGGTCTAGTGTTTTGGTCAATGGTGCATACTGCATCACCATGCCAGGACCACCCCCGTAAGGACGATCATCTACTCGATTATTCGCATCATCTGAGAAATCTCGAGGATTGGTTAATTCTAAATCAACTAGCTTTGCCCTCAATGCCCTCCCCACTACTCCGTGGTCTTGCATGGTTGCGACTAGTTCTGGGAACAATGTGATGACATCAATTCGCATGTCCTTGCCCCTTTTATTTCAGCGCACTATTAGGACTGACTGATTAAAAATCAGGATCCCAATCGACTATCATGCACTTTTGTTCTAAATCGATGGACTTTATGACCTGTCCTTGGATGTATGGAATTAAATGCTCGGTCTTACTCCTATCTCGCACTATCATGACATCATTGGCCCCAGTTTCGATAAGATCTTTTATCGAGCCTAATGGCTTTTTTTCGGTATCTATCACATTTAATCCAATGAGTTGATACCAATAGTATTCATTTTTGGGTAATGGGCTTAATTGATCTCCCGCTATCCAAATTTTACGATCTAGCAGCTCTAACGCTGCATCTCGGTCATTAATACCCTCAAGCTTAACAACCACGCCGCCTTTTTGTGCGCGACCTTCCTCAACTTGTACTGGTTGATCAAAATCATCTCCCAGATACCAGTGTTGATAGTCAATTATTTTAATTCGAGGTCGCGTGTAAGAATAAACTTTGACCCAACCTTTGACACCAAACAGACCATTTATTAGGCCTAATAAAACTTTTTCTTCTTGTTTCAAGCGTGAGACAACCTATGGCTCATGCCGAATACCCAGCAACTTAATTAGCCGCTGAGTCTACACCTTTCAATAGTGTTTCAACACGATCTGATGGCTTAGCGCCTACGCCCTGCCAATAGCTAACGCGCTCCATATCAACGTGCAATCGGACTTCTTGCCCAGTTGCTCGTGGATTAAAATAACCTAATCTCTCAATATAGCCGCTATCTCTGCGTCTACGCGAGTCAGTCACTACGATGTGGTAGAAAGGACGCTTCTTAGCGCCGCCTCGAGCTAATCTTATACTAACCATATTATTTGCTTATTCTCAGCTGTGTTTAACGAACCGCATCCTATTGCGGCGAACCGCGCATTGTACGGAATCTACAGGAAATTTAAAGCTAAAATTCAACCTATTACCCTACCTACATCGGCATATTAGGCGGCATTTTACCCTGCATAGCGCGCATCATATTTTTCATCCCACCTTTCTTGGAGATTTTTTTCATCATTTTGCGCATTTGTGTGTATTGTTTAAGCAATCGATTGACATCCTGGACTTGCATTCCTGATCCCGCTGCAATCCGTTGTTTACGCGTGGCTTTGATAATATCCGGAAAGCGGCGCTCTTTTTTCGTCATCGAATCAATCATCGCCACCATATGAACGACTGATTTATCGCTAGCCTGGGATCTCATCGCTTCAGAAATATTGCCAGCACCTGGAAGTTTATCAATCAGACTATTCATCCCTCCCATATTTTGCATCTGTACTAACTGAGAGCGTAAGTCATTAAGACTAAATCCCTTACCACTTTTAAGTTTTTTAGCTAATCGGCCAGCTTCATCATGGTCAACTTTTTGCTGAGCTTCCTCTACCAAGGAAACTACATCCCCCATACCCAAAATTCTTGAGGCAACACGGTCCGGATGAAACGGCTCCAGGCCATCGACTTTCTCACCAGTACCTAAAAATTTAATCGGTTTGCCAGTAATCTCTCTGACAGATAAGGCGGCACCACCGCGCGCATCACCATCTGTTTTAGTCAGAATGACCCCAGTGAGAGGCAAGGCATCATTAAATGCCTGTGCAGACAAAGCAGCATCTTGACCACTCATGCTATCGACAACAAACAATGTTTCCACCGGATTAATCGCTGCGTGTAATGAAGTAATTTCATCCATCATTTCACTATCAACGTGCAAACGACCCGCTGTATCAACAAATAAAATATCAACGTGATTAGCTTCTGCATAACCAATCGCATTTTTAGCAATGGTTAGCGGTGCTTGATCAACATCACTTGGAAAAAAGTGAACGCCAACTTGGCCAGCAAGTGTTTCTAACTGTTTTATCGCCGCGGGACGATATACGTCGCAACTAACTACACTAATTTTTTTCTTTTCTGTTTCAGCTAAACGCTTCGCCAATTTGGCTATGGTAGTAGTTTTACCTGCACCTTGAAGGCCAGCGACTAGTACGATAGCTGGCGGCTGAGCATTAAGTTGTAAGCCTTCGTTGGCATCGCCCATCAGATGCACTAATTCATCTTGTACAACTTTTACAAATGCCTGACCCGGAGTGATGTTCTGAATGACTTCTTTACCAACTGCCGAGGTGCGTACGCGCTCTATAAATGACTTTATAACGGGTAACGCTACATCTGCCTCAAGTAAAGCCATGCGGACTTCACGCAGGGATTCTTGGATGTTTTCTTCAGTTAATCGCGCTTGGCCGCGTAACTTCCCGACCGTATCGGAAAGGCGTTTGGTTAAATTATCAAACATGTGTACTCGCTTATGAGGATATCAATTTATGCCTATAGTCTAACGGCATACGAATAAACGATCTATTGAAAACTAACTAAACCTGATATGACTTTGCTTTACTTAGAGATAGAATCGACTTTAGAGGAAAAGAATATCACCACTACAGATAGATCTTATGTTTCGTTGCGGCATAGCAGCACGCAATTCCTGCATGATTTTGTCTTCTTCGCCTGGCTGCAGATGAGACACGCATACCTGCGGTTGATGGGATAACGCTGTTAACTCTTTAGCTAACGAAGTTGGAGAGAAATGCTTGGCTTGATTGGCAATTTCTGATCTCTCATCAGCAAATGCGCACTCAACAATCAATAAATCAACTTTATTCTGTTGATTAAGTGCTTGCCATAATTTAGGCGCCGAGGCGGTATCACCACTAAAAGCAAAGCTACTACTAATATCCTGCACCAAATACCCTACTGCTGGCACGGTATGCTCAACTTCAATCATTGTGAACGTTTTATCATCAATAACAGTATTTTGCTCAGGCTGCATGGGCACAAAGCGAACAACTGGTTTTTCTTCACTAGGTAGAGAGAAAAAATTTGGCCAAATTTTCCAATTAAAAATATGATCCATTAATACCCGGTATGTTTCTTCCTGGCAGTACACAGTTAATGGTTCATCCAATAGCTCTTCATAGATGGTATCTATAAGCAACGGCAATCCAGCCACATGATCTAGATGACTATGAGTAATAAACACATGTTTAATCTGAAATAGCTCCTCAAGAGGCAAATCACCGACACCTGTGCCACAGTCTAGTAACGTGCTGGCATCCACGCGCAACGCAGTCGTGCGCAAACCGCTACCTATTCCACCACTACAACCCAAAACATTTATTTTCATAGGGCTATTATAATATTATTTAATCATCATTTTAATCCACGCCGATGCTATCACTGGCAATTTGTCCGAAATGTCTAATACATCGCAATGTACTGAATTCGTTCAGATAATTCACCTAAACATGCTATCCACCTATAATTCGATTGACATCATACGTATACAAGGCTTATTACTACCCTAATAATGATTGGAATCATCTCAGCAATATTCTGCACCATTACCTTTGGCGCAATTTGGCATCACATGCAGGCTCGTACTAGCGGCAACGACTCTGCTCGCATCAAATTTCTAGCTCCCTGGACAGTAGCTGTAGTAACAATGGCCATTACTGCTGGCTCGCAGTTATTTGCCGATTCAGGCCTTAACTTCTATTTTTACACCGCCTTATTTATCGCGGCATTTACCATCTGTTCAATACTATATTTAGTTAGTTTATTTAAACAAGTAGAACACCTAGGGTTAATTGTGTTACCTGTCACCTTAGCCTGCATTGTATTAAATATATTATTCTTAAAAGAAGGCACACAGGCCAGTCTAAGCCTAGGAATACAGGCACACATCATTACTTCGATTATTGCGTTTAGCATCTTGGGCCTTGCCGCTGTTCAGGCAATTTTACTCTTCTTTCAAGACCGGACGCTTAGAAGTCATACGAATACAGGGATTTTACGCGCGCTGCCTTCACTGCATGAAAACGAAACTTTATTATTTCAAACCATCAGCTTAGGTGTTGTCATCCTAACGATTACATTAGCATCAGGCTTCATTTACCTTGAAGATATATTTGCACAGCATTTAGCACACAAGACCTTACTATCATCTTTAGCCTGGCTAGTATTCGTCATTCTTCTTTGGGGAAGAATGCAATTTGGCTGGCGCGGCACTACTGCTATTCGCTGGTCGTTATCAGGATTCACATTTCTCATTCTTGCTTATTTTGGCAGCAAGTTCGTCTTAGAATTAGTCCTTTAAATAAGCAAATCACCCTTCCACCCTTGACAACCCTCGCGTAGTTTCCGTAAAACGGAACTGTGTTTGACTACCTGGAGGAGCTAACAAGCTCTTGGACGATTATTCGATAAGTACTCTATTTATAGTTCTTGGAGTACTGTTATTTCTTTCTGCGTTTTTCTCTGGCTCAGAAACTGCCTTAATGGCACTAAACCGTTACCGCTTACGCCATCTAGCTAACAAAGGTCACCGTGGTGCACGCCTTGCGCAAAACCTTCTTGAAAAACCAGACCGCTTAATTGGTCTGATTTTACTCGGCAATAATATTGTTAACTTACTTGCATCACCGCTAGCCGCGTATATCGGCTATCGCCTGTATGGCGATGTAGGCGTATTTTCCGCCACCATATTATTCATTGTCGCAGTGTTAATATTTGCAGAAGTAACCCCTAAAACATTAGCTGCAATGCACCCAGAAAAGTTTGCATTTCCAGCTTCATATATTTACACACCATTGCAGTATGTTACCTACCCGATAGTTTTATTAATTAATGGCATAGCAAATACTCTGCTCAAGTTATGTGGTGTCAGCCTACAAGATGCAGGACTAAGCTCACTCAGCCGAGACGAACTACGCACAGTTGTTCAAGAAGCCGGAGGGTTAATTCCTCGAACCCACCAAAACATGCTGATTGGTATTTTAGATTTAGAATCCATCACCGTTGAAGACATAATGATTCCACGCAACGAAGTACTAGGCGTAGACATTGATACTGACTGGGAAGACATTCGCTCGCAAATCGCCAATGCATCTTTTACCCGCATGCCTGTTTATCATGAAAATCTTGACAACATAATTGGCTTTTTACATTTGCGAAAAATATTTTCTCGCATTGTAGAAAATGAAATTTCCTTAGAAGAGCTCAAACAAAATGTTAGAGAACCATACTTTATTCCAGAAGGCACCAGCCTAAATAGACAACTACTTAATTTTCAAAGAGAAAAAAGACGTATTGGTTTAGTTGTCGATGAGTACGGTGATATTCAAGGCTTAGTCACACTAGAAGATTTACTTGAAGAGATCGTTGGTGAATTCACTAATGACCCTGCCACACTAACGACCGACATTCACCCACAAGAAGATGGCAGCTATGTTATCGACGGTAGCGCTCATGTTCGCGATGTGAATAAAGCATTACAGTGGAAATTACATGATGACGGCCCACGTACAATTAACGGCCTAGTGCTTGAGCATTTGGAAACCATTCCCGAAACAGGCACCTCTGTTTTGATTGATGGACATCCTATTGAAATAGTTCGCATGCTAAATAACTCTGTACGTACAGTACGCATTCAACCTAAAGTAACGCCAGATACCGAATAATTTATCGGTCTGAAAATTGATTTTTTGCGTACATAAAGACACACTCTATACACTTTTCTAACAGTAGCAACTCAATGAGTAAAGCAACACAATATCAATGTGATGCATGTGGGCATGCGTTCAACAAATGGAGCGGGCAGTGCCCAGAATGTAACGCATGGAATACACTGGAAGAAACTCGCAGTATTCAGACTGGCGGCAAAGTCAGATCGATAGCCCCCAAAGCTAGCAGCAGAGTCATTCCTCTCGCAGATGTTGACACAATTACTGACCCTAGAATTCAGACCAATCTTGGCGAATTAGACCGTGTACTTGGCGGCGGTATTGTTCATGGTTCCGTTGTGTTAGTTGGCGGCAGCCCGGGTATAGGCAAATCGACTCTGCTGATACAGATGCTAGCTTCATTAGAACAGTATCAAACGCTATACATTAGCGGCGAAGAATCTGCACAACAAATATCTTTACGTGCAGAACGCTTGTCGTTAAACAAAGACAATATACGCTTACTCAGTAGCGTCTCTTTAGAGGAAGTATTGTCAACACTTCAAGCTACCAAACCCAAGCTAGTAATTGTAGATTCAATTCAAACACTAGCCAGCGAACAACTCAATTCTGCGGCAGGTTCAGTCTCGCAGGTAAGAGAGTGCGCAGGCCAGTTAGTCCAATTTGCTAAAAACTCTAACACTACATTATTTGTTGTAGGTCATGTCACAAAAGAAGGCACACTGGCCGGGCCACGCGTACTTGAACATATGGTCGATACCGTTTTGTACTTTGAAGGCGACAGCAGCGATCGTTTCCGCTTATTACGCGCTACTAAAAACCGCTTTGGTGCAGTTAATGAGTTAGGCGTTTTCGTAATGCAGGAGACGGGCTTGAAGGGAGTAAAAAACCCATCTGCATTATTTTTATCCCACCACCAGTCACCTGCCGCAGGCAGTGTTGTCATGGTAACGCGCGAAGGTACACGCCCATTAATGGTAGAGGTGCAGTCATTAGTCGATGACAATCCTTCTAACAACCCTCGCCGACTAGCCCAGGGTATTGAGCAAAATAGGCTATCTATGCTGTTAGCTGTGATGAATCGGCATGGCGGTATTTCTCTACATAATGAAGATGTGTTCATTAACGTGGTTGGCGGTGTTCGTGTTCAAGAACCCGCGGTAGATTTACCTATCTTATTAGCAACATTATCTAGTTTTCGTGATTTTATTTTGCCACGAGAGTTGGTGGTGTTTGGTGAGGTTGGCTTAGCAGGTGAAATACGGCCTGTACCTAACGGACAAGAACGTTTACGCGAAGCTTCTAAACATGGATTCAAACATGCAATCATCCCTACGGCGAACGCCCCCAAAGAAGACGTTGAAGGACTGGAAATTATATCCGTCTCAAGATTATCTGAAGCGATTGATTGGGTGTTAAATAACTATGTCCGCTAAACCCACCTTATCAAACTCAGGCCTTGCCCCCACTCATGCAGTGGTTGCGGTAAACCAATTTGGTGAGCAGCGCGATGTAAGAGTTTCGGGAGAGTCACCTCTAACACTCAAAGTAGATGACAAAGAGGTTGTTACCTTAATGACCCTAGGTACACATCCAGAGCTACTTGCTCTAGGCTATTTACGCAATCAAAGACTCATTGAAAATATTACTGATATTGAATCGGTCGACGTAGATTGGGACAAAGAAAGCGTACATGTCACCACCAGATCTGGTCATGGCATTAGTAATTGGCAAGAAAAGTTAAGCAAACGCACTGTCACAACAGGCTGCGGGCAGGGTACGGTGTTTAGTTGCACTCTCGACAAGTTATACAATAAGAAATTACCCCAGGTACAGATTAAACAATCACTGCTATACGAGCTACTTAAATCAATCACAGGTTACAACGAAATCTACAAACAAGCTGGTGCTGTACATGGCTGCGCTTTATGCCAAGGCACCGAGATTTTAAACTTCGTTGAAGATGTCGGCCGACACAATGCGGCGGATGCTATTTCAGGAAGCATGTGGCTAGACGGCACTAGCGGTGAAGATAAAATTTTTTATACAACAGGAAGACTCACGTCAGAAATCGTGATGAAAGTAACCCACATGGGTATACCAATTTTATTATCACGTTCAGGCGTAACCCACATGGGATTAGAATTGGCTAGAGATTTAGGCGTGACAATGATTGCGCGCGCAAAGGGCAAGGCATTTTTAGTTTATAACGGCAGCGAAAATATCACCTACGATAACAAGCCAGACAAACCAACAGGCTAAATTTCCCACTACGATCTAATCAAGATCTTCCGCTAAAGATGTACGCATCGCATCAGACACAGCATCAACAGTCACAGTGTATTTATCATGCTCAATCCCAGCACTAATTGCAGCACCCGCTTTTACCGCCTTAGCCATCTCAGCAGTTAACTCAAAACGCGCAAAGTGAACAGACGATGTTTTATCTTCTGTTTCGCGTTCTAAATCCTCATTACAAATTGGATGGACTTTATCAAAACCATCCACGGCAACCCACACAGCTTTCTCTACACCAATCAATTCACTTAAACGCTGACGGCGAATTTCTTCATCATCATACTCAAGCATAAAGGTGGCCTTCCAATTATTGCCATCAGGAATTAGGGGGTTATAAGCATCAAGTTCTTCTTGTATTCCTTCAGCCTCAAATACTTTTTCAGCACGCAGCATTTCTTGCACTTGATAATGCATCAAAGTGCGGTCTTCAAAATGTAGCGTGGCATGTTCACCCAAGCGTAATACTCGATTCTTTTTATGCTCAATCATTTTTGCACGAAACTCTGCACGTATCACAGAATATTCTTCTAACGAATAAAGATCATGTTTAGTTAACTTTTGCATCATCTGTTCTTCTTTCTATAGTCCTATAACCCGTAAGCAATTCTTAACAGCGTCATCGGATGCGTCGCCTCCGAATCATCCTTCATCCCATTAGAAATCTGATGCCCTGCCATTGGGCAATCACTACTGTAGTAATCAGCCTCTGACTTTTGAAGTTTAGTCACGACTGGACGACAGATTTTCATTGAGATGTCATGAAACTCTTTTTTAACCGCGTAAGTTCCATCATGGCCTGAACAGCGCTCCAACACTTCTAATTTAGTATCTGGAACAAGATTCAGCACATCACGAGTTTTTAATCCAATTCTCTGCACACGCAGATGACAAGATGCATGGTAAAAAACTTTACCTAGAGGTTGACTAAAATCAACATTGAGCTGATCTTTTTTATATTTCTTATGAAGATATTCAAACGGATCAAAGATATGTTCTTTTACTCGCTGCACACCCTCATCATCAGGAAACATAAGCGGTAGCTCTTGCTTAAACATAAGCACACATGAAGGTACTGGCGCGACAATATCCCAACCTTTATTAATCCACTTCAACATCGTAGGGATGTTAGCGTCTTTTAATTTAGCCACGGCCTCCAAGTCACCTAGCTCCAGTTTTGGCATGCCACAGCAGCTTTCTTTTTCCATAATAGAAATAGAGATTTTATTGTGCTCAAACACTTTTACCAAGTCATTGGCAATTTCAGGTTCATTAAAATTGTTATAACAAGTAACAAATAAAGCCACTTTACTTTCTGCCTGCGTATCAATTGGCAGGGCTTTTTTGGATAAAATCTTCCGTGCGGTTTTAGTATGGTATTTAGGTATCTTTGCATCGGTATGCACACCTAAGGTTTTCTCCAGCGCTTTACGCCCTGCTTTCATCCCACCTACCGAATTCACTATTTGAGAAACTACAGGGATACCTGCCAGTTTTCCCATAGCATCTGTTCCACTCAAAATTTTGTCACGCTTTTTGACATCACCTTTACGAAATTTAATCGCTTTGGCGCGCAACATAAGATGTGGGAAATCGACATTCCATTCATGCGGCGGAACGTAAGGACATTTGGTCAAATAACATAAATCACATAAATAACAATGGTCGACCACCTTGGCATAATCTTTTTTGTCGACACCATCTACTTCCATAGTGTCAGATTCATCAACCAAATCAAATAACGTTGGAAATGAATTACATAAGCTCACACAACGACGACAACCATGGCAAATATCAAACACTCTCTCAAGTTCAGCATTGAGTGACTGTTCGTTGTAAAAATCAGGATTATTCCAATCAATAGGATGTCTAGTAGGAGCTTCCAAGCTACCTTCACGCGTTCCAGATGTTGCCACGTGGTTGTCCTTTTAAAATTTTAAATAATAAAGTTTAGTCGCACACTGAGATCAGTCAGTGTGCGACAGCGATGACTTAGCCGTCTAAGTTATCGAGAGCTTTTTGGAAACGGTTAGCGTGTGAACGCTCCGCTTTGGCTAAAGTTTCAAACCAATCGGCAATCTCTTCAAAACTTTCATCACGTGCTGATTTTGCCATTCCAGGGTACATATCAGTGTACTCATGAGTCTCACCAGCAATCGCTGTTTTAAGGTTGTCATCAGTCGCACCAAATGGAAGACCTGTCGCTGGATCGCCACACTCTTCTAAATACTCTAGGTGTCCGTGAGCATGCCCTGTCTCACCTTCCGCAGTTGATCTAAATACAGTCGCAACGTCGTTGTATCCTTCTACATCGGCTTTTGCTGCGAAGTATAGATAGCGACGATTTGCTTGTGATTCACCAGCAAACGCAGCTTTTAAATTTTCTTCAGTCTTTGTACCTTTGAGAGACATTCAGTTGACCTCCAGTTAAAATATGTAAGTTAAATGAGAAACATTCTGATTTAGAATGATTCTAAAACGGCGCAAGACTAGAATAAGAGTATATATTTGTCAATATCATTGCGCCTCCGCAGTTCCCGTTTAACAATGCACCCATAAATATCAAATTCTGGAGAGATTCGTGCCTGGTAAAAATGTGGCCCCAAAAATAGATCTTGAAAAATCATTAGCCAAACTTGAAGCAGTAGTAGAAAAACTTGAGTCCGGCGATCAACCGCTCGAGAAAGCCTTGAAGTTATTTGAAGAAGGCATCTCATTAACACGTGGCTGCCAACTCGCACTCAAGCAAGCCGAAGAAAAAATCACCATACTCAACCAACAAAACGACGACTGGTTAGCAGAATCTGAGGAGCCAGTAGGAGATTTTCTTGACGGAACTAGCTGAATATTTAACCACATGTAGTCAACGCGTAGAATCATTTTTCGATAGACATCTCCCCAGCAAAGACCAAGCACCTACTACCCTACATGGTGCCATCCGCTATTCAGCAATGAATGGTGGCAAACGAATTCGCCCGGCGCTGGTTTATGCTACGGCTGAAACATTAGGTATCGAATTATCTGAGATAGATTGCATCGCAGGCTCAATTGAGCTTATGCATAGCTACTCATTAATCCATGATGACTTACCCGCCATGGACGATGACGATCTGAGACGCGGCAAGCCTACATGCCATCGAGCTTACGATGAAGCCACAGCCATTCTTGCTGGCGATGCAATGCAAGCGTTAGCATTCTCAGTATTAACCGATACCTCCATCCTCGGCCCTGAGCCTGCAATACGCGCGCAACTGGCCAATCAATTAGCGCATGCGGTAGGCTCGCTAGGCATGGCTGGCGGCCAAGCCATGGATTTAGCAGCTGTCGATAAAAACATATCGATACAATCACTTGAATACATACACCGACAAAAAACCGGTTGCTTAATCCGTGCATGTATCGACATGACGCAAACTTGTTGTACGATCCTAAATCAACAGCAGCGTTCAAGTCTGTTACAGTTCAGCGAACATCTTGGCATTGCCTTTCAAATTCGCGACGACATTTTAGATGTGATCAGCGATACAGACACCCTAGGCAAACCGCAGGGGTCCGATAGCGATCAGAACAAACCTACATACGTAAGTATCTTAGGATTAGAAGAATCTGAGAAACGCTGTGATACTTTTTACCAACTGGCGTTAAATTGTCTAGATGAATTTAAACCTTCATCTAAATCGCTACGCATGTTGGCGGAACATATTGTTTGTCGAAAGCATTAATAATGGGCGCTATGTATAAACATTAGTATGGACACTAACGACTATCCAACACTCGATAAAATCGAGCTACCCAAAGACCTAAGAGATTTAGCTCTCACTCAGGTTCCGAGTGTTTGCGACGACTTAAGAAATTACCTGCTTGCATCAGTATCTAAAAGCGGCGGGCATTTTGCCGCTGGTCTCGGCGTTATCGAACTCACTGTGGCATTACATTATGTCTACAACACTCCGCAAGACAAACTACTCTGGGATGTCGGCCACCAAAGCTATCCGCATAAAATTCTTACGGGACGTAAACATCAAATCGAATCGATTCGCACACGCGGTGGCTTAGGCCCTTTCCCCTGCCCCGAAGAGAGTGAATATGACTGCTTCACTGTTGGTCATTCAAGCACTTCAATAGGTGCAGCACTGGGCATGAACTTATCATTTCAGCTAGACAATTGTGCACAGCATGCTGTCCCTATTATTGGTGATGGCGGGCTTACCGCAGGCATGGCTTATGAAGCACTCAATCACCTTGGTGACATCCGTGCAAACATGTTAATCATCCTCAATGATAATGAAATGTCAATTTCACCTAATGTGGGCGCAATGACAAATTACCTTACTCGCATGTTATCTGGCCGAGTGTTTTCCACAGTAAGAGAAAGCAGTAAACGCTTACTCAAACCTGTACCACCTATGTGGGAGTTAGCGCGCCGCACTGAAGAGCATGTAAAAGGTATGTTTGCGCCAGGCACGCTATTTGAAGAAATGGGTATTCGGTACTTCGGCCCCGTCGATGGACACGATCCTGTCTCTTTAATCAAAACTCTGCGCAATATCAAACAAATTGAAGGGCCCAAAATACTGCACGTCATCACTAAAAAAGGCAAAGGTTATCCGCCGGCTGAACTAGATCCTGTTGGTTATCATGCGGTGCCCAAATTTGATCCGACTATTGGCGTGGAAAAAAAATCTAGCGTAACAACTAAACAAACTTATACACAGGTCTTTAGTGATTGGATCTGTGACATGGCAAAAAAAGATTCTCGTTTAGTGGCTATTACTCCAGCCATGCGTGAAGGCTCTGGTTTAGTCCGCTTCCAAAATGAATTTCCTGATCGCTATTACGATGTCGCCATCGCCGAACAACATGCGGTTACTGTTGGCGCTGGTTTGGCGATTGCTGGGCATAAACCTGTTGTCGCTATTTATTCAACATTTTTACAACGCGCTTATGACCAACTGATTCATGATGTGGCGGTGCAAAACTTACCCGTGGTATTTGCCATCGATCGCGCAGGAGTCGTCGGTCCTGACGGCAAAACACACACTGGTAGTTATGACTTAAGTTTTTTACGTTGTATTCCAAATATGACGATTATGGCGCCCGCCAATGAATGTGAGACGCGACAAATGCTACAGACTGGTTTTGAAATTAATGGGCCAAGCGCAATTCGTTATCCACGTGGCACAGGGCCAGGTAGTACTGTACAAAATAGCTTTGAAACTTTAGAAATTGGTCGCGCAGAAGAAGTCAGAAAAGGAAAGAATATTGCAATCTTATCTTTTGGTTGCATGTTAGCAAGTGCATTAGAAGTCGCTAACTCAATTGATGCTACGGTGGTCAACATGCGTTTCATCAAACCTATTGATGTAGCGATGATTGCTCGCATAGCATCAACACATTCACTAGTAGTCACGATTGAGGACAATGTTGCGATGGGAGGTGCCGGCAGTGCCGTTAATGAAGTTATTGCGACCCAACAAAGTACTGTTAAATTATTAAATCTAGGTCTACCCGATCATTTCCAAGAACATGGATCACGTGAAGAGTTACTTGCCGATGCCGGCCTAGACAGTCAGTCTATTGCCGCCAAAATCAACGAGATATATCCGCATAGGGATTGCGAAGCTAAAAGTGCTCACGTAGTATCTAAGGTAACTAGCAGGTAAAACCCTACAAATTCTAGATATTAATCAAGAGGTTAGAAACATGAGCGCGAACGCCAAAGACGTGGCAAATACCATTCCTGACACACAAAACAAAGCTGACACGCGCCAAATTCCGATTGATAAAGTCGGGATCAAAGGAATTAAACACCCCGTACGTGTGCTTGACCGCTCAGGTGGTGAGCAAAACACTATTGCAGAATTCAATATGTATGTGAATTTGCCTCATAACTTCAAAGGCACTCACATGTCTCGTTTTGTAGAAATCCTCAATGAATATGAGCGAGAAATTTCAGTTAAGTCGTTTAACGACATGTTAGAAAAAATGGCTGAACGTCTTGAAGCTGATTCTGGCCACATTGAAATGACTTTCCCATACTTTGTTAAGAAGACGGCACCGGTTAGCGGTGTACAAAGTCTGCTTGATTACCAAGTATGTTTTCGCGGTGAGATCAATGACAAAACAGCACGAACAGATGTGGTTGTTCTAGTTCCTGTCACAAGCCTATGCCCATGCTCAAAAAGTATTTCTGACTATGGTGCTCATAACCAACGTTCGCACATCACTATTTCTGTACGTATTAAAGACTTTGTTTGGGTAGAAGAGTTAATTGAAATGGTTGAACAACAAGCATCGTGCGAGTTGTATGGCTTACTAAAACGCCCAGATGAAAAATTTGTGACAGAACGTGCTTATGATAACCCTAAGTTTGTAGAAGATTTAGTGCGAGATATAGCCACACAACTTAACAATGATGATCGTATTGATGCTTATACCGTGGAATCAGAAAACTTTGAATCTATCCACAATCACTCTGCATACGCTTATATCGAAAAAGACAAACGCGCGTAACGCGCGTTTGTTTATTTAACCCGTTGTTCGAAATACTTGGTACGCGCTGAGTATCTGACTCAATATGATGCGAGCATCATGTTCTGACACAACACTTCCTTCATTATCATCTGCAAAATGTACAGTAATTAATGTCTGTGCGTTTTGCGGTAATAAGTGCACCTGATATCGTGAACTTTGTAACGCTATACCATCCGGTAAATTCAAGTTACTCACATCAATAAAGTAAACTCCTTTAGTTCTACTTTGCTCGAATATTGACAGCCCTGTTCGATCTAAAGCAATCCCTGTACGCCGCCATACTCGACTATATTGATCCCCTACAAATAGCACTGGGATACCATCGATATCCTGTAAATCAATATGCAAGCGAGGACCCTGAGTATTGGCAACTTCAAAGATTGCATCTTGACGCGACTTGCCTAAATGCTCCATTAAACTAACCATCAATTCAGCTTCTGTTTCGGGATCACTTTGAGCCGTCGTCCAAACTCCACCCTGTTCTGTAATTGTTTTTAGCTCAGCTTTGCGCTGGCTGACAAAGATATTTGTCACCGCATTCGGTTCACGTTCTACGCGTATACGGAACTTGCTCCGTGTTGCAGCTATTTCACGACCATCAACTAAACCACTACTACTGGAATCGACCTGTTCGAGCCAATCTGTCTCCATTACTCCGGTGGATGGAATGTCTTTATCTAATGCAATGCCTTGATTAGCCCAAAATGAACGCAATAATGGCCATACATTGACAGGATCCACTTCTGCTTCTAACCAACGCAAATCACCTTCGCGACGTAATGACACATCTACAAATTCTGGTGCGACGCTTGCATCTAATGCCTTACCATAAGTTTCTACAGCACTAACTCTATCATTCGCAGTTTGCGGAATCGTTAGGCTTTCATCCCACTCAGGTGTAACTAATTCTGGTGGTGCTTCTAAACCACCTATACTCTCGGCTTCACCATATTTGGTTCCTGCAAATTTATTCACTATCGCACATGAATGTAATAATGATAGTGCAGCTGTTAATACACCCAATTTAACTATTTTTTTATTCATGTTTATATTTAATTTTTTAAAGGCAGTCAGCTTTTTTCAAGGCGCTGCGCATTGCATCATGATATTGCTTATCTAAAGGCGTAAGCGGCAAACGCAATCCTGATGGAATTAATCCCATTTCATGTAAAGACCATTTAGTTGGGATAGGGTTCGATTCAATAAACAAATCGCGATGTAGGTCTTCAATCTTAGCATTGATTTCTTCTGCCTTTTCACGCTCTCCTGCCAGTGCTGCTTGACACATTTCATGCATTAAACGTGGTGCGACATTAGCTGTGACAGAAATCACACCCTGACCACCTGCTAGGATAGACTCCATTGCTTGGAAATCTTCACCGCTGACTATCATGAAGTCTGGGCCACATAGTTCTCTAATTTTAATACCACGCGCTAATTCACCCGAAGCTTCTTTAACGCCAATAATATTTTTAATTTTTGAAAGGCGCTCCACGGTTTCTGGCAGCATGTCGCATGCTGTACGACCAGGAACGTTATATAGGATCTGTGGAATATCAACTTCTTCAGCCACTTTTTTATAGTGCTGATATAAACCTTCTTGAGTGGGTTTATTATAGTAAGGCGTCACCAACAAACAGGCGTCTACACCTGCTTCAGCAGCACAGCGTGTTAGTGAAATAGCTTCCCAGGTAGAATTTGCTCCTGTACCTCCAATCACTGGCACACGGCCATTAACGCGATCTACCACCCGTTTAATCACCTCACAATGCTCATCGTGATCCAAGGTAGCAGACTCGCCAGTAGTCCCAGCAGGGATAATGACGTCAGTTTTGTTCTTCAGATGAAAATCGACCAATTTATCTAACGATTCAAAATCAACTGAACCGTCTTCCTGCATTGGTGTGGCAATCGCAACCATGCTGCCTTTAAACATTCATCTCTCCGTGCACTTTAAATAAAATAGCAGGGAATAGTAATCGGCCGTTTACGCCTTTACAAGCGTATCTTGCTTTCAGATCAACAGTAAACAAAGTGTTTTAAGCCCAAATATGCAATTTCATCTCTGCTCCAAATAACTATTCCTGTGGAGAACTATGCTCAAGGTCATCCACTTTCGGCCAGGCATTAATCACAGCATTCACCAGAGTGGCAAGCGGAATAGCAAAAAATACTCCCCAGATACCCCAAATTCCTCCGAAAAACAGCACTGCTGCAATGATGGCTACAGGGTGTAGATTGACTACTTCAGAAAACAATAACGGCACTAAGATGTTTCCATCCAAGAATTGAATAACACTGTAGGCGATCAATACGTAAAGAAACTCACTAGAGATGCCCCACTGTGCATAGGCTATAAACATGACGGGCAGTGTCACTACGGCGGCTCCCGCATAGGGAATAATCACAGAAAGTCCGACCAACACAGCTAGCAACATGGCATAGTTCAGACCCAAGAATGTAAAAGTCACGTAAGTCGCCGACATCACTATAAAGATTTCAATAAATTTACCGCGCACATAACTAGCAATTTTTTGGTTAACCTCAAACCAAACTTCATTAGTTAACTCACGATCTCCCGGAAGAAAATCTTCTAGCCATTGCAGAATCATCGCCTTATCTTTAAGCAAGAAGAACACTAGCAATGGCATTAAAATCAAATAAACAAGAATCGTGATCAAGCCCACTACCGAAGCTAATGGCTTTGAAATCAGAGCCTGACCAAAAGTGACCAATTCTCCACGAATGAATAACATCATATCGTCTACTTGCTCTTCGTTGATCATGCTGGGGAATCTTTCTGGCAACTGCATAAGTAATCGCTGCCCCTGACTCACCATCATGGGTAGATCTTTGAAAAATTCTGTCAGTTGCTTTGACAATACCGGAATAAACACAAATAGCAGTAATAAGAGTACTGCCATAAATATAGAAAACACAATGAATAAAGCAATTATTCGTGGGCTCTTACTTTTCTGCAGAAGTGACACTGCGCCTTCTAACAGATAAGCAATGACAACGCTTGCTAACAGCGGCGCTAAAATTTTCCCTGCAAATATAATAATTGCGAGCCCACTGAGCAAAAACAACAGTAAAATAACCACCTGAGGATCAGAGAAGTGGCGGGTATACCAAGCACGAAAATAATCAAACATAGAAAACTAACAACCTAAACTTAGAGCAATACAATATTATGAAGAAGCACTACAGGGTGCAACATGGGGCTAGTCTTCAGAGGATGAATCTTCAGATTTTGTCGCAGCCAAATTATTAGAAGTGTCGCTACAGTAAGCGCGCGCATAATCGAGTAATTTTTCCATCGCACGTAGTCTGAATTTTTGTCGCTGGCGTACAAACGAAAATGATCTTTCCATCGGCGGGTCTAGCGTAATAGCAACCAAGGTTCCTAATTTGAGCTCCTTTTCTAATGTCGCTAATGAAGCGATCGAAATACCCATACCTGCTTCAACAGCACCCTTGATTGACTCAGGGCTGCCCAATTCAAGCGAAACATTCAGGTTGTTTCGGTCTAATCCTAATTTCACCATATGGTCCATAATCACTTCACGTGTACCAGAACCTTCTTCGCGACATATAAACGGAAAACTCATTACTTCTTCAAGAGGTATTGATTTTCGATCTGCAATTTCATGATCCGGAGGCACCACAACAACTAGCTGATCAATACGACACACTTCAACCAGCAGATTCTTATTAGACACAGGGCCTTCGACAACACCGAGGTCGATCATGCTATTTTCAACCATAGACACTATCCCTTCGGTATTAGACACTTTAAGCCTTAAATTAATATCAGGAAATTCAACAGTAAATCCACGCAATAAAGCAGGCAACATATACTCGGCTATGGTGGTACTGGCACCCATTGTTAAAGCACCGCTGACATCACCCGTCAATTCTTTTACGGTATTTTCCATCTCAGCATAAAGAGAGAAAATCTGTTCTGCATACTCATAGGCCTTATGGCCTGCCTCAGTTAAAGCAACTCGATTATGAGTTCGGTCAAATAAACGCGTGTCAAAATGATCTTCGAGTTGGCGCACTTGAAACGTCACCGCTGGCTGAGTCATATGTAAAGTTTCAGCTGCCTTAGTAAAACTAAGTAACCTTGCAACTGTATAAAAAACTTGGAGCCGGCGGTCAGCCATAAACAATATTCCTTCGTAGATTACCTATATTTTTGTGAGTATATCACTGTCTATGCAGTACATGATGTCTGAAATTTATCCAGCAACTGACCAATACACCATCTAAGAACCTATATCTTATCGCCAATTTTGACAATTCCGTCGTATGTCACCCATTTTATCGACACACGGCTCACTGGAATTAGTAAAGCTTCTGCTACAATTTGCCTATAACGATATCGGAGTTTTTATCATGTGGAAATCAGGAACAATTGTTGGGATTGCCTTGGCACTAATATTCATCGCAACAAATGCAAATGCACAGGCCTATAAATGGACTAGTCCAACCGGCAATATTATTTACAGTCAAACTCCACCTCCTATTGGCACCCCATTTGAGCTAGTCGACGATAGAAGTATTGCTTCGACCACATTCGGTGTCTCAGATACGAATAATTTACAAAAAAACTTAGATTCATCTCGTGAAACACGAGAGAAAAAGAAAACTGAGAAACAGCAGTTGGCTGAAAGCAATCAAATTAAACAAGAAAATTGTGCTCAAGCTAAAACCAATTATACGTCACTCACCAGTCGCGGCCAGGTAACCATCAAGGAAGGTGAATTGTACCGCAAGTTGACTGAAGAAGAACGCCAGGATCGTATTAAAACAGCCAACCAAAGCATTGAAGAGTTTTGTAATTAATCACACCATTTGCTGATTCATTTTAGTATTTACATAGATAGGCTTGCTTAGCGACTAAATCTGGTATTTACTGGCGCGCATTTCGCCAACAATCACTTATATCTGTAACAAAATGCGCGTTTCTAATTTCCCACTCTCTACTTTAAAAGAAGTCCCCGCTGATGCTGAAATTATCAGTCACCAGCTAATGCTACGAGCAGGACTTATCCGAAAACTAGCTTCAGGAATGTATACCTGGCTTCCACTAGGCTTGCTTAGCTTACGCAAAGCAGAAGCGATTATCCGCGAAGAAATGAACAACGCTGGCGCACTTGAATTATTGATGCCATCTGTTCAGCCTGCCGAACTTTGGCAAGAATCAAAACGCTGGGAACAGTATGGCCCAGAATTACTTCGTTTCCACGATCGACACCAACGTGAATTTTGCTATGGGCCGACGCATGAAGAAGTAATTACTGACATAGCACGACGTGAACTCCGCTCATACAAGCAATTACCAGTCAATTATTATCAGATACAAACCAAATTTCGAGATGAAATTCGTCCACGCTTTGGCATCATGAGATCGCGCGAGTTTATCATGAAAGATGCTTACTCCTTTCATGAGACTCAAGAGTGTTTGGAAAACACTTATCAGCACATGCATCAAGCCTATACCAATATCTTC
The DNA here is from genome assembly GCA_045105615.1 of Gammaproteobacteria bacterium. GTDB lineage: Bacteria > Pseudomonadota > Gammaproteobacteria > UBA4575 > UBA4575 > UBA1858. The sequence continues at coordinate 106,453 of JBGCDS010000010.1, forward strand.
ACCCGATTAGGCTTAGGGTTCCGTGCTGTTGATGCTGACTCAGGTTCTATTGGTGGTAACAGCTCACATGAGTTTCACGTATTAGCAGAGTCAGGCGAAGATGCTATTGCGTTTTCTGACAGCAGTGACTATGCCGCCAATGTTGAATTAGCCCCGATAGCCTATCAAGCAAATACAAACCCAAGCACAAAACAAACGATTGAAAAAGTAGCAACCCCAACTGAAAAGACAATAGAAGAAGTAAGCAATGCGCTTAACGTAGAAAGAAAGCAATGCATCAAAATGCTAATTGTTAAAGCTGAAGACGAGGGTGTAATTGCCTTTGCACTTCGCGGTGATCACGAATTAAACCCGATCAAGGCAGAAAAAATTGATGGTGTTTTCAAACCACTTACCCTAGCCACAGATGATGAAATAAAATCAAATTTATCTTCTACTCCCGGCTTTATCGGCCCGCTCGAACTATCTTGCAGAGTCATCGTCGATAATGCTGCTTCAGTACTAGAAAATTTTGTCTGTGGAGCGAACGAAGTTGGATTCCATTTCAAAAATGCCAATTGGTTAGATGCAACAACACTCGAAAAAACAGATTTAAGAAATATTCAGGAAGGTGACCCCAGCCCAGATGGTCAGGGCCATATCCAGATTAAACGTGGTATTGAAGTTGGCCATATTTTCCAACTAGGTGATAAATATAGTCGCGAACTCAATGCCAGCGTCTTAGACCAAAACGGTAAAGATAAAATTATGACTATGGGTTGTTACGGTATTGGTGTTTCACGCGTTGTCGCAGCAGCCATTGAGCAAAACTATGACGATAAAGGAATTATTTGGCCGCAATCACTAGCACCATTCCAGCTCTCACTTATTCCAATTAATATGGGGAAATCAGAGATGGTAAAATCATTTTGCGAAGATATTTATCAGCGTTTAAGCAAGAAAAGCATAGAAATCCTTTTCGATGATCGTAATATACGCCCAGGTATGATGTTTGCCGATCATGAGCTTATTGGTATCCCACATCGTTTAGTGGTTAGCGAACGCGGATTAAAAGCCGGCACCCTCGAATATAAATCACGTACTGATAAAGATAATCAGAATGTTGAAGTGTCTGATATCGACAATTTCTTGTTAAACGCTCTGACTTCAAGCAATCTGAGTTAAATTCGTACAAAATTCACCCCTCTAGCCCTTGCACGTTTTTCAAAATGCAAGGGAACCATAAATTCATAATACTCTAATTTACTAATATACAAGGCATTTTGTGTTGGCATTCATGTCACTTTACGAATAAACTGCCATCCAAGACATCTGTTGTACCTTTCAGTAGGTGTTTCATAAGACGTGTGTAGTTTACGCTGCATGCAATAATAATTAACAATTGAAAGTAAACACTTAAAGACTTCCATTTTTGTTAACAGGAGTAAAAATATGAAGACGAGAGTAATGATACTGGCAGCCGCATTATTTGCGATGGTCAGCACCAGTAGCGTAGTCGTAGCAGAAGATACGATGTACGTTCCAATTCCAAGTTATCGAGTGGGCCCATATGCAGCGGGTGGC
>JBGCDS010000011.1:0-52177 GCA_045105615.1 Gammaproteobacteria bacterium
ATGCTGGTTTCGTAGCAATTCTTGTTTCTAGCACAAATAGATCTATTTCCTAAATTCATCCTATAAAATATCTAAAATGATATTTTATAGGATGAATTTTTTATCAATATGGTTAATAAGCAATAGATTAATTGGTGTAAAAAGTATACTTTCTATCGATACTAATAATAATTTTGTCGGTGGCAAAGCATAGCCCTATGTACGGACAGTTCTTTAATATTGATGAAGGTGCATTTTCTATTGCGCCTAATCCTAAATATTTATTCCTGAGTCCGCAGCATCAGGAAGCGCTTGCACATTTATTATTTGGTATTACTCGTCCGGGTGGTTTTGTTTTGCTAACTGGTGATATAGGCACGGGTAAGACAACAGTCTGTCGTAGTTTATTTTCTGAGATCCCAGAAAACACTGATATTGCTTTAATTGTTAACCCTAAATTAAATCCGGATGATTTATTGGCCTCTATCTGTGATGAGCTTGATATCTCTTATCCAGAATATCAGCTTTCTTCTAAAACCTACCTGAATAAACTGAATGAGCGCTTGATTCAATCCCATGCTAATGGCCGCAACACAATACTGATTGTGGATGAAGCTCAAAATCTTAGTCTCGATGCGCTTGAAACGATACGTGTGTTAACCAATTTAGAAACGGATGAGCAAAAATTACTACAAATTATATTAATCGGTCAGCCAGAGTTGAGGCAACGGCTTGTCGCTCCCGAAATGGAACAGTTGAATCAACGTATTACAGCACGCTTTCATTTGCATGCTTTTACTAAGCAAGAAGTTGGTGCGTATATTGCCCATAGACTTGAAGTTGCAGAATGCGATCCTGGATTATTCAGTCAACGAAATATAGATTTTATTTATAAAAAAACAAAAGGAATTCCACGTCTTATCAATGTGCTTTGTGATAGATCTTTGTTAGGCGCGTTTGTGCAAAAGAAAAAAATCATTAGTAATGAAATTATACAAAAAGCGGCGATAGAATCATTGGGTTTTCAAGATAAAAAGAGTAATGCGACTATGGCTACATGGTTGGTTCTATTGCTGCTTTTCGCTTCTACGCTTTGGATTATTTTTTATAATAGTGATGATGATTTAACTGCTCAGGGTGATCATGAAATTCATTCAGAAAGCATTGAGCCTGCAACTGTAAAAGAAAAGGAAGTTTCAGAAACGATAAAAATAAAAAAAATACAGCCAACAAGCGCTAACGTTGAGCCTTTAGTTATTAGCGAAATTGAAAATCAAAAAAATACAGTGCTTTCTGCACAGCAGTGGGTTTATCAAATGCTGTTGGCAAGTTGGGGTATTGATTATTCTGCTATAGAAGAGAGTGCCTGTGATGCTGCTAAACGTAATGGATTGCTGTGTTTTTCTGGGGTGGGAGATGTTTCTTTGCTTCAGCGCCTTAATCGTCCTGTAATATTAAAGAATAAAGTTTCTCAAAAAGAAACTACCTATCTATTTGTGAAGACTGTAGATCAAGGTGAAGCAATTGTATTTGACCAGTCAGGAGAATATCGAATTAGCTGGTTGGAAATAGCGACTTCTTGGCAAGGAGAGTTTGAGTTGTTGTGGATGCCGGTGGCAGATAGGAAACTTATTCGTCCTGGTGCGGAAGGTGAATTTGTTAAAGATATTGATCAAATTCTTGCGACTATATTTAATAGATCGCCGAATTGGGATGAAGTGATGCGTTACGAGCGATTGCTTGTTAGAGAGGTTAAATCATTTCAGCGTGCTCAGAAAATATCAGCTGATGGTGTGATTGGTCCTTTGACTCAAATCTACATGAATAATTTAGTTAATGCTAACGTTCCAAAATTACGCAATTAAACCATGTCTTATATTCTAGAAGCTATCAAGAAAGCTGAAAGTGAACGAGGTAATACACGTTTATATGAGAAGAATTACATTGATAATTCATATCAAGGCAGTAAAAAAATCCCTTGGGTAGCGATTGCTATATTTGTTAATGCAATAATACTATTGGTCTGGATTAGCCTGCAGTTATTTTCTAACGCCGATGTTGAAAAAAATAGTAATGCAGCGTCAGCGGCAGAAAAAACTGTTCAACAAAGAAAAGAACTAACTTCTCCTGTTGTTTTGCCAAGAGTAGTGATAGATGAGCAGGTTGAAACTATTGAGCTAAAAAATAGCAAGCCTACTTTGTTGGATGGTAAGCATGTATCAAATAGTTTGGATAATGGTAAACCTAGCTTTATTAATGAAACAGCTAAAACAGAATTGCCTGCCGATAAAGTCGCTAATGTGAAAAGTATAGGCGGAGTCAATAAAAATATCCTTCCAGCAAAGGTTGAACCATTACCAGTGGTGGAGAACCTGTCGCTTGATGAAGAAACTCAGTTAGTTACAGAAAGTCTGTCGAAAGTGGAATTACCTGAAGAAAGTCAGATTAATAGAAGAATTCCTATTGTAGAGAATTCAAATGTGCCGAGTTTTAATCAGCTCCCTTATGGGCTTCAACAGCGTATTCCTGATCTTGCCATCAGTGTGCATATTTATAATGTAGCTAAAGAAGCAAGAAAAGTACGTATTAACGGTAAGTTATTACAACAGGGTGATGCGGTTAACGACGATTTAATTGTCCAAGAGATAACTTCATATGGGGTGATATTTAATTATTCAGGTGAGTTATTTAGCATGACTTTGCGCTAGGTGGTGTATTCTTTAATTCTAGAGATTGGTATTTGGCATGTATAATTATATCTTTATAAAATACTAAGGATTAATAGATGCTCAAGATGTGCTCAGATTTTGGGCTATACTTAGTCATAAATTATAAGAAAATCATTATTTAAATGTATCTTTATGTCTTTAATATATGATTCACTAAAACAAGCGCAGCAGAAAAGAAAGTCGAGTGACGTGAGTATGGAGCAATCTATACCAACTGGCTCCAACCAAAGTAATGTGTTGGAAACGCTTAATTCTGTAGATGCCTCTATTCCTCTATTTGATGATTCTATGGACAAGCAAGCAATACAAGCACAGTTGATTGAATCGCTTAAAAACAAGAATGTTGTTTCGGATAGCGATATATCAAATGTTCAACGTATGTGTGATGAAAAGCCCGAATCTTCTTTTCTGTCATTACTGGCACGAATGGGAATTGCTAGTGATGCAGATATTGCAGAAGTGCTTAGTGACGTATTAGATATTCCTTTTGTGTCTAAAGCTGAGTTTCCTTCCGATAACATGACAGGTGAGTTAATTTCTCAGCGCTTTCTTAAAGAGCACAAAGTAATTCCTTTGGCGATTGATGAGCAGCAAATAACTGTTGCTATGTCAGATCCCACTGACGTAGAAACACAACAGGCTATTTCCATGGCTTGTGATCGCGCTATTAACGTTAATGTAGGTATTGCCTCAGAGATAACAAGCAGTATTGATCAACTGTTTGGTGATCGTGCATCTCAAATGGATCAGATACTTGATGATGTTGCACTTGAAGAGATCTCTGACGAGGAAGTTGATCATTTAAAAGACCTCGCTAGTGAAGCGCCAGTGATTAGGTTGGTAAATTTGCTTATACAGCGTGCTATTGAAGAGCATGCTTCGGATATTCATATAGAACCCTTTGAAGGTCAGTTGAAAGTGCGTTATCGCATTGATGGTGTTCTTAAAGAAGCAGAATCTCCGGCAAGGCAATTTGCCGCTGCGATAATTTCTAGAATTAAAATTATGGCTAAGCTGGATATTGCAGAACGTCGCTTACCACAAGATGGTCGTATTCGAACACGTATGCAAGGCATTGAATTTGATATGCGAATATCTACGATTCCAACCATGCATGGCGAGAGTGTGGTCATTCGATTATTAAACCAAGAAAGTGTTGCACTTGATTTTAATTCATTAGGCTTTAGTCAGCAGGTATGTGACAAGTTAACTGACATCTTAGGTCAGCCTCATGGAATGGTATTGATTACTGGTCCCACAGGCAGTGGTAAAACAACTTCTTTGTATGCGGCACTGAATCAACTCAATGAGCCTAATCGGAAAATTATCACCGTAGAAGATCCTATTGAGTATCAACTTGAAGGAATTAACCAAATACAAGCAAAATCATCGATTGGCTTGACCTTTGCGAGCGCTTTGCGATCAATTGTACGTCAAGATCCAGATGTGATTATGGTTGGTGAGATGCGTGATTTAGAGACGGCAGAAATATGTATTAAATCAGCGTTAACAGGTCATTTAGTGTTATCGACTTTGCATACGAATGATGCGGCTTCATCAATTACGCGTTTAATAGAAATGCGAGTAGAGGATTACTTGCTAACTTCTACTTTGAATGCCGTTATTGCTCAGCGTTTAGTAAGAGTACTTTGCCAGCATTGTAAACAGCCGCTACTAGCCCCACAGAAGTTTATTAAAGACTGTGAGAATAACCATTTAGAAGCTTCATCAGATACACAAATATACTCTGCGAAAGGTTGCGATGAGTGTAATGGTACTGGTTATGCAGGGCGTACCTGTATTGTCGAATTGCTCTGTTTAGATGATGAGATAAAAAAGAAGATATTAGAACATGCCGACGCCAACGAGTTGCAAAATATGGCGATTAAAAATGGAATGCAAACCTTATATTTAGATGGTTTAGCAAAAGTATTGAGTGGTATTACAACGCTTGAAGAAATTACTCGCGTTACTAAGGAGTAATGGCTTGTGCCGAATTTCGAATATACAGCGACGACTAGTGATGGAAAAATAATTTCTGGTCAACGTGAAGGAGGAGATAAACAAGCTATCGTCGGCTGGCTGCAAGATTCTGACTATATTCCCATTCAAGTAGAACAGGTTGCTGCGGCAGGTACAGGGTTGAATCGTTCGATTAGTTTATTCGGCTCTAAACAATTAACTAAAGCGCAAGTGTTAGAGATAACAGAGCAACTTAGTACCTTGGTTCGTTCTAAGTTACCTTTAGATCATGCATTAAAGATTCTACAGAAAATTTCTCAACATGAGAAAGTTAAACATTTAATTGGAAATTTATTAGAAAGCGTTCAGTCAGGTAAAGAGTTTTCTACAGCTTTAGAGGAGCAAAAAGAATTTAGTCCGTTTTATATCAATATGATCCGCGCTTCTGAAGCAAGTGGAAATCTAGATAGTGGTTTAGGACAGCTATATAGATATTTGGATAGCGCTAAACAAATGCGTGATAAAATGTTGTCTGCACTGCTATACCCATTAATTTTATTGATTGTTGCAGGCGTGTCAATTTTGCTGATTCTTACCTTTGTCGTGCCAAAAATCACTGAGTTATTTGTTGGAACAGATCAAGCATTACCTGTTCCGACCCAAATTGTGATTGCTATGTCTAATGCTGTTGTGACTTATTGGTGGTTGATTCCTATTTTTGCGGTGCTGCTGATTTACTATATTCGTTATATAAGTGTAAATAATCAGCGTAAACGCCCCTGGCATGGATTGCTGTTGAAAATGCCTATTACGAGAGACTTGGTGGTTAGAACAGAAACAGCTAAATTCACTAAAAGTTTAGGCACGCTGATTTCTAACGGGGTAAATATGCAAACGGCATTGCCTATAGCGAAAGCAACATTATCCAATGTAGTGTTTAGTGAAAATATTGAAAAAGCCATTGAAGGGTTTAAGGAAGGGAGATCTCTATTTGATATTATGAATAGAGTTGAACATTTTCCCGTATTGGCAGCTCAAATGATTAACGTGGGTGAGGAGACGGGAGAATTAGATGTGATGTTATCGCGTATAGGAGAAATTTATGACCGCGAAATATCTAATGCAATGCAACGCTTCTTGTCATTGTTGGAGCCTATTTTGATTGTTAGCTTGGGAATTATGATAGGTGGTATTATTGTTTCAATTCTAATGGCAATTATCAGTGTGAATGATTTGCCGTTATAAAATAATAGGTTAAATTTATGAATAGACTAAATGCACGAAAAAATAGTAAAGGATTCACTCTAATAGAGCTACTCGTGGTGCTTGTAATATTAGGATTATTATCAGGATTAGTTGGGCCTAGAGTAATGAAGCATTTTGGTGAGTCGAAGAGTAAGACCGCGAAATTGCAAGTCGAAGAACTAGCTGCAGCCTTAGATATGTATAAGTTGGATACTGATAATTATCCCACCACTGGCCAAGGATTAGATGCCTTGGTTAAGCAGCCATCAAATGCTGTAGGCTGGAATGGTCCATATCTTAGAAAGAATTTTGTTCCTAAAGATCCGTGGAATAAAGATTATCAATATAGATCTCCTGGAGATAATGGAGAGTTTGAGATATTTAGTTATGGCGCTGACAATGCTCAAGGTGGAGAGAAAGATAATAGAGATATAGTCAGCTGGAATTAACTTTTACTAAAAACTAGTAGCGTGTGGAAAATTTATAATAAAAATAATAGCAATTTTTCTCGGCATCAAGGGTTTACGCTTGTTGAGTTGCTGGTTGTCTTGGTTATTTCACTCACAGTGATTAGTCTTTCGACTGTTGCATATAATAAATTATCAACTAATGCTTATTTAAAAAGTTCAGCAAGGCACGTAGCTGCCAGTCTTCGTTATGCGCGTAATTATGCGATTGCTAATCGTACCCAAGCAGTTATGCGGATTAATCTAAAAGATCGTTCTTATACTTATAGCGGTAATAAAAAACTTTTCAAGTTTAAAAACCATATAGATTTGAAAGTGTATTCTGCTGCAAAATTTAATCACAATAGTAATACTGCAGAAATACGATTTGCACCTGATGGTAGTTCTTCTGGTGGCAGGGTGACGTTGTCAGGTAGCAATGAGAAGGCATATGTTATTTATGTTGACTGGTTAACTGGGCAGGTGGGCGTTGATGGTTAAGTTAAATCAATCTGGATTTACTCTGTTAGAGACATTAGTAGCTTTGTCTGTATTGGCAATAAGTCTAGGTGTTATTTATCAAATTTTTGGCACAAGTTTGAGGAATATGCAATATACGAAAGAATACTCGTATGCACAGATGTTAGCCGAATCAAAATTGTCGGAGTTGGGAAAAGGAATTCCAGTGAAAGAAGGTAGATATCAAGGGAACTTTGACCAAAAATACACATGGGAATTAAATGTTGAACCAATCGCTTCTATTTCCAAGAATGAATTGATTGCAAAATTTAGAATTGATTTTGTTGTTTTGTGGGATTCAAGTCGTGGTCAGCGCTCTGTAGAAATAACGACTCATCGTTTAACTACTGGCGGTGCGTAATTGAATTGTAAAGCTGAAATGTCTGGATTTACTTTGGTGGAGCTAATAATAGCTTTGCTGATATTAAGTTTTGTTATGTTGCTTTGCGCTAGCGGGTTTAAATTTGGTACCCGAGTTTGGGATAGTGTAAATACACAGTCAGAGCAGCTTGATTCGCTTCAAGCAGCCCAAGGGTTTTTGCGTAAATCTATTTCTTCAGCGCTAATCAATGATCGGTTGGTTGAAGATGAAAAAGAAATACAGCAAGCGGTCTTTATCGGTAATGAAAAAAAACTCAGGTATGTCTCATATTCGCCGCAGTATGGGGTTGATGATTATCTGTATAAGTATGAATTATTCCTTGATAGTGAGAAGAATAATTTATCATTAATATATAAGCCTTATAACTTACAACTTGCGGCGAATAAACAAAATCAAGAATCCATTATCATTGCTGGAGTGAAAGACATAAGTATTGAATATTTCAGTGGTTTTGAAACTGAAGAGTCAAATAATGGTTGGCTAACAAGTTGGAATGATCAGTTTGTCTTGCCATTATTAATTAAAATTAAATTGATTTTTGAAAATGATCAAGCATCTTGGCCAGAAATGGTGATTCAGATGCGTAATGGGCCTTACGTGCTCAGATGAACATGATCAGATGAATATGTTTATCAATAAATGTAGATCACAGCATGGTGTAGCATTAATTGCAGTGCTTTGGGTGCTTGCATTTTTGGCGACAATCGCTAGTACTGTTGCGCATCAATCTAGAAGTAGTTTGCAAATCACTAAAAATCGTATTGATCAATTAAAAGTGAAGCAGGCAGCGGAGAGTGCTGTTCTATTTATTGTTGCAGATTTGATCAATGCACCTAGTGGTGATCTTTATACGCAGGATTTACTTAATAGCGAGTATCAAGATATTAATATTAAACTGTCATATTTTGATGAGGCAGGGAAAGTCGATTTAAATTCTGTGCCAGCATCTGTCATGGTGAGTTTGCTGAATGTGATTGGTGTCGCTGATGAACAATCTTTAATGATAAGTGATGCAATATTAGATTGGCGTGATGAAGATAATTTGAAGCGGATTGATGGTGCAGAAGATAATGATTATGCAGCTAGTGGTTATTTGTATGGTAGTAGTGATGCTGAGTTTGAACGAATTGAAGAGTTGAAATTGGTTTATGGTATGAATGAAGAAATATATAACGCTATATCTCCTTACGTCACAGTTTATACTCAAGATTATGGTGTAAATTTATCTGTCGCATCAAATGTGGTGCAAACAGCAGTTAATAATGCTACAACATTAGGCGAAATTGATAGCAGTGTAACCGATGATAATGAAGTGGATGAAGATGATATAGGTGAGGACGAAAGATTTACTTCTTTAACTCAGGGTTACATATACACAATTAAAGCAATTGCGACCACCGAAAGTGGGGTCAGTCATGAAATTTCTACTACGGTGAGGTTGGATAGAGGTAATATCTATGAACCGTTTACGATTTTGAAGTGGATGCAAATATAGAACAATATGAATCTGTTGGCGAGTAATCCTAAAATTGAATCATTTTTTAAATGGTGGCTATCAGAACTTGCTGATATGTTGCCTAATGTTAATTACATTCCTACTAAAAGTAGTCGCCGCAGACTTGATTTTTTATTAGCAAATGATAGTTATCAGATTAAATGGGAAGGCGGCGAGAAAACAGAAAGTATAGCAAGTAAATTATTAGCTAGTGATGCACTCAATATATATAACCAAGCGGTAGAGTCAGATAAGAAATATAAAGTTCAGGCTTGCAATGTTTTGTTGCCAGAAAAAATGATTTTGAACCGTGTGGTGACCTTGCCCTTAGCGACAGAGAAAAATATAGATAACGTTATCGCCTATGAAATGGATCGGTATACGCCTTTTAAAAGAGAGGATGTATATTTTGATGCTCAAGTACAATCAAAAGATAAAGCCGAAAAAAAAATCTCAGTGTTGTTGAGAGTTATTAAGAAGTCGACGATAAGTGAATTGCTAAGATTCATAGAGGATAGTCAGCTTTCAATCGAGAATATCTACTGTGTAGATGTCAATTCGAAGCCAATCGGAGATGCACTAAAATTTGGTGATATTCTGAATTCCTCTGCGGGTAAGAATAGTAATAACTCAACTAATAGATATTTACTGGTATTGGTAGGGATATTGACTGTCGTTGCATTAATTCTACCTATTGCTAAGAACTACTGGAATGCTCAGAAATATAATGCTGAACTTGAAAGTATAAACCCGGAAATTGTAGAGGTGAAAAAACTTCTTTCGACCTATAAAGAAATGAAGAGGGATATTGATTTGTCAGCTGATTTAAATAAAAAAAATGTGAAAGCAATTGTTTTATTGAGTGATCTAACATCGATCATATCTGATGACACCTCGCTTAGTAGGCTGTCAGTTGAGGATGGTATAGTAAGAATGCAAGGTGCTTCTGTGTCAGCATCTAAGCTGATATCTGCGTTAGATTCGACACAAAAATTTACTGATGTAAAATTTGCTGCGCCCGTCACACAAAATAGCGCTTCAGGGAATGAGAATTTTACGATACAGATGAGATTAAAAATCCCAGAGAATGGCAATGCAGCTGTCAAGTAAGTTTAGGCAGAGGGCTCTGGCGTTAGGTATTCTATTGATTGCGCTATTGTTATTTTTTTTATTGTTGGTAGAGCCCTATATGTCTTTACTGAATGCCTCAGAAGACTATGTGGAATCTGCTACTTTTCAATTGAATCAGGCTGATAAAATCCTTAATAAAAAAGAATTTTATAGTGACGAGATAGAAAGGTTAGAAAGTTTCTATAGTGAGCAGACTGTTTATCTTGAGAGTACAAAGAAAGCACTCGCTAGTGCTGAAATTCAACAAATTCTTAAAAGAATCTCAGCTGCAAGTAAAGCAGAGCTGTTAAGCAGTCAAGCGATTACCTCAGAATCTACCGAGCGCAATAGAGTTGGTCTAAGAGTGCGTGTTAGAACAGATATAGTTAGCCTGTATAAGCTCTTATATGCTTTAGAGTCTGGCATACCAAATTTATTTGTCGATAAAATACAGATTAACAGAGCAGGGCGTGCAATATTTAAATTCAATAATAATGAATTAAGTAATCAAGGCTTAGATGTCAGTCTTCAAGTTTATGGCTACGTAAACAATAATTCCTTATAACCGTCATGAAGTATATTTTATTAATACTGTGTTTGATTTTATCCGCAATGATATTTTATCAATTTAGATATTATTCAAATAATGATTTTCAGGTTGCTCTAGGTTCTAAAGTTAGTATCGATGATCTGTCTATTCCTGCAGAAAATAAAACTTTAAAATCTATTCGGGCTTATTCTGAAATAATAGAGCGTCCTTTGTTTTCTAAAGATCGTAAACCCCCTGCAATACTATCTAATGATGCGGCTGATTCTATTGATATAGGAGAGCTTAGAGATTTAACATTATATGGCGTTGTTATCAGTAATGATAAGCGTTATGCCATTATTGACAATGCTGGTGATGGTGCCGAGCATATCGAGATTGGGCATGTATTCAAAGGTTGGAATGTTAGTGCAATCAATGCTGATAGTGTCAAATTTGAAAGTTCTAAAGGCCAGTATGAGTTGTTCATATCACCTAATGAGTCTGATAAGAAAAGTGGCATAAAAAAATCTTATAGAAATAACAGTCAATCTAGTAAAGCTTCCTCTAAGCCTGAGTTGAGGTCGGCTATTTTTAAAAGTACGCGTAAGCCGGCTAAATCTCCTATTAAAATTATTAATAAATCAACAAGGAATGATGCAGAAGAAGAACTTAGTCAAGAAGAGCTTGATTTGCTTGATAAGCTCGGTGATGAAGGTAGTTACACCTACGATCTTGATGAACTCTATGACGAAGAAGATTTTGAAGAATGATGACTATCTAGCTTTAATAATTTGTATTTAATAGCTGACTGATTTAGTGAGGTATTACTGGCTGATCGATACTATACGTACCAATACGTACTTAGCTATATAAGTATTTAAGCTAATGTTGATTAAGCAGTTTCAAATTTAAAAGATTGATCATTGGTATATAAGCAGGTTAGTCTTGTTCACATAATAAATAAAAGAACCCAGCTAAATTGAACTACTCAATACAAGTAATTGGATAGAGTGATTTGGCTTTACAAGGGACTAGTGTGATGAGTAGCTTTAAAGTTAATTTCCCTGCATTTTTGTTATCTGTCTTGGTGGTATTGTTGGCATCATGTGCTACGCCGAATCAAGTAAATAATCAAAGTAAGAATATTCCTGTAGAAGTAATAAAAAATCCTCCTGCGGACGTAATTGATGTTGCCCAAACATCAACCAAAGTAGATAAGTCTAAAGATCAAACTCAAGCCAAAGCCGAAATTCATCGTGGCACTGGTAATTTCATCAATAAAAGACCCGCAAAAAATTCAACAGACTCATATGGTGCTGGGGATGATGTCAGTCTTATATTTCAAGATGCTCCTATCGGTGAGGTTGCTACTACAATCCTTGGTGACCTTATGGGCATGGCTTATGTGTTAGATGAACGAGTCACGGGTAATGTTAGCTTGAAAACTGGCCGCCCAATTCCTAGAAGTGCTTTGGTCTCTGTCATGGAGGGAATTCTCAAGGCTAATAATGCAGTGCTAGTTGATAATAGTGGAATTTTTCATATCTTACCGGCGGCTGAAAATCTAAGTAGCGTAGTCGCTCCTAAATTTTCACTTCAAGAAGATAAGGGGTATCAGATTATTGTCGTACCTTTGAGATACATTGCTGCGAATGAAATGAAAAACATTCTAGGTTCTATTCAAGGTGCTGCTACGAATATTCAGACCGATCCGAAAAGAAACTTAATGATGGTTTCTGGAACCCAGTCCGAGTTAAAGAACATGCTGGATACGATTGAGATATTTGATGTAGATCAGTTAGAAGGTATGTCTACTGCTATATTTAGACTGTCTCAGGCGAATACAAATACAGTTACCAATGAACTAAATACAATATTTAATTATGATGCGGGTTCTGCTGACGAGTCTAATTCCACTAATGCTGCCTCTATCATTCGTTTTGTGCCGATAGAGAGAATCAATGCAGTACTGGTTATAACGCCACAAGCTCGCTATCTAGATACTGTGCAGCAATGGGTAAATCGTCTTGACGTAGTAGACAGCAGTATTGATAGAGCACTACATGTGTATTTTGTACAAAATGTGCGTTCTGGATATTTGGCCGGGATTTTACAAGAACTGTTTGATGCCGATGTCAGTACCCAAGAGAGCCAAGATTCTCGTGGTAACTTAAGCCCAGGGTCTTCAGGTGACACTCAATCAAGTTTTGGCACCAGTGGCTCATTGAGCACCAGTGCTGATTCGTTGGATGGGGGGACGCCATCAGGCCCGTCTTCTGGAGGGTTAGGATCTTTGCAGCGCTCAGCATTTTCAAGCAATTTTAATAATTCAAATAATAGCGGTGGCGACAATGATAGCCCAATCAAAATTATTGCAGACGAAGAAAATAATGCACTAGTGATTAAGGCTACTAAAGACGAGTATGCAGATATTGAAGATGCAATTAAACGACTTGATATTGTTCCTTTGCAAGTGTTGGTAGAGGCTACCATTGTTGAAGTGTCTCTTACAGGAAATTTGAGTTATGGACTGGAGTGGTTCTTTCGAAATAATAATGTTTTAGATGGTAATGATGGCATTGCCACATTGGATACAGGTGCAGCAGGATCTGGCTTGTTGGCACTTTCTCCAGGATTCTCATATCAGATTGTAGATAGTGCAGGAGGAATTCGTGCAGTACTAAATACTTTGGCTACTGACTCTAAGATTAAAGTAGTGTCATCGCCATCGTTAATGGTACTAGATAACCATTCAGCATCGATAAATATTGGTGATCAAGTACCTGTGCGTACATCTGAGTCTACCAATACAGGTACAGCTGGTAATGATTCTATTGTTACAAGTACTATTCAATTTGTTGAAACTGGTGTGACCTTGGAAGTGGCGCCTAGAGTGAGTAAGGGTGGAAATGTTGTGATGGATATATTCCAAAGTATTCGTACTGCTGATATCACTGATACATCCTCAATTGACTCACCAACGATTAATCAACGCCAAGTCCAAACGTCAGTGGCTGTCCAAAGTGGTGAAACAATAGTATTAGGTGGATTAATACAGGACGATGATGGTCGTTCCAATTCTGGTATTCCAGGATTGAGAAATCTACCAGTAGCTGGATTTTTGTTTGGCAGTACTGCAAAAACGTCACAAAGAACAGAACTATTAGTATTAATCACTCCGACTGCAGTACGTGACTCAACAGAGTCCAAAGCTGCTACTGAAGAATTGCGTGATAAGTTAAAAGGATTAAAACTTCCAGAATTGGATTCAGATGGAACAATTAAAGCAACGGAGTACAAAGGTATTCGCTGGTAAGTTTGACTATAAAAAATGTCTTTTATATGGTGTTTGCGGTGCACTGATCTATGAATCTCATAGCTGACAATCCATTAATGCAAGGTGATATCCGCAAGGATTCTGATGCACTTAAAGAATTTTATTCTATTGCTTTGGCAAAAGAACTTTCTTTTGTTGATCAAGCGACTGATGTTTTACGATTAGGTTGTCGTTATTTAGGTTTGCACTGTGGAATAATTTCTTATGTGGAAGGTGACCGTTACACAATACTTCATGTTCATACAGAATCTGATGAATATAAGATTCTAGCAGGGGATGTTTTTGATTTAGGTATCACTTACTGTAAATTTACTCTGAGGCAAAAGAAACCCGTAAGCTTTCATCATGCTGCTAAGTCAGATATTGCAAAGCACCCGTCATACGAAGCGCTGAAATTAGAAGCTTATATAGGTGCGCCAACACAGTTAAATAACAAATTATTCGGCACGCTCAATTTTACAAGCATTAATCCAAGGGCTAAGGCTTTCACTAGTAATGAGCTCTATTTTGTACAGCTAATTGCAGAATGGATTTCAAGAGAGCTAGATAGAAATTATCGTCAAGAACCAAGTCATCAGCGACATGAAATATCATCATCAAGACTAGAAACGTCTCCGTTAGCTGTTATTGAGATGACGCCTACTTTTGAAGTGACTAAATGGAGTGAAGCTGCAGAGTTTCTGCTAGGTTGGCGCGAAGAACAGGTAATTAATAAAGCTCCAAAAGATTGGCCTATTGTCAATCATAATGATTTGAGTAATTTGGTTTCATTGTTATCAAATTTGCGTAACTGTAACGAAAATGGATGCGCATTTTCTTGTGATTTAAGAAAAAATAATGGACAGCTGATTTCAACAGAGTGGTTGTTGTCTTGTGCCGATATGGATGCGAGAACATGTAAAACAGTTCAGGCACATATATTAGATATTACAGATAGGGTTAAAGCAGAAAATGAACTGTTAAGGAAAAGTGCTTTATATCAGGATTTATTTCAGAATGCGCCTGATATGTATTTATCGTTAGAGCAGTCCGGTAAAATTATTTCCGTCAATAATTTATGCAATAAGACTTTAGGTTATGAAGGGGCGGAATTAATTGGAACACCTTACTGGAGCTTAATACAAAAAAATGATGTAAGAAGAATACGTCGTTTGATTGATGTTGCATTCTCAGGTGATGTTGAAGAGTTGGAAATGGAGACTAATATCCTGAAGAAGGATAATAGCGTTATAAAATCACATCAAAGAATTCGTATTATTCAAGCTAAACAAGGCATGCCTCGTGAGTTAAGGATTATTGCTAGAGACATCACTGAGCGAAAGCGAGGGCAGGCAAGCCGCTTAGAGCACTTGAAGCAGCAACGTGATGAGATCAGCTTGGAAGTGCAGCATAGGATTAAAAATAGTCTGCAAGCCGTAATTGGAATGTTGTCCGTGAATATAGCCTCTCACCCGGAATTAAAGCCAATACTGACTACTTCAATTGCTCAGGTGCATACAATATCTATTGTTAATGGATTAATAATGGATGGTAAAGATGATGTTGATTTAATAACTCTGTTGGCGAGTTTAATAGAAGCATCATCGAAGCTTTTTAATAGTGATATACAACTTAATAAGCAGATCGATAGCAACTATATTCAAATGCTAGTGGCAGACGAAGTTATCGCTGTGGCGCTTGTTATAACAGAGCTTTTGATTAATGCGTTAAAACATCATTCTGAGGGTAGTACCGATCAAGACTACATTCAGGTTAATGCCATTAGTAATGATGATGGGGTTTACATAGAAATAATTAATACATGCAGTCTTAAAGCTTCTGAAGAGAGCAGTGATACTCACATTGGCATGCCGATGATTAAATCGTTACTCCCTCCCTCTGGAGTTAGTTTTAATGTGTCCCAAGAGGGTGGGCTCTATAAAGCATTGCTTGATATTACTGAGCCAGTCGTAGTAGCTAATTAGTACTATCTTATATGGAAATATAAATAGTGCTAAATGAAATAATTACATTTGAATGTTAAATGATCTGCAATAGATAGAATTCAATTGCAATGTGTATCAAGCAGCTGTTATAACTATAAAAAAATAATAATAAATAAATTTACTTGGTAATGGGGGGGTAAATGTCTAAGCCACAAATTTTACTGGCTGATGATGACCGTGTGATCCGCGTAACTTTTGCTAATAGTTTGCGAGCACGAGATTTTGATGTCATCGAAGCAGAAAATGGAGAGAAGGCTGTCCAGTTAGGATGTGATCGCCAGCCGGATCTCGCTATTATGGATTTTAGATTACCTGATATATCGGGTGCTGAAGTCGCCTCGCAGCTACAACAAAAAGCAAATGTGCCGTGTATTTTCCTGTCTGCTTATGCAGAGAAAGAATTTGTTGAAAAAGCAACACAAGCAGGAGCATTGGGCTATTTGGTAAAACCGATTGATTTTGATCATGTCTTGCCAAGCATAAACTCGGCGCTTAAACGTGCTGAAGAAATCAAACAGCTTAAAGATACAGAGATTCAACTGCATACTGCGTTAGAGCAGGGCAGAGAAACGAGTGTTGCAATTGGAATACTCATGCAGGAGTACCATATTACTTCAGAACAGGCATTCGATATGCTTCGAGGTCAAGCGAGGTCTCAACGTCGCAAAGTCGCTAATGTCGCAACTGATTTGGTTCAGGCAGTGAATAATCTTAATGGCTTCACAAGTGAGATGCGTGAGAGGAATGAAGAATTTCTCAAGAAAATTAAGCCGTCAAAATCTTAAAAACATAATAGAAAATATAGTAAATTTCAGTAACGTATTAATTGTATTGTAAAAAATCACCTCAAATGAATTATACCTAAGAATTACATTAGTGCTTGATTTGTATCAATAATAAGCCTATAAATACACACAAGATAATGTGGAAATAAGATAGCAATAAGCTAATCCATAGAGGACCCAAACTAAATGTCCTCACCACAACATTCACATCATGGCTATGTCTTTGCCATCACAAGTAAATCCTTAGGCCTCGTTCCTGCCTAACCCAAATCAAAAGAATTAATTTTGCGCATCTGTGGTTTTGACATGTGTGCGAAAACAATTTCTGGGTAAGGTCTGAAAATTCTTGTAGTAATTTCACTTTCAGCAATTAACCAGAAATTTATATCCCAGGGAAGAGCCGCAGCATCTTAATAATGTTGGGGAAGTCTACAAGGACAGTAGATACCAATGTTGTTAACGAAGTTTTCATGGGAGGAGTTTATGAAACTTAAATATAGTGCAAGTGGATTGTTGCTACTCGTGTTGGGCCTATCATTTAGTTCTGCACAAGCAAGTGACGATTACGATCAAAGTTGTGATTATGACCTGCGTGAAGGAGCTTTTTTCTTCAACGCAAATAACCCACCTACCGACGGTAAAGGAAATGCACAGCAGAATGAGCTGCTAGTATTTCTTCGCAATGCTGACGGTACTCTAAGTTCTGAAATTGACACGCATCGAGTCAATTCTGGAGGTTATGGTAACCAAGCCGGTATTGTGACTTCTGGGCAAAATGCTGTTTACCATACTGGCGATGGCGATGATCAATATGTGTTAATGATCAATGCTGGATTCAATCCTGTTGCTAAACCAAGAATTCTTGGGTACGGCAAGCATTGGAACAAGAAGCGAATTGATAGAAACGGTAGTGTTTCCGCGTTTAAAGTAAATAAGTGTAATGTTGTTAGAACAAGCGTTCGATCAACACGTGGCCAAGAACCACGTGCAGTTACTCGTCATAAAAATTTAGTTTATGTGGTGAATGCTGGTTCTGGTGAAGTGGAGTTTAACGGTTGTCCTGGATTACCTGTTGGATTTTTACCTCCAACTGGTCAGGTCTGTGGAGAACGTGCACCAATAGCGGAAGAAGATAAAGACCCGCAGAGTATTATTGGTTATAGATTTAGAAACGGTAAATTACGCTATATCCGTGGTTCTAATATAAATTCAGCTGATTCTGATGGTGATCCAGTGCAGCTTTCATTCATTAATGAAGGTCGTCAGGTTCTTGTTGCTAACCGTAATACATTCTTTGCGCTAGGTGATGGTACTGAAGCTGATGAAATTGAAGTTCACAATATAGATCGAAGAGGTCGACCAAGTCAGCCAGTAGTAAGTACTACTACGGGTAATGATAACTTTGGTTTCTCTGTCTATCCACGTGATGGTGAAGACTATAATGATTGCGTCATGATGACGCATGGTAGTTTTCAGCAGCGTGATCAAGGTGGTGCCTCAGTATTTACTGTTAATAAGAAAGCTGAAAAAGTACGTATCATTCCAAATAAGGCAGACGGTGGGTCTGATACTTGTTGGACTGCAGTTTCTCGTACCAATACGCTATACACATCAGCGTTTTTTGATTCAGAAATTTCTATTCGCGGAATTAATCCAGATACATGTAACCTAACTGACGGCGGACCTCCGGTTGTTGTTGTTGATGGTGTGCCACAATTCACAGGACCATTAGCAAATATCAGACATAGAGTTTCTAGTTCTGGTGCTAATTTTGATGGCAGCCCTCGTGGTGGTGACATCTCACTTAGAACAGACCAGAGAGACTTCTTGTATGAAGCAGGTGGCCTTGATCTGGCTATATCTAAAGCTGGTAAGGATGAGTACTTGTACGCGATCTGGGCACCAGTGCCTTTCTACGTAGACCGTGATGGTGATGATAATTTCTTGTATCCACCAACTACTAACGTCACTGTGTTTCGTGTTATTCAAGATTGTGACGATACACTTGGTACCGGTCTTGATGGAGCAGGTAAGCAGTACGAAGATGGTTGCCGTGTAGGTGATCTTGAGTTAGTTCAACGTGTACCTGGTCTTCCAGGTAGTGGATACGGAGCTGCGGCTCAGTAAATCACATTTTAAGTATATTTGTTAATAGCAATATACTTTCTTGATAACCGCAGGTTGATTAATAATAGATCGCCTGCGGTTCTCTTAAAAAAGTTTGTATTAGTTTTTTTAATAGAGTGCCAAAACTAATCGCATTCTAGAAAAAATTAATTACAAATCCTTGGCTGTTTATCTTTTCTTTGCCTAGTCATTGCATCGAGAGGAAACGTTAAGCCAATTTTTAAATTGGGAGATATAAAGTGAAACAGCACTTTACTAGTAAAAGACAACCAAATTGGTTGGTAATTGCATTAAGCGCTGCATTAATGGGGGGATCTTCGTTTACATTTGCGAGTGACCCAGGTGCAGATATTGATTATTCACATTTAACACCAGAGTTGATTAAAGAGACTGATGGGGTAGCACATGACCCTTTTTACCACAATTTAAAAGGTAATGGCCCAGCATTAGATGCAGATATCAATGACGATGATTTCTCTAAAATGAGTTTGACTGAGATTCGTCAAATTGGTGTGCGCATGTATACCACGCCTTTCCGTCGTGCTGATGGTTTTGGTGACGGTCCTGGTATCAACGATGCAATTCTAGCTGATGGTACACCAGCCCTTAACATTCCTGATCTTGGTCCAACAGGTCGTCCAACGCTACAAGGTAATGGTACCTGGTTACGTATGAACGGTTTGGATACTCAAACATGTTTAGAATGTCATGGTGTTGTTGATAACTCAGTGATACCAGCTCAACTTGGTGTCGGTGGTCAAGCAGGTATTGCAGGTTCACCATTCTTTAGATCAAAGACTGCTGATATTGATGACTCAGGTAAGCAATCATTTGGTGGCGGTGATAATAATGGTGCCGGTATCGGTGAAGCTTTAGGTATTGCTGCATTTGATGGTCGTTCAATTAACCCACCAGCAAACTTTGGTATGGGTGGTGTTGAGTTAGTCGGTCAGGAAATGACAGAAACACTTCAGAAGATTGCTGCTTATGCAGAATCTAAAGGTAAGTGTCTACCTCTTAGAGCTAAAGGAATAGACTTTGGTACTACCTGTGAGCCTGAAGGTGTTGATGGTGATCTAGAAATTCGTCCATTTGGCCGTAAAGGTGAATTCGCAACAATACGTGGATTTGATGAAGGTGCATTGGCATTCCATATTGGTATGCAAGATGAGACCATTTTTGGAGCCGCTGACGCAGATGGTGATGGCATCTCTCTAGAGATATCTAACGCTCAAGCACGCGCATTCCATATCTTCATGACTACTCAAGAACGTCCAGTGCAGAAAAAGGCCAATAGAGAAGCACGTCGAGGCTTTAAGGTGTTTAATGAGGTTGGATGTTCTGGTTGTCACGTTCCATTCATAGACACTAAATCACGTCACTTAGAATATACTGACCCTGAGAGCGAGGAGGTTTACTTCAGCGCAGATCTTTCTAAAGGTTTAACTAACTTTGAAAAGAATCGACAAGGCGGTATTCGAGTTCGTGCACACTCTGACTACAAACGACACAACATGGGTTACCGTTTGAAAGAAACAGCCCATTTCCTTGGTGAGCCAGAAGGTGAAAATGCATGTCAAGATGAAGTGGCTGGAGCAGAAATCGACAACTGTAACTTTATTACTATGAAGTTATGGGGTGTTGCTGATACAGCGCCTTACTTGCATGATGGTCGTGCACTTACATTGTTTGAAGCGGTTGCTTTACATGGTGGAGAAGCACAAGAGGAAAGAGATCGTTTCTTGAGTTTAAGTGAAAGAAGCCAAAATGCACTATTTGCTTACCTAGGCACTTTGAAACACCCTGAAAATCCAAATCAGGATGTTGAAAATCAGGTAGTCTTGAGTCCTAATAGTGAAGGTCGTAGAGACATTCATAGAGATAGGAAGAAGAGATCGTACAACTACTATGATGCAGATGGAGATGGTCGTCCAGATGTAAATTAAAGTGGTTGTAATAAGTAGTAAATAAGTAGTAAATAAGCCGGGAAGCTTTTATAAGCCTCCCGGCTTTTTTTGTTTAGAGAATTCAAAAGTATGACGAAAAATAAAAAAATTATATTAATGTCACTGGTAATAATACTCATTGGCATGGCAATAGCAGGAATTTATTCTTATATACATAATTGTAAGCAAGAGCTGCGTGAAGTAGATCGATATGCGCTCCCTAAAGCAGTTGAATTCATGAAAGCAATCGATGGTTGGAATTTTCAAGCGGTTAAACCATTCTTAACAGACAAATACATAAACTCATTATCCGCAGATGAATGGAAAAATGAATTTGAACATTTGGCTATTTTAGGAAGACTTGAATCGTTTGCGCGGCCCCATTTTGTGTCGCATCAGTCATTTAAAAAATATAAAATATGTGAATCAGCGATAGATGTATATTCTATTGCCAGTGAGTTTGAAAAAGATAATGCAGTTATCAGGATTTTCTTTGAAAATAACTGTGGTGAATTAAAGGTAGGCTCGTTTTTAGTGACATCTAAATCTATAGAAGTAAAACCCGAATTTTTGAATCAAAATAAACATGATGAAGGAGCTGAAGAAGTTATTGAGGAATTAACTGATGACGAGTTAGAGGGTGACTTGGACTTGATGTATGAAAGTAATCAAGAAGATGTGACATTGCCTGAAATAGATAAAGAAACAAGTAAGAAGGTGAAGAAGAAACTTGAAGAAAGTAAGAGTGAATCACATGGTAAAGCATATAGGTATTAAATGATGAGTGCGGTAGTCAAGATTATTCTTAATAGGAGCTTGTTTGTAGCGGCACTTCTTTTGCTGCTATATGGATGTCATGATTCAGATTTAGGAGAACCGTGGAGGATAACGGTAGGTCTGGATGTACCGAAAGAAATGATATTTGTTGACGGGGATATTACACAAGAAGTTCGAATTTGTTTGAATACAATGGGAGGATCAGGTTATCCCACAAGAGTCTCCGCTAGATATGATGATGAAAGATATACGCCAATGCTTGTTGGTCAATGTATGTTTTTTAAGGGTAAGCGTGTATCGGTCAAATTTGCTAATCCATCATCTGGAAAATATGCATCAGGTACTTATAAAGTAATTAGATAATAAATTGTGCTTGAATAATTAAAGGAGTGGGCCGAAGTGCAAACTGCAACTTTGTTTATCTCTGCTAAAAATAATTACCAATCATATATGTTTGGCATGGTGGTCTTAGTATTTGCCTGTCATTTTGCTGTGTTAATCAGTCATCAGTTCACCATTATTCCTATACATGTCTCGTTGTTTGATATAACTACTGGCGTTAGTGTTGGCGGATTAGTTGTCTATGGAGCTAAATATTGGCCAGCAGTATTTTTGGGGGTAGCCTCTGGGTATTATTTAAGTGATGCATCATTTATGTTTGTTCTCTGGGCTTCAATTGTTACTGTGTTAGAGGCGGTGATAGCAAGTAACGTATTACGGATTTATCTGCGCGAGCATTATAGTCTTGATTATATGCCGGAGCTGCTTGCCTACTTTATTATTACAGCTTTGGTAGTTACGGTTATTGGTGCAACAAGTATCAGTATAGTACTGATGATTTTTTATAATATTAATATTAGTGAATTAAGTTTTGTATGGGTAAACGCGTGTCTAGGTAAAATAACAGGCGTCGCTGTTGTTTCACCTTTTATAATGGTTTGGAGTCAGAGAATAGTGGGTTATATGTCTTTGACTAAATACATCGAGCTACTATGCCTTTATGGCGTATTAATAATCTGTGGTGGGGTTGTATTTTTTGGCTGGTTTGAAACTGGTATTGAAGGTTATTCGCGTTATCCATTAGCGTATCTTTTTTTTCCTATTTTAGCATGGGCAGCATTTAGATTCGGTCAGAGAGTATCAACTGCTAGTACAATCATAATTAGTACATTTGCATTATGGAGCTTAATTAATGACTGGGGGCCATTTTCACGAGTTTCAATTTACGAGAGCCATTTCTTGACGTGGATGTGCATAAATGTCGCTTCAGTATTGTCGATGATACTGGCTGCAGATATTACTCAATGTAAAAAAGTCCGTGTTGCATTGCAAACTAGTGACGAGCGCCTTGAGCTGGCTACTAGCGGTTCTCAAGACGGGTTATGGGATTGGGCGGATGTGGAAAAAGATGCAATGTGGTGGTCTCCTAATTTTTATGAGCTTATAGATTACAGCAAGGATGAAATAGATTCTTCATATAAAGAGCTAACTAATTTAATGCATCCTAGTGATAAGGGTAATCACTTTCAAGCGTTGGAAAGTCATCTGAGTAGCGATGCATCATATAATATTGATTTTAGGATGTTAACAAAATCCCAAGGTTATCGATGGTTTCATGCTAAAGCCGAAGTAATAAGCGATAAAAAAACAGGCAAGAAAAGAATGGCAGGTTCGATTATTGATATTGATGATAGAAAAATTGCACAAAATGAAATTGCCACTTTGAATAAAAATCTTGAAAAGCGTGTGGTTCGGCGCACTACTGAATTGCAGGAGATTAATAAGAGTCTTAATGATGAAATTACAGAGAGAAAGAAAGCTGAGCAGGAGGTTGTGAAATTACAAAATGATTTGATTCGTATGAGTAGAGTGTCAACTATGGGTGAAATGGCGTCGACACTTGCACATGAATTACATCAACCTTTGATGGCGATTGTTAATTATTCACAGTCTGCTTTGCTTGATTTGACAAGATCAGAGAATAAAAATAAAAACAAAAATGTTATCGATGATGTCAATATTATTTCTGAACAAGCACTGCGCGGGGGGCAAATAATTCGTGAAATGAAAGAATTTGCTTTGCGCGGTGAGATTTCAATGGAACACGTCAATATAAATAAATTGATTGTTGAATTGCGACCATTATTTGACATAGAAGTAGCGCAGAATAATATTGAATTGGCCGTTGATATCTATAATGATGAGTTAATAGTATTGATAAATTATGTGCAACTTCAACAGGTCGTAAGCAATTTAGTGCGCAACAGTATTGAAGCCATGAAGAACAATATTGATAGTAAAATATTAACTATTAGATCATATAAGTTGGATGAAAATTATGTTGTGATTGAAGTGATTGATAATGGTTGTGGCCTTGACTCTGGTAGTGACGAAAAAATATATGAATCCTTTTACACAACAAAGCCAGAAGGTTTGGGTTTAGGGCTATCCATCAGTGAAAAAATAGTAAAAGCCCATAATGGTACTTTGTCGTTAATAAATAATGACGTGGGCGTGACAGCTCGAGTTACTCTGGTGCTAGCAGGTGGATGATAAATTGAATTATCCTAATTACATTCATGTGGTTGATGATGATAGGGTCGTATGTCATTCATTAACAAGAATATTAAATAAACATGGTTATCATGTCGAAGTGTTTAATTCTGCAGAACATTATTTGGATATGCTTAAGTATGATTATGATGGTTATTTGCTTTTAGATTATAAAATGAGAGGTATGACTGGATTAGAGTTGCAAGAAGCGTTACATCAGCGGAATGTCTATCCTAAAGTTATTTTTATCACTGCTATGGGTGAGCAGATTGAACAGCAAGCCTTAGAAAATGGCGCTGTTAAAGTATTTGATAAGCCATTTGATCTGACCGAATTAATAGATATTCTTTGATGACTAGATTGGTATTGCAAAAAATATAGCGGTTCTACAGTTCTTCAATAAATACTTTGGGTATATGGCTAACAAATGTGCAATCAGTGCGTCAATACTAGACTGTTATATTTCGTCGTATAGTTTTGTCTATCAAAAATAGTCTAAAGATATTAGAGTGTCCTCTCATATATTTAAGATACTGACATACTTTAGCAAGGTGAAATTTTGACTGACGAATCAAATAACCCAACAGGTTTTCAAGTATTAAATAGTGCCTCTCTCAATAAAGGAACAGCATTTACTGCTGAAGAGCGCGATAAGTATAAATTACATGGTTTATTACCACCGACAATAAACACTCCTGAAGCACAGTTATCTCGTGCATTACAAAATATGCGTCGCAAATATTATGATATTGAGCGTTATGTATTTTTAAAATCATTACAAGGCAGAAACGAACGCTTATTTTATCAGCTAGTGATGAATAATATCGAAGAAGTAATGCCTTTAATCTATACCCCGACAGTTGGTCAAGCATGTAAAGAATTTGGTCGTTTATTCAGAAGGCCGAGAGGTATGTATCTTTCACTAGAAGAGAAGGGGCATATTAAAGATGTGATGGAGAATTGGCCATACAAAGATATTCGTGTGATTGTGATGACCGATGGAGAGCGTATTTTAGGTTTGGGTGACCTAGGTGCAAATGGTATGGGCATTTCTATAGGTAAACTGGCACTTTATGTTGCATGTGCTGGTATTCATCCATCCCAATGTTTGCCGGTCATGTTAGACGTTGGTACAAATAATGAAGAATACCTAAAAGACGATCTTTATTTGGGATTGCATCAGAAACGTGCTACAGGTGACGAGTACTATGAGTTTGTCGATGAAGCTATTCATGCTGCTAAACAATTATTTCCAAAGGTCCTTATTCAGTTTGAAGATTTTCTAACACCACGCGCATACACATTAATAAATAAGTATAAAAATAAAACTTTATGTTTTAACGATGATATTCAAGGCACTGCTGGTGTAGCATTGGCAGGAGTTTATGCTAGCACGCGTATTTCTAACATTTCATTTTCAGATCTACGTATATTATTTCTTGGTGCAGGTTCTGCCGCAACTGGAATTGCAGATTTGATATGCTATGCATTGCAAAAAGAAGGCTTGTCAGAGCAGCAAGCGCGTGAGCGTCTTAGGTTTGTTGATCAAGAAGGTTTACTGGTAAAAGGTCGTAGTAATCTAAAGGAGCATAACCTACCATATTTGCAAAATGAATCTTCGCGATCATTTTCAGAAACAATTGAATACTTTAAACCTCATGTGCTAATTGGTGCAACGGGCTCGCCGAGCACATTCTCACAGGAAATTATTGAGCAAATGAGTCGCATCAATTTACGCCCTACTATTTTTGCTTTATCAAATCCAACCTCACATGCTGAATGTACCGCTGAACAGGCATATTCATGGTCAGATGGGCGGGCTATATTTTCTAGTGGTAGTCCATTTGATAATGTTTCACTAAAAGATGAGACATTTAAGCCTGGCCAAGGTAATAATGCTTATATATTTCCTGGGATTGGTTTGGGTGCTGTGGCTTGTAATGCAAAATTGATTGATGATGATATGTTTTTAGTCGCTGCAAGTGAGCTCGCTGTACAAGTAAGCGAAAGTGATTTAGCACAGGGCACACTTTATCCGCCATTGAATAATATTCGAGAAATCTCAACTAACATTGCTGAAGCAGTTATTAACTACGCATACGAGCATGACTTGGCTCAGCTTCATCCTAAACCTGATAATATTAAGCAGTATTTATTAGACTATATGTACGATCCAACATACTAGACTTCAGTATAGAGAAATGAAGATAATAGAAATTATCACAGATGAAGGTCATGTTGATACGATATTAAGTATTGCTGAGCAATTCGATGTTACTGATCATTGGCATTATCAGTTAGATCGTGATGATAGACATGTAGTTCGTATGCTTGTTTCTAAAGAATTAATTCAATCAGTATTAGATGCCAGTCAAAAAACAATCACGTCGTCAGAAAACTCTAGAATCGTTGTTATGCCAGTCGAAGCAACTATGCCTCGAGTGAATAATACAGATAGCCCTAAAAAGTCTTCAAAAAATACTACTTCTAGAGAGGAGCTGTATCAGTCCATTGAACGTAATACTCGTATGGATCAAAATTATATTTTGCTTGTGGTGCTGTCTACTATTGTTGCAGCAGTTGGTATGTTAGAAGATAGTGTCGCTATTGTGATTGGTGCAATGGTTATTGCACCATTGCTTGGCCCTAATATTGCGCTAGCATTTGGGACAGTCCTGGGTGACAGTAAACTTATGTTGCGTGCACTGATGGCGATATTAGTTGGCATTCTTGTCGCCTTAATAACTGCATTCTTTATATCATTGATTTATCCATTAGAAGAGGTTAGTAAAGAACTGTCTACTAGAACTGTGGTTGGACTTAGTTCAGTTGTGATGGCATTAGCTTCAGGAGCAGCAGCGGCATTATCTATGACAACCGGTTTATCCACTGTGTTGGTTGGAGTAATGGTAGCAGTAGCTATCTTGCCGCCGACTGCCGCACTTGGTTTGATGTTGGGGTATCACCAATATCTTCTAGCATTTGGTGCGTTTATATTGTTAGCAGTAAATATAGTATGCATAAATATATCAGCTAATATTGTCTTTATTTTTAAAGGAATTAATCCGCGAACAAGTGGAGAAAAGCGAAAAGCAAAGAAATTTGCATTGATGTATCTAACAATTTGGTTGTTGCTATTGGCATCCTTGCTAGTTGTACTGGTTAAGTTGAAATTATATTTAATTGGTGTGTGAATATGGAAAAGCAAAAAAATGTCTATGGCGATACTTTAAAAGAATGTGGCTTTGATCCAATCACTGGTTATTTTCGTGACGGTTCGTGCAATACAGAAGATAATGATTATGGCTCGCATACCGTATGTGTTCAGGTCACAGATGATTTTCTTCAATACTCAAAAGGTAAAGGCAATGATTTAACCACACCTGTTCCTGAGTTTGGCTTTCCAGGGTTAAAGGCTGGTGACCGCTGGTGTGTTTGTGCGCAACGTTGGCAAGAGGCACATGATGACGGGTTTGCACCTAAAGTGATTTTGCTGGCTACTAATGAAAATGTGTTAAATATTATACCTCTAGAAACCTTAAAGCAGTATGCAATTGATTTGTCTTGATGGCTGTTATTTGGAAAAAAACTATAGCGAGTAATAAGTATAAAGTCACTAATGCGGGTGGTGCTGTTCGATTGTATCGCAATAAAGTTTTACATAGTCAGTGGAATGCTAGCAAACCAGTTTCAGGTAAATTGTGGGATCTTTTTTTGTTGTCTAGCTTTGATGGAAAAATGCCTATCAATAAAGTATTAGTATTAGGCGCTGGGGGAGGTGCAATTATCAATTTAATCCATCATTTTTTTCCAAAATGCCATGTTGATGCGATAGATTTGGATGATACGCATTTATACATTGCAAAGAAGTATTTCAAGGTATCAAATAAGCATTGTACGTTAATACATGACGACGTTAAGTCTTGGTTAGCGATTAATCGTGATAAGAAATACGACTTAATTATTGATGACGTGTTTTTTGAGTCAGATAATATTCCCTATAGATCAGTGCAAGTACAAGCACATTGGGTAGAGAGCTTGTTGAAAAGATTGAAGAAGCAAGGTGCTTTAGTGATTAATTTTGCAGATAAAAAAGAATGGGCTAAAAGCTATCAGCAATTAACACGCAGGCGTCTAACTAGTAAATACCAATTTGCGATGGCGACACACTATGCCTGTGAAAATAAAATTGTGCATATATCTAAAAATAATTTATCCAAAAAAATAATTAGACAAAACTTGAATAATAAGTCTCATCGACAATATATGAGTTATTTTAATGATGGCATCATCAGCTACAGAAAACTCACGAAAAAGATGTTTTGATGCACGGCTTTGTCCCTCCTGATCCTATAGATGGTGTGTCTAAAGTACAGTTTGCAGTAGTCTATGCACCACGCGCAAAACGACATCGATTTTCAGCAAACTGTGTGCAGTTGTATGCAAATAAAGCGCAGGCTGTTAGTGAAGCGTGTGTAGAAATGAATAGGTATCCCGCAAAGGTTTTAGGGCCATCTAAGTCGTCTGAAGGACAGTTCATTTTCTATCTTATTGAATGGCTAAGCATATGATTTTTATTGCTTTATAGCGCTTCATCTAGAATTTTATTCCATACGGCTTAAATTGATTTTCATTCTTAATTAACTGGGTAATATGAATCGATCGGGACCACTATATATAAGAAGTTGAAATATGCTCAATTTGTTTGGCAGAAACAAAAACAATGAATTGGATGGGGAAGTAGCATGTACGAGTTTATCTGAGTCTAAGGCTAAATATTCAATACAGCTAGATTTGAAAGGGAAAATCCTTTTTATAAGTTTTGGGCTTAAAGAGTATTTTCTTATACATGATATATATGATGCCGCTCAGGTTTTACCAGGTGATATAAATCAATTATGTCAATCAATATTTAAATCTGGTGAGACTCGGGTCGTTAAATGTGAACATAATGATAAGGCATGGATGTGGGAATTCTCTGCGCAAGGCAAAAATCATATATTCGTCGAGCTTCTTAATAAAAGTGATTTTGAAAAAATAAATCATACGTCTGCTAATGAGGATGCTAATCAGCTTAATGAAGAAGTGTTTGGTAGTATTCCAGCAAGTATATGTATTACAACATATGATTCGTTTGAGGTGATTTATAAGAATAATCAGTTTGTTGATATGTTTTCTGTTGCTGAGAAGGCTGAAACTTCGGATATATCTAAGCTTATCAATAATGAAGCTATACTTCAGGATATTAAGTCGTCAATTAAAGATGCGGATCAAGTTAAAAATGTTCTATTTGTTTACACAAAAGTAGGTGAGAGTTTTTGGCAGAATAGCAATTTATATATATCAATTAATATTCAACGGTCGAAGCAATTGTTTGGTGATGCTTTGGTATGGAAATTTGAAGATATTACTGAGTTAAAGTCTCTACAAAATAAGCACCAACAATTCAGAAGAAAATTTGACACAGCTATTCAGGCTGCTAGTGAGGGTATTTGGGAATGGTCTAAGTTGAAAGATGATGGAGACTGGTGGTCTAAGCCTATGTACAGCCTTTTGGGCCTGGATAATGATAATGCTAAGCCCTCATTTGATCTTATTAAAAGATTAATGCATCCAAAAGAGATGAAAATTTTTGAGCGTAAGATGGAAGGCGAAATCAGAGAAAAGCAATTTTTCACCATGGAGTGTCGCTTAAAAGTTAAAGAGAAAGGGTTTCGCTGGTTTAGGTTAAGAGCGGTTGGATCATTTGATTCAAGTGGTGATCTTAATAAGATGATTGGTTCGTTGGTTAATATACATTCGGAAAAAACCAGTCGCATTCAGTTGCAGCAAGAAAAAGATAAAGCGGTCGCAACATTGAATTCAATTGTTGATGCTGTCATCACTACTGATGCTGAAGGCGTGGTTGAGTATGAAAATTCCGCTGCAGAAAGATTGACTGGTGTATCAAGAGCAGATACTAAAGGTAAGCGTATAGAAAAAGTGATTGCGTTTTATAGAGAGCATTCAATGGATAATATTGATAATCCAGTACTTACATGTTTGCAGTCTGGTGAGCGAATGAGTCAAAAGATATATGCAGACATGCTTGATAAGGATGGAACTAGGTATACTGTTCAAGTGATGGCAACACCGTTAGTGCGAAAAGATGGGCAAATATTTGGTGCAGTGTTAGTGCTCAATGATGTAACTAATATACGAATTTTATCAAGGCGGTTAAAATATCAAGCATCGCATGATATTTTAACTAAATTAATTAATCGTAGTGAATTTGAAAAAAGAGTGAATTCTGCGATTAATTTAGCACAAAGTGATGAGGGGAACTCAGCTGTTTTATATATTGATTTAGATAGATTTAAATTAATAAATGATATTTGTGGTCATGCGGCTGGTGATGAGCTTCTTAAACAGGTGGCGAAATTATTACGTAGTATTGTAGGTAAAAATAATTCAGTTGCACGCATGGGTGGTGATGAATTTGCTGTATTGGTTGAGAATACGAATGTTGTTGAGTCTGAGAAAATTGCTGAGAAAATTCTAACTGACTTAGCTGCGTATCGTTTCTCATGGGATGAGAAAACATTCTCAATTGAATGTAGTATCGGGCTTGCTGAAATTCAACCATCATGTGACGGATTGACTTATATATTAAATGCGGTTGATAGTGCGTGCTATTTGGCAAAAGAGTCGGGTCGTAACTGTATTCGTAAATACTGTGATGGTGATGACACTATTATCGAAAGGAAAGGCCAAGAACGTTGGATTCAACATTTTGATAAAGCAATTGAGGCAGATGGCCTGGTTCTTTATGCCCAGCCAATCGTGTCTCTGGCTAAAGACAAGCCTAAAAAGACCTCTATAGAAGTATTGGTTCGTATGTTGGATGAGGATGGCAGTATTATTCCGCCTAATGCATTTCTGCCAGCAGTAGAAAGATATGATCGTGCTTATAAATTAGATCGCTGGATTATTGAGAGAGTATTTAAATATGTTAGTGAGCATAAGAAGAGAGTAAAAGATCTAACTAAAATATCAATTAACCTGTCTGGTCAATCAGTTGCTGAAGACGAGTTGCTTCCTTTTATTCAAGATAAAACTAGAGAATATAATATAGACTCTAGTAAAATATGTTTTGAGGTAACTGAAACTGCTGCCATTGCTAATTTAACTACAGCAATAGATTTAATTGAACAACTAAAAGATGATGGTTTCTTATTTGCGCTTGATGATTTCGGGTCTGGTCTTTCATCGTTCGCATATTTGAAGACATTACCTGTAGATTTCTTGAAAATTGATGGAATATTCGTCAAAGATATGCAGACTGATAAGGTTAACTACGCAATGGTTAAAGCTATTCACGAAATGAGTGCGGTATTAGATAAGCAGACGATTGCGGAATATGTTGAAAATGAAGCAGTTGTAGAACTGTTGACCGAGATTGGTGTGGACTATGGCCAGGGGTTCCATTTAGGTAAACCCGAACCAATAGAGAACTTCCTTGTGAGTAAGAGTTTCATTCAAAAAATAACAAATTCTGCAGCATAGAGAATTTAGTATATCTATATCTTTTGCTGATTGTTATTACCGTTCTAGCGTCAATCTTGTTTGTATTTGTAAATTTTTCTTTTATATATCTATCAAGCATGCAGTAACTTCATGTGTTGCTGTTAGTGACGTTAATTTTCTATATATTTATACTTATTATTGTATGCTTTCTTTTCTTTATGCAAATGAGTATCATTATCTTTTATTCTGATGTGTAATAGATGCTAAGTACATGAAAAATAAGTTAAATATAATTAATTATTGTCAGTATCCATTAGTAATCTGTTGAAAATTGTTACATCATGTAAACCTCTTATGAGTACAATGGTGCGAATAATATAAATGGAAATTTCAATGAAAAAGGTCCTCGTAACCCTCCTATTTTGTCTGGTTATTAAGGCAAATTTTGTTTTAGCCGACAGCGCTAAATATTATCTTCAGCCAGGCGACGTATTAACTGTATCTGTTTGGAAGGAAGAAGATTTACAACGATCGTTATTAGTTAGACCTGATGGAGGTATTTCATTTCCTCTGGTAGGTGATATTCAGGCGAGTGGTAAATCTGTGGAAGATGTTAGAAAAATTATTACTCGTAAGCTCGCACAATTAATTCCGGATGTACAGGTGAGCGTTGCTTTGCAAGAATTAAATGGCAATTTGATTTATGTCGTCGGCAAGGTTAATCGACCTGGTGTATTTCCATTTAGTCAGAATGTAGATGTGCTACAAGCATTAGGTATGGCAGGTGGGGCAACAGCATTTGCGGCATTGAATGATATTAAAATATTACGCAGAACATCTGGTCAATTAAAGTCTATTCAATTTCGTTATACAGATATAGAGAAGGGTAAGAATCTCCAGCAAAATATTATTTTGCAAAGCGGTGATACTGTCCTTGTTCCTTAAATAATGAGTCTTTGACCGATTATGAATTTAAAAATTTCTTCGTTGGTGCTAGTGGCATCAATAGTCATTCCACTGATTAATATTGTGCATGCTGGTGAATGGTATTACCAAACAACTGCTTCATCAAATGTTGAAGCTGATAGTAATAAGCGATTAAGAAGTGAAGATGAAGAGAGTGTATTGGGTGTAAATGCACGTATTGATATTAAACTTTCAAATGTCACTGAAATAAGTGAGGTATATGTGCGTGGCGCATTACGTTCAGTTCGCTATGATGGTGATGATGACCGTGGTGTTGATACTGATGACCAGCTACTTTATGCCGGCGGCCGTTGGGACGGTGAACGGTCACAGTTGACTATTGATGGTGAGTTTTTACGTCAATCATCCCAATTTACTGAATTAGAAGATTCGGGTTTCTTTGAAGATGTGAATCGACGCGTTGATAAATCAATTTCTTCTCAATACAGCTATACATTATTAGAAGATACACAGGTGTTTGCAGGTGCTAGTTACAGGGAAGTTGATTTTCCCAATTCAATTCCTGTGTCGCTGACGGAATATTCAATCGAAAGTGTTAACGCCGGTATAGTTTATAATTTCGACCCGCTTAATTCTGTCACATTGAATGTATTTAATTCTAATTATGAGGCTGATACATTTGTAAGTGATGTCGAGACAAATGGTGGAAGTATTCGTTACGATAAAACCATAAATGAATTGTGGCAGGGCTATGCGCAAATAGGTTATCGAAAATCTAATTTCAAGAACGAAGTCTTAGGTGTGACAGTTAGAGATGATGATACCGGTGCGTCTTATGATGTCGGTGCGACTAGGCAAACACAGGTGTCGACTATGAGTGTTGAAGCAAGTAATTCTTTAGAACCTAGTGCTGATGGTGATGTCAATGAACGTACAGAAATTAGTTTTGCCTATCGAAGATCGTTCAATGACCGTTTGAGCGGTCGGGTCAATTTGGCATGGTTTGAAGATGAGTCGGTAAATAACGATCAAGATTCTGATAGAGAATTTTGGACGATATCTTTAGGCACTGATTACCGTTTAACGCAAAAATGGTTTTTAACCGGGCAGCTTCGTCATCGAGATCAAAAAATCGATAATGATGTTGATAGTACAAATGCAGATTCAGATGCTGTGATTATTGGTATTAGGTACAACGGTCAAAACAATAGAATCTAATTGTTGATGAATACACAAACTCCTGAATTTGACGAGCCGTTGGAGGCAGAAAAAAGCCTTGCAGATTGGATTCGTGCTATCAAAAGAAGAAAAACTGCAGTGATAGTCACTGTGAGTATATTGATAGTTGTTTCAGCATTACTAGCCTTTTTGTTACCAGCAAAATATCAATCAGCCGGTACGATTTTGATCGAACAACAGGAAATTCCACAGGACTTTGTTCGCTCTACAATAACCACTTTTGCAGATCAACGACTTCAAGTAATAGAGCAGCGTGTGATGACGTCAACTAATCTATTTAAGATTATAGATAAATTTGATCTTTATCAAGATCTGCTAGAAAAGCAACCGAGGGAGGTTGTGCTTGGTGAAATTAGGGATGCAATTTCATTAGACTTTATTAGCGCTGACGTGATTGATCCTCGAAGTGGCAGGCCGGTGCAAGCTACAATTGCGTTTAAAGTTTCATATGAGCATGAGTCGCCAACGTTAGCGCATAAAGTGGCGAATGAGGTTACTAGTTTATTTCTTGATGAAAATATTAAAGAGCGTACGCAAAAAGCACAGGATGCGACGAAGTTTTTAGAGGATGAAGCAGATAAGCTAGAAAGTGAAATTAACAAGCTAGAAGAAAATCTGGCTGAATTTAAAACAGGTAATGTGGAGAAGTTACCAGAGTTGGTTTCGATGAACTTGAACTTGATGGATAGAACGGATCAAGAAATTAAGCAGATCGATCAACAACTACGTACTCTAAGAGAACGGCAGATTTACTTGCGGTCTGAGCTGGCTCAAATCAATCCTAATCAAGCCTTGTTTAGTGAGCAGGGTGAACGTTTACTAGGATCTGGTGATCGTTTAAAAATTCTTAAGATAGAATTAGCTCAACTTGCTGGTATCTATTCAGAGAACCATCCAGATATTTTGAGAACAAAACGGGAAATCGCGGCATTAGAAAAAGATAGTGGGCAAAGTGGGGGTGGAATTAAAGAAATAAATGCTGAGCTGCAGTTATTAAATCAGCGCCTTCAAGAGGCTGAGCTGAAATATTCAAGTAATCATCCTGATGTTAAGTCGCTAAAGCGTTCAATACAGTCATTAGAAGCTACACGCGCATCAGTCAAACCTAACGTGAGTGTTAAGCCAAGTGCTGGCAGTGTTTCTAACCCAGCATACTTGCAGCTGCAATCACAATTGGATGCTTCTAATTCGGAGATTAATAGTCTGAAAATAACGCGTTCTTCACTACAGACTAAAATACAAATGTTAGAGAAGAGATTAATTGAATCTCCTGAAGTTGAGCGTAAATATAGAGCGTTGGTTCGCGATTATGATAATGCGCGTGTGAAATATGCTGATGTTAGAGCTAAGCTTTCTGAAGCGAAGATTGGTGAGTCATTAGAGCTGGGCAAGCAGAGTGAGCGCTTTACTATTATCGAACCTCCATTGTTGCCTGAGCAACCAGTAAGTCCTAATAGGCCAGCTATTCTTATTCT
This sequence comes from Gammaproteobacteria bacterium, assembly GCA_045105615.1. Classification (GTDB taxonomy): domain Bacteria; phylum Pseudomonadota; class Gammaproteobacteria; order UBA4575; family UBA4575; genus UBA1858. Next base: position 35,054 of record JBGCDS010000011.1, read on the forward strand.
AGGAATTTTGTTAAGTGGGATAGCAGCTTTAGGTGTTGTGCTGCTGAAAGAGAGTATGGATGATGCTATTTATGAGCGCTCAACTGTTCTTCAGTTGACTGGATATATGCCAATTGCTGTGTTGCCAACAATGTATACCATCGAAGAGGTGTCAAAAACTAAGAATGCAAAGTTATTTTTATTAGGCATAGCGTTAATAACTATTGCCTGTGTACTAGCGTTATTACATCTTTTCTATCTGCCGCTTGATGTACTTTTCTATAAGATATTAAGAAAAGTTTAATTTAAAAAATATAAGTATAAACGTGGATAAAATAACAAAAGCATTAGATCTTACGAGAGAAAATCGAAATAAAAAGGCGCCTGTATTATCGGGCGTAATCAGAGATAGTGTTAATCCTTTATCTCGACTAAATATTGATGAAATCAAAACATTCAAACCAAATGCACTAACGTTAGAGAAGAATAGAATACTCAATAGCGCTAGTCGTGAAGAAATGATTCAGCCTTATAAGGTATTGCGAACACGGTTAATGCATCTTATGCATGAAAAGGATTGGCGAACTATAGCAGTGATTAGTCCTACTAAAGATGATGGTAAGTCTACTGTAGCTATAAATCTGGCAATCAGTATTGGTAATAGTCGAAAATCAAATGCTGTGCTACTTGATTTGGATTTGTTAACACCATCTATTCATACTTATTACGGTTATGACGCTGAAGTTGGTTTAGATGAATACTTTGAGAAAGATAGGTCGTTGTCAGATATTCTTGTATCACCAAATATGGAAGGTCTTGCGATTGCACCATCAATTAAGCCATTGCATGACTCTTCTGAATATTTATCTACTACTAAAGGTGCTGATTTAATCAAAGAAGCAAGCGCTGTTTATGATGATTCTGTTGTAATAGTTGATCTGCCACCGATTCTTGTTAGTGATGATGCAATATCATTCCTGCCACATATAGATGCTGTTTTATTGGTTGTCAGAGAAGGACAAACTAATAAATTAGATTTGCAACGAGCTCAAGAAATGCTAGTGGGTGTAAATATTGCTGGGGTTGTTATTAATGACTCTTTAGAACCAGCAACTTTAGGCTACTACTAATTAGCTAATTGAATAGTGAAATATAGCTGTTATGTATAAAGACCATTTTGGGCTAAAAGAAAAGCCTTTTTCCTTATCGCCTGATCCTGAGTTTTTATACTTTACGAGCAGTCATCGATTAGCCATGACGATGCTTGAGTATGGCATACAAAATGAATCTGGTTTTACTCTGATTAGTGGCGATGTGGGCTGTGGGAAAACCACATTAATAAGATATCTGCTACGTAACTTAGATGATAGTCATAAGGTTGGCTTGATTAGTAATACGCATGAATCTTTTGGTGATTTGATCGATTTAGTACTATTAGCATTTGATCTAAATTATAAAGATAAGTCAAATATTGAGAAATATCATACTTTTGAGAATTTTTTATTACAGCAATATGCCTTGGGTAAAAGTACAGTGCTAATTGTAGATGAAGCGCAAAATCTTAATCCACGCATGTTGGAAGAGCTTAGAATAATTTCTAATATCAATTCAGAAAAAGATCAGGTGTTTCAAATTGTTTTATCTGGTCAACCGGAAATTAGGGAGACGCTTAGGATGCCTGAATTAAAACAGTTTGCTCAAAGAATATCATCGGACTTTCATCTTAAGCCATTAACCTTAGAACAGCTGACTGACTATGTTAAATATCGGTTGAAAGTGGCGGGTGCAGATCGAATTCTATTTACCGAGAAAGCGATACGCATGGTGTTTAATTTCAGTAAAGGTGTCCCTAGAGTGGCGAATACATTTTGTGATCTAGCACTTGTGTATGCCTTTGCCGATGGACTTAATACAGTTGATTGGAAAACAGTTATGAGTGTAGCTATTGATAAGAAGAATAGTGGTGCAATTGGTATTCTATAGGGGCAAATGTAATTAAATGGACAGGTCAGAAAAAATTGTCAATAGTAACCAAACTATCGTATGGAAGTTTTCGCTGATATACATTGGATTGATTGTTATCTCGTTTGTATTTTTATACTTACTCTTTAAAGAAGGTATATTGCATGCTATTCAAAAATGGGATTCTCCTGAATATAGTCATGCATATTTAATTCCATTTATTTCATTATTTATAGTCTGGCAGAAAAATTCAGAAATCATTAAAGATAAATTTAATGGTTCGTGGCTTGGTTTAGTTATTATGTTGCTGGGCCTATGCTTTTGGTTTCTTGGTGAAGTCAGTACCCTTTACGTTATTATTAAATACTCATTACTGGTTGTATTATTTGGACTAGTATTGTCTATATCTGGGACTAAAAGAATTCACTACTTTATAGTACCGATATTTCTGTTGTTCTTTACTATCCCTCTACCGAATTTCATTTATAACAATCTGTCTGCTTATTTGCAGCTCATATCTTCCACGGTTGGTGTTGAAGTCATTAGGTTATTTGGAATCAGTGTTTATCTAGAAGGTAATGTAATTGACCTTGGGAACTATAAGTTACAGGTAGTAGAAGCCTGTAATGGCTTAAGGTATTTATTTCCATTGGTGACACTGGGAGTAATTGCAGCCTATTTCTATAAAGATAGTTTCTGGAAGAAATGTGTAGTAGTGGCTTCTACTTTACCTATCACTATTTTAATGAATAGTATCCGTATTGGCATTATTGGTGTTTTAGTTGAATACTGGGGAATAGCCATGGCAGAAGGGTTTCTGCATGACTTTGAAGGATGGATTATCTTTATGGTCTGCTTTGCTATTTTACTTGTTGAGATGTGGTTGTTAACTAAGTTAACTTCTGGTCGGTCTTTAGGGGATGTATTAAGCGTTGATATGCCTGCTAAGATAGATATGTCTAATTTCACTAGTGTTGAACGAAATATACCTAAGCCATTTTATATCTCCGTATTAATATTATTGCTAGTGTTAGTGTCACAGTTTGTATTGCCCGAAAGACAAGAGAATGTGCCTGATCGACATGAATTTATAGATTTTCCAGTTGAAATATCTGCATGGCAGAGCACCCGAAAAGCGATGGAATCTAAGTTCATCGAAGCACTTAAATTCAAAGATTACTTGCTTGCAAATTATATTAGCGATGAAGGCGCACTAGAATTATATATTGCTTATTATGATTCACAACGCAAAGGCGAGTCAGCACACTCACCACGATCCTGTTTGCCAGGTGCTGGATGGAAAATTACAGATAGAAGCCAAGTAGCCATTAATTATAAAGATAGTACTAATAATATTGCGCAGATGTCAGTTAGCCGTATGTTGGTACAGCAGGGTGATAATAAATTCTTAATGTACTACTGGTTTAAGCAACGTGATCGCCATATAACAAATGAATATATGGTGAAATGGTATCTGTTCTGGGATGGTGTAACAAGAAATAGAACTGATGGTGCGTTAATAAGAGTTATGTATCCTATTTCTCAGCAACAAGATGTGCAATCAGCCGATCAGATAGTGCAGTCATTTCTGCACGATACACTGCCTATATTGCCTCAGTATGTTCCTGACTAATCTTTGCTGAGAGATATATATGCTGTTCTATACAATATTTCTGGTCGCTATGTTTACTGCGATAGTGCTTATTCCACCATTAACCTATGTGTATCGAAAATTAGATATTGTAGATTTGCCATCAGCAAGAAAGGTGCATACTAAGCCTATTCCTAGGGTGGGTGGTGTTGCGATTGTTATTGCTACCGTTATCCCAATTATCGGCTGGATGCAGTTAGATGCTCGAATGCTAGGCATGTTAACTGGTATTGCGATACTGTTTGTTTTAGGTGTAGTAGATGATGCAAAAAATCTTTCCTATAAGATAAAATTTCTAGTACAAATTGTTTCTATATCCTTAGTCTTTGGATACGGCTTCATAGATTTGCAGTCTGCACATTTCGTGGTGAAGGAGTTGTTGCCTAGTCTATTTTTGTTGAGTGCCTATTTTTTATTTATTTTAGGTGTGACAAATGCTATCAATTTATCTGATGGCCTGGATGGGTTGGCAGGTGGTGAGGCATTACTCTCATTTAGTATTATTGGATTGTTAGCATATGAGTCTAATAATATAACGATTATTCTTATTGTATTGGCAATAGTTGGTGCTGTGTTTGGTTTTCTGCGTTTCAATACCTATCCAGCAAAAATTTTCATGGGTGATACTGGGAGCCTGTTTTTAGGGTTTATTCTGGGGTTACTTAGTGTTGCGTTAACTTATCGTGCAGATAATGCCTACGCAAAAGTATTACCATTGTTGCTAGTTGGTCTGCCCGTGCTAGATACTTTAATGGTGATGATTATAAGGCTATATCACCGCAAGTCCCCATTTAACGCTGATCGAAATCATTTGCATCATCGACTGCTAGATCACGGATTTGAGCACTATCAAAGCGTGTTAATTATTTATCTTATACAGAGTATGTTTGTACTAACAGCATATTTTATGCGTTACGATACTGAGATAAATGTTCTTTTAGCGTTCTTTTGCATTTCTACATTAGCGATTCTATTAAGCTATGTGACAAGGCAGAAAAAAAATACAGTAGCGATAGAGAAAATTTTATTAAAGAAAATAACATCATTTTTCAAGGTTATAGTTAACGCAAATACTGAGAAATTGTTTGTGATGCTAGGCGCGTTATTGTTATTTTATGCTTTAACCGCTTCTGTCAGTATAGAAAAATTTCATACAGATATATTAATCCTGCTTTTAGTTATTAGTGCAGTGGGTATAGGTGGCCTGATGCTGCTTAGGAAGAAACCATGCCATTGGATAGAGAGAGTCGCCATTCATATTATGATTGTGTTATCTATCTATTTTGGTGCAGGTGCTAAACAGGAGAGTATGTTGGGCACCATCCAACTTAGTGCGCTTCTGATCTGTGTAGGAATTATTGTGATACTTTTCGCCGGTGATGGACGCAAGAAATTTGTTGGTTCACCATTGGACTTCTTATTGATAGCTACTGCCATAGTGATACCTAATTTGCCTAATTCTCCAATTGCGGATCATGGTCTAAGTGTTTTGATAATGAAGTTAATTATTCTGTTTTATTGTGTAGAGTATATTTTGTTTAATGTGGTTAAGAATTGGTGGGTAATTCGTTCAAGCTTGATTATTAGTGCTTTCTTACCGATTACACTAAATTACTTATAGTTAAAAGTTATATGTTTATTTTCAGTGTTACTGAAGGAGATTGTTGTGAATAAGTTATTTCTTGTTTTTATCTGTGTCATCTTAGTCATTAGTGCTTGTGGTGGGGCTGAATCTAGAAAAGAAAAATACCTTCAAAGTGGTAATGAACACTATTTTCAAGATGACTGTAAAAAAGCTAAGTTAGATTATAAGAATGCACTGCAAATTGACCCTAAGAGTGTCGATGGGCTTGTTGGGCTTGCGAGATGTATGCTGGAAGATAAAGAATGGAGAAAAGCGTATCAATTATTACTTGGTGCGCTTGAGCAGGATCCTGATTCAGTGGAAGCCAAGTTGGATTTATCGAAGATATATTTGATATCTGGTGAAAATGATAAGTCATATCAGTTGATCGAAGAGACGCTGTTGACCGATCCTGAAAATGCAACTGCGGTAGCATTGCGTGGTATTTTTCATCTTAAAAATAATACATTTGTAGCAGCTAGAACTGACTCAACAAAAGCTATTAGTTTGGATGCTGATAATCTTTCCGCAATCACTTTGCTTGCGTCATTGAATGTAAGAGATGGAAAAACTGAGGATGCTATTCAATATATTAATAGTATCGTTTCTGCAAATAAAATTAATCAAAGAAAGAAGAAAGAACTTCAGGTGATTTTAATTGCTTTATATGGCCAGCATAAAGACATAGATGGAGCTATTAATGTTTATAAGAATTTAATTTCGCAATATCCTGACAATAATAATTATATATATAGACTAGCTGCGATATATGCTAATAACTCGCAGTTAAGTGAGGCTGAAAAAATATTACTTACTAAAGTTGATGCTGATGATAGTGATAGTCAGTTAGCCTATATTTCATTTCTAGATAGATATAAAACTTCTGATGAAGCGACTAGAAAATTAGAAGAGTTTAGTGCTGAGACTGAAAACAGTGGAAAATTACAGTTGGCATTAGGTAAACGTTATCTGGCTAATAATGATGTTGAAAAAGCGAAATTGCTGTTTTCACAATTAGCTGATGATGTATCTTCTGTAGAGTATATTGAAGCTAAAAACGAATTAGCTTTTTTACAGTTGAAAGAGAATAACCCTGCAGCAGCATTAGATCTAGTTCAGCAGGTATTGTCTGATCAGCCTAATAATCTTAGAGCGCTGGTATTGCGAGGAACTTTGGCAATATCCCAGCGTGATGCACCACAGGCTGTCTCTGATTTTAGAACGGTCTTACGAGATCAGCCTAATAATACCTTTGCAATAAGACAACTTGCTACTGCATATATTCTGAATGATCAAGAGGACTTGGCTAAGGAATTGCTTCAGAAAGCTGTAGATATTGATAATAATGATAAGGGCTTGAGCTTGCTTTATGCGCGGCTGCAAGGTAAAGATAATGAATTTGAGTCAGCGATAGACACTGTTAATGACCTTTTAGCTTCTAATAAAGAAGATTTAGAAACTATCAAAACATTATTTGATTTGCAAATTGCGAATAAAGATTATGTCGGTGCTAAAGAAACAGCTGAGGCTATGAAGGCTTCACTGCAAGATAATCCTCTTGGCTATTATTTGTCTGGAGTGCTGCTGCAGAATGAAAATAATAATTTAGCAGCAGAGCAAGAATTTATCACAGCATTGGAAAAACAGCCCAGAGCTAATGAGCCGCTATCCGGTCTGGTTAGATTATATTTATCCGAGGATAAACAGGATAAGGCTATTGATTTATTAAAAGGCATTATCCAGAAGGATCCACAATATTTGGTTCCTTATAATCTTTTAGGTGAAGTTGGTATTACAGCTGAAGACTATGATCTCGCCATTAATAGTTTTAACTCAGCTATTAAGATTAATGACAAATGGTGGGTGCCTTATCGTGGTCTATCTTTAGTTTACACAGCGCAAGGAAATAAAGATAAGTCTATACAAATTCTTCAACGGGGCTTTGATAAAGGTGTGGGTGTAGAGCGATTGGGCTTAGAATTAGCGATAGCGCAATATCGATTGGGCCAGAGAAATGATTCTATAAATACCTATGAAAAAATTATTACCGATGTGCCTAATTCTGTATTGTCAAAAAATAATTTATCAATGATTTTAGTCGATGAGTATGCAGATGATAAGGAAATTAACAAAGCGCTGACTTATGTTGCTGACTTGGAAGATATTGAAGAAGCAGCTTCTTTAGACACTGTTGGGTGGGTTAATTATAGAGCAGGAAAAATTTCTAAAGCAATTAAGATTTTAGAAAGGGCGGTTACCTTGGCTCCAGATGCAGCAGAGTTACATTACCATTTAGGTATGGCTTACGCTGCTGCTGTAGATCTTGAAAAAGCTAAGCAGCATTTAAAAATAGCAGCAGAATCAAACCAAAGCTATACAGGCAAAGAATTGGCAAAAGCTAAGCTTTCTGAGATAACACTCTAATGTTGTAGATAACTCGGTATTAGCTTGTTTATATCTGTTTGTTCTAGAGCCTGTTGAATGCCTAATTTTGCTTGGAATTCTGCTTCAATGATTGCTTCCTTGGCTATGGTGTAATTCTCGATGTCTACATATTTTTTTGCTGAATCGGATAAATTTTTAGTTTCACGCCATAAGCTATTTGTATTCTTTGCTTGGTCTATTAACAGGTTGATAGTGTTAATGCGTATGATTAATTCCTTAAATTCAGTTTGGTCACTATGTGCGGGTAACATGCTCGCTAGTAATATAACAATTAATACTGTTGCAATATAAATATTTTTAACCATTATTATCTTCTCACCGCAGGTCCATTAATAGGTAAGCCATTGTTCATGTGGGTATGGAAATACTCTAGATTTCTGTAGGTTTCGCTTTGCGCTTCAAATGGAGCGGCACGCACCTGTTGATTGCAGCCAATATATCTTCTATGCAGTGGTCCTAAGGCACCCCATTTATTCCGATAGGTAGGCCAGCCAGTTGTTTGTCCGAGTGCAGGTCCAAGAGACTCGGTACGTAGTTTCTTGCCAGCATTATCGAAGTGGCAATGAAAGCAGGCAAAATTCAATTGACCGCGACGTGTGAAATAGAATTTCTTTCCTTTCTGATATGCGCTTAATGCTGTTTGATTAGGAATAGAGATGTCTATGGCTTTATCTCTGCTTTTATACGCGATGTATGCAACTAAGCTATTCATTTCTAGGCCCATGTAATCTAGCTTGTTAAGTGAGTGTGATTGCCGACATAAATTGATTGCATAGGGTACTGTCACGACGGTATTTAACTGATCATTCCATTGCGGGTATAGATGCTTTATTGCAGGACCATTAGGAAAACATTTGCTATAGATAGCGTTATTAGATCTCCAATACTCATCGCCATTATCAATGTGCATTTCATAGGGAGGGAATTCTTCTAATGCTTCCCAATTTTCTCTGGCGCTGTTGTCTAGTGCATAAACACCATTAGAGAAATCTTTAAATGCAACATCAGGAAATTGTTTCTTAAAATAACTTTGTATTAAGTGTAGATCTTTTATATGTTCGGGATCTTCTAGTTCAGCATGGCTAATTGTAAATAGATATAAGTTAGCGAAGCATATAATGCTGAATATTTTTAAGAATTTAAACATGTGTTGAGTGCTGTCTTATCCGCCACAGCCGCCGATAGTGACTTTGATGCTTTTTGATGCAGTAAAGTATTTGTTACCAGTAGTAGAAACTAAAGCAATGATATTGGATGACTTAGCCATTTTGACTCGAGTAGATACATAGGCTTCAAGTTTAGGGTTGATGTCATAGGAGGATGTTAATGGGCTAGGATTATTGTCTACTAGGATGGAGATATTTTTCACATTGTTGATTGAGGCTTCGACAGTGACCGGTACTACGGCTCCATTTTCAGCAATTTCTGGTGCTTTGATATGGATAGCATTACTATCTACTAATTCTGCATTATTAGTTAGTGAGCTAATCAATTTATCCGAATCAGCATGATCGAATAGTTCTTTCTGCCAGTCTGCAAATACACTATGCATACCACTGAACAATGAAAACGTTAATAGACTAGTGCTTCGTTGTAAAAATGTTCTTTTAGTCGTTTTAAGCATGATGATACCTATAGAGAATATATAAAATTGACAACCTGATCAATTTCATCTTCAGTTAAAATACGATGTTTACCAAACGGAGGCATGACGGTAATAGGATTGAATTGGGTTTCATCCCAGATTCTTTTTCGTAGCAGGCTTTTATCTGGATAACGCTGTTTCATGTTGGATAGTTCCGGCCCTATATTACCGGGACTTTCTCCGCCTTTGATGATGTGACAAGCGAGGCAATTGCCTTTGGTCCTGTCGAATGCTATTTGTTGACCGTCAGCATGCGCAGCAGTCATATTTAATAGTGCGGAGACAGTAAAGATTCTAATCGATGCTATACGTAGAGTGGGCATATGATTCCAAACTAATTGGACCTAGAATGATGGCCAAGGTGCTTAGTGAGCGTTTATTTTAATATTCTTGCTTGTATGATAGCGTGACTCTAAACGCCTATCTACTAGTTTGGTGGTGTCTGTAGTGGTGATTTGCTTATTTAGAGATTTTTGGATGTTGTTATAAATCTCATTGGTTTGTGAACGAATTTTCTTATGCATAATATCCTCGTAACTGTAACGGCAGCCTGAGGAATTAGTTGATGGATTTATGCTATTTGGCTTGGTATTGTCCGGCTATTCTATAGTTGAGTTCTCTTAACTTACTGTTATTTATATAAATATCTATTTTTTCCGTTGATCTTAAATTGTTTGCGTACGCGTCTATCTCAGATGCTTGTAATTCTTTTTCACTAAAAGCAACGAATATGACTGGATGTCCATGCCATTCCTTAGGGTCTGTCCATTGTTCATACATACTGGCAGTTCGACCGACTGCATTCCTAGATACAATATTTTCTACTTGCATATCTGTGTCATAAAAACGTAGTGAGCTGGCAATTGACCATTTGCTTAGTCCAACTATGAGTGGTTTTTGTCCAGTTTCCTCTGTTAATTGTTTTTCAATAGCATTTAATTCTTGAGTTGCCTGTTTCCAGAAATAATGATTAGTGATTTGTGTGTCAATCTTGATTGGTAATCCCAATGCAGAGTAATGAAGTATTCCACCATATGCTAAGCACAGCGCTGCCGCCGAATACAATGTTAATTTGGTGAATATTTTTTTGTTAACAAAACTAGAAGTAGGGCTTAGTGCATAGGACATTAATGGAATGGTAATTAGCCATATAGGTGCTGTCCAATGGAATCGAGGATAGTGAGTGAAACTAAAATAAATATATACAGATAATGGGATTAACGTGAATATTATAAAATATTGTTTATAGCTTTTGACTATAGAGGGATGTGTAATTTTTTCAGAGACTAGGGCGGATAAATTTTTGTAGGTGTTAAGTATGAATAATATAATAAATGGAGATAACAGAATGACTAAATGGAGTAATAAATAATGCGTTGAAAATTCTGTTGAACGTTCTAAACGACGCGTTGTTTGAAATAGAAATGAATTCCACTCATTTTGCGCATTCCAATAGATAGTTGGCGAGAAAACTATTAGAGATGTGAGTCCCGCTATATATAGAATAGGTTGTTTCCACCACTGTCGAGAAGAGTGGTTGACGAATAGAAAAATCATCATACTTAAAGCAATTAGGGCCATTGAATACTTTGAAAGCATGCCTATTCCTATACAAAGTCCTAAGCTTATCCAAGAGGCCGATGAATTCTTAAATACTATTTTAGCAATAAAGTATAAACATGCTGCCCATAATGTTATCTGAAGGGCATCAGTAGTTGATAAGAATCCTGTTGCTGCTGTAAAGGGAATAGTCGAAGTGAGTAAAAGTGAAATATAGGCAGAGGTTTTATCAAATAGTAATGAGCTGAGTCGATAAACGAAATATAAAGTTGCTATTCCGCAGCAGTAGGATAATAACCTTACGCCAAACTCATTATCACCAAATATACTGGTTCCGATCCAGATTAGCCATGCGATCATGGGAGGATGGTCTAGATAGCCTATGCTTAGGTGTTCTTTGTAATTCCAATAATAAGCTTCATCGGGGATTAACTCGGTAGAACCTAGATATAGGAACCGTAATACCAAAATGAAGCTAGTAAAGCCTATGGCTAATACACGCCAATTTATTGATCCGTATTTGAAATTCTTGTTTGCTTCTAAGGGGAATACAATAAATGAAGCGCCGAAAAAATTGACTATCGCAGCAGCTATAATGGCCGGATAGATAGCTAAGCTAGGACTGATGTTCAATAAGTTGATCAGTATTGCCAGTACGCCACCACGTATTGTTAACGCAATGAGGCCAAAATAAAGATACTTAATTGCTTTGAATAGCCAGCTTTTAAATGAGTCATGAATGTATTTAAAAGACCATATGGAATTAAAAATATAGTTGAAACCGGCGGCAATAAAAAAGCTACTAATATGAGCGTTACTGATGCCCCAACCTTTGCTTAGAAATAATTGAAAAAATAGTGCATCAATGACTACGCCAAGAATACCCACTGTCATAAAGCGACCTGTGGTAGATCCACTGATTCGACCGCCACTTAATTCAAGCAAGCGCTGAAAATACTGTATTAGTTGTTTGCCAGATAATTTTGATTCACCTAATACTCGATCTGTGAATACTATCGGTGTTTCGATGACTCTGAATTTGTCTAAACCGGAGGCAAGCAACTCTAGTAATACTTTATATCCTCTTGCATCTTGATCTATATTTTTAAAGCATTCTTTTCGGCATGCAAAGAATCCTGAGGTAGTATCTTTTACATCCGTTAAAACTCTTGCTGGCAACCCTCCAAACCAAGATAAGAATCGTCTGTGAGCGGGCCAATCAGCAATGCCACCATCTTTGGTGTAACGGCTACCAACAACAACATCATGAGTGTCATCAATGATAGGTTGAAGTAAGTATGGCACGCGCTCAATAGGATGACTTAAGTCAGCATCCATCACTAAAACATAGTCAGATTCGCTAGTGGTAACGCCTTCTATTATGGCCTGCGTTAAGTCTGGGGTGCTAGTACGCTGTAATACTGATATCCAGCTGAAGCGTTTACTCCAGGCATTGATTTTTTCGATGGTGCTGTCTTTTGACTGATCATCAACAAATAAAATTTTGAGATCACAGTTCTCAATAGTAATTTTAGTCAGACCCTCCAACAGAGGATCAATATTGTCTTGTTCATTCAGTGTAGGAATGATTATTGTGGCACTGCTCATTGATTATTGAGTGAAAGACAGGTGGGTGGCTATTTGATATAGATGTTGGAGAAATGATACCAGAAATCAGAGTTATATACGTCAGGCTTACGATGAATTCTGCAATGAAAACCAATGCTAAGCTCTTCCCATGATTTATGATGTTGGATAACTTGCCAAAGTGAAGTGGCTCTTACTTTAATACATAGTTGACGTTGACTACAGAATTCAGAATTATACTTAGATTGAACATCTTTATAGTTCAAGATTTTGGTGCTGGCTTGCTGGCTAAAATCGATAATTAAGCCTTTTCCTAGAGGGGTAAAATCAGATTCACAGGGAAGTAAATACAATATTAGATCATCTTTAAACTGGCTGGTTAAAAAGTATTCTTGAGTGCTGCTGAAGAATATCTCTTCTTCAGGTAGTTGCTCATGGTCCAGATATCTTTGGATCTCATCTCGTGAAATCGTGGTACGAGCCACTTTGCTAGAGCAGGCAGCGATTGATTTGCTGATGGTTATTTTGTCGGTGTTAATAGGGTCAATTGTTATGATGTTTGGATATAAATTGTTTATTTCACTGGCAATACTTTGTTGCGAGTTTTTAATGTTGTTTTTCTTTATGTATTCATCTCTGGGTGCAGCTTCAGAAAAATAACCTGCATAGGGCATATAAGATTTGGGTTTGCATAAGTCGATATATTTTGAGATAGATTTTTTTACTGAAAGATGCCTTTTATATGTGATCTGTGATTTTTTATCTTCGCTATAGTGATCAAAGCACCAGGGGTGGCCAGAAGCGCCAGCCGCAAAAGACGTTGCTAGAAAATCAATGTCTGTTGGGAGTACGTAGTGATTGAGTGCAGATGAATCAACCGTAATAAGCGCTTGTTTTTGACCGTAGCTGAGATATAAGCCGCTATCATCGCGAAAATCCCCAGACTTTAAAATTGATAGATAGATGTCAGATTCACCTAGTTTGTGAATCTGATTGAATGCTAATGGAATAACATTGGTGAACCCTAGATTGCGTAATGGGTTTTCTGCTGATTTTGTTTTGAAGCTTGGGATAATGATAGGTATGTCGGGTCGATGCTGGAAAACTTTTAGCAACGTTTCTTCATGCATGTGATCAGGGTGGTTATGTGAAATATACACGAGGTCAGCATTGAGTAATTTTTCCATAGCATCATGACTCGGTGCAGGGTCATGCCACCACCCATTGAGAAAGCAAGGGCCTTGAATCCATGGGTCAGTAATAATATTGATCGAATCACAGGTGAATAGAAGACTAGCATGCGCTAGAAAACGAATGTATAGATCATGTTCTTGTTGTCGTGACGAAATATTTTCAGGAAGTTTCAGATGAGTTGTTGGTTGATGAATCACAACTTCATTATTTGTTATTTCAAAGGCCAGTTTTTCTTTAGACACATTGACATTGCTGTATTGGAGCTGATCTAAATCTAGTTTCCATCCATGTAAGGGGCATTCTGCAAAACGACTGTTTTTACAGGGCTGTAAGGTTCCACTAGCATGGTCACATATGCGAGAAACAACCCAGTCGACTTGCTTGTCCTTAGATAATTTAACAATATGTCTATCCTGGAAGTTTATACCAGGCTTGAGACTATCGATATCATAACGGTAGTTGCAATTATCGTTATTATTGATACTTTCAAATGAAGCTGCATAGCGCAATTTAATATTTTCTTTGTTCATGGATTTAGATATAAATCTATATAATAATCGTTAACTATGTAGTTTGAATATATCATCTGAAATCTGAGATATATTTATAGCGGAGAAACGCCCAGTGAGATTTTGATAGCGTGCAATTCGTTCATGTAAATAATCTATATTAATGGGTGGAAATCGGTGTTTGTGGTAAGCAGCGCTGTTACGGTGAGATGATTTTCTGCTTTTGATTCTTTTTACCAATGTTCGTGCATTATTGTGTATTACGCTTGGAGCTCTAGCAATTGTGGTACGTTTAGCATAAGGCGTTTTTGTATAATGCTGAAATAAAGTGTTCACGATTTTGTCTGTTGCAAAATCACCCTTTAGGCTACTGATATGCTCTGAGAGCAGGTGGTAATTATTGCAGACACTCTTGTTTGTGGTTAGTAGAGGTTCGATTTTGTCGATTAACTGCTGGCTGTTGCTTGCGATATCACATAGAGCTTTAGGTAGCAGGTCATCTATTTGGTCGTTGGTGATAGGATAATAACCAAGCGTAGGCGTGTTTAGTATCGTTGCTTCTATAGAAGTAGTACAGCCATTTGAGATTAAGGCTTTTGATCCCATTATCCAAGGAATAACATTTCGACTGTTGGTTACTTTGATGTTTTTATGTTCAGCGAAAAGTTGTTGCCAGCTTCTAACATTCTCCGAGGGATGTGGGCGGACAATTATATTTATCGATGGAAAGGTGTTTGCTAATAAGGGGATGACATTTTTAAATTCATTGAAAAGTGTCTGTTTATGCTTAAATCGATTGGCAATAAAATCGTTATCAGAATTCCCACTAAAATTTTTATCTCTATTTGCTTCATCGCTACCTACGGTGGGAATGTAATGATTAACCTGGCCGAAATTAGTATTAATGAGAATGTAATCACCATGTTCTTCAATGATTTTATTTTTTTCTGGACTGAAGTAACTACGTAATTCTGGTCTCAATATATCAATTCTTGGGTTGCCAGCTATGTGTATAGGTTGGTTGTTGTAGGAGGAGTAATTTTTAAATACTTGTGCATCACTATTACCCCATGCAAATACATGATCAATATATCCGAATGCAGTTGGTGATAATCGATGTATATAGTATTGATCGTCAGGCAGTCTTACTAAGCCTTCTTCGTCCCATGCAACAATTCTATGTCCTAAGCCATGCATGATTTTAAACATTCTATTGCTGAATCTGCGCATGCTCTTAGCCAGGTAGATGGCATTACGAACTTTTGATGAGTGATGATGAATGTACGCACGTGATCCAATAATAGTATTGAAACCTTTTTCTGCTGCTGCGCAAGCGAGCAGTATTTTTCCGTCTAGTTCACGGACCTGGCTCTCAACAGGGATGAGTAAAGTGTCAAATGTACTCATAACTTGGTACTTAATTCACTTAGTAATACTTCTGCAAGTTTTAAATCAATTTCTTCATCGATATTCACCACGGGTCGTTCAATCACAAGAGGCACGCATTGTTTCTCCATTAAATTATTTTTTTCCACTAGGCTTTCACGTGTCGTTGCATAACAAATTCCATTACGATGATAATAATTGGGGATATGCTGACGGATAGAGTATTTGATTCCATCTTCTAGGTAGGGGTCTATAAATCCTGTGTCAGAGAATTGTAAGGTTTTGTGTGGAGTGTAGTGGCCCGGCGTCTTGCTAACGCTGGCAACGCTAAAGGCTTGTTTCTCTATTAATAAGTCCACAGCATTAATGATATCTTGTGGTGTTCTCATGGGACTGGTTGGCTCTAATAACACAGAGATATCAAATCTTTTGCTGTAATAATCTTCACAATATAACCAAGCGTGTTTCCATACATCAATAGACTTTGCATCATCTGTGGATAATTCTTTAGGGCGAGTAAAAGGTACGTCTATATTTGAATTTCGTGCATGCATGCAGATTTCAGCATCATCAGAACTTAAAACTACTGCATCTATCCAACTGAGTTGGTTGACGCACTCAGCGGTATGGGCGATGAGTGACTTGCCGTTGATATCTCGTAGGTTTTTACGTAATACGCCTTTGCTTCCACCGCGTGCTGGTATGACAGCAAGAATGTTATGGTGCTTGTATGACATGATTGCTTGTGATTAGTAACTAACGTTTTTCAGCGAGTATTGAAAAACCAACTGGAAATTTAGTATGTTCGCGCACTAAATTGTCTGTGAACTTTTCATCCCATTCTTTTAGTTGAGGCCAATGTTCTCCATAAAACCATTCTTCGGCCTTTTTTCGTTCTTCTGCCGGCATATATTCCAATGCTTGTAGCCAACAATAACCAATAGCGCTAAATGGTCCGCCATCAAGTTGTGTATCGATTGGCTCTAGGCCAACAGAGCGCATAATTTCATACATGCCGTAGGGTGTGTAGCGCAGATAGTCATCAGGGATTTGGTGTAGTTCTCTTAATGTGGGTTCGAACACGAATACCTTGCCATTAGGTTTTGTGATTCTAGCCATTTCACTGAATAAAGCATGTTGATCTGCGATGTGGTGAACTAAGTTAGGTGCTAATACTAAATCAGCAATGTTATCGGCGAGGCCTGTGCTTTCGATTGGCGCACGCTTTGTAATTGGTACGCGTAAAAAATTTTCATCGACTACCTTGTCTTCATTGTATGCGCCGCGTTCATCTGCGCTATTGGGGCTACTATCGACTGAGATGAATTCTTGCTGGTGGAAATATGGGCCGACTAAACTAAGTCCGCCATACAATAGTCCACGCTCTAGCGAAACGACGGTGGATGCAGGTGCTGCCTGCTGTCCTAGCTTTCTAATTTCACGTAATAATAAATCAAAATGCGGCAAGCGATCGATTAAGAAGACCTTTTCAGCAAGGACTTGAGTGTGCTTGTCTAGTTGGTCATTTGAGTAACTCATAGGCCTATTGTACTAGAAATATATGTGGGGATATCTGTTTAAT
>JBGCDS010000012.1:0-51333 GCA_045105615.1 Gammaproteobacteria bacterium
ATAATGATCCCGACACCTAATAGTGCTACACCTGTCCAAACCCATGGACCCCCGGCTAACACGCCAAACAGCGCCGCTAATATTAGCAATGGTGCTAAAAAATAACGTACGTTGATTAAAAATTTCTTCATCGGTACCTCCAATTTACTTAATGAAAACCTGATCTATCAATATAGACCTTATTATTATTAATTTTCTAACTTCTTAGGCAGCCAAAATTACCAAAACTGCTTCTGGAATGCCAAGATTATAGCACCCAAACTTAGTAAAACCACTCTGAATAATGAATCCTGACTCGCTAATTTATAAGTAGTTTATAGGGGTTTATCCATTCTCAGGAACAAACTCTAACGACAGCGAATTAATACAGTAGCGTTTTCCGCTTGGCTCAGGGCCATCATCAAACACATGACCGAGATGCGAGCCGCATTGATTACAGCAGACTTCAGTGCGCGTCATTCCATGGGATTGATCTGTAATATAGCGAATAGCTTGATCTGATGCGGATTTCCAGAAGCTAGGCCAACCTGAACCGGAGTCGAATTTAGTATCGGACATGAACAACTCGTTTTTACAGCAAACGCAGACAAATTTACCTGCATTTTTTTCGTCTAAATATTGACCTGTAAATGGCGGTTCCGTCCCCTTTTGCCAACATATGGCAAACTGCTCAGGGGACAGTTTATTTTTCCACTGGTTGGACTCGTCTTCGCCAGCCATTTAGATTTTTATTCTTCGACAGCTTTCATACTCAAACGAATGCGATTTTGCTTGTCTACTTCTAAAACTTTGACGGTAACCATGTCACCTTCAGAAAGCTCATCAGAAACATTCTCAACGCGCTCATTTGAAATTTGTGAAATATGCACTAGCCCATCACGACCCGGAAGAATAGTGACAAATGCACCAAAGTCCATAATTTTAGCCACTTTACCTTCGTAAGTAGCACCGACTTCTACATCTGCTGTAATCAACTCGATACGCTTCTGAGCCTCTTCACCTGCAGCACGATCAACTGAGGCAATTTTAATATTACCCTCGTCATCAATATCTACTGTTGCGCCAGTTTCTTCAGTGATAGCACGAATAACTGCACCACCTTTACCAATCACATCACGAATCTTATCTGGGTGCACCTTCATTGCTAATAAGCGTGGTGCAAACTCAGACATTTCAGCAGGATTCTCAAGTACTTCATTCATTTTAGAAAGAATATGAATACGGCCGTCTTGAGCTTGAGCAAGGGCTATTTTCATAATTTCTTCAGTTATACCTTGAATCTTAATATCCATCTGAAGTGCGGTAATACCTTTACTAGTACCCGCTACTTTAAAGTCCATATCACCAAGATGATCTTCATCCCCTAAAATGTCAGACAACACTGCAAAATCATCGCCTTCTTTAATAAGACCCATCGCAATACCTGCAACCGGTGCTTTAATCGGCACACCTGCATCAAGCAAAGACAAACTAGTACCACAAACTGATGCCATAGAACTTGAGCCATTAGATTCTGTGATTTCAGACACGACGCGAATCACATAAGGGAATTCTTCCTGTGTTGGCATAATTGCTTGAACACCGCGTTTAGCTAACTTTCCATGACCAATTTCTCTTCGCCCTGGAGAACCTGTTCTACCCGCTTCACCAACTGAATATGGAGGGAAGTTGTAATGCAACATAAAGGTATCTTTAAACGAACCTTCAATAGCATCAATAATCTGCGCATCACGACCTGTGCCAAGCGTTGTGACTACTAACGCCTGTGTTTCACCACGTGTAAATAAAGCTGAGCCATGAGTACGTGGAAGCACTCTAGTACGCACATAAATTGGTCGTACTGTTTTTGTATCTCGTCCATCAATTCTTGGCTCACCAGAAATTACTTTTCCACGAACAACGCGCTTCTCTAATTTGCCAAATGCACCACTGACATCTGCTTCAGAAGGACCATCTTCTGAGCTAATTTCTTCAACTGCTTTTGCTCTTAGTTCGCCAACGGCTTCTTGGCGAGAAAGCTTTTCTGAGATCTTATAAGCATCACTTAAAGGTTGCTCAAATGATGCAGCCACTTTATCTGCTAAAGACTTATCTTCTTCTTCCGCAGTCCATTCCCAACGCGGCTTACCAACTTCACTAGCAAGTTCTTTAATTGCATTAATAACCACTTGCATCTCTTTATGGCCATACATGACTGCGCCTAACATAACGTCTTCTGACAATATGTTTGCTTCAGACTCAACCATTAATACAGCGCTATCCGTACCGGCAACGACCAATTCAAGATCAGATTCTTCTAACTGGCTAATCGTAGGATTTAATACATACTTACCATCGATATAACCAACTTTGGCAGCACCGATAGGTCCGTCAAATGGAATCCCTGAAATAGATAGTGCAGCCGAGGTTCCGATTAAGGCAGGGATATCTGAATCAATATCCGTATTCATTGATACGACAGTGGCAATCACTTGGACTTCATTCTTGAAGCCTTTCGGGAATAGAGGGCGTATTGGACGATCAATTAAACGGCAGGTCAGCGTTTCTTTTTCTGAAGGTCGACCTTCACGCTTGAAAAAACCACCAGGTATTTTACCTGCTGCATAAGTCTTTTCTTGATAGTTAACCGTGAGCGGGAAGAAATCTTGTCCTTCTCTGGCTTTCCTTACACCAACAGCAGTCACTAAAACTGACGTATCGCCCATACTAACTAAAACAGCACCGTCTGCCTGACGAGCAATTTCGCTAGTCTCGATAGTGACTTCTTGTGCACCGAATTGGAATGATTTCTTTATGCTTTTCACTCAAGATTTCCTGTTTGAATTGAAGATTTATTTTTGAATACGTGAATACGACACGATACTGATTTGCATCGTGCTAATAGATTTTCCTACATAAGAGGCATGGCTACGCAATGTTTGCTGAGCCATGTAGATATTATCGACGCAGGCCTAATGACGAAATCAGCTGCTGATAGCGTTGCTGATCTTTGCGTTTTATATAATCGAGTAATTTACGTCGTTGATTGACCAGCTTTAATAAGCCATGTCTAGAATGATGGTCATGCTTATGGTCTGCGAAATGATCACTAAGGTACTTTATTCGAGCAGACAGTAACGCCACCTGAACTTCTGGAGACCCTGTGTCATTTGCTGACTGTTGATACTGCTTGACGATGCCCGATTTATCTTCCGCTGTTAGTGCCATTTTTATAAACTTTTCTATTAGTAATTACTGAGTGGTATTCTTAAGAGAGCGCGATTCTACCATGTGTCTGCAAAGGCACAATAGCTTAATTGCCTTATGACATGTAAAACTTACTAAAATGGACAAATCCATCGTCTTTCTGCTCTCCTAGACCACGAAAAACCCGATTAGTGTCATAAATACGCATATACTTGCTGTTTATGGACTCAGGAAATCTAATTTTCCTACCCTGCTCCAAGGACAACAGTAATCCATTTTTCATCTCGAATTGAGGATATTGGTAAAATGCTACCTCTGCAGGCAGAAGAGTTCTTTCTAGCGCCACGACTCCATCTGCACTAATCTGCTCTAATTGCTCATAGCTGTACATATCATAAGCTAGCCCAAACTCGCCGACAGACAATCTACGCAGGGTATCAACATGGGCCAAACAGCCTAACTTTGCACCAATATCTTCAACCAGGGTACGAATATAAGTACCCTTCGAGCAGTGTACGGTCATACCAATTTTATCATCCTCAATGGAATCGATATCAATCGAGTAGATATGTACTTGTCGTGAAGGACGTTCTACCTGCTTACCCTCTCTGGCCAACTTATACATTGGTACCCCATCTTTCTTAATCGCAGAATACATTGGTGGTATTTGATCAATGTCTCCAACAAATGATTTAACCTTCTCTACTACTGCATCAAGATGCTGCTGCTTAACCTCTGCTGTCGCAATAACCTGACCTTCTTTATCCGCAGTATCAGTTTGCTCGCCTAATTTCGCTACTGTGTAATAAGATTTCTTAGCTCCCATGACATGGTCAGAAATTTTTGTCGCTCGGCCAAAACATAGTACTAACGCACCCGTCGCTAACGGATCAAGTGTTCCTGTGTGCCCAACTTTTTTTGCATTAAATAATCGCTTAACGCGTTGCAAGGCATGGTTTGAACTCAGACCAATAGATTTATCAAGCACGAGTAAACCGTGAATATCACGGTTGGATTTGTTTTTCTTTGCCAAGATCTGAGATTAAAAAGCTGAGGGAAATAGAAAGGTTAATGAGAGAAAGTAAATAACAAATAAATCGAAAATATCTGAACTTAATCCAGCTTTTCTTTAGCTAGTATGTCATTCAAGCGAGCAGATCGCTCCAAGGTATCGTCATAATGAAAAGATAGTGTCGGGACTATACGTAAACGCATTAACTTTCCCAATTCTTTACGCAGATAAGCAGAACAACTATTTAAACCAACCTGTAGTTCTTCAACATCTTTATTTTGCGCATAAGGAGAAAAATATATTTTTGCTGCAGACAAGTCTTTCGTTACCACAACCTCAGAAATAGTAAAATCCTTCACCCGAGGATCATTAACTGAATCTCTAATCAGCACAACCAACTCTCTTCGAATTTGTTCAGCAACACGTAATGCGCGAGGAAAATCTTTAGGCATGCCTATGCCAACACATTAATTAATCGTTCGAGCAACTTCAGTGCGCTCGTAGACTTCAATATTATCGCCCGGCTTCACATCATTGTAGTTCTTAACTGCGATACCGCATTCAGTACCGGCACGAACTTCAGACACATCATCTTTATGGCGACGTAAAGATTCTAGCTCACCTTCATAAATAACAACGTTATCACGCAGCACACGAATAGGGTTACCTTTCTTAACAACACCATCAACAACCTGACAACCAGCAACCGCACCCAACACTGAAGACTTAAATACATCTTTAACTTCAGCAACACCAACTATCTCTTCACGCAATTCTGGCGATAACAATCCACTCATTGCACTCTTAACATCATCGATAGCTTCATAAATAATGCTGTAGTAACGCAAATCAACGCCGGTTTCATCTAATGCTTTGCGCGCACTAGCATCTGCACGCACATTAAAACCAATCACGATTGCACTAGAAGCTGCTGCTAAATTGATATCCGACTCAGTGATTCCACCTACCCCAGAGCTAACAATCGTCACTTTAACTTCATCGGTTGATAAATCTGCTAAAGAATCTTTCAGCGCTTCGGCACTACCCTGCACATCTGCTTTAACCAAAATATTGACTGATGCAACTTCGCCGTCTTGCATTTGATTAAAGATATTTTCAAGTTTCGCAGACTGTTGAGCCGAAAGTTTTGATTCACGTGTTTTACCTTTACGCACTTCAGCAACTTCACGCGCTTTACGATCATTCTCAACCACAATTGCTTCTTCACCCGCATTAACCGTACCTGATAATCCGAGTACAACCACTGGCAATGAAGGACCTGCTGAGTCTACTGGCTTACCCTGCTCATCGAACATGGCACGAACACGCCCATATTCTTCACCACATAAAAGAATGTCTCCGCGAGAGAGCTTACCTTCTTGCACTAAAATAGTACTGACCGGACCACGTCCTTTATCTAAAGTGGACTCAATAACGATACCTGTCGCCGGACCATCAGGCACACCGACCAATTCCATAACCTCAGCTTGTAAACTCAATGCATTAAGAAGCTCATCAATACCCTGACCAGTCTTTGCAGACACGTTAATGAACTGCACATCACCGCCCCACTCTTCAGGAACAACTTCTAATCCGGATAAGTCAGTTCTCACTCGATCTGGATCCGCATCTTCTTTATCAATTTTATTCACGGCAACCACCATAGGCACACCGGCTGCCTTTGAATGTTTCACTGCTTCAGCTGTTTGCGGCATCACACCATCATCTGCTGACACAACCAATATCACGATATCGGTAGCTTGCGCACCACGAGCACGCATCGCTGTAAATGCAGCATGTCCTGGTGTATCTAAAAATGTAATCACGCCACTAGGCGTCTCTACATGATAAGCACCAATATGCTGAGTTATCCCACCTGCTTCGCCTGCAGCGACACGAGAGTGACGAATATAATCTAATAATGAGGTTTTACCGTGATCAACATGACCCATGACTGTAACGACTGGAGGTCGTGGAACCGATGACTCCGAATCATAAACGTGTTTAACTACTTTAGATTCAATATCGTTTTCTGCAAACGCCTTAGCAGTATGGCCCAGCTCTTCCACAACGAGAATTGCTGTGTCTTGATCAATCACTTGGTTAATGGTGGCCATGGCTCCCATATTCATCATGACCTTAATCACCTCAGCAGCTTTAATTGCCATCTTTTGAGCAAGATCAGAGACGGAAATACTATCTGGAACTAATACCTCTCTCACGACCGGCGCAACAGGACGTTCAAAGCCATGTTTACCAGAACCTTCTACTTTATGTTGCGTGCGTGATCTTGATTTTGGTTTTCGACGGCCGCGCTTATCGCTGGAAACATGTAATTCTTTACGCTTCCCATGATCATCGTCTTTGCCTTTCTTACGGCCCGCTTTCTTATCTTTAGCCGGCGCTTCTTTAGGCTTGGCTGGCGCTGCGGCGACGGGTGCTGCTGCCGCTTGCTTTTCTTGTGCAGCCGCTGCCGCTTCAGCTGCTATGCGTTGTTCTTCAGCTTCTTTAGCAAGAATTGCTTCTTGAGCTTTACGCTCTTCTTCTTCAATGCGAGCTGCTTCTGCATCCTTTAAATCTTGTTCTTTTTTCTCGGCTGCTAATTTTTGTTGCTCAAGCTCTTCCTCTTCTTTACGCTTTAGCTCTTGCTCTTCAATTAACTCACTACGCTTGACGTAAGTTTTCTTTCTACGCACTTCGACGTTCACCGTTTTAGTCGTTGCTGTACGACCCTGCCCACCAGTCGCTTTTAACTGTGATGTGCTTTTACGTCTAAGGGTGATTTTTTTACCTTCTTCTGTAGACCCACCCAGCTTCGCACCTTTGCTTTGGCGCAAGTGCTCTAGGAGTTGTAGCTTTTCACTATCTGAGATTTCCTGATCAGGCGCAGAAAAACTTAATCCAGCATCTTTAAGCTGCTCCAGTAATTTATCAACTGGAGTTCCAACGACTTCTGCTAATTGTTGTACAGTGACTTGTGCCATGCGCCCTCTAATTTAATTTGTTACTTCTTTATTTTGCTTCTTCTTCTGCAAACCATGGCGCACGTGCTTCCATAATAAGCTCGCCCGCTTTTTCTTCTGTCAGACCTTCGATATCAGCAATATCGTCAACAGCCTGTTCCGCTAAATCTTCCATTGTAATGACGCCTTTAGCAGCCAACTCAAAAGCCAAATCTCGCGTCATGCTTTCCATGCCGAGTAAATCTTCAGCTGGTTCAGCACTATCTTCTCCACCACCAGAAATAGCCAGTGTTAATAATGCATCACGTGCACGACCTCTTAACTCTTCAACCATTTGCTCGTCGAACTCTTCAACTTCTAGTAATTCTTTAGGTGGAACATAGGCAATTTCATCAACCGTTGAAAATCCTTCCTGAACTAAAATAGCGGCGACTTCTTCATCGACATCTAAATGCTCCATGAACAGTTGTTGAAGAACTTTCATTTCACCTTCGTTCTTCTCTTCAGCCTGACCTTCAGTCATGACATTCAGCTCCCAACCAGTCAGTTCGCTAGCAAGCTTCACATTCTGCCCACCACGTCCGATTGCTTGAGATAATTTTTCTTCTTCAACCGCAATATCCATGCTGTTAGATTCTTCATCAACAACAATCGACAAAGTCACCGCGGGAGACATTGCGTTAATCACAAATTGTGCAGGATTCTCATCCCACAAAATAATATCAATGCGTTCACCCGCCAATTCATTTGACACGGATTGAACACGCGAACCCCGCATACCAACGCAGGCACCAACAGGATCGAGTCTCGGATCAAGTGAGCGAACAGCAATTTTTGCGCGCAAACCTGGGTCACGCGCTGCACCCAACACATCAATCAAATCTTGGCCAACTTCTGGCACTTCAAGCTTAAATAGCTCAATTAAAAATTCAGGTGCTGTTCTAGTAAGAAACAACTGTGGCCCACGTAATTCTGAGCGCACATCTTTTAAGAAAGCACGTATACGGTCACCTGGTCTTACAGATTCACGCGGAATCAAATCTTCTCTAGGGATAAAGCCTTCAGCGTTTCCGCCCAAGTCAATATAAACACCACTATGTTCAGCGCGCTTTACGACACCCATGACTAATTCGCCTACGCGGTCTGCATAAGCATCAACAATTTGCGCTCGCTCAGCTTCTCGCACCTTCTGAACAATCACTTGTTTAGCAGTATGAGCAGCGATACGGCCAAAAGCCACAGACTCAATACTTTCTTCTACATATTCACCCACCTGAATATCAGGGTGATTTTGTATCGCATAACTATATAAAATTTGCTTGTCCGGAGATTCGAACTCAGGATCTTCATCATCCATGACCAACCAACGTCTATATGTATCGTAATCACCAGACTCACGATCAATACCCACGCGCACTTCAATATCTTTGGTATAGCGCTTACGTGTCGCAGTTGCTAACGCCGCTTCAATTGCCAGAAAAATGATATCTTTATCAACACCCTTCTCATTAGAGACAGTGTCCGCAACCATTAAAATTTCTTTATTCATAACCCGTGCGTTCCTAAAATGCCTTATTTTAAATCGCTATAAATTAAATTCGCTCTCTTCACTGCGTTAAATGGAAATTCAACCTGCTCTCCATCAACCGTCATCGTGATGTTCTCTTCATCTAGCTTGGTCAGCAATCCTAGAAAATTTCTTCTCTCTTGTACTGCCCAACCGAGTCTTACTTTAATTTCTTTCCCCACATACTTTTTAAAGTGTTCCTGCTTCATCAATGGTCTATCTAGACCTGGTGAAGATACTTCTAATGTATATGCCACGCTAATAGGATCTTCTACATCCAACACACCGCTAAGCTGGTGACTCACTTCTGAACAATTATCTACAGTGATGCCATCATCATGATCGATGTAAATCCTCACATGCGCATGATTTTCCGAGCTTCTCAACTGGACACCCCAGAGATCAAAGCCCAATCCTTGTACAACTGGCTCAAATAATTCCTCAAGCCCATCCGAGTCTAGCTTCACGTCTGTCTTCCTAAAATATCGCAGAATTTTCGTTCGGCCAACAAAAAAGCCCCAAACGGGGCCTCTAACTAACTTCCTATGTTCACCTCAACTACTACCAACCGCTGGAGTATATTTTACAGTGCCCGATTCAGCAACCAAAAATACGCCTATCTCACCACTTAAATCAGACTATTCCTTCAAGATCTGACCATTCTGAGCAATTCATTGAAACCTGACACCTCTGCCTCGAACTCAATCTGAGAGACACGCGAACTATCCAATATCCTAGGCCAGGCAAATAAAGGTGAGTTCTCATCAACCAGCCCAGTCACACACGTGGTTGCTGTCAGCACCTGCTCTTCAGACAATGCCTGCCAATGACGCTCTGACCACACCCCGCTTGGGTAACAAAAATGCGTCATGGGCTGATCTAACAATGGATCAATAGCCGTTCTATTATCCTGTATCTCTTTCAATGCAATATTATAATCAACAGGGAAAGTATGACGATGAGAATGTAATTGTATATCGACTCCCTGCTGTTGAAGCTCAGCCAGTTCTTGCTTAGTCACCAAATTAAACAATCGATCTTTATTTAATTGCTGATAATCTACTTGCAGCACTTTGCCCAGCGCCTCAAGTATTGCCACTCTCTTTTCATTTCCTTTTAATTTTTGACCATATTCATTTATTAGCACCGCAATTTTACGTTTATTCTCTTTTGTTAATTCACAACTTTTGAATTCCGCTAGAGAAGGAATACCGAGCTGCGAGAAATCTGCTTGCGATTGCTTTGTTTTCCAAAACATATATCCCGCTGCCAATGTAAACACGGGGCAATCTTTATCAAAGAAATAAGACGTTAAATACAAAGTCGAAGGATAGTTATATTTCTTCATGATAGGTGCAGCCTTACGCAACACACTGACATAACCATCATCAATAGTAATGACCACTCGATTACTTTCCAGAATGCCTTTACTTACCTCTTGATAAGCCTGATCCAAGCCAATCACTTTATAACCTTTGCGCTTGAGATAACTCATCCTCTTCTCAAACTCTTGCGGCTCTATAAACAAACCTGGCACATTCAGGTGTTCATCTATTGTCGTAAAGCCATGGTAGCAAAGCACCCGCACTTTATTACGCAACAACCATCGAGCCATAGCAAATAACCCAAGATATTTACTAACAAGGAAAACGCTGTTTTTTATTTTAGTACGCATCAAGACGAGGTAGCTGTTTATATATTTAGTCAGCAATTACACCTTATTATCAATACAATCACCAGTAACTGATATACAGAATTAACAAATTCATCGATAAGCAATCTAGCGACTCAATCCACAGCTGGATGACAACCTCTGTTCACCTCATGAAATATCACATAAGTAAAACCTTAGCCTTCTCCCATTGTCTCAATTATGATCTTTTGAAATAAGACTACTAAGGGCTGATAAGCAATGTCTAAACAACGAATAAAACGACTGCAAAAACAACTTAACCTGGATGCTGATGGCATCATTGGCCCAGCAACACTTTCTGCATTTGAAAATGCAGTTCTTGGCAAACAAAAATCCAGCCAAGAAACATCCCTTTATTCATTAACTCTATCTAAAAAGGGCTTTCAACAAATCATTGAACATGAAATAAGCTCTCCAGAATACTATCGCCTGCGCTTACAAAAACCGACTTGGCCTGGCGGCGCATCAGGCATCACCATTGGTATTGGTTACGACCTTGGCTATCACCGCGCTTCACAGATACGAAAAGACTGGTCTCCCTATGTTTCAGATAAAGAATTGCAGCAATTAGTCAGTGTCGCCAGCAAAAAAGGAGAAGTCGCGAAAAAAGCACGCAGCAAACTCAACAACATACGCATTCCTTATGATGCCGCTGCAACTGTTTTTTCAGAAAGCACACTCCCTCGTTACGCTAAAGGTACTCGTAAAATCTACTACGGTATTGATAAATTACTGCCGGATGCACAGGCAGCACTACTCTCATTAGTTTACAACCGGGGCACTCGTCTTTCCGGTTCAAAAAGAAAAGAAATGAAGGCAATTCAAGCCCTAGTTAAAAAACAACAATACAATCAAATTGCCAATCAACTTATCTCAATGAAACGCCTATGGGAAAATACTAATCTAGCAGGACTATTAAAACGCCGAGACGATGAAGCAAATTTAATTCGCCATGCAAGCAAACGCTATGCTTGGAAGGAATTAGTTAGAGTATGAATTAGCTTTCACCTGCTTAAGCTAATGATAGCTATCATTAAACTTACTGTCGCCAATAGTTACCAATAGAATTACGACGAACATTTCTAGGCTGAGCCTTCTCTTGACCCCACATGTTAAGCAGATTGCGCTCAAACAACTGGATAGTCTCGCTATCACAAGCATGGTTTGACAATAGCTGCGTTATACCTTTATACACTTCAAAGGCATCCATTTTCTGACCCGACGCACCGGCAATGCGCGCAGTTATAAGCAATCCGCCATTCTTATTACACATCGAACGACAGGCAGTTTTAAATTCAGGCTTAACTTTATAACTTGTAACTTTCGTCACTGCAGGATCACTCCCCAGATAAATCCCATTAAGCGTTTCATAAACCTGTTCTGGGTATGTTGTTGTAAAAGTAACTTCTGATGATCCAGGCCCATAACATTGATTAGGCCACTTGCGTGACGTTGCTAACAAGTAATAGCCCAACACATCTTCTAAGAAAGTAAAATCATTCCCCTTAGCACCTAAGGTATTAATAATCATGCCCAGTGCCATAGCTTCATCTCCACCCACTAACGCTATTTCATCCAGATACTCTCCTGCAAGTGTGTTTTGCCTATCGAAATCTCCATTGTAAATCGTCTGCAAATAATACCCGCCTGCCAAGTTACATATCTCACATGTCTTTTCATATTCTGCTTGCTCTTCTGCGACTTTCGCACGCATCTCCGCTTCTTGCTTCACAAGCTTTGCACGAACCTTCGCGTCAGCAACAATTTTTTCTTCTAGCTTGCCGTCACCACAGATGACAGGAATATCTCCATCTAGCTTATCCAGAGAGGCATTCTGTAGTTCCGCCATAATTTTTGGATCGGAAAAGATAGCAGCGTCATTGATATCATGACCCAGTTGCTTCATGTAGATTTGTTCTAAGCCAACTACCCCACCTGCATCACGACCATAGAAATGATTGCCGCCAGTCAAACCAATAAACTCAACCCCCGACCCAAACAACTCATTAAATTCACGATCACTTAAAGGAACGTGCCCCTTAGTATGTTTCTTGTAAAGCTTATAACCCAATACACCGTCGACAATAGGACAGTTTTTAACTTTTCCATTTCGAAAATCACTAAGCTTATGAACGCTAATGCCATCTGTCAGCGACTGCGCCAATACAAATGAAGATGAAAGTAAGAGCGACACTAAGACAACCGATAAAACAGTCCTCAAATACATATGATTCTCCGCAAGACACTCAAAAGTTGAAATCAATCGAGCCTGACTCTATTGCTACAACAACCATTCAATAATTTATTATGAAAATTAGATGTGGTATCTAAAATAAAACAAGAGTAATGGTAATACACCCATGACAATAGTAATAAAAATGCCTAACTTACTCGCAACAATTAAGAAGCTTTTTTTGGGGTTACTAGGCTTATAGAAAACCTTAGCTTTGCCGTCAGCACACTTTTGAACAGATGACATTTGCTTGCGTAATATAAACCTTGCATTATGACTGGCGACAATTAACCAAGGAGATATTCTTCTCCCCTCATATTTCACACCAGAGACAACATAATTATACAAAGTATTAGCAGTATAAATTTGATCAGTTTTAAGCACAGATGCTCCAAACTTCTCAACATCAAACTCCACAAGATCCCCCTTCGTATAAGGCCAGTATCTAGTACGAATTTGGAATACAGTCGAATAAACGCAAAGGATGAATATATAAATTGCAGCCCAGAACCAAATACCCTGTGCCTGACCTAAAATAGCAGATTGCCACATCTCTTGAAAATAGATAATTGTTAGCTCCCAAGTTTATAACGATTGCTATGATTAACGTCTACTTCCTGCGCAATAGCGGTCATTCATTGGCTTCACCAAGATTATTTTATTGTTTTAAAAGATTTTATTAAAAAATATATTCCTGGGCCTATGTAAGACAATGCTGTCACAAAAAACCACAATGACTCATCTCCCAAACAATTCAATTTATCATAAAGCCAAAATGGTATTTGTATACATAGCTTATTAGAATAATTGATTGACTCATATAGATTGTAAAAAAATAATCCAAAGAAGAGCAAAGACCATCCAAGACTTGATTTTGACTTAATTTTCACAATACATTTCTTCCATCAGCGCAAAAGCAGTCATTCAGTAGCTGAGTACTGTGATTTTTATTTATATACGCCTTCACTTCTCAATCTAGCTTCTAATCGTTGATTTATCAATGGCACGAGAGACTCGGCGTGTTTTTGACCTGCTAACATAGATTCTTGCGTGAGGCTGGGTAAGTGTCTAGTAAATTTTTTGCCGGTTTTAGTTTTATAGAATGCAACCAATTTCTTTAACTCATCGACAGTAAAGTACTTACTGTAGAGATCATATGAAAGTTCATGCAAGAAGCCGCTTTCGACAAACTCATCATTAAAAATACTACCAACCTCGTCTTTTACTATATCAATAACTTTTTGATCTATTTTTTTTTACCGCTCTCTGATAGCGCTTGAATTACTTGATTTGAAACACCAACCCCCATCATTTCTCCAATTTCAATTGCCTTTGTCAAAACGAGCAGCTCATCTATTACAGATTTTGTTTCATTGGGTATTTCATCAGCGCAGAGAGTGCTTGCGCTGATTGCAATAATTAATGCTGCAATTAATTCTTTCATGTTATCCCCTAAAAAAATAATTATATGAGATTTATCATTGACACTGAGATTACGCATACCATTTTTAACTATTTTCAATGCTATTGCGTAATATCGGGCAATGACAACAGTTACAGAATACTAACAAATCACAATAAATAGAAAATACAGATTCAGTTGCTATAAATATCTTCATGCCTGCTTTCGGACGAAAGCGGTCAGTAGCGTCACGCTACCACTTCCCCAAACATTCGAGGAATAAAACTGTAATTTACGGGGCACAGCGATTGCTCTTGTAAAGAATTTGTACGATTTGTAAGAATAACGCACAAAGAAAATAGCCCCAAGGTAACCCCAACAGGTTTTAAGAGAATTTAGAGATATGAAAAGTTAGATAACTTATTCTTTTTATTGGTAGCGGGGGTAGGATTTGAACCTACGACCTTCGGGTTATGAGCCCGACGAGCTGCCAGACTGCTCCACCCCGCATCAATTAGGTAGGCATCGAAATAAGAATTTGGTCTTATCCCGAGTCAATCTGAGCGAGCGAGTGTACGCAGCTAAGCGTGATAATTCAAGGCGGTTAAAAACTAATACTTTCCGGTCAACCTATTGCCTGTCGGCATAATGCAATTAATATCTGTGGAAATAGAAATAAACCAACGACTGATAGAGCATGAATACTCAATACGGAGACATGGAATGTAGGCATAGCCACTCTCTGAATAGCCTCTCCTTCTTCAAAATACATCAGCTTAATCACACGCAGATAATAGAATGCACCTATTACAGAGGAAATCACGGCGACGATAGCCAACCCTATGCCGCCATCAGCGACTAATGCTTGAAGTATATTTAGCTTGGCATAGAAGCCCACTGTCATTGGTATTCCTGCCATTGAGAACATTAACAACAACATTAAAAATGCCAACCAGGGATAGGCTTTGGATAGGCCCATCAGATCATCTAAGTTCTCTAAGCTATGATTCATTCTTTCTGCACATAGCAATATGCCAAACACAGCTGAACTCATTAACGCATAGGTAAGCGTATAAAATAGTGCCGCTGAGTAACCAGTGCTGTCTCCTATTAACAAACCCAACAATATATAGCCAACATGTCCAATCGTAGAGTAACCCAACATTCGTCTTAGGTTGGTCTGGGCGATGGCAATAATATTACCCACAGCCAATGACAATAACGCCAACACAATCAATGATTGCTGCCAATATTCATGCATGTACTGCAAGCCATCCATTAGCAGTCTTAATGCTAATAACAAACCTGCAATTTTAGGGACACTCGCAATTAACAAGGTGACTGGTAATGGCGCGCCTTGATACACATCTGGTAACCACATATGAAAAGGGACTGCTCCCAGTTTAAAGGCAAGCCCAATCACTACAAAAATAACGGCAGCGATAATACCTATGCCCATATCATTTTCAACACTGAGCTCAGACAAATACAAGGTGCCAGTCAATCCATAGATCAATGAAATCCCATACAACAAGAAGCCTGATGCGATTGCACCTAAAACAAAATATTTAATCGCAGCCTCTGAGCTAACAGAATCATCTCTATTCATTGCCACTAAGGCATACATTGAAAACGAAAGTAGTTCTAAGCCCAAATACACCATCAATAAGTGATTAGCAGAGCTTATTAACATCATCCCTAATAAAGAAAATAGAGATAATGCATAATACTCACCACGCGGGAATTGATGTTTATTAATATATCCTCGCGAATACAGCACGACTACCGTCATAAATGCGCACATGGATGACTTAGCCAGCACTGACAAATCATCCACTATATAAAAATCATTAAACAACTCTGTCGCCAGTCCCGTAAACGGTCGCACGCATAAATACAGAGTTACCAATAGTACGGCTTGAGTTAACACAAATGTTGAGTGACTTTGTGTGGGCATAAACACCCCCACTAGCAACACAAGACAGGCACCTAATAACAATACGATTTCCGGCACTGCCATCATGTAATCTAACACCATTGTTTCTACTTGCATGTCATTAAACCTTGGTCACTAGCGCTAGACTTAGAACTTTTTCCAGCGAAGGTTGTAAATATTCCACTAAAGGCGCAGGCCATACACCTAACGCAATCACCATCAGCGCCAGGGTCATTAAAATCGAAAATTCTCGCACTGTCACATCTTGCAATGCGGCAACTGAATCATTTAACACTTCACCAAAAATGACACGTTTCACCAACCACAGTGAATACGCGGCACCCACGATCAGTGTCACAGCAGCTAGTGCGGCATACCATAGACTGGCATCAAAACTTGCCACAATCACCATGAACTCACCCACAAAACCAGACGTGCCAGGAAGGCCAGAATTTGCCATGGCAAACAGCACCATCAAAGCCGAAAATATTGGCATGCTATTTACTACCCCTTGGTAGTCATCGATATTGCGCGAATGCATGCGATCATAGAGAACCCCTACACATAAAAATAACGCACCGGATATAAAACCATGCGAAATCATTTGAATCATACCGCCCTGTAATGCCAGCATTTGAAAATCAGTATTACCAGCACTAATTTGATATATAACAAAGAAGCCTAATGTGACAAATCCCATATGCGCTATTGAAGAATAGGCGATGAGTTTTTTCATATCTTTTTGCGCCAAAGCCACAAAGCCAATATAAACAATCGCGATTAACGACATCGCAATTAACAACCAGTCTAATTCACGACTTGCATCCGGTGTTATTGGAAGGTTGAAGCGCAAGAATCCATAACCACCAATTTTCAACATGATGGCAGCCAGTATGACCGAGCCACCCGTTGGTGCTTCTACGTGCGCATCTGGCAACCAGGTATGTACTGGCCACATCGGCACTTTGACTGCGAAAGCAATTAGGAAAGCAAGGAATATTGGTATCTGCACATGCAAAGGAATATCAGCGCTGGATAACTGGGCAATTTCAAAGGTGTTTGTATTTGAGTACAGATAAAGCAGCGCTATCAACATAAACACTGAACCAAAAAAGGTGTACAAGAAGAATTTAATGGTTGCGTAGACGCGCCTAGGCCCGCCCCATATACCAATAATAAGGAACATTGGAATCAGCATAGCTTCAAAGAACACATAAAACAGCATCGCGTCCGTCGCACAGAACACACCAACCATTAACCCTTCTAACAACAAGAAAGCAGCCAAATAGTTATGGATTTGGTGTTTAACATTGGTCCAACTAGCAATCACAACTAATAGCGTCATGAACACAGTTAGCACTATCAAGGTAATCGAAATTGCATCCGCACCTAATGCATAATAAATATCGAATGATTGAATCCAGCTATGTTTCTCAACAAACTGCATTTGCGAACTAATGTCAGACTTAGAGATAAGAAGTACCGCTAGAATCATCTCAGCGATAGAAACTAGTAAAGCAAACCACTTCATCCCCTCGCCAATTTCTCGGCCCATCAACATAATCAGAATAGCCGCAAAAACCGGCATCCAAATCAATAAACTGAGAATAGGTATATCCATGCGCGTTTAGGTCTGAAAATAAAAGAACGTTAATAGCCCAAGCAAACCAATAATCATTGCAAAAGCATATTGGTATAAATATCCACTCTGTATTTTACGCAGCTGCATAGACACACCTTTAACTAAGTTTGCAGTCCCGTTGACCATCAAGCCATCAATCAATATACGATCACCCAGCGCGGAAGCGGCTTTACCTATTCCCACACCTGAACCTGCAAAACCTTTTATATATAACCAGTCAAACCCATACTTTCTAGTGAGAATATAACTAGGGATAACAAATATCGGCGCTAATAATTTTGGAATACTTGGTACTAACAAATAACACAACCAAGCTAATGCCACACCACCCACCAACAAGTAAAATGCAGGGGTTATGAAACCATGCGTAATCATAGCTTGAACACCATGAAAATGGTCTGCCATCTTCGCCATGACTGTATGCTGATCACTCACATGGATAGAAGCAGCAAAGAAATCACCGTAGATCATTGGTTCAATTGTGTACCCAGCGAATAGACTACAGATAGCCAGTATTATTAATGGCACTGTGACTACTTTAGGTGTTTCATGAACATGCGAATAGGTTTCATTACTCATGCGTGGCTTACCGTGGAACACTAAAAAGAATAATCGCAGCGAGTAAAATGCTGTAATGAAAACACCTGACAACACCATCCAATATACATACTGCGCTCCAGGCAATTCAGATAAATGCACAGCTTCAACAATGGACTCTTTAGAAAAGAATCCGGAGAACGCAGGGAAGCCAATCAAAGCTAATGTTCCAATTAAAGATGTCGCATAGGTAATCGGCATGCGTTTCCATAGCCCACCCATCTTGCGTATATCCTGCTCATGATGCATCGCAATAATCACTGAGCCTGCCGCTAAGAATAATAGCGCCTTAAAAAATGCATGTGTGTAGAGATGAAATATAGCGAGCGAATAAGCAGATACGCCTAATGCCACGGTCATATAACCCAACTGAGACAGCGTAGAGTAAGCGACAACTTTTTTAATGTCGTCCTGCACCATAGCCACTAGCCCCATGAAGAAAGCAGTAATCGCACCAATAAACATAATAAAAAACAGCGCCGTTTCACTTAATTCAAACAATGGCGACATGCGCGCCACCATGAAGATACCGGCGGTAACCATTGTTGCTGCATGTATCAGTGCCGAAATTGGGGTTGGGCCTTCCATTGAATCAGGCAACCAAACATGCAATGGCACTTGAGCAGATTTACCCATAGCACCAACGAACAATGCAATACATATAAAGGTTAACAGCGACACTTCTAGTGCATCTGTTATTGTCAGCGTTGAATCAACTAAACCAGGTGCTGCAGCAAATACCTGCGCATAGTCTAAACTTGAAGTTGAGACAGCAATCGCTGCAATCCCAAGCAAGAAACCAAAATCACCAACTCTATTGACTAGAAACGCTTTGATATTTGCCAAAATGGCCGAGGGTCGGGTATACCAAAAGCCAATAAGTAGATATGAAACTAATCCTACTGCTTCCCAACCAAAAAATAGCTGCAAGAAGTTATTCGACATCACCAACATGAGCATGGAGAAAGTAAACAGGGAAATATAACTAAAGAAGCGCTTATAACCAGGGTCTTCGTGCATATAACCAATAGTATAAATATGCACCATGAGTGATACAGAGGTCACTACTAACATCATAGTGACAGTTAGCGAATCAATTAAGAAACCAATTCCTAAAGAAAAACCTCCTACAGTCGCCCACTCATAAACAGAAAAGTTTTGCGGTGCAAATTCAGTTTGCAGCAACTCATAAAAAATCACACTTGATGTGACTAGTGCAAGTGCCACACCGCCAATAGTAATTAAGTGTGCGTGAGCCCTCGATAACCATTTTCCAAACAAGCCAACCACGACAGAACCAAACAAAGGCGCAAGCACTGTGATTAGACATAATTGCAACATAGACATGCGTTAGCCTTTCATCTCATCTAGATCTTGCACATTAATGGTACCTCGATTACGAAATACTACCACCAGGATCGCCAAGCCAATCGCTGCCTCAGCAGCTGCTACAGTGAGAATAAAGAATACAAATACCTGTCCGGCTAAATCGTTCAGATAATAAGAGAAGGCAACAAAATTCATATTAACTGCTAACAGCATCAATTCAATCGACATCAACAATACAATTAAATTTTTGCGATTCATGAATATGCCAGCCACAGCAAGAGAAAATAAAATTGCTCCCAGCACTAAAAAATGTGTGATTGTAATCATCTCAATATCACTCAGTATTTTTTCTCGTCTTCGCTAGGTAAAGATACAATGCGCACTCTATCTTTAGCTTTAACTTTAATCTGCTCAGCAGGATTTTGGCTTTTGGTTTGAACACGAAGACGTAAAGTCAGAACGATCGCAGCGATAATCGCCACTAATAAAATTACAGCAGCGGTTTCAAATGGCAGCAAATATTCGGTATAAAGTATTTCACCCAAGGCCTGTGTATTACCAACATCTGAAACAAAATTTGATTCGCGCTCAAAACTGAATTCTTTAGAGATAACCACTAGCACTAACTCAGCAATCATTATCAAAGACACAACGATGGCAACAGGCATAAATCTTACGAAGCCTTCACGTATTTGAACTGTATTGATATTCAGCATCATCACCACAAATAAAAATAACACCATCACCGCGCCAACATAAACCAGCACTAATACAATTGCTAAGAACTCTGCTTCCAGTAGCAACCATATAGCTGACGAGGTAAAAAACACCAAGACTAAACTCAATATTGAGAACACAGGATTTTTCGCGGTAATCATGCGTAACGCTGCCACCACCATAATGGCAGAGAAGAAATAAAATATGATTAATTCGAATGACATTTTGATTCAAGCAACTATTTTAGCGATACACTGCATCGGTTTCACGGTCTTGAGCAATTTGTTCTTCATACTCTTCCCCAATAGCCAACAAATCTTGTTTATTCATGATTTGTTCGCCTTTATTCTCAAAATGATACTCAAAGTTTCTTGTTTCCACTATGGCATCTACAGGGCAAGCTTCTTCGCAGAACCCACAGTAAATGCATTTAAATAAATCAATGTCGTAACGCGTTGTTCTTCTTGTGCCATCGTCACGCTCATCTGTATCAATGGTAATCGCTAGCGCAGGACAGACCGCTTCGCATAATTTGCAACCAATACACCGCTCT
The DNA here is from genome assembly GCA_045105615.1 of Gammaproteobacteria bacterium. Taxonomy (GTDB): domain Bacteria; phylum Pseudomonadota; class Gammaproteobacteria; order UBA4575; family UBA4575; genus UBA1858. Next base: position 20,831 of record JBGCDS010000012.1, read on the forward strand.
TCTCCACTGGGGTAGCGCCTCAATGCATGCAGCCCACGAAAACGAGGAGACTGTGGTGTTTTTTCTTCAGGGTACTGAATAGTTATTTTCTTTGTGCCTAGCTTTTTGCCAGTAACAGAAAGACCCTTCAACAGCTCCCACAATGAAAAACTTTTAAGAAAATGTATCATCGATATAATTCCCTAGTCATTGGCAATTGCATATATACAGCTAGTCGAACCACGGTCCCACCTCATAAGCAATTGCAACACCTTCAACAAATATCCAAACCAATGTCACTGGGATTAGCACTTTCCAACCTAAACGCATAATCTGGTCGTAGCGATAACGCGGAAAAGTGGCGCGGAACCACAAGAAACAAAAAATAAAGAATGATGTTTTTATCAAGAACCAATGCGGCCCAGCACCAAGCAACACTTCTACAAATGGAATCCTTAATATCAACGAGAAAAATTCAAACAGATGCACACCAACATAAGGAATAGAAAGTAGTGAAGCATAACCTTCAAAAGGACTTAACCAACCCCCCATGAAAAGCAAAGCAGTTAATGCCGAAATCAAGATAATATTGGCATACTCAGCAAGAAAGAATACTGCAAAGCCCATCCCCGAATATTCCACGTGGAATCCTGCAACAATCTCGGACTCGCCCTCGGCGACATCAAAAGGAGCACGATTGGTTTCCGCAACACCAGAAATCAAATACACAATAAATAAAGGAAACAATGGCAACCAATACCAATGAGTGATGCCACCACTTTGTTCATTAACAATATCAGTAAGATTCAAACTGCCGCTAGCCATTAGCACACCAACCAAGGCAAACCCCATGGCAATTTCATATGAGACTATTTGTGCTGCAGAACGCAGAGCACCTAATAGCGCATATTTTGAATTGGATGCCCAACCAGCCACAATCACGCCATAAACACCCATGGATGTCAGTGCAAGCACATACAACAGCCCAGCATTTATATCTGAAAATTGAACACCTTCGGTAAACGGAATTACTGCCCATGCACCTAAGGCAGGAACGATTGACAGCACAGGTGCTACTCGGAATAAGAAATGACTAGATTTCTTAGGAAGAATCATTTCTTTTGTTAGCAACTTAAGCGCATCTGCGATTGGTTGCAACCAGCCTCTAGGTCCTACACGATTTGGGCCGATACGAACTTGCATGTATCCAATGATTTTTCGCTCAGCAAATGTCACATAAGCAACTACACCCATTAACACCAACAGGAAAATCACCACCAGCACCGAGGTAATAAACAACTCTCGATATAGCTCAGGAATGGCGTACCAATATGACATCATCGTTAAGCCACCGACAGATTTTTAAGTTCTACGACAGCGTAAGTACTACCAAGCTTCTCGCTTCTCGGAAGGCCTGTTGGAATATGCACAGTGCCAGGCACAATGTTGTTATTGACCACACACTTGAAAATACTACTGTCTTCTTCTTGAGAAACCTTCACCCACCCATCTTCTACTAAACCATATTTATCCACATCAATGGCGTTCACCATCAGCACCGACTCATCAAGACCCTGCGCCTGCTTTAAAGAAATAGCGTTTCTCACAATGGCATCAATAGAATAAATTGGCGTTGCGCCCGTACTAAACACGACATCGGAATCCCAATGCTTGAGTTCAATACTCGGCAACGAGGTCAAGTGATTGCTAAATTCAAAAGACTTGTCTAACTGTTGAGAGATCTCTTTGCGCACATCATTAATATCCGCATAATCAAACCCCTCAAGCGCTAACTCTACACCCAACATGCGTAGAATTTTCCAACCATCTTTCACTTCCGCGTCAGAATCAACCACTTTGGAATAGGACTGCCACCTCCCCTCCATATTAATCTTTGTACCTTCTGCTTCTGTATAGCATTTGATTGGTAACATCCAATCACAGTACTCCTGCATGGCTTCTGTAGTGAATGAATTAATAGCGATGACTACTTCGGCCTGCTCAAGTGCTCTCAACGTTTGCGCAGGTAGCGCACAGTCCCATTCTGGCTCAAGCCCCATCAGCACAAGTACTTTTCTAGGTGATTGAATCATTTGTTGATAATTCATACCGGGTTCGTTAATCGCTTTGGACATTACTCCTCTATGCGGTAAAGCACCTAGCAATGATGCGCCACTAGCATTTGATGCTGTCGATATATATCCAAAAGATGATTCAGATACTTGAGCCAATGAATACGCAACAGCTCTTAAACTTGAGTACTCGTAGTGTTGCTGCATTAAGCCACCCACTAACACAGTGGTATTTTCATCACCTAATAATGCTTTAGCGACATCTGCCATATCACCATCTAACTTGGCACTAGATAATAACGCTTGCCATTGACTAGGAGCATTTTGCTTCGAAGCATTATCCAACCCAGCTAACAAACCAACCAACGTCTCTAACCAGTCCTGAGGTTTAACCATAATCTGACGAGACAGGTTCATATGAAATTCACAAGAATGCGGATTAATCACGAACACTTTAGCGCCATGCGCACTTGCTTTACGGACTCTATGTGCAAGCATGGGTTGTTCGCTGCGTAAATCTGAACCGATAATTAAAATTGTATCTTGTTTCTCCAAGGCCGCAATATTTTGCCCCAACCAAGGAAATACAGGATCTACATTATCCTGTTCAAAATCAATTTGATTCACCCGGTGATCAATATTGTTAACGTTCAATTCACGTGCAAGTTTTTGTGTTAGATATATTTCTTCATTACTTTGATTGGGACTCACTAAGAATCCTATATCTTTAGAATCGTATTGCTTCAAAGTTTCCGCAATTGAGTGCAATGCGTCAGACCAATTCGACTTATCCCATTCACCAACGTTTTTTTGCATCACCTGCAACAATCGATTATCGCTATACATTGCTTCATAGCTAAAACGGTCTCGATCAGAAATCCAAGTTTCATTAATCTCAGAATTCTCTTGTGGCACGACACGAATCACTTCGTTACGCAGCGTATGCATTATCAAGTTAGATCCGAATGAGTCATGTGCACTGATACCACTCTGTTCAACCATTTCCCAAGCACGTGCTTTCATTCGTGAAGGCTTAGCATTGAGCGCACCCACTGGACAAAGATCAATAACATTGCCCGACAACTCAGAAGACAGGGACTTTTCCACATAGGTGCCAATCTCCATGAATTCACCACGACCTGTCGCACCCAACTCACTCACACCGGCGATCTCTGTGCCGAATCGAACACAGCGCGTGCAGTGAATGCAACGTGTCATATCGGTTGAAACCAAGGGCCCAATATTTTTATCCCGCACGACACGCTTTCGTTCATTGAAGCGACTCACATCACTGCCGTAACCCATCGCAACGTCTTGCAATTCACATTCGCCACCTTGGTCACACACCGGGCAATCTAAAGGGTGGTTAATTAACAAGAATTCCATCGTTCCTTTTTGCGCATCCAGCGCTAATTCAGAACGAGTGAATACCTTCATCCCCTCACTCACTGGCGTTGCACAGGCAGGCAAAGGCTTAGGGGCTTTTTCAACTTCAACCATGCACATGCGACAGTTAGCTGCGACTGATAGGTGTTTGTGGTAGCAAAATCTTGGGATACTCGCGCCGGCCTGATCCGCGACTTCAATTAGCATAGCGTGACGTGGCGCTTGCACTTCGACGCCATCAATAGTGATAGTAACTAAATCTTGTTGATTCTGATCAGTCATAGCAGTTATGCCGCGTCCTCTTGTTTAGCAACCATACTGTGGCCATGCTTCACGTAATGAACAAACTCTTCGCGATAATGCTGAATAAAACTTTGCACGGGCATTGCTGCGGCATCACCCAAGGCGCATATCGTTCTACCTTTTATTTTTCCTGCCACATCATCAAGCGTATCGATATCCGCCAATCTACCTTCACCGTCAACAATTCTGGTTAACATTCTATATAACCAGCCTGTTCCTTCTCTGCATGGCGTGCACTGCCCGCAAGATTCAGAATAATAGAAACGTGAAATACGACGTAACACTTGAACCATGTCTGTGTTGTCATCCATCACAACAACAGCTCCTGAGCCTAGAAACGAACCAATCGCACCGATTGAATCGTAATCCATATTTGTTTGCATCATGATATCGCCCGGCACGACAGGTACTGAAGATCCACCAGGAATAACAGCTTTAAGATTTCTACCCTGCCACACACCACCGGCCATTTTTAACACTTCGCTAAATGGTGTACCCAGAGGTATTTCAAAATTGCCAGGATTTTCAACATGACCAGAAACAGAAAAACATTTCACTCCACCGTTGTTAGGTATACCTAAATCAGCAAACCATTCTGAACCTTTATGAATAATCGAGGGCACTGAAGCTAAGCTCTCAGTGTTATTGATCGTTGTTGGACACCCATACAAGCCAAATGCAGCTGGAAATGGTGGCTTAAATCTGGGCAAACCTTTTTTACCCTCCAACGATTCCAATAACGCGGTTTCTTCTCCACAGATATATGCACCTGCACCCAATACGTCATAGAGCTCATAATCAAAACCAGAACCTAGAATATTCTTACCTAAATAACCCTGCTCATAGGCTTCAGTCAGAGCCTGCTTAAAACGCTTATACGGCTCATCCATAAATTCGCCGCGCATATAGTTGTATCCTGCTGTTGCACTAATGGCATAGCCAGCAATAATCATTCCTTCAACTAATGAATGTGGATTAAAGCGCAGAATGTCGCGATCCTTACATGTACCAGGTTCAGATTCATCTGAATTACACACTATATAAGTAGGCTTGCCTGTATTCTTAGGCATGAAACTCCACTTCAACCCTGTAGGGAAACCTGCTCCCCCACGACCACGCAGACCAGAAGTTTTAATTAATTCTACAACCTCTTCTGCTGAAATTTTTTCACGCAGTATTTTTTCTAACGCTTGATAGCCACCCACTTGCTTATAAGTCTCAAGCGTCCAAGGCTCAGATAGATTGCGAGTTTGGTATACGACGTCGTCCATCCGTTAATCCAATGTTTCCAAAATCTCATCGACTTTGGCTTCGGTTAAACTTTCATAATAAACATGGTTGATTTGCATCATGGGCGCACCGCAGCATCCTGCTAAACATTCTTCTTCTTGCTTTAAATAGTATTTTCCATCTGGCGTGCTTTGCCCGCACTTAATATTCAACTTGTCTTCTAAGTAACTGAGCACCTGTTCTCCGCCACGCAACATACACGACAAATTTGTACACACTGCAATCGTGTGCTTACCGACAGGCTCAAGTTCAAACATGGAATAAAAAGATGCAACTTCATAGACTGCAATGGCTGGCATTTCTAATCGCTCGGCCAAGGCATCCATCTGCGCAACAGGCAGGTAGCCGTATTCGTGTTGAATAGCATGCAAGCCACCCAAGACCGCAGATTGCTTTTGATTATCTGGAAAACGTTGCAACCAATCAGCCACCTGCTGTTGCACTTCTTCTGACAAATCTTTTTGTATTTTTTTATCCATAGTGTTATCTATCTATTTCACCAAACACTATGTCTTGTGTACCTATCACTGCAACCACGTCAGCAATCATGTGACCTTTAACCATTTCATCTAGTGCTGCTAGATGTGCAAAACCTGGCGCTCTAATTTTTAACCGGTAAGGTTTATTCGCACCATCCGATACTAGATAAACACCAAATTCACCTTTGGGATGTTCAATCGCGGTATACACTTCGCCCGGCGGCAAACAATACCCTTCGGTAAATAATTTAAAGTGATGAATTAATGCTTCCATGTCGTCTTTCATATCAGCGCGCGGTGGTGGCGCGACTTTATGATCATCCAACATCACTGGGCCTTTATTATTTCTCAGCCACTCTGAACATTGCTGTATTATTTTATTGGATTGACGCATCTCTTCTATACGCACTAAATAACGATCATAACAATCACCATTTACACCAACTGGAATAAAGAAATCCATCTTGTCATAGACTTCATAAGGTTGCTTACGTCGCAAATCCCACTCCACCCCTGAACCTCTTAACATAGGCCCAGTAAAACCAAGCTGTAATGCTCGTTCCGGCGATACAACGCCTATATTGACTGTGCGCTGTTTCCAAATTCTATTATCAGTCAACAAGGTTTCGTATTCATCCACACAGGCAGGGAACCGATTTGTGAATGAATCAATAAAGTCCAACAGGGTTCCTGATCTTTCTTCATTCAGCTTATTAACGTCTTTATCGTTACGCCACTTAGAAGTTGCATACTGCGGCATCGCATTAGGCAAATCTCGATATACGCCGCCCGGACGATAGTAAGTTGCATGCATACGCGCGCCAGACACAGCTTCGTAGCAGTCCATCAAATCTTCTCGCTCTCTAAATGCATACAAAAACATAGACATGGCACCCACATCGAGTGCATGAGCACCTAACCACAAAAGATGATTAAGAATTCTAGTGATTTCATCAAACATCACACGTATGTATTGCGCTCGTTCTGGCGCTTCAATACCAAGCAATTTCTCTATCGCTAAGACATAGCCATGCTCATTACACATCATGGATACATAGTCGAGCCTATCCATATAACCAATACTCTGATTATAAGGTTTACTCTCAGCTAACTTTTCCGTACCTCGATGCAACAAACCAACATGTGGGTCAGCTCGCTCAATCACCTCACCGTCCAACTCTAGAATCAAACGCAAAACACCATGTGCCGCAGGATGCTGCGGACCAAAGTTCATTGTGTAATTTCGTATTTCAGCCATGATTAAGACTCTTCCGCTTTATGTTCAGGACTGTTGGAATAACGACTGTCATCACGAATCACTTTAGGCACAAGTACGCGTGGCTCTATAGACACAGGCTCATAGATAACTCTTTGCTTGGAAGGTTCATACCGCACTTCCACATGACCCACCAAAGGAAAGTCCTTACGCAACGGATGACCAACGAACCCATAGTCAGTTAACAGTCTGCGCATATCTGGATGACCATCAAATACGATGCCATACAAATCGAATGCTTCACGTTCGTACCAATTAGCGCAGCTCCATATTGAACATACAGAATCAACCATTGGCATTTCATTATCTTGGCAAAGAATCTTCACTCGTAGGCGTTGATTTTTTGCCACTGATTGCAAGTGATACACCACTGCAAAACGCGGTGTCTGCATCTCATCATCGATAGGATTATTATCAAATGTAAATCGTCCAAATGTATTTTTAGCTACACCGCGACTAAACCCTGAACCAGTTGCCTGCTTTGTTTTCCATTCGGTTTTACCATATTCCAAATAGTCGACTCCAGCTACATCCATTAATTGATCAAACTGAAAACCTGGTTTATCGCGCAACAGTGTCAATATTGAAATTGCCTGATCAGCTTTTATTGTTAGTGTGAATTCGTTTCGATCCAGCTCTAGCTGACACTGCTCTTTTTCAGCAAGTTCGCGCAGGGACAATTGGAATGTATCTGTCAGACTCATAAAATATTTGTTTGTTAGCGCGAAATAGAATTGCTACGACGTATTTTGTTTTGCAGCTGCAATACTCCATACATCAGCGCTTCAGCCGTTGGCGGACAACCTGGCACATAAATATCCACTGGCACAATACGGTCACAGCCACGCACAACAGAATAAGAATAATGGTAGTAACCACCACCGTTTGCACATGAACCCATAGAGATGACCCACTTTGGTTCTGGCATTTGGTCATACACCTTGCGTAACGCAGGGGCCATTTTATTCACTAATGTTCCCGCAACAATCATCACATCTGATTGCCTAGGACTCGGCCTAAACACAACACCAAAACGGTCTAGGTCATAACGAGAAGCACCCGCATGCATCATTTCTACTGCACAGCAAGCAAGTCCGAATGTCATTGGCCACATTGAACCGGTGCGAGCCCAGTTAACCAGGTCATCCAGTTTGCCCACAGCGAAGCCCTGCTGCATTATTTGCTCAGTATCCATTTCTCTCCAAGCTTGACTTTATTAATCCCAATTAAGTGCACCTTTTTTCCATTCGTAAATGAAACCAATAATAAGAATGGTAAGAAAGAATGCCATTGCTAATAATCCTGGAATACCTATCTCGCGAAGTGCAACTGCCCAAGGAAATAGAAAAGCGATTTCCAAATCAAAAATAATAAATAGAATAGCGACTAGATAATAACGAACGTCAAAGCGCCTGCGTGAATCTTCAAACGCTTCAAACCCACATTCATAAGGCGAGTCTTTAGCGGCCTCGGGTATGCGTTTGCTCAACAACATACCGGCGAGTATTGGCACCACACCTATGACTAAGGCAATAGCCAAAAATATAAGGATTGGAACGTAGTTCTGAAGCATATCTGTAATAGTTTTTATAGTTATCGATTATGCCGCGATCCGTATACCCCGATGGACCGCATACAGATATTAAGCTTCCGCTGAAAGGAACACAAATTGATGGTTTGAATAGGACGATAAATAAGTTGATATTGGATATTTTATGTTCAACTAGATGCCTTGGAGAGAGTTATTGCTTATATTAAGAGTCAGGGGCATCCTGAGTAGCCATTACCTTACGTGGTGTGTGCTGTTGATGGAGTGCTCGAAAACGGGTGAACTCGCTAAACTATACTTGATGACAACTGATATCCAAGTTGCTGCAGCTTAAGCAATTAGACTAAGGAGTAGTATTAAGTCACTGGATGTAAAATATAAAGCGTGTCGCTATCGCGACAATTAATTTGCGTGTACTACCCACACCGATTATCTATAGCTTTATTTTGATTGAGGTAATACGTTACGTGCTACCACACTGCTCTGATATAGAACAGTGGATGTAACGTGGTGCCGATGGCCGGAGTCGAACCGGCACAGCTTTCGCCACAGCCCCCTCAAGACTGCGTGTCTACCAATTCCACCACATCGGCTATGTTTTTTAGACTGCAGAAAGCAGCCTAATCAAATTACTGAGGTATATCAGACGGTATTGCTTGCTCAGATTTTTCCATGACGTCATCCATCACTTCTCCAGCCACTTCAGGAATATCTGAAGCTTGATCTGTTTTCTTTTGAATCTCTTCTTTAACGATATCAAGCATCTCTTCTGCCGATGCACCTTCTGGTAAATTAATTACATTAGGAACATCAGAAGATGTCTCAGGAATATCAACCTGCTGCTCTTGGGTAACAGACTGCATAACACTGTCAGCTACATCACGATTACTTGCTAGGTAAGCAAGAACGATACTATTCACGAAAAATGCTGCTGCAAGTATAGCTGTCGCGCGCGTCATGAATGATGATGAACCTTTTGCTCCAAATACTGAGCCAGATGCTCCACCTCCACCGCCGCCGCCAAAAGCTGCTCCTGCTGCTGCGCCTGCGCCTTTTTGCAATAACACTAAGCCGATCAAACCCGCGGCAATAAGTACGTCTACTGAAACCAAAACACTATATAACATTCGTAACTACCATATTTGTAATAAATCTATTTAGAAGAACCAGCAGCGACAATTGCATTGAATTGTTCTGCATCCAAAGAGGCACCACCAATAAGGCCTCCATCAATATCCGGCTGCAAAAATAACTCAGCCGCATTATTTGCTTTCACACTACCGCCATAAAGAATTCTCAAACCTTCCGCAATCTCTGTGGAGTATTTAGCTATTTCTGCTCTGATGATGGCATGTACTTCTTGAGCCTGTTCTGGCGAGGCAGTTCTACCTGTGCCAATCGCCCAAATTGGCTCATAGGCCAACACTGCATTTTTCATGCTAGCGATACCTGCTTCGTTCACTACTGCATTCATTTGTCGCACAATAGTATCTTGCATAATTCCCTGTTCACGCTGCTCTAAACTCTCACCCACACATAGTATAGGCGTTAGGCCTGCCGTTTGAATGCGTAAAAACTTAGCGGCTACAATAGCATCAGTTTCACCATAATACTCGCGTCTTTCTGAATGACCGACGATGGCATATTTACAGCCTATCTCCGCGACCATCTCAGCGGAAACTTCACCGGTAAAAGCACCCGTTTCATGTTCAGCTATCGACTGTGTACCTAGGCACATATTCCCTGCTGTCATTAGACCACTGACATAAGCTAAATAAGGATATGGAGGACAAATAACGGCATCCACTCCCGCTAAACCATTGCTATGCACATCGATGGCAGTGACTAATGCTTTAGCCATTTTAAGGCTGCCATTAAGCTTCCAATTAGCCGCTACGATGGATCGACGCATAAATACAATCAACTAGATTCGATGGAGCGCGCAAGCTTACCTAGCGCGCATAAGAAATTCAATCAAGGATCAAGAAAAGACGGCTATTTTAGCCTTAAACATGTTGCTATGCAGCGCACTCTTCTGAAACTACCGAGGCAATCTGCTCTGCCAAGGTACGCACCTGTGGTGCATCAGCTCCTTCAACCATGACACGGATTAGTGGTTCTGTACCAGAAGGTCTTAATAACACTCTGCCAGTATCTGCTAATTGCGATTCAGCATCGCTTACCGCTTCTTGAATACCTTTAGAAGTCGCAATATCAATTTTCTGCTTAATAGGAACATTTACTAAAGTTTGAGGATACTTACTCATACCATGCTTAGCCTCACGCAGGTTAATACCTTCATCAACTAGCACCTCTAGCACCTGTAGAGCTGCGACAATAGCGTCTCCAGTCGATGTCCTGTCTAGACAGATAATATGACCAGAAGATTCTCCACCTAGTTCCCAAGTCTGCTGCTGAAGCATTTCGAGCACATATCTGTCTCCGACTGCCGCCCGCATAAATTCAATGTCCTGACGTTGCAAAGCATGCTCAAGGCCCAAGTTGGACATCAATGTACCAACCACACCACCTCTTAAATTATTTTTACGCTTTCTAGCCGCGCCAATCACATAGAGCAATTCATCACCATCTACCACTTCACCATTTTCATCCACCATGATGAGACGATCGCCGTCACCATCAATAGCAATGCCTAGGTCAGCGTGGTGCTCAATCACAGCCATACGCAATTTTTTAGGGTCTGTTGCTCCACACATATGATTGATATTTAAACCATTTGGCTCAGTACCAATTGTCACCACCTCAGCACCTAATTCACGAAATACGTTGGGCGCGACGTGGTAGGTTGCGCCGTTAGCGCAATCGACGACCAATTTAAGGCCATTTAACCGTACTTTAGTATTGATGGTGCTTTTACAAAATTCAATGTAACGACCTGACGCATCACGAATTCGTTCTACTTTCCCTAACTGGTCAGAACTGACTGTCGTCAGCGGCTTTTCCATTTCTTCTTCAATACGCTGCTCGATATCATCTGGCAGCTTTGTGCCTTCCGCAGAAAAGAATTTCACACCATTATCATAATAAGGGTTGTGAGATGCACTAATGACAATCCCAGCAGAAGCCCTTAGTGTTCTTGTTAGATAGGCAATTGCCGGTGTAGGCATTGGCCCTAGTAAACGACTATTCACACCTGCTGCAGAGAGTCCGGCCTCAAGCACTGATTCAAGCATGTAACCTGAAATACGAGTGTCTTTTCCTATAAGAATCAGATTGTTACCTTCCTCACATAACACTTTACCGGCAGCCCAGCCTAGCTTTAATACAAATTCTGGCGTCATGACACCATCACCTACGCGACCGCGAATGCCATCTGTGCCGAAATATTTTCTTTTCATGCCTGATTCCAGGTTTATTTAAGTAATTAGCTAACTTTACCCAGCTAAGGTACTGTTTTCTACACAGCTCGTCAGTGATCTACCCAACACAAATAAAAACGGCCCGCATTAGCAGGCCGTTTTTATTGAATAGTTAAAACTCCGACTTAGTGCAGACTCGCTGGACCTCCGATAGGACCTGGCTCATCAACATCCTCCGGAGTCGCACTACCGCCCTGATCGGGTTCATCATCTTCCCAGTCCTTAGGCGCTCTTGGTGTCTTACCTTCCATAATGTCATCAATTTGATCGACATCAATCGTCTCATATTTAATCAGTGCTTTAGCCATCACATGAAGCTTATCTAAATTCTCAACTAAGATAGTTTTTGCGCGATCATAGTTAAAGTCGATAATCTTTCTTACTTCACCATCAATAGTATGAGCAGTCTCATCCGACACAGTTTTACGTTGTGCAACCGAGTGACCCAGAAACACTTCTCCTTCTTCTTCACTGTATGCAAGTGGACCCATCTTTTCGGACAAACCCCACTTAGTCACCATGCCACGAGCAATATCTGTAGCGCGCTCAATATCGTTAGATGCTCCTGTTGTCACAGCTTCTGCACCGAAGATAATTTCTTCTGCAAGTCGGCCACCAAACAATGTGGATATTTGGCATTCTAAACGTTGCTTACTGTGACTGTAGCGATCTTCTTCAGGCAAGAACATAGTCACACCTAATGCGCGTCCACGAGGGATAATTGTGACTTTATAGACAGGATCATGTTCTGGCATAAGTCGCCCTACAATCGCATGGCCTGCTTCGTGATAAGCCGTCAATTTCTTTTCATCATCACTCATCACCATGGACTTGCGCTCAGCGCCCATAATGATTTTATCTTTCGCACGTTCAAACTCATTCATTTCAACGCTACGTTTATCTGCGCGTGCTGCAAACAATGCTGCTTCGTTAACCAGGTTAGCTAAATCTGCGCCGGAGAATCCCGGTGTTCCACGTGCAATTAAATCTGCACGTACGTCTTTACCTATTGGCACTTTACGCATGTGCACTTTTAAGATTTGCTCACGTCCACGCAAGTCTGGCAATGGCACAGTTACTTGACGATCAAAACGTCCTGGTCTTAATAGTGCCGGATCTAATACATCAGGGCGGTTAGTCGCGGCAATTACAATAACGCCTTCACTGCCTTCAAAGCCATCCATTTCAACTAACAATTGATTTAGCGTTTGTTCGCGCTCATCATGTCCGCCACCTAAACCAGCACCACGATGTCGACCCACTGCATCGATCTCATCAATAAAGATAATGCATGGTGCATGCTTCTTAGCTTGAGCAAACATATCACGTACACGTGAAGCACCTACACCAACAAACATTTCGACAAAGTCGGAACCTGAAATAGTGAAGAATGGTACTTTCGCTTCGCCTGCAATGGCTTTTGCTAATAATGTTTTACCAGTCCCTGGAGAGCCCACCATAAGAACACCGCGTGGAATTTTTCCACCCAGTTTCTGGAATTTACTTGGATCACGCAAGAACTCAACCAACTCGCCAACTTCATCTTTTGCCTCTTCAACGCCAGCAACATCAGCAAAGGTAACTTTTATTTGATCTTCACCCATTAGGCGCGCTTTACTCTTACCGAATGACATCGCGCCGCGAGATCCACCACCGCCTTGCATCTGGCGCATGAGGAAAATCCACACACCGATCAACAATAGCATTGGGAACCAGCTAATAAAGATATCAACTAGTATTGAGCGAGACTGGCCAGGATTGGTTTGAATGATGACATTATTATCTAACAACTCATTAACAAGTTGATCATCATTAGGGTTAAAGGCGGTGAATTTTTCACCAGATATCTTATAACCTTGGATTGTTCTGTTATCCGCCTCAATCGTCACTTCCCTAATTTGACCAGAACGAATATCGGCAACAAATTGCGAGTACGATAACTCAGCAGCCTGCTTAGTCGTTTTTGTGAAATTGTTGAAGACAGACATAAGTACGACGACTATGACTGCCCATAAAATTAGATTCTTCACCATATCATTCATTTAAACACCTCAATGAGCACACTGCTTCCTTGTGAAACTGATCTTACTATAAGTTGAAATCCCGAGCGACTGCGTACATCTCTCTACTTTCTTTTCTTGATGCCTGCGGTTTAAAAGTCGCGACACGTTTAAAACTAGACCGTAATTCTTGGATAAATGGTGCATATCCTTCACCTTGGAATAACTTAACGGCAAAAATGCCACCGTTTGTAAGGTGTTGTCTAGCAAAGTCTAGCGCGAGTTCAGCCAAATACATTGATTTAGGCTGATCGACGGCCTTGTTACCAGATATATTGGGGGCGATATCAGATAATACAAGGTCTAACGGGTGATTATTGAGCGAAGCGACTAATTGATCTAGCGTTTCATCTTCGGTGAAGTCACCTTGTATAACACACACACCTTCAATTGGATCCATTTCCAGTATATCGAGGCCAATAATTTTCCCTGCTGTCCCTGCAACATTTCTCGCCACGTATTGACACCATGCCCCTGGCGCAGCACCAAGATCAACTATAAATTGATTGGGCTGGAAAATCTGGTATTTGCTATCTATTTCTTGCAGCTTATACACTGCACGTGAACGATAACCTTCAGCCTTTGCTTTAGCGACATAATGATCTTTCATTTGTCGACTAATCCAGCGGGAACTACTTTTACTACGCGCCACTAATTTAGTTAACAGAGTAGTTATCAAAATTAGAAGCTGAACTAGATAAATTGCACATCTAATATTTCATATTCTTTCTCGCCACCTGGCGCAATGACAGTTGCAATATCACCGACACTCTTTCCTATTAATGCGCGTGCAATAGGCGACGTCACTGAAATTAATTTTTGCTTAATATCAGCTTCATCTTCACCGACGATTTGATAAGTCACTTCATCACCGGTCTCTTCTTCAGCCAAGTGCACGGTTGCACCAAACACGATGCGGCCTCCGGTATCTAACTTAGCCACATCAATTATTTCTGCATTAGAAATAATTCCATCAATGTGTTGAATACGCCCTTCAATAAAACTTTGCTGCTCTCGTGCCGCATGGTATTCAGCATTCTCTTTTAGATCACCATGTTCGCGTGCAGTAGCAATGGCTTCAATCACACGAGGGCGATCAACAGACTTAAGCTCTTTCAACTCATCACGTAAATTTTGTGCGCCACGCGCGGTGATAGGTACTTTATTCATATTATTTCTTATCTAAATCTTTAGCCTGCTAATTTTGCATGCAAGTCTTGTAGAGGGTAAACATCACTCGAAGAGCCCTGTTTTATCGCTTCAATTAAAGCCCATGCACCTGTAATAGTTGTCGTATAACAAACCTTATTCTGCAATGCTTTACGTCGAATTGTGTAGGAGTCAGAGATCGCCTGCTTGCCTTCTGTAGTATTAATAATTAAATCAATCTTATGATCAATAATCATATCAACAATATGTGGTCGGCCTTGTCTTACTTTATTCACATGCTGGCATGAGATATTTTTTAATTCAAGAAAGTCAGCCGTTCCATCCGTCGCGACAAGCTCAAAGCCTAACTGAGTGAGTTCTTTTGCAACCTTAGCTGTTTGCTCTTTATCAGTATCTCGCACACTTATAAACACTTTACCAGATAGTGGAAGATCCACTCCTGCCGCAAGCTGTGATTTAGCAAAGGCTTCGCCAAAAGTTTTGCCTACCCCCATCACTTCACCGGTTGATTTCATTTCTGGACCAAGAATTGGGTCAACACCAACAAACTTCATGAATGGGAACACTGCTTCTTTTACAGAGTAATGCTTAGGCACCACTTCAGTCTTGACACCCTGCTCAGCTAGAGACATACCAGCCATACAACGCGCGGCAATTTTAGCTAAAGGCAAACCAATTGCTTTTGACACAAAAGGCACTGTACGCGATGCTCGCGGATTAACTTCCAACAAATAAACATCCTCGCCTTTAACCGCATATTGAATGTTCATTAGTCCTATCACGTTAAGTCCAAAGGCTAACTTGTGGGTGATTTCTTTTAGTGTAACTTGCAGCTCTTTTGAAAGCGTGTGCGGCGGTAATGAACAGGCCGAATCACCAGAGTGAATTCCCGCTTGTTCAATATGTTCCATCACACCGGCGACAAACACATCTTTTCCGTCGCAAATCGCATCAACATCTATTTCAATCGCATCCGACAGGAAACGATCTAGCAATACTGGAGAATCATTCGACACAGACACTGCAGTCGTCATGTAATGCATCAAGTCATCATCGTTATGCACAATTTCCATTGCGCGCCCACCCAACACATAGGATGGTCTTACAACTAACGGATAACCAATTTCATTCGCTAGTGGCACCGCTTCTTCAGCACTGCGTGCGGTTGCATTTGGCGGTTGTAATAATTCTAGATTAGTCACCAACTCTTGGAAACGTTCACGGTCCTCCGCTAAGTCAATCGAGTCAGGGCTAGTACCAATAATCGGCACACCAGCAGCTTCAAGGTCACGTGCTAGTTTCAGTGGTGTCTGTCCACCAAACTGGACGATCACGCCCACCGGCTTTTCTATCTCACAAATCTCTAATACATCTTCGAGTGTAAGAGGATCAAAATACAGTCGATCCGAAGTATCGTAGTCAGTAGAGACTGTTTCTGGGTTACAGTTAATCATAATAGTTTCGTAACTATCTTCGCGCATAGCCAATGCAGCATGCACACAACAGTAATCAAATTCGATGCCTTGACCAATTCGGTTAGGACCACCACCCAACACCATAATTTTTTTCTTGTCGGTTACTTCTGCTTCGCACTCAATTTCGTAGGTGGAATACATATATGCTGTACTAGTAGAAAATTCTGCGGCACAGGTGTCTACTCGCTTAAATACAGGGCGAATAGAGTTCTTCCATCGGCACGCACGCACATCAGCTTCTGTCTCGCCTTCAATTAACTGTGCGATACGTCGATCAGAAAATCCTTTCTGCTTAATCTCAAACAACTCTTGCGCCGATAATTGATCTAGCGTTTTTGATTGAATATGTTTTTCTAAGTCAATCAACTGCTGCATTTGAACTAAGAACCAAGGATCAACTGCGGTCATCTCATATAGTTTTTCTACGCTATAACCGTGGCGCATCGCATCAGCAATAAACCATACGCGGCTCGGACCCGTCTCTAAAATGCGCTCGTCTAAGTCATGCTCCCAATCAGCATTTGTTTTATCTACAATAGGATTAAGTCCATCCATGCCAGTTTCTAAACCACGCAACGCTTTTTGGAATGACTCTTGGAAGGTACGGCCTATAGCCATCACTTCACCAACAGATTTCATTTGAGTACCTAGAATCGCAGGTGCTTGCGGGAATTTTTCAAACGCAAAACGTGGGATCTTAGTCACGACGTAATCAATGCTCGGCTCAAATGAAGCTGGTGTGGCACCACCAGTAATTTCATTTGCTAATTCATCCAAGGTGTATCCTACTGCAAGTTTTGCCGCCACTTTAGCGATTGGAAAACCAGTTGCTTTTGACGCCAATGCAGAAGAGCGAGAAACACGCGGATTCATTTCAATAACAATTAAACGACCGTCTTTCGGATTCACGGAAAACTGAACATTAGATCCACCCGTATCAACACCAATTTTACGCAGCACTGCTAACGAGGCATTACGCATAATTTGGTATTCTTTATCTGTCAATGTTTGCGCAGGCGCGACAGTAATAGAGTCGCCCGTATGCACACCCATTGGGTCAAAGTTTTCTATTGCGCAAATAATGATGCAGTTATCCGCATGATCACGCACTACTTCCATTTCGTATTCTTTCCAACCCAACAAAGATTCTTCTAATAGCACTTCAGTGGTTGGAGAAAGATCCAAACCACGCGTAACGATAGATTCGAACTCTTCCATGTTGTACGCGATGCCACCCCCACTTCCACCAAGCGTAAATGAAGGACGAATAATGGTTGGAAAACCTATTTGAGGCTGTATTTGTAGCGCCTCTTCTATGCTATGAGCAACTGCTGACCTAGCAGACTCTAAGCCAATCTCATCCATCGCCACTTTAAACTTCTGGCGATCTTCTGCCATATCGATTGCATCTTTAGAAGCACCGATCATTTCTACATTGTATTTTTCCAGCACGCCTTCACGATCAAGATCCAGCGCGCAATTCAATGCAGTTTGCCCACCCATTGTAGGCAGCAATGCATCGGGCTTTTCTTTTTCAATGATTTTTGCCACGGTTTCCCAAGTGATTGGCTCAATGTAAATCACGTCTGCCGTATCTGGGTCTGTCATAATGGTGGCTGGATTAGAATTGACTAGAATGACTTTATAGCCTTCTTCTCGTAGCGCTTTACAGGCTTGCACACCTGAGTAGTCGAACTCACATGCCTGCCCAATAATAATTGGGCCTGCACCAATCAGTAATATCGATTTTATATCTGTACGTTTTGCCATAACAATTATGCTTCGCGTCTTGAACGCATCGCGTCTATAAATGGTTGAAATAATTCGCGCACATCATGTGGGCCAGGGCTCGCCTCTGGGTGTCCTTGAAAACTATACGCAGGAACATCGCGATGGCGCACACCTTGAAGGCTGCCATCAAATAAAGAACGATGCGTGGGAATTAATGTATCAGGCAATGAGGCTTCATCCACAGCAAAACCATGGTTTTGGCTACTGATCATGACCTTACCTGTTTCTAAATCTTTCACAGGGTGATTAGCGCCGTGATGACCGAACTTCATCTTCACCGTTTTAGCACCGCAGGCTAAACCAAATAATTGATGACCTAAGCAAATACCAAAGCTAGGCATACCCGCATCAACTACCTGCTTGATCATACTAATCGCATAATCACAGGGCTCAGGATCACCTGGGCCATTAGAGAGAAAAACACCATCAGGATTTAATGCAGACAACTCTGCAAACGAAGTCTGTGCCGGCAGCACTTCAACATCACAACCTAAGGCTGTCAGTATTCTCAAAATATAATGTTTAACACCATAATCAAGCGCCGCAACCTTGTATTTAGCTTCATCAGCAGCTGCATAACCGTCGGTAATAGACCAAACACTTTCTCGCCAGGCATAAGCTTTTTCTGTCGTGACTTCTTTGGCCAGATCCATTCCTTTTAATCCAGCAAACAACTTAGCCTGATTGAGCAGTTCGTCAATATTGACGTCACCTGTGGCGATCACGCCATTGAGTGAACCTTTCTCTCTCAGTCTACGCGTTAAGCTACGTGTATCTATATTGGCGATTGCCACTATATTATGGGCGATCAGATAATCTTGTAGGGACTGCTCACTACGCCAGCTCGATGTGGTCGCAGATAAATCACGAATGACTAGACCCGCTGAATATAATTTTTTTGATTCCCAATCTTCTTGGTTAGCGCCCACATTACCTATATGAGGATAGGTCAAGGTGACTATTTGTTTGCAATAAGAAGGATCTGTGAGAATTTCTTGATAGCCCGTCATCGAAGTATTAAAAACTACTTCGCCTTCGGTAGCGCCTTCTGCTCCAATTGAAATACCTTGGAAGATAGTTCCGTCTTCAAGTACTAAATAGGCCGGTGTACTCAAACGCTTCCTCCTGAACGTGCATGTAAAAAACGGGACATCGAAGATGTCCCGTTAAAAATTTTGTGTTATGGCTTTGAGGTCGTAACCTCGGGGATTGATTGTACTGCAACTAGCGCGGTGTCGGTAGAGCTGTGGTTCAAATAAATCACCAAAAGCGTCAAGATAATCCAAGCACATCCTGCATATCGTAAACGCCGGCAGATTGACCTTTTAACCATGTCGCAGCACGCACCGCGCCTCGCGCAAATGTTAGCCGACTGGTTGCGCGATGAGCAATTTCAACCCGTTCTCCGATACCTGCAAAGGTGACTGTATGCTCACCCACAATATCACCAGCACGAATTGTTTGAAATCCGATCGCCCCAGGCTTGCGCGCACCAATATTCCCATGACGGCTATATTCGGCTTTTTCATCTAGATCAACGCCGAGTGATTCTGCAATCACTTCGCCCATACGCAATGCCGTACCAGAAGGCGCATCGACTTTGTTCTTATGATGGGCTTCAACAATTTCTATATCGTAATCTTCACCTAATGTTTTCGCTGCAGTTTGTAGAATACTCAGACACAAATTCACACCTACACTCATGTTAGGCGCAAATACGACGGGTATAGTGTTCCCCGCATGTGTGATCGCTTGCTTTTGCTCTTCGCTTAATCCTGTGGTGCCAATCACCATGGGAATATTATTAGCCAGACAATAATCTAGTGCATTCATCAAGCCTTCTGGCAAAGTGAAATCAATCCATACATTTAAGTCATTGGGCAAACTAGCTCGATCGCTAGTAATGATTACATTCGCAGGCGCCATACCCGCGACTATCCCTGCATCTGAACCCTCAACATCAGAGCCCAAACGAACCAATGCTGCGGCTAAACTAGCCCCATTATTTTCTACGCAGGCTTGAACCAGGGCTTTCCCCATGCGTCCACTTGCGCCATTGATTGCGATTGTTGTAGTCATTACTTTAAATTAATCCGACCAGAATTTTAGATCTTCAAAAAAGTTCTTCACCCCATCCCCCCAGCCTTGAGATTTAGGACTATGTTTTTTACCCCCCGAGCTCAAGGAGGTATTCAATTCTTGTAACAATTCTTTTTGCTGCTTGGTTAAGTTAACCGGAGTTTCTGTCAGCACATGTACAAACATATCACCCTGTGCGCCACCTCGTACTGGCTTAACTCCTTTGCCCTTTAAGCGAAACTGTTTACCCGTTTGCGTCTCGACAGGTATTTTTAAATTTATTCTTCCATCTAAGGTAGGAATATCTACTTCTCCACCCAAGGCGGCGGTAACAAAACCGATAGGAATCTCGCAATGCAAATGTTCACCATCCCGCTCAAAGATAGGATGCTGCTTAACATTCACCTGAACATATAAGTCACCTGCTGGACCACCATTTTCCCCGGCTTCTCCTTCATTAGCTAGTCGGATTCTATCACCAGTATCAACACCACCAGGCACTTTTACAGATAAAGTTCTTGGCTTTTCAACTGTACCTGCACCCCTGCAATCCTTGCATGGATTGGAAATGACTTTTCCTCGGCCACGACACTTTGGACAAGCTTGCTGTATAGAGAAAAACCCCTGCTGCATTCTTACCTGACCAACACCACCGCATGTTTCACAGTTCTCTAACGATGTTCCTGGTTCAGCACCACTACCAGAGCAGGTTTCACAGGACTGTCTTGATGAAATATCGATATTAGCATCTTTACCAAAGACTGCTTCTTCTAAACTCAGTTCTAGATTGTATTGCAGGTCTGCTCCACGATAAGCACGATTTTGCCCTCCGCGACCACCGCCACCAAATATGTCACCAAAAATATCACCAAACACATCACCAAAATCACCACCACCCTGAGACGAGAATCCGCCTTGCTGCTCTATACCTGCATGACCATATTGATCATAGATCTGGCGTTTTTGTGCATCCGAAAGTACATCGTAAGCTTCTTTCGCTTCTTTAAACTTAACTTCAGCATCTGCGTTATTTTCATTTCTATCAGGGTGATACTTCATCGCCAAACGGCGATACGCCTTTTTAAATTCCGCATCGCTACTATCGCGCGAAACCCCTAATACTTCGTAATAATCCCTTTTGGCCATTTGCAACTACACTAGTTTATTATTGATTTATTTGTTTCCACATAAAGCAAAGTCCAAAGTCAGACTTCGCAGTAATATTGCGAAGTCCGTTACTTTGGACTCTTGGTAAAGCTTAAAATTACTGACTAAGATTTACTTTCTTTAACTTCTTCAAACTCAGCATCAACAACATCATCGCCACTTGGCTTATCAGCTTCTGCTGCTGGTTCACCTTCAGCACCAGCCGCACCTGCATCTGCATACATTTGCTCAGCTAGCTTTTGAGATACTTCTGTTAATGCTTGGGTTTTAGACTCAATTGCTTCTTTGTCATCTTTGTCCAACACTTCGCGCAAATCAGTAATAGCTGCTTCAATGCGAGACTTCTCATCTGCATCAACTTTATCACCCATGTCTGCTAGTGTTTTCTCAGTCGCATGAATCATACCGTCCGCTTGATTGCGCACAGTTACAAGCTCTTGGAACTGACGATCTTCTTCTGCATGCGCTTCGGCATCTTGAACCATCTTCTCAACTTCATCGTCCGACAATCCGCTAGACGCTTTAATAACAATAGACTGTTCTTTATTAGTCGCTTTATCTTTTGCAGATACATTTAAGATACCGTTTGCATCAATATCAAAGCTCACCTCAATCTGTGGAACACCACGTTGCGCAGGAGGAATATCGCTCAAATCGAATCGGCCCAATGATTTATTTCCAGCTGCTTGCTCTCGCTCACCCTGAAGCACATGAACTGTCACTGCAGTTTGATTATCTTCCGCCGTTGAAAAAACCTGCGATGCAGTAGTTGGAATGGTAGTGTTTTTGTCGATCAACTTAGTCATCACACCACCCATGGTTTCAATACCAAGTGATAGTGGTGTCACATCCAGCAACAATACATCTTTAACATCACCACCTAGCACCCCGGCTTGAATCGCTGCACCCATGGCAACCGCTTCATCAGGGTTTACATCTTTACGTGGCTCTTGACCAAAGAAATTCTGCACAGCTTCTTGAACCTTAGGCATACGGATCTGGCCACCGACTAAGATGATATCGTCAATGTCTGATGCGCTAAGACCTGCATCTTTTAATGCCGTTTTGCATGGGGCAATCGTGCGCTCAACCAAATCTTCAACTAGCGACTCAAGTTTGGCACGCGACACTTTAATATTAAGGTGCTTAGGTCCATTTTGATCTGCCGTAATATACGGAAGATTAATTTCTGTTTGTTGCGAAGATGAAAGTTCGATTTTAGCTTTTTCAGCTGCCTCTTTAAGACGTTGCAATGCCATTGGATCATTGTGCAAATCGAAACCCTGCTCTTTCTTAAACTCATCAGCAAGATAATCAATTAAACGCATATCAAAATCTTCACCACCTAAGAAGGTGTCACCATTAGTAGACAACACTTCAAATTGATGTTCTCCATCAATCTCAGCAATTTCAATCACAGATACATCAAACGTACCGCCACCAAGATCATAAACAACGACCTTGCGATCACCACGCTGCTTATCCATACCATAAGCGAGTGCTGCTGCTGTTGGCTCGTTGATAATACGTTTCACGTCTAAGCCAGCAATTTTTCCAGCATCTTTAGTCGCTTGGCGCTGTGAGTCATTAAAATAAGCAGGTACTGTAATCACAGCCTCACTAATTTCTTCACCCAAATACTCTTCTGCTGTTTTCTTCATTTTCATGAGAACGCGCGCAGAGATCTCAGGTGGTGCCATTTTCTTACCGTGAGACTCTAGCCATGCATCACCGTTTTCCGCTTTAATAATCTTGTAAGGGACCAGCTTGATATCTTTTTGCACAGCGTCTTCTTCAAAACGTCGTCCAATCAAGCGTTTTACTGCATAGAATGTATTTTCTGGGTTAGTTACCGCCTGGCGTTTAGCGGATTGTCCTACTAATACTTCGTCTTCTTCACTAAAGGCAATAATTGATGGTGTAGTACGATCACCCTCTGAGTTCTCAATCACCTTGGCGACACCGCCATCAATAACTGCAACGCATGAGTTGGTTGTACCCAAGTCAATTCCGATAATTTTTCCCATTTTGCTACTCCAAAAAAATAAATATATTCAAGTTGTTAACCTATGCCCCATATATGAGGCCAAGCTTACTAATTTCAAGGATTTAATTTGAATTTTTTAGCGAATTGCTAAAAAAACGCCAAATATGCGGAAATCTGGCTCTAGCTTGAGGCTTTAGACACCATAACCATGGCCGGACGCAATAGACGATCATTCAATAAATAGCCTTTCTGCATCACCGCTATGACTGTATTTGGCTTGTATTCTGCAGATTCTTGCATGCTCATCGCTTGGTGCAGATTAGGGTCAAATGCCTCACCAACCGGATTGATTTCCATAATGCTAAATTTTTCTAATGCTTGGATGAGCATTTTCAAGGTCAACTCTGTGCCTTCTCTGAGCTTAGCCGCATCCACATCTTCAACACTTAAGCCCAATTCTAAACTATCTTTAACTGCCAGCAGCTCCATTCCAAATTTTTCTAGACCAAACTTATGTGCATTTTCAACATTCTTATCTGCACGGCGTTTAGTATTTTCAATTTCAGCCTGTGAACGCATATATAGCTGCCAGTTATCTTCAGCTTTTTGCTGTGCCTCAGCCAATGCTTGCTCAAGGTCTACTTCTCCTGATTCCTGTTGTGCTGCTTCTTCCATTGAAGTATCAATATCTTCTTGCTCGGACTGCGTCTCATGTTGCGATTCTGAATGATCTGGCATTTCGTACTCCTACACGAAAAAATTAACGTCTATATAGATGTTATGAGTTAAGTGGGGACAACTCATTCTGAGTTCAAGGCCTCACTTAGCAATTTTGCAGTGACATCTACAATGGGGATTACCCGATCATAAGCCATGCGCTTAGGTCCTACGACAGCCAACACACCCTTAACATCTTCACTAATACTGTAAGGCGCGGATACTACGCTACAATCATCAAAAACGTCATATCCCGATTCGCTACCTATAAATATTTGCACACCTTGAGCACAAATGCAGCGATCCAGCAAATGCAGAATCTCTTTTTTCTGATTAAACGCATCAAATAAACCGCGTAATTTGCTCACATTGGATAGCTCTTCAAACTCCATCAAATTTGTCTGACCATCAACAATATAATTTTGAGCTGATGAATTATCCCCCTCTTCATCAAATATTTTTCCACCCAAAGTGATTGCTGTACGCATTAAGTCATCCATATCCTGGCGTGCGACATCCAATTCTTTCAGCAGGATCTTACGGACTTCTTGCAGGCTTCTCCCGGCCAAGATGTCATTCAAATAATTAGCCGCCTCACGCAGTTCGCTGGATGAATAATCTCTATCTAGATGAATAATACGATTATGAACATCTTTTTGATCCACCACTAAAATGGCTAATATGCGCCGATCAGATAGACTCAAGAACTCGATTTGCCTAAATGCCGCTTTATTATATTGCGGCATAGTCACTACTCCCGCCATTTGGGTTAGTGATGAAAGTAAACTTGAGGCAGTTTCTACAACGCCCTTCTGATCAATACTAGTTTCCGTTAAGCGTGACTTTAGTCCTGTCACTACCGAAGAATTTAACGGCTTCACTTCAATTAAAGTATCAACGAACAAACGATAGCCTTGAGCAGTAGGTACACGCCCTGCTGAGGTATGAGGGGAATGCAGATACCCAAGCACTTCCAGATCGGACATTATATTACGTACAGTGGCGGGACTCACATCCAGATCAGAAACACGCGCAAGTGTCCGTGAACCTACTGGCTGCCCATCATTAATATAATTTTGCACTAACGCACGAAATAACTGTTGCGTACGCGCATCGAGCTGATTGTCCATTTAATCGACCAAATCCAATTTCTGCATTAATATCACACTAGGAACACTGATTAGGTGCTTAGCACTCAAAATCCTAGAGTGCCAATATACACCATCCTAAAATTCTAAGGCAAAATTGGACTCACACCTATTTAACGGTAAGCTGCATATTATTTGCCATTATTTCCACACAAACCAAAATACTATTTAACCTGTGACTAATAAATTCAAATCTGTCGGTATTATTGCTAAACACAATGACAAGCTAGTATTCGAGACTGTGCGCAGCCTATATGACTTCTTGCAGTCCAACGACATCAAAATCTGCGCTGACAAAGATGCTCAAGAGTGCTTAGAAAGCACCGGTGTTAGCTGTGTTGATATTAAGGAAATGCATAAGGATGTTGACCTAGCCATTGTCGTTGGTGGCGACGGCACGCTACTTTCCGCAGCCCAGTCAATGGTAAACAACGACATTCCAATTATTGGTATTAACCGAGGCAGACTTGGTTTTCTTACCAATATTTTACCGGAAAACTTGCACCAAGATTTGAAACAAATATTCAATGGTGAGTTTCAACCAGAAGCGCGTACTGTCATGACTGCAAAACATATGCGCGGCGAAGAACAGTTAGCTGCCTGTCTTGCGATTAATGATGTTGTGGTCCATGCGCGATATGTTGTTCGCATGATCGAACTAGAAACACGTATTGATGATGAATACCTAAATACTGTCAGAGCTGATGGGCTTATTGTGGCAACTCCAACTGGCTCTACGGCCTATGCCCTGTCTGGTGGCGGCCCAATTGTGCACCCCAGTGTTGCAACCACGCTAATTGTGCCTATTTGTCCGCACACATTAAGTAATCGCCCTATCGCCGTTGACGAGAATAGTCGCGTTGAAATAGTCTATTCATCTCATAATGAATTAAACGGCATTGCCTCAATTGATGGACAGCAGGAAACTGAAGTAATCCCTGGTGATCGTATTGTTATGGAGCGATCAGCGAAACCGCTGATACTCATACAACCAAACAGTTATTCATTCTTCAAAGTGCTGCGTCAAAAATTAAATTGGAGCCAACAGCCTTAGCCTCATGTTGAAGTCCTTACACATTCAAAACTTTGCCATCATCGAAAAGCTAGAGTTAGATTTTTTCAATGGCATGAGCGCACTCACCGGTGAAACTGGCGCGGGAAAATCTATTATTATTGATGCAATAGGACTGGTCTTAGGTGATCGCGCGGATAATAATTTAATTCGTGCTGGTAAAGAAGCGGCTGAAATTATTCTCGTAGTTGAGATTGAAACCAAATCAAATAGTGCGCGCTGGTTAAAACAAAATGACTTTGAACTTGAATCAGAATGCATTTTACGTCGAGTAGTGCGCAAAGATGGTAAATCAAAAGCTTATATTAATGGTGTTCCGGTACCGCTAAAAACGCTGAAAGAATTAGGCGAGTGCATCATTAATATCTATGGACAACATGCTCATCAGTCACTAATGAATGTTGCCACACAACGCGAGCTAATTGATCAATTTGCTAATCAAAAACAAAATCTAAACGCACTAGATCAGCTATTCTCTGATTGGCGAGAACAAAAACAACGTTTTGATCAAATCAGCAAAGATTCTAGCGACATACAAGCCACGGTTGAATTGCTTCGCTACCAAGTAGAAGAGCTAGACCAACTTGGCCTGGAAGTCAACGAAGTGAGTAAACTAGAGCAAAAACATAAGCGTTTAGCCAATGCGGAAGAACTTAAAAAATCGACACTGCTCGCAAGCCATCAATTAAAAAATGATGAAAGCTCGGATGTCTATACTACGCTTAGTCAAATTTGCACACAGGTAAGCGCCCTACTCAACAACGATCAAGACTTAAAGTCGACAAACCAATCTCTCGAAGAAGCGTTTACCATTATTAGCGAATGCGCAGATGATCTACGCAACTATGCTGAAGCGATTGAAATTGATCCTGAAGAGTTATTCCAGACAGAGGAGCGATTAGCCAGTATCGACCAAATTTCCCGCAAGCATAAAGTGACACCTGACGAGTTAATTGTATTGCATGAGAAAATTAGTAACGAACTAGCATCACTCACTCAACCTGAGTTTGATGTAGACACGCTTCAAGCCGTACTAGAAAAAACACAAACCGCTTATCGAGAACTCGCTAAAAAAATTAGCAATAAGAGAACATCGATAGCTAAGAAACTCAGCACTGATATCACTAAAGCATTGACCAAGCTCGGCATGGAAAAAGCGCGCGTAGAAATTGCAGTCAATTATGACGACACCGCATCGCCGACATCCTATGGTTTTGATTCAATCGTATTTAATGTGCAAACCAATCCCGGACAAAAAATGCTACCACTTTCTCAAGTTGCATCCGGAGGTGAGTTATCACGTATTAGCCTAGCCATTCAAATGATTGCCGTTGATAAAATGGATGTTCCAGTACTCATATTTGACGAGGTTGATTCAGGGGTGGGCGGCGCAGTTGCAGAAGTTGTGGGCAGAGAACTTCGCACTATCGGCGAACACAGACAGGTGATGTGTATTACTCATTTAGCACAGGTCGCTGCTAATGCTCATCACCATTACCGAGTGAACAAACAATCTGAGCAGTCCGATACCGCCTCTGCCATTGAACACTTGAACCAGGCGGACAGAATTACGGAGATCGCACGCATGATAGGCGGTGTCAAGTTAACCGAGAATACATTCTTGCATGCGAAAGAAATGCTAGAAGCTAGTATTCAATAACTATCATATACCTATTAATTCCAACCAAAGACAAGCACCTCATGATCAAAGCATTATTTAAATTTACTGCCCTGCTACTATTTATTAGTTTAATAGGATGCACAGGACGTCTTTTCACTGTACACAAGATTGACGTTCAACAGGGCAATGCCGTCGATCCTGAAAAGGTTGAACAGTTACAGGTCGGCATGAACAAAGAACAGGTGCGGTTCTTGATGGGCACACCGCTAATTAATGATGTATTTCATCCTGATCGCTGGGATTACGTCTACCACTTAATTCCGGATTACGGCGACAATGAAAGACGTCATGTAGCAGTAATCTTCGAAGGCGACACAGTCGCCAGCATTGAAAAAAGTGACATGCCAGCTCCTGAACAGGACGAAGAAAAATAATACTGCCAATTCAACACCTACCGCTCACAAACTCTCTCGCTCGCATATATTTTGCGAGTGAACCAACACCATCCTAGCTCAACCCACATTTTCTAAAACACAAAGCAATTCTAAAAACTGTGATCCTGTTATAAATGTAATAACCCGCCGTACCGTCCGGTCTGATTTGCTAACAGCTCGTCATTATAATTTTTCATTCGTAACATTTTTTCACAATCGAATGAGACTTCCAACAAAGAAGCTTTATCAATAACGATCTAAAGTAGCTGCAACACGAAAATAATAAAAAGCCCCACTAAATAACGAAGGAACTACATTGTTAGAGTCGGCATTCAAGCAGCGCTTGCGTAAGAGAATTCCATCGCATGTGAGCATTCACTTTATTCTATTGGCAGCCTGCCTAGGATTCACTTCAACTGTGCAAGCAGGCATTCACTTCACATTAATGGGCTCTGGCTCACTGCCACAGGCAGAAGAAATTAGCCTTATTACCGAGTTAAAAGATTCATCATTGCCATTGAAGAAATCTCTTAAAAGCTTGTATCAGTTAAGAAATTACAAATTAATCTGGAGTGATGGAGAAAAATATAATGACAATGCCAAGCAGCTTCTTAGCACCATTCAACAGTCTCATGAATTTGGTTTAAATGCTTTTGATTACGACGCAGAGTCACTCCAGAGTTTTCTTCAAAAAAGCGAGGCAAACCCCACATTGTTGGGCAAATCAGATATCCTCTTCTCACATGCCTACGTGAAGCTTGCCAGCCATATCAGCAGGGGAAAATTAACTGACTCTCAAGCCACTTTTAACAATGAAGAGCTATTGTTAGCCACACTGAATGAAGGTGCTGACAACAATGCAATCCATTCCACCATTAATGACTTACAACCTAAAAACAACCATTATAGAAATCTTGTTGCTGCGCTAACAAATTATAAGCAAATAGAAGCGCGTATCGATCACCAACAAGCACCACTAAAATTATCTAAAAGATCATATCAACTTGGTGACTACTCTAGCGAAATCCCAAAATTAAGAACGTTACTGCATGTCTATGGTGACTACAGAGGCAATGATCTTTCTAGTCAGTTACTAGATGAACCTTTAATGCTAGCAGTTAGCGAGTTTCAATCACGCCATGGATTAGATACCGACGGAGTAGTTGGCAAACAAACTGTACGCGCATTGAATACACCGATTTGGAAACGAATCCAACAACTTGAACTCAATCTGGCACGTGCACGATCACTGCCCGACCTATCAACCGGCCGGCACCTGCTCGTCAACATACCCGCATACAAATTATATCTTTATGACGACCAACAGCTCACTTATCAATCCAATGTAGTTGTCGGCAAGAAAAAACATAAAACTCCGTTAATCACGTCGGAGTTAACTAAAATTATTCTCAGTCCATATTGGAATGTACCAAAATCAATCACTTATAATGAGATTGTCCCGGCGATACAAAGGGACCCTAATTATCTCGCCAAAAATAATATGAAGTTGCTCAGCACTGACAGCAATCAGGCGCGAATCATCAACCCAGAGACGATTGATTGGTTTAATATTGACCAGGCAAATACAAACTTTAGAGTCAGGCAAGAGCCTGGTGTCAGGAATTCACTGGGTAACATAAAATTTATTTTCCCCAACCGACATAGCGTTTATTTGCACGACACCCCATCAAGACGCTTATTTGCATTGCCACAGCGTGCATTTAGCCATGGCTGCATACGCGTTGAAGACCCGTTTGGACTAGCCGAAACTCTGATATCAAACGATCTTGGTTGGTCAAAATATGACTTGCTAGACCTTTCCAAACAAAGCAAATCAAAAACAGTACCGCTTAGCGAATCCGTGCCCATCCATATCACCTATATGACTGCCTGGGCAGATGAGCAAGGAATCGTTAATTTCAGACCAGACATCTACAATCGGGATACCCAAGTGCTGGCGAGCTTGTATAATGCGGATAATTAAAATGTTAATTATAAGTATATATACAGGGGTAAATTTTGGCTCAACAACCGAATGCAAGAAGACCTACTCACCTAAATAGACGCA
>JBGCDS010000013.1:0-10683 GCA_045105615.1 Gammaproteobacteria bacterium
GTTATCAGCCTGGGCATACTCACTGTGATTTCTTGAGCTATGAGTTAGCGTTTGATGATCAAATGATTGTGGTTGATGCCGGTGTGTTTGAATATACAGAAGGGGAGATGCGTGATTATGTGCGCTCTACTCAAGCGCATAATACAATTTCAGTCGATGGTGATCAGCAGTCTGAAATATGGGCAGCATTTCGCGTAGCACGCAGAGCGAGTAAGTTATATGCACAGGTTGCTAGAAATGCTCGTGGCGCTTCGTTTAAGGGTGGTTACCAAGGGTTTTATGCAGTTAGAGGTAAAGCCAAGCATTTGCGTGATGTGGATATGCAGCTAACTGAGGCAGGTAATGCCATTAGCCGCATTACTATTAAAGATGTGGTCCAGTTTAAAGGTAAGCATCAAGCTGAAAGCTTTATACATCTTCACCCTTCATTAAGCTGTCAGGATGATGGCTCTGGGACGATTGGTCTGATGCAGCATGGAGAACTAGTCGCCAATGTTATATTGGCTAGAGACACGAGCTATAAGATTTCTACTTCTTATTACTGTCCAGAATTTGGCAAGCGAATTGAAAATCCGGTAATCACTATGACTCGGACTGGTCTGGATAATATTGAGATGGGTTACGTGATTGAGAAATTATGATTTTTTGAGATGTGCTGGATTCTCGCCTGCGCGGGAATGACGTAAGGGCCTCGGGGTGTGGCATAAGAGCTTAGCATTGAATTGAAGAAACCAGGGGTGTAAGTGATCATGACAACCTTGCATGCTGGGAGTAAATTCTCTAACAATAATCATCAGTTTTCAGGTGGTCTGCATGGTGTAGTTATCTCAGTCGTTTTAACTCAGGGTAAGGAATATCGTTTTGGTGGGTTATGATGCAAGAATTTATTTGGTATTTCATTGTGAGTATTAATAACCGTCATTCCCGCGCAGGCGGGAATCCAGCAGTGATAAAATTCTCTATAATATATTTAGTAGGGCAATATTATTTAAAAGAAATTTATTATTAATCTATGCGAATCTTATTTTTATCCCATTATTTTCCTCCGGAGGTTAACGCACCTGCCACGCGCACCTTTGAGCATTGCAAGCAGTGGGTAGATCATGGTCATCAAGTCACAGTGATTTCTTGTACGCCGCACCATCCTATGGGGAAGGTGTATCCAGGCTATAAGAATAAGTTTTATCAGGTTGAAGAAAAAGACGGTATTAAAGCAATTAAGGTGCTGACCTATGTGACAGCTAATTCAGGATTTTTAAAGCGCACCTTGAATTATGTGTTTTATATGTTGATGGTAATTTTGATTGCCCCATTTATTAGCAAGGCGGATGTGGTTATCTCAACATCACCTCAATTTTTTAATGGATTAGCAGGTTATTTTGTTTCAAGGATGAAGCGCTGCCCCTGGGTGTTGGAAATTCGTGATCTATGGCCGGAATCAATATTGGCTGTCGGTGCGATTAAAAATAAATCTGCGATTAAGTTATTAGCGTGGTTGGAGAAATTTGTTTATCGTAAGGCAGATCACATTGTTCCCGTGACATTCGCTTTTCAACGTCATATAGAAAAGCATGGAGGTGATGCAGATAAAATTACTGTCATTCGGAATGGCGTTAATTTTGATTTGTTTAAGCTTCAAGAGAAAAACAATGCATTTGCACGTTCAGTTGGCGTTGAGAATAAGTTTGTTGCTTCCTACGTCGGGACTCATGGCATGGCGCATGGTTTAAATGTCATCCTCGATGCTGCCGAGAAACTAACGAATAGGCCAGGGATTGTCTTTTTAATGATTGGTGATGGCGCTGAAAAAGAAAAGCTTCTAGAAGAGAAGAATCGCCGCCAATTAGATAATGTCATTATGCTTGATCAGCAGCCTAAACAAGAGATGCCTAATATCTGGTCTATCTCAGACGTAAGTTTAGTATTATTAAAAAAACAGGATCTATTCCTGACTGTGATTCCATCAAAAATATTTGAAACAATGGCAATGAAAAAGCCAATGGTGCTGGGCGTGCGTGGCGAATCGCAGGTGTTAATTGAAGAGGGTGATGCCGGGATATGCATTGAACCTGAAAACGTTGATGAGCTAGTCGCAGCCGTTGTTAAGCTGTCAGACGATGCTGAGGCTTATAATCGCTATGCTGAAAACGGTTACGTGTACGTTCAAGAGCACTTTGACCGTAAGAAGTTAGCCAATCAATATGAAAGTATTCTAACTTCTCTGGCTGAATAATTACTTCGCAAGTATTTTATTAACTGCTTCACCAATACCCGCCAACGTTCTCACTGTATGCACACCAGCGTTCTCTAGTGCTTTGTATTTATCTTCTGCTGTACCTTTGCCGCCGCTAATAATAGCGCCGGCATGTCCCATGCGTTTTCCTGGTGGTGCGCTAGCACCTGCAATGTAGCTAACAATAGGTTTGTTAACTGCGGTTTGAATAAATTCTGCGGCTTCTTCTTCGGCGGTGCCACCAATTTCACCAACCATGACAATCACATCAGTGTCTTGGTCATGTTCAAACATGGTTAAGCATTCGATGAAATCTAAGCCATGAATAGGGTCGCCACCAATGCCTATGCAGGTTGATTGGCCATGTTGTTTTGTTTGGTCTACGGCGACATAAGTGAGTGTGCCTGAACGCGAAACGATACCAACATTGCCAGCTTTATGAATGGCACCAGGCATGATGCCAATTTTGCATTGGTCTGGCGTAATAATGCCAGGGCAGTTGGGACCAATCAGTAATGAAGCGCTGGTTTCAAGAATATCGCTCACAGGAATCATATCCTGCACGGGAATCCCTTCAGTGATACAAACGATTAATGGAATTTCTGCTTCTACAGCTTCTAGTATTGCATCAGCAGCAAATGCAGCTGGCACATAAATGACTGTGGCATCTATTTCATGGTTTTGCATGACTTCGCTCACCGTGTTGTACACGGGTAAATCTAGATGTGTGCTACCACCCTTGCCAGGTGTGACTCCAGCCACAATTTTACTGCCGTAGTCCAGGCCTTGTTGAGTGTGGAATGTGCCAACGCTACCAGTAATGCCTTGGCAAAGTATCTGTGTGTGTTCGTCGATTAATACACTCATGATTGTGCACCAGCTTTTTCGATCGCTAGTTTGGCGCCTTCTGTGAGTTCGCTAACTGCGGTAATTAATTTATGTTTATCTTTTAGAATTTCTTTGCCCTGCTCTGCATTGGTGCCTTGTAGTAGAACGACGACAGGTAGAGTGAGTTCGGTTTCTTCTAAAGCTTGTAGTATGCCTTCCGCAATGACGTCGCAACGGACAATGCCGCCAAAGATATTGACGAATATAGAGCGAACACTTTCGTCATCAATTAATAGGTTGAATGCTTGGGTGACACGTTGTGCAGTCGTGTTTCCGCCTACGTCTAGGAAGTTAGCGGGTTCGCCACCGTTATGCTTGATTAAGTCCATGGTGGCCATGGCTAGCCCAGCGCCGTTAACAATGCAACCAATGCTGCCGTCGAGTTTTACATAGTTAAGGTCGTGCTGTTTGGCTTTGAGTTCGATAGGGTTTTCTTGACTAGTGTCTTTTAATGAGGCTATTTTTTTGTGACGGAATAAAGCGTTGTCATCAAAATTCATTTTTGCATCAAGCGCTAGTAATGACTCATCTTCAGCAACGATAAGCGGGTTGATTTCTATTAACGAAGCATCGCTATCAAGAAATAATGTATACACCTGTTTTAGGATATGTGAGAACTGTTTGAACTGAGCTTTATTAAGGCTTAAATCCTGTGCGAGTAGTCGGCAGTGATAGCCTTGAACGCCTGATGTTTTATGAATGTTGACCGATGCTATTTTCTCGGGTGATGTTTCAGCAACTTCTTCGATATTAATCCCACCTTCAGCTGAGGCAATCGCGGTAATTTTTTTGCTTGCTCTGTCGACTAATAAGCCTAGGTAAATTTCACGTTTGATATTGGCAGGTTTTTCTACCAATAGAGTTTGGATGGGTAAGCCGTCAGCATCAGTTTGTTTGGTGACAAGTCTTGTCCCCATTAGCTTGTCAATTTGTTGCTTCAGCTCTTCCTTGGTATGAGTCCAAAGAATGCCACCTGCTTTACCGCGTCCGCCAGCATGAACCTGTGCCTTAACAATCCAGGATTCACCTCCGAAGTTAGCAACAAATTTTTCAATACTGTCACCTTGGGTAAAGACTTCACTTCTGGGTACGGGAATTTCGTAAGTATGGAGTAAACGCTTGGACTGATATTCGTGGATATACACTGTTGGGATCTCTGGCTAATGAGTAGAATTTGCGTACATTAACACAGAGTTGTATGTGGTTCTCTTGAAAATTAGCCTTAGAGAAGGTGATTTTTTTACATTTTGATAATGTGGTGTATCCGGTATTTGTTAAGAAGATTAGGGTGCTGCTGAATTTCCGCCTGCGCGGGAAAGAAGCAAAGGAGTCATGGATGTGTAGTGCTATAGAGAGATGAGGAATTATGTAAAGGTAATGTGTGGCATGCACATTTAGCATATGCGCACTACTGTCATTCCCGCGCAGGCGGGAATCCATTAGATTTAAAACATGGAAAAATCACCCTGTGTATATATAGTCACTAACAAAAAGAACGGAACACTTTATCTCGGAGTTACTACTCAGCTCAGACAGAGAATATGGCAACACAAAGAAAAAGTAGCTGATGGATTCAGTAAGCGTTATGAGTTGGATTTATTAGTTTACTATGAATTGCATGACACTATCGAAAGCTCAATCCTTAGAGAGAAACAGTTGAAAAACTGGAACCGACAATGGAAATTGAAATTAATTTATGAGTTTAATCCTGAGTGGCTAGATTTGTATTTGGAGTTATTTTAGTGAGAATTTCAACGGTGTATCAGATGCAGGTGAGAATCAAAGATTAATCAGAAATTTTATATATTGGCTAGATCCCCGTTTTCACGGGGATGACGAGTTTATTTGTTGCTATTGATTTTCATGCGCTGCCTTTTTAGCGCAGGCAAGGTCTAGCATGGCTTGATATAACACATTAATAAATTAGCGCTTTTCTAGAGTGGTCTGTTGTTTTTCATTTTCGTCATTCCTGTGCAGGCGGGAATTTAGACGATATTGAGAATTAGTCTTATATTCTAATGTAAGCTCGCGACTTTAATTAATCGCTGACGCCAGTATGGTTCATTGATACTTGCGTACGAAACACGTTTTCCCGATTTGGGTGCATGGATGAATTGATCATTGCCAGTGTAGATGCCGACATGAGAAACATTGTCACCATAGATGCGGAAGAATAATATGTCGCCTGGTTTAGCGGAGGTTAATTTTTTAGCTGGCCGATGCTGTGCTTGTTGTTTAGTTGTGCGCGGGACTGTTATGTCTAACTGCTGGTGCGTATAGTAGACCAAGCCGCTGCAATCAAATCCTTTGGAAGGAGATGAGCCGCCATATCTGTACGGTGAGCCAATTAAAGATTCTGCGATAGATACAATTTGATCACCTGTAGAATATTTTAAAGGAGTAGAGCGTTTGTATGTTTTGGCAGATGCTTTAGTTTCGTGGTTAGCATGAGAAGTGGCTGCTGGTTTTTCTGGAGCAGACGAACATCCGGTCAGTGCAATAGCAGTGCTTACTAAGCAAAGGACTAATGCTTTTCTATATACCTGAAGATGTGAGTTGTTATTTCTCATAGGGCTAAACATTACAGAATTATTCTTGGGTAATCTATAAGAAAGGTTGAGTGGCAATATTCTTCCGATCTTAAACGATATTTTATTCTAACAACGCAATTTTTGTGACTGAGTTAAAACTATTTTCACAAATGTTCACAGCCAAATAATTATAAAACCATGAAAAATGTAGAGGGAATCAACGAAGCAAATATTGTTGATGTAACGCTAGAGGGTAAGGGAGTTGCAGACCAGGAAGGTAAAGTTGTGTTTGTTCCTTTTACAATTACCGGCGAGCGTGTCACTTTTGAACGTGCGCGAAGAAAGAAAAAATTTGATGAAGCCAAGCTGATTGAAGTGCTTGAACCATCTCCAGATAGAGTCACCGCTAAATGTGAATACTTTACTAACTGTGGAGGTTGTTCGATTCAGCATATCTCTGAGCAGGCGCAGATAGAATTCAAGCAGAAGTCGGTGCTCGATACATTAAGCCGCATTGGTAAAGTCACTCCTGAAAATGTGTTGCCTCCAGTAACAGATAAGGCATGGGGTTATCGACGTCGTGCTCGTTTAGCTGCAAAGTATGTAGAGAAGAAAGGGCGAACCCTGGTTGGCTTTAGAGAATATAGCGCACCTTACGTGGCTGACATGTGGAGCTGTGAAGTTTTGCATCCGAGTATTGCCTCTTTGATTAAGCCGTTGTCAGACATGATTTCACAGTTTTCAATTAAAGATAAGGTGCCGCAGATTGAATGCAGTGTGGCTGAGAATGCAACTGCATTAGTCGTTAGAGTGTTAGCTGAACCTTCAGAAGAAGATATCGATAAGCTAACAGCCTTTGCAGAGCAGCATTCTGTACGCATATATTTGCAACCTAAAGGCCCTTCAACCGTTGCGCCTTTAAATAATGAAATTTTTGAGCCGCCATTAATGTATTCATTGCCGCCATTTGGAATCAAGGTGGAATTTTTGCCAATTGATTTTATCCAAGTGCACCACGAGATTAATCAAAAGATGGTGCAGCAGGCGATTGATTGGTTGCAGCTTGATGATAGTCAAAACATTTTAGATTTGTTTTGTGGCTTGGGTAATTTTAGTTTGCCAGTGGCTAAGCATGTTGAAAGTGTGTTTGGTATTGAAGGTGATAAAGAGTTAGTCGACCGTGCGCGTCATAATGCTCATATTAATCAGCTTGATAATGCAGAGTTTAAAAAAGAGGATTTATTTAAGGTTGATGCTAAATGTGAGTGGTTAGCTAAGAAGTGGGATGCAGTGATTGTTGACCCACCACGTGCAGGTGCGCGTGAAGTGATAGAGCTAATTTCTAAGATAGATCCTGCTAAGATCTTATATATCTCTTGCCATCCTGCCACATTAGCGAGAGATGCTGATGTGCTAGTGAATACTTTTGGTTATCGCATGGAAAAAATGAATGTATTGAATATGTTTCCGCATACCGGGCACGTTGAAACGATGGCGTTGTTTGT
This sequence comes from Gammaproteobacteria bacterium, assembly GCA_045105615.1. Taxonomy (GTDB): domain Bacteria; phylum Pseudomonadota; class Gammaproteobacteria; order UBA4575; family UBA4575; genus UBA1858. The sequence goes on from JBGCDS010000013.1 coordinate 7,158, forward strand.
TAAGGATTAAATTTCAGTGATCTCCGCTGTGAGTGGCAGATTGTTTTTATGTTTGTCATTCCCGTGAAGGCGGGAATCTAGCGGTGTTTAGGATTTAAGTGAAACTAAGTTGATGATCACTTTTATAGTTTAGCAGGATCCCCGTTTTCACGGGAATGACAGAGATTCCAAATAACGCAGTTGAAATAACAATTAATTATCTGATGTGTTCGATACCACCGATTCTTTTTTGCGAAAGTTTATGCGGAAAATATTTCCATTAGGCTTGATGCGGTCGTCAACAATAATATTAGGTCTAGTATTGTAAGGGTCTTGCTTGCGTGTTGAGACTGAGTTGATGAGTCTTTCATCTTGGCAGTTCACTTTGCGAAAATCGCCTCGGTAATCAACTTCCTCTTCGTTGCATAAGCGTACGCCCGGCAAAAAGCTGGATTCATAGACAGTTTCTGTCTTAATAGAATACTCAGGCTGTGCGTTTGATATCTCTTCTGCTGACGGTGGGTTTTGATCAACGCTTGCGTCTTCAGCGTTGGCGCTGGCGATTAGCATTGAGCAAGTGATTGCAGCAAATATAAATAGATGAGCAAATTCAGATGATTTCATAGTGTGCCTCCTCATCGTTGTATTATTGAATTATACCACGCTTCAAACTGTTAATAGATCAGCATTTAGTGAGGTTTTAATAATATTTTATAGCCAGTCTCGTGATTCATATAAGCAGATTAGCGCCGCTTGTCGGGGTTGGTGAATCTCAGAGTTAGAGACGACTCCTAAGGGCTTCATTGGATTGATAATTTTGTAGTCTGCATAATCCGCTTTGGGGCTAATTCTCACTTGTTAAGTGGCTAAGCGGGCCCATATAATCGCACACAATTGTTATTAAGGAAGAAGTTGCATGCCTATTTACGAATATGAGTGCCAAGAATGCGGTCATCGCCATGAGGCTTTGCAGAAGATTAGCGAAGATCCGTTAACGGATTGTCCTGCTTGTAATAAAAGCGCGCTGAAAAAATTAGTCTCTGCAGCGGGGTTTAGATTGAGTGGTAATGGTTGGTATGAAACGGATTTCAAATCAAAGAATAAGAAGAATTTAACTAAAAGCGATTCTGACAGCGGTTCTAGTAAGCCATCAAAACCTGCTAGTGCTGATTCTTAAAGTCTATTCTCACAGATGAAGAGTTTATAGAATGTTACGCCGTTACCTAGTTGCTGGTTTACTTGTTTGGGTGCCGCTAGGCATTACCTTTTTCATTATTCGGTTTATGCTTGAACTCATGGATCGGCTGTTGCTGTTGCTGCCAGTGGAGTGGCGGCCTGAGACAGTGCTAGGCTTTACTATTCCGGGTTTTGGTTTGGTGTTGGCCATTATCATCTTGCTAATTACGGGCATGATAGGGGCGAACCTGTTGGGGCGCAGTGTTTTGCGTCTTTGGGAAAATATCTTATCGCGCATTCCTTTGGTACGAACCGTTTATTCTTCGACTAAGCAAATAGTGTCGAGTTTATTGTCCACGGGTAGTCAATCATTTCGCAAAGTTCTTCTTATTGAATATCCGCGCAAGGGCATTTGGACGGTCTGCTTTCAAACTGGTGCTGCTGCGACCGAAATACAGTCCAAGCTAGATAAAGAAGTCATTATGGTGTTCGTGCCCACTACGCCTAATCCGACCTCTGGGTTTATCATGGCGGTGCCCATTGAAGATACCCGAGAGTTGGATATGGATATCGAAACCGCGCTCAAATTAGTTATGTCTTTAGGAATTGCGGCGAATACCGATAAGGCTGAAGTTGATTCGAGCAAGACGACTCCGTAATATCCTCACCTTCCGTTGAAAGCCGATGTTTTCAGGCTTTTTCAGCGTACCGAATTGTGAAAATCACAAAATAAATTACATCTCAGCCAGGAAGCTAAAGCATGCGCACGCAATATTGTGGGGAAGTCACTAAAGATAATCTTGATCAGGAAGTCACTCTATGTGGTTGGGTGAACCGTCGTCGTGATCACGGAGGCGTCATTTTTATCGATTTACGCGACAGAACGGGGCTAGTTCAAGTCGTTTTCGACCCAGATCGAGCTGAGATATTTAATCTTGCTGAGCAGATTCGTAATGAATATGTGCTTCAAGTGACTGCGAAAGTGCGTTCGCGTCCAGAAGGCACGGTCAATGATGAGCTAACCACAGGTGAGATTGAAGTCCTGGCAACTGAGCTCACGGTACTGAATGAATCTGAAACACCACCATTTCAAATTGACGACGATGATGTGAACGAAGAATCGCGTTTGCGTTACCGCTATGTGGATCTGCGTCGTCCAGTGATGCAAGAACGTATTCAAATGCGTGTGAAGGTTGTTCAAGCGCTACGTAATTATTTAGATAGCAATGGTTTCCTAGATATAGAAACACCGATGCTGACTAAAGCGACACCAGAGGGTGCTCGCGATTATTTGGTGCCTAGTCGTACTCATCCAGGCTCATTTTTTGCGTTGCCACAATCACCGCAAATTTTTAAACAGCTACTAATGATGAGTGGTTTCGATCGCTACTATCAAATTGTGCGTTGTTTTCGTGATGAAGATTTACGTGCCGATCGCCAACCTGAATTCACCCAACTGGATATCGAGACTTCCTTCTTAGGCGAAGAAGATATCATTGTAATGATGGAAGGCATGATGCGTGACATGTTTAAAGCTACCTTAAATGTTGATTTGCCCAATCCTTTTCCTCGCATGCCATATGCAGAAGCGATGCATCGATATGGATCGGATAAGCCTGACCTGCGTATTCCATTAGAATTGGTGGACATCACTGATCTCATGACTGAAGTTGAATTTAAAGTCTTTAGTGGCCCAGCGAATGATGAGAAGGGGCGAGTTGCAGTACTACGTTTACCAAATGGTAGCGAACTATCTCGTAAGGAAATTGATGATTACACTAAATACGTTGCTAACTATGGTGCTCGAGGGTTGGCGTATATTAAGTGTAACGATGTTGCTCAGGGTAGAGAGGGTTTGCAAAGTCCAATCCTTAAATTCTTGCCAGATGACGTTGTCGCAAAAATTATTGAACGCACTCAACCAAGCAATGGTGATCTATTGTTCTTCGGCGCGGATAAAACTAGCGTGGTGAATGATGCACTAGGTGCGTTACGTGTGAAGCTTGGTATTGATCGTGGTTTGCTTGAAGGCGAATGGAAGCCTTTATGGGTAGTTGATTTTCCAATGTTCGAGTACGACGAAAAAGAAAGTCGTTGGAATGCATTGCATCATCCGTTCACAGCACCTAATTATGATTCGGCACAGCAGTTGATAGATAACCCAGGTGAAAGTCTGTCTAAGGCTTATGACATGGTGTTGAACGGGACTGAGTTAGGTGGGGGTTCTGTACGTATACACAAGCAAGATATGCAAAAAGCCGTATTTGATGTGTTAAATATTTCTGATGAAGAAGCTGAAAGTAAATTTGGTTTCTTATTAAAAGCATTGAAGTTTGGTTGTCCGCCACATGCAGGCATTGCGTTTGGTATG
>JBGCDS010000014.1:0-12482 GCA_045105615.1 Gammaproteobacteria bacterium
GGTGGTGGAACAGCTAACCGCGATTGGTGGCCTAATCAACTAAAAGTTAATATGTTGCATCAGCATTCAACGCCATCCAACCCTATGGATGAAGGTTTTGATTATGCTGAAGCATTCAGCAAGCTTGATCTAGATGTTGTAAAGCAAGACATTCAAGCGCTTATGACCGTTTCTCAGGATTGGTGGCCAGCAGATTATGGTCATTATGGTCCATTCTTTATTCGCATGGCATGGCACGATGCCGGCACATATCGTACTGGTGATGGCCGTGGTGGCGCTGGAACAGGTAATCAACGTTTTGCACCTATTAACAGCTGGCCAGATAACGGTAATTTGGATAAAGCTCGTAGATTGCTTTGGCCAATCAAACAAAAATATGGTAACAGCCTTTCATGGGCTGATCTTATGATTCTTACTGGTAACGTGGCACTTGAATCAATGGGCTTAAAGACTTTTGGTTTTGGCGGTGGTCGTGAAGACATTTGGCAACCAGAAGAAGATATTTACTGGGGTAATGAGCACGAATGGTTAGGTGATAAGCGTTATAGCGGTGAGCGTGATCTTGAAAATCCATTAGCGGCAGTTCAAATGGGGTTAATTTATGTTAACCCTGAAGGCCCTAACGGAAACCCAGACCCAATGGCCTCTGGTGTTGATATTCGTGAAACATTCGCACGTATGGCAATGAACGATGAAGAAACTGTTGCGTTAGTTGCTGGTGGACATACCTTTGGTAAGTGTCACGGAGCAGGGGACGCAGCCAATGTTGGTGCAGAACCGGAAGCAGCAGGTATTGAAGAGCAGGGGTTTGGCTGGAAGAATAGCCATGGTAGTGGAGTAGCCGGTGATGCCATTACTAGTGGTATTGAAGGTGCATGGACGCCAACACCAACAACTTGGGATAACAGCTACTTTGATACATTGTTTGGCTACGAGTGGGAGCTTGGCAAGAGCCCAGCTGGTGCTAACCAATGGCACCCTATAAATGGTGAAGGACGTAACGTTCCTGATGCACATGATTCATCGAAGAAACATGTACCGATGATGACCACTGCAGATATGTCATTAAGGATGGATCCAATTTACGAGCCAATCGCGAGACGGTTCCATGAAAATCCTCAAGACTTTGCAGATGCATTTGCAAGAGCGTGGTTTAAATTAACACATCGTGATATGGGTCCTCGTACACGTTACCTTGGTAATGATGTGCCTCAAGAAGAGTTGATTTGGCAAGATCCAATTCCTGCAGTAACAAATGCAGTCGTCAATGAAAAAGATGTTGCGGATCTTAAAGCTCAAATTAGCGAATCTGGTTTATCTGTTTCTGAGATGGTCTCAACTGCCTGGGCATCTGCATCGACATATCGTGGATCAGACATGCGTGGTGGGGCAAATGGAGCACGTGTTCGCCTAGCACCGCAAAAGGATTGGGAAGTTAACCAACCTGATCAGCTAGCTAAAGTAATACAAGTTCTTGAGAGTATTCAGCAGAAATTTAATGTTGCGCAATCAGATGACAAAACAGTTTCACTTGCAGATGTTATCGTACTAGCAGGTAGCGTAGGTGTAGAGCAAGCTGCACAGGAAGCTGGTAGCAATATTTCAGTTCCATTTACACCTGGACGTGCCGATGCATCACAGGATCAAACAGATGTTGAATCTTTTGATGTACTTGAACCGATTGCAGATGGCTTTCGTAACTATCAAAAAGGAAAGTTCACTGTATCTGCAGAAGAGATGTTAGTAGATAGAGCTCAATTGTTAACTTTAAGTGCTCCAGAAATGACAGTACTTGTAGGCGGCATGCGAGTGATGAATGCAAATGTTGGACAGTCTCAGCATGGTGTATTCACAAATAGAGTTGGATCATTAACTAATGACTTCTTTGTAAACTTGCTTGATATGAGCACAGCATGGAAGTCGACTTCTAAAGATGAAGATATGTTTGAAGGGACTGATCGTGCAACAGGTAAAGTGAAATGGACTGGTACACGAGTTGATTTAGTATTCGGTTCTAATTCGCAGCTACGTGCACTTGCAGAAGTTTACGGTTCTGGCGATGCCCAAGCTAAGTTTGTTCAAGACTTTGTTAAAGCATGGACTAAGGTAATGAACCTAGACCGATTCGATCTAGCATAGTTCTCCTGGCTTGTTATCTCTAGCCTAAAAGTTCGGCGGTGTTTCCTTTGCAAGCACCGCCGTATTATATGATGCAAAAATTGCTATATTCTTTGTTAAATTTTATTCATCCAAGTCTCAGCTAAATCACCAATAATTGGCAATTTGAATTTATCTCCTTGATAAGCTTTTACCATTAGTAGTATCCAAAGCACGATACCGATTAGGTTTATAATGCCTAAGAGGAAAGCAAATATAAAAAATATAGAACCAAAAGCAATGGTGAGTAATGTCAGAATGCCAAAAGTGATAATTGATTGCATTGCATGAAATCTAACAAATTGATCATCCTTTTCTATAAGGATGATAGCCAATCCGCTAATCCATCCTAAGACATAGCATAAAAATGCGCTAATGTTACTTTCAAGACCGAGTGATGTTTTCGACATTTTATTAATAGTGTTTTTTAATTGCTTATAGAATATAACAGTATAATCGCTAATATGAGTGAATTATATTTAATCTATAGCGATAATCAAGATTGCCTGTTTGAGCATGTTGTTTATTAGAGAATAATACCAATGTGCGCTAAGTAAGTACTTGTAGGGTTTATCAAACCAAAAATATCTTAACTATAATAAAAATATATCAATGACATCAATTAATACCTCTGAAGATAGTAACTAATAGAGTTATTTATTCTTATTGTTGTAAATCTCTCATAATATAAAACAATACTTAATCAATTATTTTCTGCACCTTCAGATATCCAGGCAATAAATTTATTGTAATTGCTTTGATTAGCTGATCCAGCTGAGAGATCAAATCCCTCGCGTGCAAGCACACCTGCACCATGTTGTTGACCGGTAGCTTTTGTCAGTATGGGGCTGGCTGATATATCTTCAAAGTTAATGTAAGTGACTATATTTGGATATAAAGTTGATGAATCATCAAAACGAACAGGAATTCCTGTGACACTAGCAGCTAATCCAATGCTATGACATGACTGACAATCATTGGTGAATATCGGCACGATATCACCTGAAAAAGTTATAGGACTGATACCATTTAATGCGACAATCGTTGTCGTTACTGGCTCGCTATCTATTAAACCATTGTTAACGACAAGTTGAACTCTGTATGCGCCAGGTACATCTGTGATTAATGTTGGTTTTTCTGTCGTATTGTTGGCCAAGATGGCGTTACTGTTAGCCGGTTTGCCATTATCAGTAAATGACCAATTGAATGTCTGTGCAAATAGACTTGCTTCACCAGATAGTTGTACATTGCCAATAGGTGCTTGTCTAGATAAGCCTGGATTTGCAATAGGTCGGCCAGGTCTGCGAACTAGAGAGTTCACTCCTAAGTGAACGCCTAATATTTCTGCGGCAACTTCACCATCATTTTCTGACCAAAAATTATTGAAGGTAACTTTTGCGCTAGGCATCTTTCCTTGATCGAAAATTAATTCAATGATTTGATCTTTATAATCATAGAATTTAGCATAAGTTGTAAAGTCTATGAGTTCTCCTTGCATATTATTTTCAACTTTACGTCCACGCTGTATATGGCAAGCGCGACAATTTGGCCCAACAACTTTCAAATATAAATCTTCTACATCGCTAGGATTATTGATTGGTCCACCGTTAGTTGGTGTGCGCCAACCTATTGGAACAAAACCACCGTTGAAAGTGGCTGCTGGTAAGTTTGTGTCATCACCATACCAACCTTGAATAGTTTCACGTGATGCATTGCCTGTCCATTGACCTGGGATTTCTGTGAGTATTTTGGGATATGTTTTAAGGACAGCTTGATTTAATTTTTTAAACTCACTTTCTTGAACATTGCGAGTATATAAAGGGTTGTCTGAGTATTCAAAAGTGTCTAAGTCCCAAGGAAGAAAATGTGCACCTGTATCACCATTATCTGGATACACTGCATTTACGAGACTTTTAGGACGCCCACCATGGCACACAACACATAGCCCTGGTTGAAATTTTTCGCCACGACCATCTAAATCAATTTTTGTAATTCGTTCGTCATTTGCGCCAAAAGTATAAAATTTTGTGTACATCACTCCATTGGGGTCGTCAGGATGTGCAGAGTATTCCATTGCAACCGTTGCTAATAAGCCACTACGATCTCCCGTGACTACTGCGGTAACTGCTTCATCTAAAGTGAGGTAATTCTCTACGAAGGCTGCCGAGCTGCCATCAGCATTAGTACGCATAGACATGACGCGGCCAAATCCTAAATCTGCGGCATTACGGTAAACTGTACGTGCATCTGATCCTTGATCAAATCCATTAGAAGACATCCATGATTGTAAAGATTGTTTTAATCCCTGCGGGTCAATGGCAGTATAATAAGCTTGTGCTGTTTCCTCGGTTTCTTGAAACAATGGTGATGATTGATTGATGAAACTCAAGAATCGATTAGCATCTAATGGAATAGCTCCTACGGGTAAGGCGTTAACTGTAACGTTAACTGTATCGATAGCGGAATTACCAATTTCATCAGTGACGGTTAATTGAAAAATTAATTCGCTGAGCTGTGAAATTGCAGGTGCTGTAAAGGTTGCTTGTGAGCTAGCAGAATTATCTAGTCGAACTTCAACGCCAGAAACCTGTGTCCATAAATAATTTAATGAACCGCCATCTGGGTCATTACTGGCAACTCCATCAAGTATTCCAGGGCTTTGTTCATCAATAGTTTGATCTTCACCTGCATTAGCTATAGGAAGTTCATCGTTAGTGATTTGAATTAAAATGTTATCTGATGACGAACCTGCATTATTGTCAATGACAGTCAGTCGAAATTCTAGTGTGACTTCTACATCAGTAGGTGGAGCGAGAAATGAAGCATTCTGATTGTTAGCATTGGATATCGTGACTACTGGGCCTGATACTTGTTGCCATATAAATGAGAGTGTATCGCCATCAGGATCTAAACCATTACCTACGAGTGTAACCGTTTGTTGTTCGCTAATTGAAAAGTCTATTCCAGCATTGGCAATAGGATCTCTATTTTGAGTTGGTGGGACAGTGTTATTACTTGTATTGTTGTTAATGTTTGCGGTATCACTTTGTGTAGTTCCTGATCCGCTGCCACCTCCACCACAAGCTGAGAGGGTACACGTTAGTGTGGCTAGAAGCGCTAGCTGAAATAATTTCTGCTGTAGAAATGCAATCATAGATTGATTAGTTAGTTGAATTATCAACTGAGACTGCCTTATTAATTACTCGCTAATAACAACTCATGACCAATGGTAGAAAATAGATGCTGAACGGGCAATTAAATACAATAACGACTTGAAATTGTTAGAGTTTATATTTATTGAGCTAAATCACATCTGATACAAAGTTATAAGCTCTTCTCTAATGATTCTAGATCCTCCTGTAGCAATATCCATTCTTCTTCATATTGCTTGTTTTGTTGATGGAGTGCTCCTTGTTCTTGTAATATTTCTTGTAACTTTTTTTTGTTTTTATCTGTGTACATGTCAGTGTCTAGCAGTATAGTTTCAATAGTACTTAGCGCTGCTTCATTTTTTGCTATGACTGACTCAATCTTAGATATTTTGCTTGTGATTGGCTTTAATTTTTGACGTAATTCAGCTGCTTGTCTGCGCTGTTCTTTGCGATCTACTTTGGGGGAATCAGAAGAATTTTCCATTTTATCGTTAGCATTGTCACGACTGCTTTTTAATATCCATCGTTGGTATTCGTCTAGATCACCATCGAAATTCTTCACTTTTCCTTCAGCGACTAATAAAAACTCATCAACACTGTTACGTAATAGGTGTCTGTCATGGGAAACTAAAATCATAGCTCCAGAAAAGCTTTGTAAAGCCATAGTCAGTGCATGACACATTTCTAAGTCTAAATGATTAGTGGGTTCATCCATGATTAGCAAATTAGGCTTTTCCCATACAACGATAGCTAAGGCCAGACGTGCTTTTTCTCCGCCAGAAAAGTTCTTGCATGATTCCGTTGCATTATCATGGAAGTTAAAGCCACCTAGAAAATTACGTATGACTTGTTCGCTTATAGTTGGAGATAAACGCTGGATATGAGTCATAGGGCTTTCTGATAAATCCAATGCTTCTAATTGATGTTGTGCAAAATAACCAATCTGTAAATTGTCTCCTACATGACGTATGCCATTTTTTAAGGTTATATCACCTACCAATATTTTGATTAAAGTAGATTTTCCTGCACCGTTAGGTCCAAGTAAACCAATACGACTGCCAGGAACAATACTCATATTCACATGCGTTAAAATTTCTTTGTTCTCATATCCTAGATTGGCATCCTCTAAATAAAGTAATGGATTAGATGCTTTGGGAGGTTCTTTAAAGCCGAAATGGAATGGAGAATCTATATGTGCAGGTGCAATATCTTCCATACGCGCCAACGCTTTTATGCGACTTTGTGCTTGTTTGGCTTTTGTTGCTTGTGCTTTAAATCGATCAATATATTTTTGTAAGTGAGCGCGTTCAGTCTGTTGTTTTTCATAATTGGCTTGCTGTTGTGCCATGCGTTCAGCATGTTGGCGTTCATAAGCAGTGTAATTACCTTTATAAAGATTGATTTTACAATGATGTAAGCGAGCAATATGGGTTGCGACAGAATTTAGAAAATCACGATCATGCGATATAAGTAATAAAGTACCTTGATAACGTATTAACCACTGCTCTAACCATACGGTTGCGTCTAAGTCTAAATGGTTTGTAGGTTCATCGAGTAACATTAAATCAGCAGGACACATCAGCGCTTGAGCTAAATTTAAACGAATTCGCCAGCCGCCAGAAAATGTATTAACCGCACGTTGATGGTCATTAGCTTTAAATCCTAAGCCATATAATAATTGTTGTGCGCGACTAGGTGCAGTGTATGCATTTATATTGTCTAATTTTTCGTGTGCCTTGGCCAGTGAGCTGTTGTCGTCATTTTCTTCAGCTTTTGCAATAGCAGACTCAGTAGCGCGTAATTCAGTATCGCCATCAAGTATGTATTCTAAGGCTGTACGTTCACTATGGACAATTTCCTGTGCCATATGGCTGATGCGTAATTGCTTTGGCAGTACGACATCACCTTGATCAGAATGCAATTGACCTAAAAATAGCTGAAATAAACTGGATTTTCCTGTGCCATTAGCACCAATAACGCCGACGCGTTGACCTGCATGAATCAATAGGTCTGCTTTATCCAAAAGTGGTTTCTGCCCACGGTGTAGACTGACTTCAGTTAATCCAATCATTATTTGTAATCTGGTGCCATATTGTTACTAGAAGTAATGCTTAACAATTGAGCTATATAAAAAATTTATCTAATAAAGTCGATTATAAATGATAGGGCAGGGTTTAGGTGAAATGAAATAATGTTTGGATCTAGATTCGTTGCATATGATTCAAGGTAAATAACTGGTACGAATAGTCTTGTGACACTATTCGTACTATTGAGGGAGTAACGATGATATGTAAGTGATAAGTTATTCGCTGTATTTTATGGTGGGTTATTTATTCTAACTAAATTTTCGGGATGTATTAACTCGTTCCTTAAACTATCAAAACCCTAGCTCCAGGCATTAATCAATTCGTCATTTGCATCACTCTTTAAGACTTCTAGTTGAATAAATTTTGCACATAACATAGTGGTACTTAATCGTTAATTTTCCTGAATAGATTCAAGATATATTAATAATTCAAAGATAGTGCCACGTACTAAAGTGTCTGCATGTTCCTCTGATACTGAAGTCCAAGTTGATGTTTTGAATCTATCACCCCAAATTGGCATATATCGGGGACCATGTAACAATACTTCTTCTCGTCCATCGATCATAAGATAAATTTCTCTATAAGGAAAAAAACCACCGTTATCATTTTTTAAACGAGTTAGATCAGGCGTATCTATAGTTAGAAGTTTTGCAAAAACACCGTCACCTTTAGCGCTGCTACCATGGCATAAAGCACAGTTGTCAATGAATTGTACTTTTCCTTGTTCTTCTGTGTCGTAAGGTTCTTCAGCTAGACATAACTGAGAAGTGCTAAAAAACAAAATAATTGAAAATAATATTGTGTTTATTTTTTGAGTTAACTTCATAATGAGCACCTATGTGATTTTATATATGAAAAGTATATTCGATCAGAATGTCGTGTCATTGATACAGATCATTATAAGTATGATTACATAACCTGAATTATTCTTGAATAGATTCTAGGTAGACTAGAATTTCAAATATACGTCCTCGTACAATGACATTTGAAAAATCTGATTCGGCTTGTCCCCATGTTTTTATATCAAATTGATTGCCCCAAATAGGCATCTCTGGCGTGCCATGTTCTGGATTAATATCGCTACCATCAATCGCTCTATAGAGCTCCATCCATGGAAAGACATCATTATTTTCCTTGGATAATGTGGTTAAGTTAGGAGGTGTATTGATTAAATGATCGCTAAACATACCGCTTCCTTTTGCATTAGGTCCATGGCAAATAGAACAAAACCGATAAAATGTTTTACTGCCAGCTTCAACTGTGGAAGTGACTTCGTCATTTTCAGCAACTACTCCCGTGGTGTTAAATAAAAGTAAAGCTATTAATATCATTTTTATCAATATTAAAAATCTCATAATTAATTTGCCTTAAATCAAGTTATTTAATGATTGAGTTATTTGATTTTTCTGTCGTTTCATGTGTATGCGAAAATATTACATATATTTCTTATTTAGCAATTGATGTGAATCAATTGCTGGAGGAAAAATAGTTGTTACAGTTGATTTGAAGATGAGAGGTGATTATATGAATTTTGATTCTATAGAATTACTGGCAGCAGTTTTAATTGTCATTGCTGCTGTAAAGGTAATAGTGATGATTATCAATCCACAGCTTTGGCTGAAGCTGGTTGGCAAAATTTATACCGTACCTGCAATAGTTACGATCGTAGGTTTTGTATTATCACTATTAGTATTATATTTCATTGTTAATTCTGGCATTTCAATAGTGGAAATATTAGCGGTATGCTTATTTATAGCTTTACTGATGATGATGGGTTTGGCAAATTATGCCGATGAATTGATTTCGTGGTTTAAAGCACAAGAGTTTTTTGAGGTGATTAAAAAGCTTTGGTTATACTCAGCAATTTGGATATTTCTTATTGTTTGGGGTGCATATGCATTATTGTCGAAATAACAAGGTAGTATTTTATTGGTATGCTTAATAAGATTAAAATAAGCAAGATTGATAAAAAAAATAAATATATTGCGATAATATTTTTCATTGTATTTTCCATTATGGAAATACAAGCACTAGGCATGGAGAGTCATTATAAATATGATCTTTTGATGTGCCTTGCTTTGCTTGTTGCGGCTTATTATTTTAGATCAAAGCTACATCTTTATTGGGGACACTATTTTTTATTTTCTATATTTCTCCTATTGCATTGCTTGGGTATGTATCAATTCTATGAAAAATATCCTTTAGGTGTTGAATATGATTATTGGGTGCATGGTTATTTTGGTTTAGTTTCGTCTTTATTTATACTTAGGTATTTTGTGAAGTCAGAATATAGATTCAGTGGTTTTTTCTGTGTCATCAGTACCTTTATTGTTGTGTTAGGAATGTCCTCGGCTCATGAGTTATATGAGTTTGCTGGTGCTATATTATTAGGTGAGGGTGATGGTGTGTTGTTTATTGGTGCCGGTGATATTGATCAATGGGATACACAAAAAGACATGTTAAATAATCTAATCGGTGCAATAGTTGGGGTTTGTTTGAAGCTAGTATTTAGTCAAGGCTCTAATGATTATTAATTAAAATACTCCATAAAGATTAAATGTGTTTTAGGTTTATGATTGAGATGACCGAAGTACATCGTATTTACTCCGGCCGTCATATGAAAATCGAATTATCCTAAAAACCCTTTCACTAATTTAGAAGCACCACCAATTCCGCCAATGGAATCTAACAATGAACCACCGCTGCTAGCCTTGTCTACCATCTGTGGCATGGCTTCTTGAAGTCCTGATAAGACGGAGCCCTTGTCAGAGCCTAATGCAGAGGCTAGTTGGCTTAATTTGTTTTCATCTACTAGTCCTTTTACCTGATCAGCAGAGATAGGTGTATTGTCACCATCGCCTAACCATGATTTGGCAACATCACCTAAACCGCCAGACTGTAAACCGCTCAATAACCCTGCAATATCCGGACTATCACCACTACCTAATAAACTTCCTAATGCAGATTGAACTGCATTAGAGTCAACATTAGCACCGCCAGACATTTTCGACATTAATAGCTGTGTGCCTAATTTCATGATATCCATAATTTTCCTCGAGTAGATTAAATATAATTTATTATGATTAATATATTACACATACTTTATCAGGGTTAAAGCAATATTTGCTTAATCAGATTTAACTCATCAAGATGTCGAACATAACCATAAATAATTTAAGTAATTAATGACTATATTGTTGGCTGAAGAATGAACAGAAATAACTCGATATTAGTTGAGACCTCGCCTTGGAACGTTATTCAACAAGCGATTAGCGATAACCTGATTTGTGTGCTGCCTATTGGTGCGGTATGTAAAGAGCATGGTTTGCATTTGCCATTAAATACAGATTATGTACAGGCAAATTGGCTTGCCCATCAACTTGCTTTACGTTTTCCATTAATTGTCTGGCCAGTGATTAGCTTTGCTTACTACCCAGCGTTTACTGACTATCCAGGTAGTTGGTCTATTTCTGAAAACACATTTATACAATGCGTGACCGATATATTGGACAGCGTTGGTAAGCATGGTGAGAATCAATTAATTTTCATCAATACAGGCATTAGTACAATTAGGCCGCTTGAAGTAGCAATATCGCAATCACCCTATGAGCAACGTACGACATTAATAAATGTTTATTCAGGAAGCCATGTAAATACAGTAACAAATGAAATTGAAGAACAGAAACGGGGCGGTCATGCTGATGAGTTAGAGACTTCAATTATGCTAGCCATCGATGAAAGTCTGGTGAGTATGCAATTTGCGCAAGCAGGTCTAGTAGATATCAAAAAAGGTCCGTTAAATCTTAATTATCCAAATAAACCAAATTATAGTCCTACCGGTGCTATGGGTAACCCTGCCTTGGCGACTAAAGATAAAGGCAAGAAAATTCTTGACGCAATACTAAAAGACTTGAAAGAAGTCATAGAGCCTATTGCTAATGCTAATAGTCACTTGAAATCCAGATAAAAACTTAATTAATTTCGATGTGCACTTCATTTCGGCGTAGAAATGGAATAGTCCAGGGTGGGTCATATGCAGCAGAATAGGGTTCTGATATAGATATATAACCATTGATCTTTAACCATTGTTGAAGCTCAATAGTTTTTTGTTCTAATTTTTCTGAGTTAATCAATCCGGAGTATCTGATTGTCGCTACCTTTTTCTCGGTTAGCTGCTTTATTTCTACCTTGCTATTAATTGGCTTTGGAATTGTATCGATAGTGTATTTAGAAGGTAAGACAAAGGTCATTGTCCACAGATTATCACTTTGTTCCTGATAGACAGGTACAGTCATTGCAATTTTTTCACTGGCTTGTTCTTCAATAACAGGTGTAGTCATCTCAATTTTTTGATTAGACTGATTGTCGCCAAATATATATCCAGCTAAACGCTTAAAACCTTCATTGCCGCTTTGTTTGTAATTACCAGTTGTCGTTGTCTGTGCAATTAATGACTTTTCATATAAACGTATTTGGATATTATCCTGTTCAAGCAAGACTTTATGAGCGGCTTCCTCTGAATTCCTAATGCCAACCACAGTACAACCTGTCATTGCTATCAATGTAAATATAATGGTGATTAATCTCATTACTGTTTTCCATAGTGCTAAAGGATAGAATAGCCTATTACTTATATCTCAACTACGTGTACAACATTAAAGGTATTTAATGTTACTGAATTATGAATAGCTTATGTCCATGCGGTAAGGCTAAACCATTAGATCAATGTTGTGGTCTTTTTCACTCTGGTAAGCAATATGCAAAAACACCAGAGCAATTAATGCGCTCGCGCTATAGTGCTTATGCCTTAGGTGGCCTAGGCGAATATTTACTTAACACATGGCATCCAGCAATGGTGAAAGATTTAAAAGCAGAAAGTCTTTCAGAAAATTCACAAATGTGGGTCAAGCTGGAAGTGCTGAGTAAAACCCAAAAGAGTGATGAAGGGACAGTGGAATTCAAAGCGTATTTTATTAATGAAAAGGGAAATGAAGAAATCCTTTATGAGAAATCATATTTTCAGAGAATTTCAGGTAAATGGCTATATGTTGGTGCTGAGCAATAATTTATTGCGTACGCTTAAAAT
>JBGCDS010000015.1:0-17985 GCA_045105615.1 Gammaproteobacteria bacterium
TATGCATACCAAATTGCTTGGTGACCATAGCGAATGTGACCCACCCGATCCCATCTCGAACTCGGAAGTGAAACCGTTCTGCGCCGATGGTAGTGTGGGGTCTCCCCATGTGAGAGTAGGACATCGCCAGGCATTAATTTAGAAAAAGCCCTAGTGTTATATGCACTAGGGCTTTTTTTATGCGCGTGTGATTAACCGAAATACATATAACTACTGTATTCGATGCTTCTTTTTTTGTTTTCTCTTACAGATGTTGCAAATAATTTGTGGAGTGATAACTGCTCTGACGTTTCTGTTAGTTATTTTTAGTTAACCGGAAACAAGGTCGCGATTTGTAGGCGATATACTTCCATACCATTATATGTGTCACATTCTAAATGTGATTAGTGGTGTAGTTGTTTTGTACGCGGTAATTGCAAAGCCGCATAAAATCTGCAGTTAAGGATTTGCAGTGCTTGTGTTTTCTTTATAATTATTTAGCGCAGTTTTTTTTATCCCTATCGTTGATATGAGAAGACTTGCTATCAATGGCTTTTTGAATTGCCTCCTCTATATCTTTGTATTTAGTACTAGTGTTTTTATCAGGGGTGTTGGTTTGAGATTTTGTATTAGGCACAACAACATTCTCCGTTAATAGTTAGTAGCTTGCTTGTTAAATCAATTTCCCTGTCTAAACTATCTCATTATTTTTTATCAAATAACAACAGCAAGATTCTGTCATATTTCAAGTTCGCATATAACAATATTTTAATATAATTAACTGCTGTTTTATTTATATATTTATTTATTAGCAACAAACATACAGACCTTTATAAAAAACTTTAACAGCATTGCCTTAGGTATAAAGTTAATACTATTGTCGTATAAGTTATTTTTGGGGGAAAAGTTGATTACCTTGTGTATAGTCATAATCACTATAAAAACAATAACGATAATATAAAGTGAATAATGCTATGACAGATAATCCGCAGATGCTGGAATCAAGTGTCTCTTTACACTTCAATCCTCAAAACGTCCTAGAAATAAGAGAAGGGTGTAGCACGCCAGAACACTTATTGAAAAGTAGAATTTTTTCTAAGTTCCTAAAAAAATATAAAATGGAATTTATCGGAAGTTTAAGAAATCGAAAAGAAAATAAATTGGAAGTGCAAAGTAAGATCAATTTTATTCTTGATATAAGTGCGCGTGATTTTTTGAAAATATTAGAAACAGACAATCCTTTAGAAGAAAGCGTCGCAGAAAAAAATGTTGCGTTAGTGAAGTTCATGGATGGTGGGTTTCACCATTTTAGAAATGTAACTTACTCACGTTTAGTACGGTTACATAATGAAGTGATTACGGGTGATGAGACACCAGATTCAATTAAAGATCTTGTTACTGATAAAGCAGGTAGTCTTTCTGAGTTAATCGTGGAAACGCGACGTTTGCTAATGAAGAAAGTCGGCCTTGAAACTGGTGTGCGTCGATCTGCAGGTTTGGATGCGCATCCGAGTGTAACAGCGGGAGAAATTTCTGGTCACTATCTAAATTTACCCTCTGATTATGTGTCATTATCATCTGTTCCTTTAACAATAGCAGCCGATATTCGAACTGGTGTTGATTATAAAACAGCGTCAAATAAGCGCGCTTATCCTTTCTTTGAGCTTGACCATAATCCATTTAAAGATGGGGAGTTTGTGCCAGAAGATTGGACTGCCGTCCCATTAAGAGTGGGTGCGTGGTTGATTGTTGCTTATTTGCATAAGTCGAATGGATGTATTGAAATCGAGGCGGGATTATTAAACTTATTTCCATTCGCAGAAGCGGAAGATATTTTAAGTAATCGCAAACCTGATGGTGTATTTATCTTTGGTTGCCCATCTTCAAATATGGATGACTTAGGTTATTTTTGGGATGAAGATAATGAATTACTTGTAGGTCTGGTGCCTAATCTTGATGAATGTAAATATTTTGGTTATGGGAAAAAGCCAATTCTAACCCTGCATAATGTACTTGCTATTCGTGCTGGTGACCTGCCATTGCACTGTGGCTGCACTCGTTATGTTTGTCATTTTGATGAATCAACCAATGAGCCTTACATTACAGAAATGTTGGTTAAGGCTGATGATATGGGCAGAGCACGTTTAGAAGCCGATGCCAATGGTCAAACTCATATGATGTTTTATGGTACTGAAACAGGTGCGTTTGCCTGCTTAGATGGATTCAGTGAGCATGCAAAGTTACAAATGAAAGGGCGTGAGATTGGTTACAATAATGAATCAGGATCAAATGCACGACAGATTGTTCCCGTAGCTACTGTGTCAGAAGTCATGACTGGCCACCCTCTGGATGGGCTAATGTACAACAATAACTTCAATATTATTGAAGAAGGTGCGCCAACAATTCATTCCGATATGCCTGTTATGGATGCGATTGAACAGTTCCGAAAAGGTGAGCGTGTTGCAGCAGGAAGTACTCAAACACATAGAGGTAAAAAGGAAATTAGCTATTGGGCTAACCCTTTCCCTTTGCTTGAAGAAGCAGACGGTTCTATCTTGCACCCAGATTTACATGAAAAGTATATGGCTACTGAGAAAAAATTTACTGACGTGATGGAAGATCTGGTCGCTAAAAAAGAAATGATGGTCGGTGTAGTTAATAGCCAGTTGATGGCAGGCGTGTATGAAAACAATGATGATGATGATATTACGCGTTGTGGGTATAAAGATCGGGACGAAATAGAGCAGGTTGGTCCGGTAAGGTTAGCGGGTGATATGATTGAAAGAATAAAAAGTATCGCTAGTGAGAAGCGTGTACGTGCAGGTGGCAATGCTAAGTCAGTCAGTGTGACAGTAGCCTTGGTGGGTGATAGTCGTACAGGAAAGTCAGAAACTGCGGAGAAAATGGAAGGCTTGCTAGATTTGCAGTTGGTTTAATCAATTCAGCGATAAATCAGCTAAAGCTGATTTATCGCTTTTTTAAATTGGTTCTAAGCTAGGCCTACAGTGTCTCGTTAGTTCTACTAATTCAGCGCGTGTTTTTGCTAGCATCTTTGACATTATGCTACTACGATGTACTTCAATGGTTCTTTTGCTTATGCCTAGCGCAACAGCAATCTCTTTGTTAGTTAGCTGTGCATGATCTTTGACTAACATGTGTAAGACTTCTTTTTCGCGCGATGTAAGTAAATTAAATCTATTTTTTATGGCTAAATAAGATTGGTCTTGTTGTCTGATGTTGTAATCGATATCAAGTGCATTGTTTATACTTGCTAATAAGTCCTTTTTCACGAATGGCTTTTCGATAAAATCAAGAGCACCAGATTTCATTGCTTTAACTGACATGGGAATATTTCCGTGTCCTGTGATGAATATTATGGGGATTTTTATATTTTTATCTAGTAAAACCTTCTGAAGTTCCAACCCATCCATTTTAGGCATTTGAATATCTACGATCAGACAGCCTGGATGGCCATGATAATTTTCAAGAAATTCGATGGCTGAGGAGAATTCTTTTAAGCTGTATCCTTCAATCACTAGAGACATGAAGATAGAATTTCTTACTGCATCATCATCGTCAATTAAGTGCACTATGGGTTTGTTGTCTTTGCTACTCATTGTTTATGTGGTGTAGGGGATTATTTGCTTAAGGGGATGCTGAATTTCATGCGAGCACCATGCGTGTAGTGAGCATCACTCCATAGTTTGCCATTATGTGATTCAATAATATATTTACATACACATAACCCTAGGCCTGTGCCATTAGGCTTTTGTGATGAGGCTGGAGCAATCAAATCATCTAGTAAGACATGATCGATACCGTCTCCAGTATCCGTGATTGTAAATTCAATGCTATTTGCTGTGTCGCATAAACATTCGATTGTAAGGTGTTTATTAGTCTTGCCTTCCATGGCTTGTATGCTGTTGGTGATCAAATTTAGTAAGACTTGTTGTATTTGGACTGAGTCTGCATGGAAAGAAGGAGTATCACTTTTAATGTCGACAGTAAGCGTTATCTTTTGTTGGAGTATGTCGTGGTTGGTAAATAGCAGTGTTTCATTTAGCAACTCTTTTGCACAGACTGGTTTACGAATGGGTAATCGTTTTTCCGTAAACGCTCTAAATCTTTTTACTATCTCACCTGCACGAATTGTTTGTGATGCTGCTTTTTGTAATGGTTCTAGTAATGCTTCATTATTATTTTGGCTTTGATTGTATATGGATAGAGCGGTGTCGCAGTATTGTGTGACAGCAGTTAAAGGCTGGTTTAATTCATGCGCTAAGCCAGAAGCAAGTGCACTGGTAGCATTGATTCTATTCATATGAGCAATATTATTCATTAGAATTCTTTCTCTGGATTCAGCACTTTTCCTTTGACTAATATCATTGCTAATGACTAAGAACTCATTATTTCCTAGCCCGCTAGCTTGTAAAATACATTCCACAGGGTATTCTGAATTATCTTTGCGTTTTTGTGATGCCTGGAATTCAATAGGTGATGAGTGGAACGATTTATTGGTGCTTAAGTGTTTTGAAATTAATTCAATTGGTGCATGACTTAAAATATCTTTCCACTTAAGTTGCTTTAATAGGTTAGAGCTGTAGCCTAAGTTGAGTTGCGCAGTTCGATTTGCATAATTAATTTTCTCGTTGTTTGCATCAACTAAATAAATTTCATAGGGTGATATTTCTACTATGTCACCTAAGCGATGGTGTATAGATAATTTCTTTATTTCTTTTATTCTTTTTGCTTCAATGAGTGCTGTGATAATTGATGCTAATTGTTGTAACTGTTCTTTTTCAGCTGCCTCCAGTTCTCGAGGTTTATAATCCATCACGCAAAGTGTCCCTAGCGCATAACCATCGCTAGTGACTAGCGGAGCACCTGCGTAGTATTGAAAATGAGGGGCTTGGGTGACTAATGGACTGTTTCGAAAGCGTTTATCAATAGCTGCGTTTTTAACTTCAAATACATCTAATTGCTTAATTGTATGTGGGCAAAAGCCAATTTCTTTTGGGATTTCATTAACTCCATTTAAACCAGTAGAGGACTTGAACCACACGCGTTCTGAATCAACCAAGCAAACAAAAGACATTGGCATATCACATAACTTAGCAGTAGCCTGTGTGATGGCATCAAATGCACTTTCTACTGGAGAGTCCAATATATCTGTATCGTAAAGAACAGATAAACGATCTATTTCGTTATTTTGCAGTCTGGATGGCTCCATGGTTGATCGCTTGTTAAATTCTTTATCAGATTATAGTTAGTAAGTAGTTTAATGCTATCAAACAATAAAATGAATGATTATAAGTATAACTACTTAGAAGTTTTCCGCCTGTACAGACCCCATTCCAGTAAGTCGTTGGTATCTAGTATGGTGAGTGAATGTAGGGTTTGATATTGTAAATTATAACAGTAATATATTTGTACCAGTTGCTTGCAAGTAAGATTAAAGCCTGGTCTTAGAAATAAAAGGAGAATAAATGAAGGAAAATGATGGCAAGCAGAGGAATGTTCAGATTCAAATACCTAATGCTCATAGAATCATAGAAACTCCCATGTTGGTGATTACTGATAGTGGTAGCCATGCTAATACTAGTATTCACTTAGATGACGTTTTTGATCAGGTTCTTCAAAGCTACAAAAATGATCCTGCAGCGTTACATCAATTTTCTTATTACCTGTTATTGCAATCCAAGGAATTTGCTCGAAGTGAGACTGGGACTGAAGAGAGTGAAACTATTGGTTTGGCTAAAGGAGGGTAGTTGCGCAAATTGTTCAAGTCATGGGTAGTACCTTTTGTCTATAAAAATTCCACTATCAACGTAAATAATTTGAGGTTCTTCACAATTCGCCGATTACAAGCTATGAATTTTAATGATAGTGGGCACAGTTGTTATGACGATAGATAGTAGTAGATTCCATTTTGATTTGTCAGCTAATTTTTCTCGCGCAGTATCGCGTGAAACGACTACAAATATTCAATCGGATAACGCAAATAATGCGCCGAAGGTAGCATCAAATAATAACAACTTCTATTCGCGCTCAAGTTCGGTGGATTTGTTGGAAAGGGCGTTGAGTGATGGCTTGGGCAAGAATGTCGATTTACAAGCTAATAATAATGGGCAGTCTCCGGTAAAGACTATCGCTAAGAATGTATTAAGTTTTGTCCGTCAAGAACTACGTGATGCACGTAATAGCGGTGCAAATGAGCAAGAGCTGCAAGGCTTGTTAAATCAAGCGCGCGAGGGTATAGAGCAAGGGTTTGCATCTGCTAGAGAAGCATTGCAAGGTAGACTAGAAACAGAGCCACGTTTAGAAAGACAATTAGATCGGGCGCTTAGTAAAATACAAAGAGGCTTGGAACGCATTGATAATAGGTTTGCGCCTAATGTTGACAACGTTGTTGAACAAAGCCCAGGTTCGTTGGTTTCACAAACAGATCAAGGTGGCAATGAGGGTAATGCTGTAGGAAGTCCTCAAGCAAACCCCGCACAGGTTTCTCAACTTCAAACCACACAAATAGAGTTTTCTAAAACAAGAGACGTGCAAGCTAGTAAGAGTTTCAATTTGAGTATTGAAACTCAAGAAGGTGATACTGTGAACTTTAATATAGAGAAGTTTTATAGCAAGCAGGTATCTAAGCAAGCAACATTTAATGAAGATGGCTTTAGTGTGAACATAGATCGCCAGATTCAAAAAGGGCAAGAAATTTCCTATCAAGTCAGCGGTGATATTAACGAGCAAGAGCAAGCAGCAATTGATAAATTGATCAAAAATATCGATCGTTTGTCAGATAAGTTTTACAGTGGTAATTTTGCTGGCGCATTTCAAAAGGCGACACGTATCGGTATTGATGCAGATCAACTAGCTAATTTCTCATTGAACTTGCAGTCTTCTAAGGCTGTAGAAGTGACTAAGACATATAGAGAAGTACAGGGAGTTCCTGCTGCTCAACAATTACCTTCGCCGGTTGAGTCTGTGGGAGAGTTTATCGGTGGCGTGGCGCAAGCAGTTAATGATGATGTCGTGTCAGATGTTATCTCTGATCCAGTGCCGGTAGCCACAGAGTTATTTAAGCAGATTGCTGTTCGAGACGAAAGATTTGCTCAGCTAGTATTTGAGCAAAGTGTGGAAGTGATTGACGATATTGCAGGTCTAGCAGAGCAACAGCTAGCTAATGCTGCTTAGCTAAAACTAAATGCGAAGAGTAATGAGCCTGCTGAAATTACAGTGGCAATCAGTCGAGTTGTAAAATAGGTTGGAGAAATAAACTTCTCTTGTTTGAGTAAAAAATCTACGCCGAGTAAATAAATAAACGCTCCAATAAGAATTAAAGTTGCGTTGGCTGGGTTGGCAAATAGTAGTGACATCCATGCAACAGCAGCGACAATATTGCTAATAATGAACAAAGGCTTGGGAGTTTGGGTGTTGTAAAACAAGTAAGTGCCTAAGTGTACACCTGCTATAAATGAGATGATCACTAATGCATACACTGCAACTATTTCATTCACCGGACCGAGCAAACTCACGTGATTAATGCCAGAATATAGCATTAGTGCGCAGCCAATGAACGGTAGTGCACCTGCATAAGTCATTAATATATATAGGTTATTGCGAGCCAAGTGAGTATTCTTCTTATTAGTATGATTTCCATACTAATCTAGAATTTAGTCAGCCGCTACCTTTGATGCGGAAATATCGTGTGAAATTTATATATTGGTTTCTCCTTTAGTGCTATTGGCGATACTTAGCTAAAGTGATTTACCATTGTATTGAGTATGAATGCTAGCGCATGCATGAAGTGAAAATTACTCAAACAATTCATGTTATTCTGCCGCCATGTTTTCACTCACTACGACAATGTTTTATATGATGTCCGCATATATTGCATTTCTAATTGGTTCGTCTTCAGAGCTTTCTCTTTACTTGGTTGGATTAGTCCCTGTTGGGTTTGTGTCTGGATATTTGTTAGATCGACTAAATAGCGTTAAGAAAATATGGGCAGATAACCATAGGTTGATTATTAACACTATTGTGATCAAATATTTTATGTTTCTATTGGTCGCTGGAGTGTTTTGTGCTGCAGGGCTGTTATTTGCAAATAGGTAATTCAGAGATGCGGTATAAAAAATTCCAGTGTTACCGCTTTGTTGTGAAAATGAATTGATCTGATGAGTAATATTCTCCCATTTAAAAAGCCTGAAGTTAAAAAACTTGGACTATGCCAGCACGGGCATCATAAGTGGAAAGTGGTTACGGATAATAAATTTGACAGCAAGCAGGGGAAGCTGGTGACCGTCTATAAGTGTTCGAATTGCGGCAAGCAAAAGATTAAAGCCCACTGAATTCCAAGCGCTTCTAAAAGTGATAGATTATATTTTTATTGTAACTGGCTGATTAAACTATAGTTATATTATATTAGCCTTATGTCTCATTTTGGGGCTGAATCACATTAATACATCTAAGCCGCTATCTTTGCTTGCTACTGTAATCTGCCCTGCATTATAATTTGCGGCCCTTTCGGCAGCATGAGCTGAAACGGCTAAGTAGCGATTTTATAAAGAAATTTAGCTCGCCATAAATAAATAATAAAACGTAAATGCGGAACCCATATGCAGAATAATTACCCGCCAGCAGAAGGCCTTTATGATCCAGATTATGAACACGACTCATGTGGTGTTGGCTTTGTCGCTGACATTAAAGGACGTAAGTCTCATGCCATTGTAGAGAATGGTTTAACCATCCTTAAAAAATTAGTCCACCGTGGTGCTTGTGGTTGTGAAGAAAATACCGGCGATGGTGTTGGCATATTATTACAAATGCCGCATAAGTTTTTCTCGCGCGTGTGTAAAGAAAGCAATATTGATTTGCCTGAGTATGGTCAATACGGTGCAGGGCTAGTCTTTCTTCCTAACGATGCTGCTCAATCACAGCAATGTCAGGAAATGATAGAAAAAATTATCACAGACGAAGGCCAAACAGTTTTAGGTTGGCGCGAAGTTCCTACGGATGATTCTAGTTTGGGACCAACTGCAAAATCGGGTGAGCCGACCTTCAAGCAAATATTCGTTGGTAAGGGTGTTAACGCAAAAGATGAAGCGGCATTTGAACGTAAATTATTTGTTATTCGAAAGTTAGCTGAAAATGCAATTTGGGGTTCAGGGCTCTCTGAGTGCCAACGTTTCTACATTCCATCGTTGTCCTACCGTACCTTTATATATAAAGGTATGCTGACAGTTAATCAGCTTGAATTAATGTACCCTGATGTTTTGCAACCTGACTTTGAATCAGCGATTGCATTAGTACATCAACGCTTCTCTACAAATACTTTTCCTGCTTGGAGATTAGCTCATCCATTTAGATATGTTGCCCACAATGGAGAAATAAATACCGCGCGTGGAAATGCAAATTGGATGCGTGCAAGAGAAGCATTATGTGAATCGGAATTATTTGGTGATGACTTAAAGAAAATTTTTCCAATCTGTGTTGAAGGTGGTAGTGATTCAGCAACCTTCGATAATGTGATGGAGTTTTTGCATATGGGTGGAAGACCACTGCCGCATGCAATACTGATGATGATTCCAGAAGCATGGAGTGGTCACGAAACTATGACTGCCGAACGTAAAGCTTTTTATGAATATCATGCATGCTTAATGGAGCCATGGGATGGGCCAGCATCTGTTGCATTTACCGATGGTGAAGTAATTGGTGCGGTGCTTGATCGTAATGGTTTGCGTCCATCACGTTACTACGTCACCAAAGATGACATGGTAGTGATGGCTTCTGAAGTAGGAGTGTTAGATATCCCGCCAGAAAATGTATTAATGAAAGACCGTTTGCATCCAGGACGTATATTCCTGGTTGATACGAAGCAAGGCCGCATCATCGATGATGAGGAATTAAAGCAACAGTTTGCCGATGAACATCCGTATGGAGAATGGTTGGCTAAGCATTTAATGCCTGTTGAAAAGTTACCTAATCCAAAACACATTCATGGCACTGACAGTGAGACTTTATTGCAGCGTCAACAAGCATTTGGTTATACCCACGAAGACCTGCGCGTACTAATGGCGCCTAAAGCCGCTAAAGGAATGGAGCCTGTGGGTTCTATGGGCACAGATGCGGCGTTAGCGGTACTGTCGAATCGATCGAGACTGTTATACGACTATTTCAAACAACTGTTTGCACAGGTAACAAATCCGCCGCTAGATGGCATACGTGAGGAATTAGTGACGCAGGTTGCTGTGACTATTGGTGCAGAGAAAAATTTACTTGATCCAAAAGAAGATAGTTGTCGACAAATCAAGTTGTCTTCTCCGGTAATTACTAATGAGGAGCTAGCAAGAATTCGCGATGTTGATTTGCCAGGCCTTAAAACGGAAACGGTGTCGATTTTGTATCCGGTAGCAGAGGGTGGTAAAGGATTAGATCAAGCGCTTAAAATAGTATGTGAGCAGGTGGATGCTGCAATTGCTGCTGGCAATAGCAATATCATTTTGTCAGATCGTAGCGTTGATGAAAACAATGCTGCGATCCCTGCATTACTTGCTACCGCAGGTGTGCATCATCATTTAATTCGTAATGGTTCGCGTACTAAAGTGGGTTTAATACTTGAGTCGGGTGAGCCTCGCGAAGTACATCATTTTGCTGTGTTAATTGGTTATGGTGTTGGTGCTGTTAATCCATACTTAGCATTTGAGTCGTTAGGCGACTTGATTGGTAAAGGACATATTCCTGAAATGGAACATGCGACCGCAGTTAAAAACTTTATTAAAGGCGTGAATAAGTCGCTGACTAAGATTATGGCCAAGATGGGAATTTCAACTGTGCAGTCCTATCGTGGTGCGCAAGTATTTGAAGCCATCGGTTTGAATAAAGAGTTTGTCGATAAGTATTTCACCTGGACGGCTTCACGCATTGGCGGTATTGGATTAGAAGAAGTTGCTGCTGAAGTTAGTGTTAATCATCACAATGCTTTCCCTGAACGTCCGACGATTGCACCTGACCTGGAATGGGGTGGTGAGTACCAATGGCGACGCGATGGTGAATATCATTTGTTTAACCCTGAGACAGTATTTAAGTTGCAACATGCAACGCGCAGTGGTCAGTATAGTATTTTCAAAGAATATACAGACCGCGTTGATAATCAAAATGAAAACCTTGCGACACTGCGTGGTTTGTTCGAGCTGAATTCAGATAGGAAACCAATTTCTCTGGAAGAAGTCGAGCCGATTGAGAGTATTATGAAGCGCTTTTCAACGGGTGCCATGTCATATGGTTCAATCAGTCAAGAAGCACATGAAACGCTAGCGATAGCTATGAACCGCATTGGTGGTCGTTCAAATACTGGTGAAGGTGGAGAAGATCCTGATCGTTTTACCAGAGACGACAATGGTGATTTACGTCGTAGTGCAATTAAGCAGGTGGCTTCAGGCCGGTTTGGTGTCACTAGTGAATACTTGGTGAATGCTGACGATATTCAAATCAAAATGGCGCAGGGTGCTAAGCCTGGTGAAGGTGGTCAGCTACCGGGAACAAAAGTTTACCCATGGGTAGCCAAAGTACGTCATTCCACGGCAGGCGTTGGTTTGATCTCACCACCGCCGCATCATGATATTTATTCCATTGAAGATCTTGCACAGCTTATTCATGACTTGAAGAATGCTAATCCTGAAGCGCGTGTACATGTGAAGCTAGTGGCTGAGGTGGGAGTAGGTACAGTTGCAGCGGGTGTTGCCAAAGCGCATTCGGATGTTGTGCTTGTTTCTGGTTATGACGGCGGTACAGGTGCATCACCAATGAATTCATTGAAGCATGCAGGATTGCCGTGGGAATTAGGTATTGCGGAAACGCAGCAGGTGCTTGTGAAAAACGGTTTGCGTGATCGTATTGTTGTTCAAGCAGATGGCCAATTAAAGACGGGGCGTGATGTCATTATCGCAGCTTTACTAGGCGCAGAAGAATACGGGTTTTCAACTGCACCACTTGTTGTAATGGGTTGCATCATGATGCGTGTATGTCATTTGAATACATGTCCAGTGGGTGTGGCAACACAGAATCCAGAGTTACGTAAAAAATTCGGCGGACAACCAGAATTTGTTGAGAATTTCTTTAAATTCATTGCTGATGAAGTGCGCGAGTATATGGCGCAGCTAGGATTTAGAACCATTGATGAAATGATTGGTCAGGTTGATACCATCAATATGAGAAAAGCAGTTGATCATTGGAAGGCTAAAGGCTTAGATTTTTCAACAATATTACATAAGCCAGAACCACACGCTGGCACAGGCTTGTACTGCGTGAATAAACAAGACCATGGCTTAGAGCATTCTTTGGATATGACTGCGTTAGTGCCTCAATGTAAAGCAGCAATAGAAAAGCGTGAAGCTGTTGATATTATTCTGCCAGTGCAAAATACTAATCGTAGTGTTGGCACCATTCTTGGTTACAACATCACTAAACGGTATGGCGGAGAAGGGTTGTCAGAAGATACTGTACGTGCACACTTTAATGGTTCAGCAGGAATGAGTTTTGGAGGCTTTGTGCCTAAGGGTGTCACAATGACATTGGAAGGTGATGCCAATGACTATCTAGGTAAAGGATTGTCTGGCGGGAAAATCATTGTATTCCCATCTAAGCATTCTAGCTTCGTACCAGAAGAAAATATTATTGTTGGTAACGTATGTTTGTATGGAGCGACATCAGGTGAGGTCTACATACGAGGAATAGCTGGCGAACGCTATGCGGTAAGAAATAGCGGTGTTAATACTGTCGTTGAAGGTGTTGGAGATCACTGTTGTGAATATATGACTGGCGGCAATGTCGTGGTGATAGGTTCGACAGGCAGAAACTTTGCAGCGGGAATGTCTGGCGGTGTCGCATATGTATTAGATGATAAAGATAAGTTTAATATTAATTGTAATCAAAGTGATGTTGGCTTAGAAAAGTTAATAGAAGAGGAAGACGTAGAGTTGGTTAAGAACATGTTGGCAAAACATGTTGAGTACACTAAAAGTACCGTGGCTAAAAAGATTTTAGACGACTGGCCAAGCTATCAGGAACGATTTATTAAAGTGATGCCAAGAGATTACAAGCGTGTACTTGAGGCAATTAAACGTGCAAAGGCAGAAGGAACGTCAGTGGATGAAGCGGTAATGGAGGCTGCCCATGGGTAAGGTCACCGGATTCATGGAGGTGCAAAGGTCTAAACAGCCGTACCGTCCAGTAGAGAAGAGATTGCTAGATTGGGGTCAAGTAATGGCGCCTTGGCAGCCTGAACCTTTAAAAGAGCAGGCAGCACGTTGTATGGATTGTGGTATTCCATTTTGTCACCAAGGTTGCCCTTTAGGTAACTTGATCCCAGATTGGAACGATTTGGTCTACAGAGATCAATGGGAGGCAGCGATTCAGCGTCTTCATGCAACCAATAACTTTCCCGAGTTTACTGGCACGCTTTGTCCGGCACCCTGTGAAGGTTCTTGTGTGTTAGGAATTAATGATGATCCAGTACATATTAAAGCCGTCGAGCTTTCTATAATTAATAAAGCCTGGGAAAACGGTTGGATACAACCGCAAATTGCACCAGTAAAAACAGGTAAAAAAATTGCTATTGTTGGTTCAGGCCCGGCAGGTATGGCATCAGCGCAACAACTTGCACGAGCAGGGCATGACGTTACATTGTTTGAGCGTGACGACCGTATAGGCGGATTGATGCGTTATGGTATTCCTGAATTTAAGATGGAAAAGAAAGTACTCGATCGACGCATGCAACAAATGCAAGCAGAGGGTGTGACATTTAAAACCAATGCGCATGTTGGTGACAACGTTTCTTTAGAGCAGCTGAGAAAAGATTTTGATGCGTTGCTTCTTACTGGCGGAGCCTGTCATCGACGTGACCTTCCTGCGGAAGGAAGACAACTAAAAGGCATTCATCAAGCAATGGAATATTTGCCAATGCAAAATCATTTGTGTGAAGGTGATGCTAAACCAGATAACTTTATTGATGCTAAAGATAAAGATGTCGTCATTATTGGTGGTGGTGATACTGGTGCCGATTGTTTGGGTACAGCTAATCGTCAAGGTGCGAAGTCTGCGCATCAATTAGAGATTATGCCGAAACCTCCAGAACTACGCGCAGAGAATAATCCATGGCCAGAATGGCCGCGCATATTTAGAACAGCTTCAGCACATGAGGAAGGTGTGGATCGCGTTTACTCTGTGTCGACTAAGCGTTTTATAGACGATGGAAATGGTAACTTAAAAGGCTTAGAGCTAGTCACTGTTGAAATGAAGAATGTAGATGGACGTATGCAATTTGTTGAAGTCGAAGGCAGTAATCAAATACTTGCATGTGATCTAGCATTTTTAGCCATGGGATTTGTTGGTCCTGAAAAGCCTGGCATGCTAGAGCAGTTAGGTGTTGAGTTAGATGTGCGTGGTAATGTTATTGCAGATAAAAACTGGATGACTAGCGTTGAGGGTGTGTTTACAGCAGGTGATATGCAACGTGGCCAAAGCCTGATTGTATGGGCGATTGCTGAAGGAAGATCTGCTGCAAAGGGTGTTGATGAGTATCTTATGGGGTCTAGTGATCTGCCTTCACCAGTTAAGCCTATTAGTCTTTCTTGAACTTTCTGGCTGCACTCTCTGTGCAGCCAAATATTCCATTCGCATAGGGTAATTGATCTATGTGTATTAATGCTTCATACAACAATATTTAGCTCTATAATGGCTGTGGTCTATCTAGTTCCTGATCATTAATTTAGTTCGCTGTTTTCAAAGATAATAGAGACTACTTATGCAAGAACCGCCTATTCCAGTCACTGAGGCTTCTAGAGTTTCTAGTTTAGTAAAGCTATATATCCTTGATACTCCTCCAGAAGAGCGTTTTGATCGCATTACACGTTTAGCTTAACGTGTATTCGATGTTCCGATAGTATTAATAAGTTTAGTCGATAAGAAACGTCAGTGGTTCAAGTCTAAGCAGGGTTTAGATGTGAACGAGACATGCAGAAAATCCTCATTCTGTGGGCATGCTATTTCATTGCCGGCGACGCTTAATCCAATCAATAGAATTATGCAGGTGTCTGATACCTTGTTGGATCAAAGATTTCATGACAACCCTTTGGTGGTTGGTGATCCGTATATTCGTTTTTATGCGGGTTTTGTTTTACAGTCTCATGATGACCACAACTTGGGTACGCTGTGCTTGATTGATACTAAGCCAAAAGTATTAACAGATGATGATCTGGCTGCATTACTAGATATTGGCATGGTGACTCAAGATGCACTTCAATCACTCAGGTACGAAGATAAAGATATCCATACTAGCCTGTATAATCGAAGAGAGTTTCTTTCAGTTGCAGACTATGTTTTGCAGGGTGCAGCTAAACAAGAACTACACTGCACGCTTGTTTATATTAAGAAATTGAATTTTTCGCAATTGGTGGAAAAATTTGGAAGCTTGATTGAGCGAGAAATGCTAATAAATTTTATCGATACATTAAAAAGCATTTTTAGATCTTCAGATGTGATTGCTCGTATAGGCGAGGATGAATTTCTTATTCTCACTTCGCATAATCAATCATTTGAAATTGAACGTGTGCTGATTCAGCTAAAAGAAAAAATGCAGCTTGTGAATAAGAAAAGGCAGGATAACTTTCATGCGCAGTATCAAATTGGCAGTGTTAGTTTTTCGCCAGAATACTTTGAATTATCCGGAAGGCTGATTGACCTTGTTGATAAGCGTATGAGTGAGTCACAATATAATGAGATCTGTTCTTTAGTTAATCGTTAAACATGTTCACCGGCAGCAGCGCCTGAAGCCCATGCCCATTGAAAATTGAAGCCTCCTAAGTGGCCGGTTACGTCTAAAACCTCGCCAATAAAGTATAGGCCTTGTTGTTTGTTGGCTTGCATGGTTTTCGAGGAAATTTCATTGCAGTTCACTCCGCCCAATGTAACTTCTGCAGTGCGGTAGCCTTCAGTGCCATTTGGCTTAAATTTCCAGCAGTGAAACTGTTTAGCAATATTGTTTAATTCTGTATGGCTGAATTGATTAATGGCTTTGTTGGCGAATGCGGAATCTGGGAACCATAGCTGCATAAGCAGCTGTGCCATATTCTTCGTCATAAATTGAGCTAGGATTGTTTTTAGTTCTGATTTTGGATTGGTGCGTTTCTTGTTTTCAAGGATCTGCGATAAATCTATCTCTGGTAATAAATCTATTTCTAAGTAATCACCTGGTTGCCAATATGAAGAGATTTGTAAAATAGCGGGCCCGCTTAGTCCTCTATGAGTGAATAATAAGTTCTCTTTGAAGCTCGTATTGTTGCAAGATACGTTTACCAGAAGAGAGCTGCCGCTTAATATGGAAATTTTTTCTAATGTGATTTTGTCTGCAGTAAATGGAACCAGTGCAGCACGAGTGGGAATTACATTCAGTTTAAACTGTTGTGCAACTTGGTAGCCGAAACCGGTTGCGCCCATTTTAGGAATAGATAAGCCACCAGTAGCTATGACTAGGGATTGGCAGGCGGTATGCCCTAAGTTAGTT
Source organism: Gammaproteobacteria bacterium (assembly GCA_045105615.1). Taxonomy (GTDB): domain Bacteria; phylum Pseudomonadota; class Gammaproteobacteria; order UBA4575; family UBA4575; genus UBA1858. Next base: position 16,541 of record JBGCDS010000015.1, read on the forward strand.
TCTAGTTCGAAATGGCTGTCCATAGATTGTATATTGGAGACACTGCAGTGAGTCCTGATTTTGACTCCGGATATGTGGCACTCATGTAAAAGCATTTCTAAAATGTCTTTAGATTTATTGTCGCAGAATAACTGACCTAATTTTTTTTCATGATGTGGAATATTGTGCTTGTTGACTAACGCGATAAAATCATAAGGTGTATAGCGAGATAGTGCGGATTTGCAGAAATTTGCATTATTTGAAATGAAATTATTGGGCTCACAGTAAATGTTAGTAAAGTTACAGCGACCACCCCCAGACATAAGGATTTTTTTACCTACTTTGTTAGCATGGTCGATGACTAAGACGCTGCGTCCTCGTTGACTAGCAACTAGAGCACACATTAAACCTGCTGCTCCGGCGCCAATAACTATAACGTCGACCTTCTTTGGTAAAGGGGTAGAGGAGTTATTCATTTAGCTTGATTGTTTAAAGACTTTAGGTAGTCTATTAGATTGAATGAAATCAGGAGTAGATAGCATGCCTTATGTGAATATAAAAGTAACTAAGGAAGGAGTGACAAAAGCGCAGAAGCTGCAGCTTATAAAAGGCGTGACTGATTTGCTTCAAAGCGTGCTGAATAAAAATCCAGCAACCACCGTGGTGGTGATTGATGAAGTGGATACCGATAACTGGGGAATCGCAGGAGAGCAGGTTACTAGCAGAAGAAGTAAAGGGCTGTAATCTAGTCCGGCTTATTGTTTGTTCAATAGAGCCTTTATTGCCTGCTCTACATCATGTTTGCTGAACTGTTGGTTAGGGTTGTCGCCGGTCAGGCGGTAGCGCTCATTGCCCTCACTGTCGTAAATGAGTACTGCGGGTATGCCGATTAGATTGGTCTTTTCAAAGGCAACCATTAGGTTTTCATCCATGCGGTAGTGGTCAAATTGAGCATTCATGCTGAGCAAGAAGTCATTGGCAGCAGATAGTGATTCTTGGTCTTCTCTATCATCTAGATTCATGCTGGCAAACACGACATTGTCATTCTTGTAGCGCTCATGCATTTTTACCATTTCTGGGAACCGTTCAATGCAGCTAACGCACCACATCGCCCACATGTCGACAACGACAATGCTGGGTAAATGTGATGCTCGTTTGTCGGCCCATTGTTGATAATCAATTGGTTCCATTAAAGAAACATCGTCGGCGTTCAGGATCGAAACGCATATTGCTAGTAATAATGATATTTCTGCAATTAGTCGGATAAATTTATTGAACATATTTGACTGTGCATCCATGTGCTCTAGTTTCAGCGGGGTCTACTTGTTTGTTCTTGAGTGTGGTTTGTATGGCATCTTCTACATAGAATTCAGTGGGTTTGCCATTGATGTGTTTAATCGCGCCATCTTTACTCATTTTTGCAGGGGAATTGTAGAGTGCGCCCATGTAAATTAATTTGCGTTGCT
>JBGCDS010000016.1:0-23628 GCA_045105615.1 Gammaproteobacteria bacterium
TTTCCAGCGAATTGACGCCCTCGATTGGCAAATAATACGGGGTCAAAACGCAAAGGTAGATCGTTGCTCATTCGGCGGCCAAGTGTATAGATTGACTTAAGTTTCGTCAAAGTTTTTACTGAAATCAACCACTTCTTAAGCTTGTTTCACTCAATAAATTGGAAAATGACCCATGACCCGTCTAATTCTTGCTTCTAGCTCACCCTATCGAAAGGAATTACTACAAAGATTACATATCGATTTCGACTGCATCTCCCCTGATATTGACGAATCTAGCTTCGAAAATGAGCAACCTGGTGCCTATGTTCAACGATTAGCGATAGAAAAAGCGGCTGAAATTGGTAAAACACAGCCGGACAGCTTAATTATTGGTTCAGACCAGTGTTGCGTGAACAGTAATAACATTCTGGGTAAACCACATGATCGTGAAAATGCTATTGAGCAACTCAGAGCTGCCTCTGGGAAAAGCATCGAATTTCTCACTGGCGTATCTATTCAACACCCTCTATCTGGCTGGCATCGAGACTGGATAGACATCTTCTTGGTAGAGTTTAGAGAATTGTCGTTAGATGAAATTGAACGCTATTTAGATACCGAACAACCTTTCAATTGCGCTGGTAGTTTCAAGTCAGAGAAATTAGGAATTTCTCTGTGTCAGTCAATGCGCGGAGACGATCCCACTGCATTGATTGGCTTGCCGCTAATTAAGGTTGCTCAATGCTTAAGAGAGTTTGGATTACAGGCACCTTAAATTTTTAAAATGAATCATCCCCATTTTCACGGGGATGATTCCATTACTTCAAACAGCCAGTATTGTGGTTAACGTAAGTTAACACCACCTTCTAACCAAAGTTTTAATTGCGAAGCAATCGAACTACCAATACGTCCTGCAAAGCGTTGTAAAATATCTTCTTGATAAGAGTAATCAACAATATCTTCAACACCTACAACTTCGCGTGCAACATAACCCGCACTACCCAAGCCATCAATCAAACCAAGCTCCATTGCTTTTGTGCCCGTCCAAAACAAGCCGGTAAATAATTTAGGATCATTAGCTAAACGATCTCCACGCCCTTCTTTAACTACATCAATAAATTCTTGATGAATTTCATCTAACATAGTTTGTACATGTTGTTTTTCCACTGGGTTTTCAGGTGAAAAAGGATCTAGTACGGCTTTGTGTTCACCCGCAGTTAGCAGTCTTCTCTCAACACCTAGTTTTTCAATTGCACCTTCAAAACCAAAGCCATCCATACGCACACCAATGGAACCAACAATACTTGATTCATTAGCAAAGATTTTATCCGCTGCCACCGCAACATATACACCACCAGAAGCACAGATATCAGAGACCACTGCGTAGATTGGTTTAGCAGGATACATTTCGCGTAGTCGCTTAATTTCAGAATTAATATAAGCAGACTGAACAGGTGATCCACCCGGGCTATTAATACTTAAAATTACTGCGGCAGAATTTTCGTTTTCAAAGGCAGCACGCAGACCTGATACAACATTGTTTGCACTGGCGTCTTCACCATCTGCAATCACACCAATTAAACTAACTAATGCCGTATGACGCTCACCTGACATCAAGCCATCTGTATTCTTTGAGCCAATCACAGCAATTAAAAATACGACTAAATATGCAACGAAAAATAATTTAAAGAACACTCCCCAGCGTCTAGAACGACGCTGCTCTTTGAGGCCAGCATTGGCTAATTCAATGATGGCATCGCGCTCCCAATTTGGCTTTGATTCATCCATGTGGCTAAGTTACCTCGAGATAAAATTAATAATTTGCTATCTATATTTGTTCGAATTGTAGCATGTCATAAGCTAAATCCGTTTTCTCTATTCACCCTTCCTTAGCCGTTTACACAGGTTTTTAAGCTCTTCAGGTAGTGGTGCTCGAAACTCCATAGTTTGACTCAGGCTAGAGAGGTGAAATTTCAAATAGGCTGCATGTAAAAACATTCTTTGCAGACCTATTTTTTGCATCGCTCGGTTGTATTCAAAATCACCGTAACGTTTATCACCGGCAATGGGATGCTGCTCTAATTGCGCATGGACTCTAATTTGATGTGTACGTCCTGTCATAATGCTGGCAGACATGAGCGTATGTTTTTTGTATCGCTCTTTAGTGGTAAATATGGTGATTGCTTCTTTACCACTTTCTGAACCAATCATTTTAGAACCAATGCTATTGTTGGCTTGTTTCTCTAACGCATGCTCGACTGTATATTTTTTAGCCTTCCAGTCGCCCTGAGTTAAAAATACATATTCCTTTTCAGAATCTTTGGCCTGCATAGCCTTTTGAATATCAAGCAAGGCGCGCCGAGTTTTTGCCAAAACTAAACAACCACTAGTTTCTTTATCGATACGATGGGCTAATTCTAAGAATGGTTGATTCTCTCTTCCCGCACGAAATACCTCAATCACACCCCAATAATCACCACTACCGCTATGCACGGCAATGCCTGCTGGCTTATTAACCACCAATAAGTGTTCGCTTTCATACAGAATTTGCTTTTCTAAACGTCCAATGAGATCTGGCGGGACTGATCGAACCTTATCGTTAGAAGGTTCGCCTGAAATTGGTGGCAATCTAACCATATCACCCAACTTAACTCGATATACCGGCTTAACCCGGCCCTTATTGACTCTAACCTCTCCACTTCGCAGCGCTCGATAGATTCTACTTTTAGGTACTTTTGTGAAATGAGCGAGTAAAAAGTTGTCTATTCGCTGGCCTGCATGACCTTCATCTACTTCTACTAGTTTTGCTTTGCTTACAGTCACTTATATTTAAACCTGGGGTCATTGCCGGTGATCGAAATGATTGATATAGTGGGTTTATTGGGCTGCTTGGGCATTGTACTATTAGACATTATCCAAGCCACTCTCAGCGACACCTTATCGGTTAGACGCCAAAGAGCTAAAAGCTTAATTACCTTATTTCTGATTGTAATAACATAATCAGAGTTTAAATAGATTTTACTACCGTCACGACGGACAAAGTAAATTAATAAAAGAATGTTCATTCTACTTTCAATCTGCAATCTAATAATGAACTCTCTAAGAGAGCTCGTTACGTTGTGCATGGATGGCTCTATGGGTCACTCTGTGGTTGGACACGTTAAGCACAGCGGGTATATCGCTTATCAGGAATTACCTTACCAGCAGTTGAGAGCGGAAATAGAAAACCGAGACCAATATGAAAAGAATACTAGTCAATGCTACACAGCAAGAAGAATTGCGTGTTGCGATGGTCGATGGCCAAAAGCTATACGATCTCGATATCGAAGTTCCTTCACAGGAGCAAAAGAAAGCCAATATATACAAAGGCGTTATCACTCGGGTTGAACCGAGTTTAGAAGCAGCATTTGTAAACTATGGCGTAGAGCGCCACGGCTTCCTGCCTTTCAAAGAAATATCCAAGCTATATTTCAAAAACTCCAATACACCTGCAGGCGAACGCCCTGCGATTAAAGACCTGATCTCGGAAGGCCAACAACTCATTGTTCAAGTTGAACGTGAAGAGCGTGGTAACAAGGGAGCAGCACTCACTACTTTCATCAGCTTAGCCGGACGCTATTTGGTATTAATGCCAAACAATCCACGTGCTGGTGGAGTTTCTCGTCGTATTGAAGGCGATGACCGCAAGGAAGTTCGCGAAGCGTTAAATCAAGTTGAAATACCTGACGGCATGGGCGCAATTGTGCGCACAGCCGGTGTTGGCCGTACCAGCGAAGAATTGGGCTGGGACATTGCTTATTTAGAGAAAGTTTGGACTGCGATTGAAGCAGCTGCCGAGCAGAAACAAGAGCCTTTCTTAATTTATCAAGAAAGTAACGCTATGATTCGCGCCCTGCGTGATCATTTCCGTAATGATATCAATGAAATCATTATTGATGATGCCAAGGTCTATAAAGATGCACACCACTTTCTAGAACAGGTGATGCCTAACGATCTTCGTAAACTTAAATTATATGAAGACTTGGTTCCATTATTTAACCGTTATCAGATTGAAGCACAGATTGAATCTGCGTTTCAACGTGAAGTAAACCTACCTTCAGGTGGCGCCATTGTTATTGACCACACTGAAGCACTACTCTCAATAGACATTAACTCTGCACGTGCAACTAAAGGCAGCGATATTGAACAGACCGCTTTACAAACTAACTTAGAAGCCGCAGATGAAATTGCACGTCAATTACGTCTACGTGACTTGGGTGGTTTAATCGTTGTTGATTTTATCGACATGCTTGCTAACAAGAATCAACGCGAAGTAGAAAATCGTTTACGTGATGCCGTTGAAGTTGATCGTGCACGTATTCAGCTTGGGCGTATTTCTCGATTCGGCCTTTTAGAGATGTCACGTCAAAGACTACGCCCTTCATTAGGCGAATCTAGTCAGATTGTATGCCCTCGATGTACTGGCCATGGAACAATTCGTACTAGCGAATCACTTGCATTGGCGATTCTACGTTTACTTGAAGAAGAAGCAATGAAGGACAAAACCAGCAAAGTCATTGCGCGTGTTCCTGTTGATGTTGGCACATTCCTTCTTAATGAAAAGCGCTTACCGCTACAAGAAATTGAGCAGCGCCATAAGATTGATTTAGTCATCGTTCCACAGGCTAGCCTCGAGACACCACATTTCGAAGTACAACGTGCACGTACTGACGACAAAGATGTTATAGGAAAAACTAGCTACGAACTGAGTACTAGTGAAGAAGAGAATGTAGAAATTACGACAACAACTCGCAGGCCTGTTGATAAACCAGCAGTATCTACAGTCAGCATGGATGCACCATCACCCACTCAAATTCAAAGCGAGCCTAGCAAGACAGAATTAACACCATCAAAAGGTATTTTTGCGAAATTATTTGGATGGTTGTTTGAAGACACAACTAAAGAAGAAAAGAAGGCTGAAGAAAAATCTCAAAACAGTCAACAACGTCGTGGTCGTTATAACAATAATAACAACCGAAACCGCAACAATAATAATCGACGTAGAAACCCTAACCAACGCGGCGGACAAAATCGTAATCGTAGCGAACGAAATAATAACCGTAGCGATGAAAAACAAAAAGCTGAAGGTGAAAAAGGACAGTCCGAGAATACTAGCTCGAACCCTAACCGTAACCGCAATCGTAACCGCAATCGCAACCGTAACCGTAACCGTTCCGATTCGCAACGACCTCAAAATCGCAATCAAAACTCTGATGAGAAATCAGGAAATAATCAAGACAACAAAGCCGGTAACGCTAGTAACAACACACAGCAACAAACTCAGGCTCCTAAAGCTGAAAGCAACCCAGGGAACAGTTCACAAGCTAGTCCAAAAGATAATAATGGAAATACTACCCCAGTACAAAATCAACAGCCTAGCAATACAGCTAACACGAATAGCCAGCCTGCCACCCCATCAACAAGCCAACCGAAATCAGCAGCTGAGAGCAAACCAACTAACAACACTGAAAGCTAGTTAATTCGCTTACAATAAGTCAATTAAAGGTGATGTCGTTCACGCATCACCTTTAACAAATTCCAACAACCTTCTTCAACCATCTTAAACACACCATCAAATAGATCACTGTCTCTGTAATAAGGATCTGGTACTTCTTCACCCGACTTTTCAGGATGGTAGTTCAAAAATAATTCAATCTTATCTCGGTCCATCAATGGAGATTTCACTTGTAGAAAATTCAGGTTGGCATTATCCATCGGCAGGATATATTTAAATCGTTTGAAGTCTTCATTTTTGACTTTCCGTGCACGCGCAAATGAAATGTCGTAACCTTTTTCTAATGCTGATACACAGGCTCTAGGGTCAGGCTTCTCACCTTCATGATAAGCATGAGTACCCGCTGAATCAACGCTAATGACATCTTCTAATCCGTGTGTGCGCACTAGATGATGAAACACACCCTCAGCAGTGGGCGAACGGCATATGTTGCCCATACACACAAATAACACTGTAATTTTTTCTTCCACAACCTTGCCCCTATGCTGGTGGCTCTATTCTAGCAGTAGCTAGTGCCCATAAAATTGCTTTTCCACACCACAATGCCAAGTAGAATATAAATACTCGTTTCCATATTTCTACAGATTCAAATTTTAAATTATCAATAGTATGTTGCTTAATTACAGCAAATGAGTTCCCACCAACAAATATTTCATATGCCGGTATCAGCACAAATGAAATCATCAATGCGATGAATAAAAATAGAAATATTCGCTTAATAAATGTAGCCATATAAATTTAACTTAAAACCTTATTCGATACCTAAAACATTCTTGAGTGTTTAACTTATCACCAGCATATATTACATTGCCGGTAACAATTGTGGCGTCTTTCTTAGATCTAAAATAAAATCTGCCAGAAGCCAATCATTATTGATTCAGATTAACACACAGTAAAACAAAGCATAAGCCTCTATCGCTATCAAAAGCTTTGGGGGTCGTCTCACTTGCCATCAGAATAAAATTTTCATTTTACGTCACAAAAACATCATATTTGCTTGCTACCTTACAGCCTCTCTAAATACTCACAAAATACAGAGGGAAAATACGCTGTGAAATTTAAATTAAACTTATTAGCCAGTGCACTAGCTTTATCTAGTATTGCTCATGCAAGCGATGAACCTTTCAAAATCAATACATTCGCCACTTTCAGCAATGAAGACGTTAAATTTGATGAAAGTGCTGCTGAGATAGTCGCATTTGATTCAACCAGCCAGAAATTCTTTGTTGTTAACGCACAGACCAATACTATTGATGTGTTAGTCATTGACGAACAATACGTCTTTGGCAAAGACGAGTCATGCACTGATGGTAATCTAGATCTTTCACTCACCAACGTCAGTGGCGGACCTAATAGTGTCGCTGTTCATAATGGCTTAGTTGCAGTCGCCGTTGAAGACGACCCAAAACAAAACCCTGGCGAAGTAGCATTTTATAATGCTATTGATTGTAGTTTTGTTAGCTCAATACAAGTCGGCGCACTTCCTGACATGCTGACTTTCACTCAAAATGGGACGAAAGTTATTGTTGCCAATGAAGGCGAGCCTAATGACGCTTATGATATTGATCCTGAAGGTTCAATTAGCATTATAGATATAAGTGCTGGCCCTGCATCTGCTACTGTTGCTACAGCTGATTTCCATGCATTCAATGGAAAGGAAAAACAACTTCGCAAACGAGGCATCAGAATCTTTGGTCCAAATGCAAATGCATCAATGGATTTAGAGCCAGAGTACATTACTACATCTAATGGTCTAGCCTATGTAACGCTACAAGAAAATAATGCGCTTGCTGTTGTTGATATCAATAAAGCAAAAGTAATATCAATTAACTCATTTGGCACTAAAAAGTTTAAACGAAAACGTAATGCATTGGACTATACGAATAAAGACGGTGCTATCAATATTGTACCAGCTCCGTTAGTAGGAATGTATCAACCTGATTCTGTCACGTCGTTTGATTACCATGGTGAAACTTACATTGTGACTGCCAATGAAGGTGATGCTCGCGACTATGATGGCTTTAGTGAAGAAGTAAGGGCTGAAGACTTAAACTTGGATGCTAATTTAATCGCGAGCTTTCCCGGATTTTCAAATAAAGATGACTTAGGCCGACCTCGCGTAACCAATGTTGATGGCGACATTGACGGTGATGGAGATATCGATAAAGTTCACATGTATGGTGCACGTTCAATCACTGTATGGAGATTTAATCAGCGCGGCAAGTTACGTAAGGTTGGAGATACTGGCTCAATTCTAGAACGTGCAGTCGCAGATCAATTCCCAGCATTATTTAATGCTAACAATGATGCAGATGGAATTGATAATAGAAGTGATGATAAAGGCCCCGAACCTGAAGCATTAACGGTTGAGTTTATTGGCGGCATCCCTTATGCCTTTGTTGGATTAGAGCGCTCATCTCTAATTGCTATCTTTGATCTCAGCTGGCCCAAAAAACCAACGCTAGTGCAATTGTTTGGTAATCGTGTAAGCGGTGCAAATACTTCTAAAGCCCTTACAGATGGTGATAAGTTTGTTACAACACCTGGTTTAGATCTTGGTCCCGAAGGACTTGATTATATCCCGAGCCATCAAAGCCCGACTGGCAAACCTCTACTAGCAGTTGCCAATGAAGTGAGTGGGACAACAACTTTGTATACTATTGAACTCAAGTACAACTAATCTCAACGATCACTGAGTGTAATCAAGCTATCTTCGAATAAGTGAGAACAACATTTTTATTTCTCATAAAAAAGCCCCGAACTCTCGGGGCTTTAATTTTAAATTTACAGCTACAAGCTTAGTACAAAGATGTATGTAATTCTTCTAATGGGATCTCTGCAACTGGTGGCTGAAATTTCTCACATGACCAACCCCAAGATTCTTGCTTCTGTATAAATTCATCTGCTTTAGCTTCACAAAACCCTACTTCAGATTCAGCAGTCCATAGTGTTTGCTCACCTTCACCTTTATCGTATCTTACTTCGCAAGGGACAGGTTGCTGCTCATTTTGATATGAAATTTTGATAATTCTTTTATCACCATTATTATCACAAACATAATCTTCGCCAGCGATGACGCTAAATGATGCTGTTAAGAAAACGGCCAATAATATAGACAGTGTATTTTTCATAATCCAACCACCTCAAATAATGTGAATGAAATCACATTGTTGCGCTATTAAGCATTTGAGGATAGAAGCAAACTAACCGCTCATACAGTGAAAATTACACCTCAGACAGATTAGCCATGAATAAATAGCAGCAGTTAAGCCGCTATTTATTTTTCACTATTTATCTTATATGACTTTTTCAGTCATTTGTTTTGCAATGAAGTCGGCCTGTCTTATTGCTAATGTCACGATTGTTAAAGTAGGATTTTCTGCTGCCCCTGTTGTAAATTGACTTCCATCAGAAATAAACAAATTAGACACATCATGTGTCTGCCCATGCTTATTACATACACCATCAGCATCTTTAGCACTCATACGGCATGTTCCTAAATTATGCGTAGAAGGATACGGCGGTACTAAGTAGTTCTTTTTAGCACCCGCAGCATCGTAAACAGCCGAACCTTGTTTATAAGCATGTTCACGCATAGCAATATCATTAGGATGATCGTCAAAATTAACATTAGGTGTTGGCATGCCATATTGATCTTTATTCTCTGCATGCAGACTAACCGCATTAGATTCTTGTGGCATGTCTTCACCTACTAACCACATACCCGCCATGTGACTATAGTCATCCATCTTCGATGCAAAACCTTTACCCCAGGCACCAGGATCCAAGAAAGCTGCCATAAACGGAAGACCCAACGCGAGCGTTTCCATTTCATAACCACCAAAAAAACCTCGTTTAGGATCATTATTAGATTCATCAGTAATGATTCCAGCCATCGTCGTGCCACGCCACATATGCACAGGTTCTTCAAATACCCCATAGACAGAACCAGTCATATGACGCATATAATTTTTACCCACCTGCCCGGATGAGTTTGCTAATCCATTTGGACATTGAACACTTTCAGAGTTTAAAAGTAAGCGAGGCGTTTCAATTGAATTACCCGCCACACATACTGCACGCGCACTCTGCTTATGTTGATTGCCATCTGCATCGGCATAGATAACACCTGTTACTTTGCCTGATTTACCTTGAATTATTTTAAGCACATGTGATTGCGGCCGAAGATCAAGCTTACCTGTTGCCTCTGCTTTAGGAATTTCAGCAACTAAGGTTGACCACTTAGCACCTGACTTACATCCTTGAAAACAAAAACCAAGTTGCAAACAAGAAGCACGCCCATCACGCGGTTTACTATTAATTGCCATACGACCTGTATGACAATGCTTATAACCAAGTTTATCTGCACCGACATGCATTACTTTAAAGTTATTGTTCCCTGGCAAACCTGGAATGCCATTAGTACGCGTAACGCCCATTTTATCTTCAGCCTTTGCATAATAAGGTTCAAGATCCTTTAATGTAATTGGCCAATCTAGTAGGTTTGCCCCTTCAATATCACCGTACTCAGTTTTAACTCTAAATTCGTGATCTTGAATACGCAAGCTTGCACCTGCCCAATGTGCAGTTGACCCACCTACAGTTTTGCAAATCCATGCCGGCAGACCATTAAAATCTTTACCTACCCGCCAACTACCTGATGAACTACGAGAATCTAACCATGATATTTGTCCGAATGAAGACCATTCATCATTAACGAAGCTGTCATTTGTTTCGTGCTTACCTGCTTCTAATAAAACAACCTCTATGCCCTTTTGACATAATTCATTTGCAAGTGTGCCACCACCCGCGCCAGAACCAATAATTACCACAACGCTATCATCTTTTAAGTCATATTTAGCCATGATGTCTCCTCCTTATTATAGTGATGAATATGCAGCAGGACTTGCAGCTGCAGGAGGATCAGGCAACCATTTCAAATCATCAAAGCCACGATTTAGGTAGCCGCCATGTTTCCATGCGTCACCTTCGTAGCCAAAATGAGCCCAGGCCAATTCATTGTTATAGAGAGAAACGACAGCTGTGCCACGTATTTTTTCAAAAAATTCGCTACCAGCCATTTTTTCGATGATTGCAAACTGCTTATCAGAATTAGCAGCTAACCAATCTCCACCAGCGTCAGCATTAAGTAATGCAACACCATTATTCAATAATGCTTCAACCGCTTCATCTTTTGCAGCGGCTGCATCTAGATCTTTAACCACGAATGAATAAACAGCATCATCCATAGTGTCATGAGGAAATATTTGTCGTGCTGCTTGTAGCAGTGCTTGAGCAGTTGTTTTATCTAGATTAGTTAACTCTAGTGCCCATGTTTGGCTAGGTGCCAACATTGCGAGAACTCCCGTACTAGTCGCTAGTGTGCCGACCAATACATTACGACTTGATTTGAGAAAGTCGCGACGTGTTAGATCAAGATCCAACATATTTCCTCCTCTGCCTAATAGCAGTTAATTTATTATAATTATGCTTCCCTAGTTATGTATAAGCTCCATGTCTTTGTAATACTTCTATTTCATATCCATCAGGATCTTTTATAAAGAAAAACTTTGCAAGCAGCTTCCCGCCAGGACTAAATTCCACAATATCCTGTGGCTTTAAGCCTAATGCATTTATTCGCGCATGCTCTGAATCAAGATCATCTACACATACGGCAATATGCCCATAACCATTGCCATGGGTATACGGTTCTTTTTGATCTTTATTTAGTGTTAGCTCTAATTCAAAATCGTTTTCATCATTACCGATATACACCAACGCAAAATCATCGAAGTCCAAATAACGCTTTTGTTTAAGATTAAATGCCTGTTCGTAGAATTGTTTAGATCGCTCCACATCTAATACACGAATCATTGAATGAATGACTTTCGCCATGACTGTCCTTTTATATTTGAATATCCAAATTTACCTTGCCTACGAGTATAGGAAGCTAACTCATCATGAGGTAGTAGCGGATTACTACGGATAATATTTATTAATACTTATTAATAAGTGAATTGCTTATTTAGCTAAGTTATTTATGTTGTTGTTTATACTTGAAGAAATTGCTCTATTCCTCTATAAATGAGCGTATACCAATCAAATAATAACCATTATAAATACAAGGTATAAGGCTATGTGTAATGTATACACGGGAACACCACCCGATCGATATGAATGTGATAGTCGCTCTGTGCGTATACAGGGATGCGTGACAAGTATTCGCCTAGAAAACGAATTCTGGGAAATTTTAGATCAGATGGCGGCCGAAGAAGATCAGAGCACACCACAGTTTATTAATCTCCTATATGATGAAATTTTAGATACTCATAAAGAAGTTAGTAATTTCACATCATTCTTACGCGTTGCCTGCGCATTATATTTACACCGCAAAGGACAGACCACCAAAGTACATTAAACAGCGCAATTACGTTTAAGTACCACAGAAAGTTTTATACGCACCGAATTCTTCTGGCGCAGGTTGCGAATATTCCTCTTTTCCTGCTTGCTGTTTATATGGTTGAGCTAACACAGTTAGTAGCATTTCAAATTTAGTGTAATCCTCATTTTTCATAGCCGCTTCAATCGCTTCTTCAACTTTATGATTACGAGGAATGTATAGAGGATTCACTTGATTCATTAACATAACACTGTCCTCAGAGTTTAATTCTTCATCCGTCAATCTCTCTTGCCAACGCACCAACCATTGCTCATAAGACATCACGTTTGCAAAATGTTTATGCGCGGCTTCCTTATCACCAGATAGAACATTAGCCAGATCACGGAAAAATAATGTGTAGTCGACATGATATTCATGCATGAGTGCAAGCAGATCATTGACTAATTCCAAATCATTTTCTTGTGTATTTTTTATTCCCAGCTTATTGCACATACCTTGCAGCCAATGCTTGGAATATTTCTCTGGGAATTGATTGAGCACCTTAGTTGCTAATTCAACAGCTCGTTCTTGATCAGAATCAATCAAGCTTAATAATGCTTCAGCTAATCGCGCCAAATTCCATTGTGCAATTGGTGGCTGATTTTGTAATGCATAACGACCCTGTTTATCAATAGAGCTATATACAGCAGCAGGGTCATAACTATCTATAAATGCACAGGGACCATAATCAATTGTTTCCCCTGAAATAGTCATGTTATCTGTATTCATCACGCCATGCACAAACCCAATTAACATCCATTTTGACACTAGCAATGCCTGTGCATCACACACCGCTTCTAATAAATCCAAATATGGATTATTTGATACTTTAAGTTCTGGGCAATGACGAACAATTGCATAATCAGCAAGCTGGCGTACCTTATCTACTTCACCACGCGAGGCAAAATATTGGAATGTGCCAATACGAAGGTGGCTTTGCGCTACTCGAGTAATGACAGCTCCCGGAATTGGCACCTCTCGCATGATTAGCTCACCCGTTGTCACTGCGGCCAATGCACGAGTAGTAGGCACACCTAATGCATACATCGCTTCACTTAAGATGTATTCACGTAATACTGGGCCTATGCCCGCTTTGCCATCACCTCCACGAGAATATTTAGTGCGCCCAGACCCTTTTAGCTGTATATCAAAACGACTACCTTTAACGTCGACAGTCTCACCTAACAACAAAGCACGACCATCACCCAGCTGTGGTGAAAATCCTCCAAACTGATGTCCAGCATAGACCTGTGCTATTGGTGAAGCACCATCGGGAAATTCATTACCAGAAAATATAAGCGGGGCTTTCGTTAAACTATCTACATTAATTCCTAACTGCTCTGCTAATAAACTGTTAAATTTTATCAGTGTCGGCTTAGGGAAATTGGCTTGCGGGCAATCTGAATAGAATCCTTCCATTTGATTGGCATAGCTATTATCGAAATCAAATAACATTAATTTTTCATCTCTATTTAAAAGAATATTGAGCTACATCATTATAGCCGCAATTAACACGGCGATATAATGAACCTATGAATATCGCAAATATTATGAGCAATCAAATTGTCACCGTGGAAATGGATGATTCATTAAGCGTTGTAAAAGACATCTTTGACCACACAAAATTTCATCATTTATTAGTGATTGATAGCAATAAGTTAAGCGGCATCATTTCTGACAGAGATTTACTTAAAGCCATAAGTCCTAATATTGGTACGCTTGCTGAATCTTCTAATGATTTATGCAGTTTGAATAAAAAAGCTCATCAAATAATGACAAGAAATCCGGTAGCAATACATGAAGAAGCGACCATGAACGAAGCGATAATATTATTTAACAAGCATAAACTATCTTGCTTTCCAGTGATTAACAAAAAACAAAACCCTGTAGGAATATTAAGTTGGCGAGATATTTTTAAATCACTAGAGAGTTAACATATGGTTATCCCAACGCCATCCACGAGTCATATGATAGGGGTGACTTTGCAATTTATCTTTCACTACTAAAATTGCGCCAGTACCATCGCTAACTAAAAATTCTGACGGATTATCAGTCGAGCCACTAACACCACAGGCATCAGCTTGTTCATGTAGACCTAAGTACTGACCCTTTGCAGACCAATATGTGACCAATCCACCACGCGGCGAAGAAACTGCAAATATTTTGCTGTCATTACTGAATGTCACACTTCCACAATAATTACGTAATCGCTTTTGAACATGATCAGGTGCTGTTAATGTTTTAATCTGCCTCTCACCCTGTTGAACCGCAATTAATGGTGGGTGCAAATAAGGATCACCTTGAGATTGCATGGCAATGGCAACCGTATCATCTGCAGCTATATCAATATGCCGTATGCTCAACTGATTAAATTCTGTATTCAATTCATGCCTATGTAGCAGCTGTCCATTTGTGATATCAACATAGGCCAGATTAGGACGCATAGATTCAAGATTCAATTTTATCCTAGGTGAGTCAGGATGTGTTTGAATACCACCATTTGCAACAACTAAGGTTTTGCCATCAGAGAGCAGCTGTATTTCATGCGGGCCTATACCAAAACTTGGAAATTCACCCATACGCACATAGTTATCACGCACATCATATACACCAATCACTCCATTACCTGACTCATATGCATTTTCACTACAAAGCAATAAAGAGCCATCATTGGTGAAAACACCGTGACCATAAAAATGGCGTTGGTTTGTTGCGCTTATTTTGTTAGACACTTGCTGAGTATTTAAATCAACAATCCATACATAATTGCCAGGGCGACGTGCAAACACTGCAGCAAACTGTTTATCTTTAGACGCACATATTCCGTGTCCGCGCTGAGGAAGCTGTATATTCAATTCAGCTTCACCTTGCTGATTAATCATACTTAAAAAATGTTTGCCGCCGCGATCACTACGACAAGCAAGCGTTTTTTGCATCGCTGGCACTGCATATATTATCCTAGCATTTAATAAAGCTAACGCAGAACCGAACGCAAGAAATTGTCTACGATTAATCACCATCTAAGCTATTAAATCCTAGCGAGATACCTAATGTATCAGCTAAATCATTAGCCATTAATTTTTTCAGTAGCGATAACTCTTGTCTCAATTGCTGAACCAATATACGTTGATCTTCAATCGCCACAGCTTGCATCAGCGGCACGTCTATTTCTTCTAGCGTTTCCTGTGCTGCTTCAAATGCTTCTACGATATTTTGATGCAATGGATTACCCCGTAACTGCGGTGCAAATGAATATTGATAAAACTCATGACAAGCTTTCATATTAGCTAATATTGCATCTAATGCGCCTTCACTGCGCCAAGCCTCTGAACGTTTGCCTCGTGCTTTATCTAAACTTGAACCTAATGGCAAATCAAGTTTTCTGGTAATTATCACTTCCAATTGAGTGTATAAAGTATTTATCAACTCCCCAGCTAACTCCACATCACTTCTATAGATGTAATTGTCCTTTCCAGGATTCTTAAACAATTCAACAAATGAATTTGAGTCTGTCGACCAATCATTATAAATATCAGTCGCCATTACATGTAAGTTATCTGTAATTTTTACAATCAAGACGCAATTAGTCTTAGCATTATCTTTTGAATCAACATAAAGCAATTGTTCAAGCGCACTAAACCCCTGTACAGCAACACTCTTTTTAGCAATATCAAAGCCTTTATCATGGATAACAGGATCATTAACTAAGTTATATAATTGCTTTCGCACTGTTCCTCGCTTATCAGGCCAAAACTCAAATCGTCGATCACGCGAAAATGCTAACACCGGTCCAAAACGAATGTGTTGCGCTGCTTGCCAAGCGAGAAATGCATCTCTGCTTGCCTCTTTAAGAGAGTCTAAGTTAGCGCCGTTAGGATTTTCACAGTATTGATTAGCGACAGTCGTTAACTCCTTTGTCTGCTCAGCTAAATTTTGATAAGTCGGTTGCAAATGCTTATCAATCATCATTTGCATATCATAAGCATGCGATTGACAACTCATCATTAAGATAAGCACTAGTAAAATATATTTAAACATTAAAGGCCTTCAAGAAAAGTAATTAATTGTTTTCGCGCGTCACGATCTAACGCAAGCACTGCATCGCGCTGTGATTCAGCTTCACCACCATGCCATAAAATCGCCTCAAGAATACTGCCTGCACGACCATCATGCAGATAGTTTCTGCCTGCATCATTATTCATTGCTGAACCTATTCCCCATAACGGAGTGGTACGCCACTCTCTTCCCGTAGCGTCGCCTTCTGGGCGGTTATCTGCTAAACCTTCACCCATATCATGCAATAACATATCTGTGTATGGATATATTTCTCGATGATGATTTTCTTTTGCTGGCGTACTATTGCCAGTGATGTAGCGTGGTGTATGACAGCTTTGGCAGCCAATTTCATTAAAAACTATTTCACCGGCTTTTGCCACAGAATTTTCAACCTGTTGTACAGGAGATAATGATAAATGCGTAATGTACAAATTCACTAAATCAATGATTTGTTGGCTTGCTTCTACATCATCATATTGCGGGCTATTTCCATTTGGTGCCTGCTGGCACTTTACCTGTAAAACCGTGCAATCACCTGAAGCATCTTTAAATAGAGGCACCGACAAACCAATGTCATTTAAAAATGCATGTTGCACCTGTTGATTAATGGTTGGTAATCCGGCTTTAAACCCGAAACGTCCTAAATTTATCTTCGATTTTTCATGATCCCATACCCAATTTGCACGGCCAGAGATACCATCATCATCACTATCCTCTGGATCGGCTTGATTAATAATATCCTGTTCATCAATCGCTTCTAGCAAACCAAGACCAGCAATTTGTGGTGCTAGGCGTGGTGACAAACGCACTTGCGAGTGCAATGGACCATAGGCTAAATCATTAATCTCAAAAACAGGCCTGCTCAAGGTTATCTTGTCACCATCATCAAACATCAATGAGATATCTGTAGATATCATAGACAGTTGATATTCGGCAACATGACCCGGAATAGCAAAGTTTTGCAGTTGTATTCCATACATGGGGTCTGGCACATTGTTGATACGTTTATCTAATAATTGTTTTCTATGGGCTTCGTTTTGAGCAGATATATCAATACGCATGAGAAAACCTATGCCGCCATTCACGGTTAATGATGGTCGGCTTCTACCATTACCGGGATGACAGGCTGCACATGATCTAGCGTTATATAGTGGTCCTAATCCATCTGCGTTGACGGTAGAGGCAGGCGCTGTTACCCATAAGCGTTCAAATAAACTTTGGCCTACTTTAATATTTAGGCGAGCATCTTTATCTAAGCTTGCCGCGCCCTCAGCAGAGGGCCTTTGCTTGTAATCTGTGCTGCTAGCTAAAGAAATATTCGTAAAAACAATGCTAAAGAATACAAACGATATTAAAACTCGAATGCTGGCGAATAGTCGCGCATCTTTACTCACATACATTATTTATTCTTCCAACATATGTTCGTAACGTTTATCTGTTAGAGTTTTCATAAAGGCAACAAGCGCATCAATACGACGATCTTCTAGCGCTGGACCTTTTTCAAGCTCACTCAAGGAGATGTTTTTACTTACTTCTGGAGGTTGCCACTGTTCGCCTGTTTCAGGGTTAATCTGACGCTTAGAACTATTGCTATTAAATTTATTGTAAAACAACATGACAGTTCTTAAATCCTCGAACACACCGTTATGCATGTAGGGTGCAGTCACAGCAACATTGCGTAACGTAGGCACCTTGAACTTCCCAGCTTGATGTTGGCTATCAACATCAGGGTGTTGCAATAAACCATTATCGATAAAGTCTGGCGCAACTCCATTAACCGCACGAGCTGCTTTATTTGCTGGCACAGCAATGTTGTGATATTGATAATTACTAAACGTTTCCCCTTCACGATTAGGCGAAGGTTTAAGTTGATGGCAATTGTGACAATTAGTGAATTGCTGAGAGAAAAACAATGTCATCCCGAGCTCTTCTAGGTCAGTCATTTTATACTGTCCACGCAGATAACGATCATATTTAGAATCAAATGGAGAAAATAATTCACTCTCTTCAAAAGTTGCAATGCTGTCAGCCATTGCACGATAAGCTTGATCCGTTGAGTCAAAAACATCTCTACCAAAATGGTGTTTGAATGAGGCAACGTAAATAGGATTTTCTTGTATGCGTTCTACAACACTAGATTTTGAAGGCATACCCATTTCAATAGGATTCAAAAAAGGTTCTTGCGCTTGAGCCGAAAGATCAATTGATCGACCATCTAGAAATTGCCCACCCACATATATCAGATCATCATTAAGAGAAAATTTTGGACTGAATTCTGCGTAAGTCAGCGTTGGCGTATTACGGTCGCCTAGTAGTTTTCCATCGAATCCAAGTGATACTGCTCGCCCACTTGCATTACTGCGCGGGTCAACAAATGCATGTTGCGGAGAATGACAAGTGACACATGCCTGGGTTCGATTAATGGATAAGTTTGTATCAAAAAAGAGCGCACGACCGATCCCTTCGATGGAATCAATCGTGTTATCAGTTATCGCTGTTGTTGGAACTACAAGAATAACGCAAGTTAAAACACATTTTATAAAATGCAATTTCGACCTTTCCTATTCATGAGAATTCCTTATTCGAACGTCCATCCTTTCATCAATGATGACGGATGACTTTCATATTAATTAACTAAATTTGGCGCATCTAAACTATCAGAGCCTTCGAAAGCAATTGACTCTAATCCCATCGCAACCACTGCATTTTCAATGTATGTTGTTTGAGCTACTAACGCATCTACTGCTGCTCGCACAATAGCGTTACCACTGGTATTACCTTCACCTAACATCTGATCATAAGATTCGCCATTTTGAGCAGCATCAACTAGCACTTGCATTTTAGCGATACTAGCATCGATATGCATAAGCAATTCCTCATCTGCTTTGGCATCTTTCTTAGCAACAAGGTCAGCCAAACTTGGGCCTGTCATCATTGTTCCATCAATGCGCTTATAGCTGCCAGTATAAACATTACGAATACCGACTGCATCATAATAGTGCGACCAATGCGTATTATCACTGAAGCAGTCATGCTCTTCTTCTGGGTCATGCAATAACAAACCAAGCTTCATTCGCTCACCTGCAAGTTCGCCATATGACAAACTGCCCATGCCGGTAAATATTTTTGCAAGGCTCTCTTCAAGATTACCTTTAGTCACTGCATTACGCGCATCACCACCCACTGCCCATTGATTAACCATCCACTGAAGGTCATCAACCAGCAAATCAACCGCTGCTTTTAAATAAGCTGCGCGACGATCACAGTTTCCACCTGTGCAATTATTCACATCGTAGTCACTCGCTGGACGATTACCTGCACCTGCATTAGTGCCATTTAAATCTTGACCCCAAAGAAGAAACTCGACAGCGTGGTAGCCAGTTGCAACGTTTGACTCAACCTCATCAATTTCATGCAAAGTATCAGCTAACAATTCTTTAGTAATCTTGCTAGCATCAATCTTCTCTCCACCAACTGTTAGATTCTTATTGGCGACGATGTTGGCAGTATAAAAAGAATTTTCTTCTGACTCATTACCGTAACTACCTGCAGTATAGTCAATCAATCCCTCATCTAATGGCCATGCATTCACTTTACCTTCCCAATCATCAACGATCGCATTGCCAAATCGATAGGCTTCTGTCTGCATGTAAGGTACACGGGCTGCCTTCCATGCAGTTTTGCTTGCTTTTAGATTAAGCTCTGTTGGTTGACCTATAAGTACATCAATTTTCTTTTGTAAGTCTTTTGCTGTCAAAAGCGAATCGTTATACATTATATATGCAAGATTAGAGTAATGCGTTAATACTGATTCTAGTGTGACAGCTTGTACAGTTAAACTCATAGACAAACCTACAAATAATGCTATTAATTTCTTCATATTTATATCCTATCAATCTATTTTCTTATTAAACCTTAAAATTCAACTGCAAGTTGTGCAGTCACAGTAGTGCCGCCAAATTCATCAGTACCACCGTCCGAATCGCTGTAATCATTGTCATGAATGCATTCAAGTGACAATGCGGTGTTCTCAAAAATTCCTGCAGAGATTGCTGCCGCAAAGCGCTCTTTAGGAAGTTCTAAAGCAACGGCTTCATCAGTACCTTGATAAGCAACTGCAGCAGTCATGTCTATATTGGCTAGTGTAAAGTGATAACCCAGCTCAATGTTGAATGCTTCTGGCTTAGCTCCGTCAGTATCAAATGCTAACTCATTTTCTTCAAAGTCATCTGTCGCCGTTAAGTATTCAGCGAATACGTTAAACGCACCGAAAGTTGCAACACCACTAACAGTGACGCCACCGACTTGATCATCATAATCAAACCCGGCAGCATCAATGCTATCTTGAATAGTATCTTGCAGGGTATCGGAATCACCAATGTCAGAGATGTAACCTGCATTCAGTGCAACTGAGCTATTCTCGCTTTCATGAAAAAAACCTAAGAAAGCACCAAAGCTATCAATGCGACTATCACCATCAGCTTCTAGATCACCATTAAACACATATAAACCTCCAGCAAATCCATTCGCTTAAGCACCTGCAAGCACAACTGATTCACGCGTCTCACCAATTTCCAATGTTAATGGATCTGAAATCAGGTTGGTTTCAAATACACCAAAAGGTACATAGGTTTGACCACCCGTTATGTACCATGGTCCGTCAGGGTTGGCGATTGTTACTGTGGCAACATCAACTTCAAGATCAGTCTCATCTTCTTCATATAACAATACAATTTCACTAGATACCCAATCATTGATCTCTGCAGCAATACCAATTTCAGCGGTCGCCAAAACAACATCACTAGAATCATCACCTTCGTCAGGATTGTTATGTCCGGCTTCAACTTCAACCAATCCACTAATCTCAACTTTATTAAACCATGCGTTCCCACCACTATTGTTCTGCTTAGTCTCTGTGACTTCAGCAAGCGCTTCTATTTGCTTACTTTTGTTTTCAATGATGTCTTGTTGATGTTGAATCGTGTCGTTTTGTTTTTCTACTTGATTTTCTAATTGCTTTAAGCGAGCTTTAATTGCAGCTAATTCATCTTTAATTTCACCGGCAGCAGCAGTTCCGCTAGTGATACTCGCAAAGCTTAATAATGTTGCGATGGCAAATGTCGTTCTTTTCATTCGATGAGTCCTTGTTCTATTAAGATAATCAAACTTCCTATCAACCAAGGTTTCGCTAGAAAGCCTAGTTATCTATAGGCTTTTGACTATCATGGCGTTAACTACCTGTAATAATAATGCAAATGCTAATGATTCTCAATAACTATATTTATAATCAAGACACCTTGTGCTATCTAATTGAATTATATGGAAATAATAATTTGGTCAGGAAAAGTATAATTTCTGTTAGCTCTTGATATCATTCATCAAGTACCCGATATGATCAAAAAGATATATATAAAGAACAGCATGATAAGAAGCCCAGCTAGCAATGGATGACGAAGCAGAAATTTTCAATCAGTCGCCTAATCGCCCTTTCCAACATGTATTAAAAACGTATATTTCTCGACGTGACATCTTAAAAGGCAGTCTTGCTACTGCAGCTATGACTTTGTTTACAAGTCGTTCAAGCGCTAACAAGCATCACAGTCTGATTAACTTTAAACCCGTGGCTATCACCGATGGTTCCGGCCCCTGGCCATGTATTTCTAGTGACTATCAATGGAGCGTCTTACTTCCATGGGGCACAGCATTACAACCTGATGGCCCTGCTTTTAGTTATCCACCTTCAGCGAATGATCAAGCCAAACAAATTGGTATTGGTCATGACGGTATGCATTTCTTCCCTATAAAAGATATTAAAAAATCACGTTATGGTTGGGATGATTTTTCAGACTGGCATGATGATAAAGATTGGCACACTAATCTACATAGGTATCGTCATTGCCTAGGAAATCAACATGGTCTGTTATGCATAAATCACGAATTTGGTATCAATCAACACGTACTTGGTAAAAACAGGCCAAGTAATAAAGAAGACACGCTTACTTCTCAACACGCGCACGGAGTATCTGTCGTTGAAATTAAAGAAGAGTTTGGCAAATGGGCTTCAGTTAAAAGTAACTACTCAAGACGCATTCATGTAAATACACCAGTCGAATTTAGTGGCCCCGTAGCCGATAGTCAGTTATTAAAAACAGTCGCTATGAATGCATCACTAGGGACTGTAAATAATTGCGCTGGAGGCTACACCCCCTGGGGAACTTATCTAAGTTGTGAAGAGAACTTCAACAATTGCTTTGCCGCTAAATCCTCATGGACTCCTACAGAAGAACAACAGCGTTATGGCTTCACATCCTCTGGGGTTGGTTATGGATGGGAAAAATTTGATGATCGCTTTGATTTGTCTAATGCCAAGTACAAAAATGAAGAAAATCGATTTGGCTGGATCGTTGAAATAGACCCAATGAATAAACACCAAACCCCGGTTAAGCGTACCGCTTTAGGACGTTTCAAGCATGAAGGTATAGCCTTAACTATAGGACAAGATGGACGCGTTGTTGGATATATGGGTGACGACCAACAAAACGATTATATTTATAAATTTGTGTCAGAAAATAATTGGCATTATATGCTTCAACAGGACATAAGCCCACTTGATGAAGGCAGATTATATGTTGCTCGCTTTAATGATGATGGGACAGGCGATTGGCTTGAGCTCTCAATAAAGAATACATTACTATCCGCACGCTTTAACGACCAAGCAGAGATATTAACCTATACAAGAATAGCGGCAGACCTAATGGGAGCAACACCAATGGACCGACCTGAATGGACTAGCGTTGCAGCTGATGGTTACGTGTATTGTTCACTCACAAATAATCACCTACGTGTTACATCTAATGCAGCCAATCCATCTGCACCAAATCCAGATGGACACATCATACGATTCAAAGACACTGACAATCACACTGGCAAACAGTTTAAATGGAATATATTCCTCTTAGCTAAAGACACACATGGAAGCGAAAACACTTTCAGTGATCCTGATGGGTTAATGGCTGATCCTGATGGGCGTTTATTTATACAAACAGATGGAAGGCAAGAGAATAATTTGAACAATCAATTACTTGTTGCTGATATTAATACTGGCGAACTAAAACGTTTATTTACCGGTGTGACTGATGATGAGATTACAGGAATAACAATGACACCAGACAGGCGCACAATGTTCATAAATACTCAACACCCTGGTAGAGGTGACCCAAGCAAAACCAACTTCCCTGCCCCTTTCGATGGCGTCACCGTCCCGCGTGATTCAACCATTGTGATCACTCGTAAAGATGGCGGAATTATTGGTTCTTGATAAGAAATTTACAATGAACATGAATCATTCGTACACAAAAAAGCCCCTGCTATGAGGGGCTTGATATATGTTTGGCGGAGAGAGAAGGATTCGAACCCCCGGTCGGTTTAACCCGACAACTGCCTTAAAAGACTGCCGCAATAGGCCGCTCTGCCACCTCTCCGTATGAGTCTAATTTACACAAGCACACTTCGGATTTCTGTGAATAGGGTCCATATTATTAAAATGCAGAAACTAAAAAGCCCCTAACAAGAGGGGCTTTTTATTTATTTGGCGGAGAGGGAG
>JBGCDS010000017.1:0-39958 GCA_045105615.1 Gammaproteobacteria bacterium
GGTTTCAATAGACATTTTTGTAGAATCAATCACCATTGCATCCTTGGCCGCAACCAAAGGAGCCGTACTACGCGTACGATCGCGCTCATCTCGCGCACGAATGCTGTCGAAAAGGTGGTCAAAATTAGCACTAATTCCTTGCCCAATCAACTGTTTATATCGCCTCTGGGCTCTTTCTTCGCAACTCGCATCAAGAAAAATCTTAACTTCTGCTTGCGGGAACACGACAGTACCCAGATCACGACCATCTCCGACCAGTCCTGGTGCAGCCTGAAATCTTCGCTGTAGCGCCAATAACTCTGTTCTCACATCGCTGATGGCTGCCACCTTCGAGGCATAGCTTGAGCATTCTTCAGCTCTTAAACTGGCATCAATATTTTCGCCATCGATATGAGCTGCAAAGCTATTTTCTTGAGGGAATGCCAATGATAGTTGGCTAGCTAGCTTGACCAATGTCGTTAAATCATCCAGCTGTACACCTTCTTTGAGCGCCTTCACTGAAAGTGCTCGATAAACTGCACCACTGTCTAAATAATTGAATTCAAACATTTGGGCGAGTTTTTTTGCCAGCGTCCCTTTACCTACACCTGCCGGACCATCAATAGTAACCACCGGAACACTATGATCAGACGACATCAATATTCAACCCAATTGAATTCGCCAACTCAACAAAACCAGGAAAAGAAGTTGAGACATTCTGACAGTCAGCAATTTCAATATTTGAATTCGCTCTTAACGAGGCCACTGCAAATGACATTGCCACGCGATGATCATGACCACTTTCGATCACTCCACCAGAAAACTCCCCACCTGTGATAGCAAGACCATCCGCAAACTCTTCTACTTCTATATTAAGCGTTATCAATCCTTTAGCCACCTGGCTAATTCTATCGCTTTCCTTAACTCGCAATTCTTCTGCATTACTCACGCGAGTCACTCCTTCTGCACATGCAGCAGCAATACATATAATAGGGAATTCATCAATTGCAGAAGGAACAAGATGTGTAGGTACATCAATGCCCTTTAATTGACTCGTGCGTACGGTGATCGAAGCAGTAGGCTCACTCCCCATCATCGCTTGATTATGCACATCAATATTGGCATTCATTTGTTGCAAGATATCCAACACCCCTGTTCTGGTTGGGTTCATACCTACATGATGAATTGTGATTTCCCCTTGATCCGCAATACATGCCGCCACAATAAAGAATGCTGCTGAAGAGATATCGGCTGGTACTTGTATATCGGTTGCCTGTAATTGCTTACCGCCTTCAACAGACACACAACCATCTTTCACTTCGAGTGGATAAGCAAATGACTCCAACATGCGTTCAGTATGGTCTCGCGTAATCTTAGATTCTTTTATTGTTGTTATGCCTCGCGCATAGAGACCGGCAAGTAAAATTGCCGATTTAACCTGCGCACTAGCAACCGGTAATTCATAGGTAATTGCATTTAGATGATCAACCGGCTTTATCAATACTGGCGGCGTACCATCTTCGCTAGTCGACACATTGGCCCCCATTAGACTTAATGGATCACATACTCTACGCATTGGTCTCGACATTAACGAACCATCACCCATCAACTCAGTACAAATTGATTGTCCAGCAAACAGTCCTGTTAGTAGTCGCATCGAAGTACCCGAGTTACCTAAATCCAACATGTTTTCAGGCTGTAATAATCCGCTTCTACCTACGCCGAGTATTTTCAGCTCGCCTTTGCCAGCTCGATCAATCTGAACACCCATTTGGCGAAATGTATTCATAGTCGCCAAGCAGTCTTCACCTTCTAGAAAACCACTGACGTTAGATGTTCCTTCTGCGATAGAGGCAAGCATGATTGAGCGATGCGATATGGATTTATCACCAGGAACGGTTATCTCACCATGTGCGTTTTTGCGTGGTTCTACAATATATTTCAAAACAATAAGTACTTAAAATTTAGATTAGTGTTGGATGACTATGAATTCGTATATTTATCTCTGGCGTTCTTAGCCTCTACAAATATTTTTTCGAGCACATCGCCATCACCAGCCTCTAAACCATTTCGAAACTGCTGCAAGCTGGTATCGAAATGTGACAATGCACTAAGCAGCTGTTCTCGGTTGGCTAAACATATGTCTCGCCACACCGTAGGATCACTAGAGGCTATTCTGGTGAAATCCGCGAACCCTCCCGAGGCATAACGAAAAATCTCTTGGGTATGCGATTGTGTAGACAAACAATGCACCAAAGAAAAAGCTAACGCATGAGGAAGATGACTTGTTACTGCCAAAATTTGATCATGATCTTGCGGACTAAGTAACTCAACATTAGCACCAACTTGTTCCCACATACTAGTAACCAGCTTCAAACTGTCTTCACGAGTCTGCTTAGTGGGCGTCAAGATGACTTTTTTCGCATCAAATAAATTATCCACTGCTGCTTGAACGCCACTTTGTTCGCGGCCCGCTATAGGATGACCAGGAACGAAACAATTTGGCAATTGCTCAGTAAAGACTTTATTGAAATCCTCGATGACACTTTGCTTAGTACTACTAACATCAGTTATAGCTCGGCACTTATTCATCCATGGTTTTAATTGCCGAAAAACATTAGCGACTTTCAACACTGGTACAGCAATAACAACAATATCCGGAACCCCAGGACAATCATCAATACTAGCGTAACCCGCATCGATCACTTCAAGCTGTAACGCCTGATTAATCGCAGACTGATGCGCATCGATACCAACAATAGATTCACACCACTGATGTTTTCGCAACCCACACGCTAAAGAACCACCGATTAAGCCAACCCCAATAACACAGATTGTTTTTACCATTGGCTTATGCTTATAAAACTGCTTTGGGATACGAACCAAGCACATTAATCATATCGGATACCTCACTCAATTCTTGCAGTGCAAGCTTGAGCGGCTGATCTTCAACATGCCCTTCAAGATCCAAAAAGAAAACATATTCCCAGTTAGCACTATGCGATGGCCGAGATTCTATCCGCGTCATACTTACATTATGCTTTGCAAATGGCTGCAGCAGGCTGTGTAACGCACCTGGTTTATTAGGCGCACTCACCAACAGGCTTGTTTTATCAATGCCCGACGGCCCAACCGTATTAGAACCAATAATCAAAAAACGAGTAGTATTATCAGGCATATCTTCAATATTACTCGCCAATATATTTAAGTCGTACTTTTCTGCAGCAGAATGACTTGCTATTGCTGCTACATTTTTTTCTTGTTGCGCAATCAACGCTGCCTGTGCATTACTACCAACTGCTTCTCTTGGTATCTCGCCCATGTTTGCATCTAACCACTTGCGACACTGCGCAAGCGATTGCTGATGAGAATTGATCCGAGCAATCTTACTCATGTCAGTTTCACGCGACAGCAAGTAATGATGAATTCGCAATTCCACTTCACCGACAATATTTAAAGAAGAACGAGTGAAATTATCTAACGTATGAGTAATAACGCCTTCCGTAGAATTCTCAATTGGCACAACACCATAATTTGCTGCCCCCGACTCAACCTCTCGAAACACTTCACTAATCGAGTTAATCGCGGTGGTTTTCACGGATTGGCCAAAGTGTTTTAGTGCCGCCTCTTCTGTAAAGGTTGCTGCTGGGCCTAGAAAAGCAATATTCAGCTGTCTCTCTACCGCTAAGCAAGCTGACATAATTTGACGAAACAATCGCGCCATCTCTTCACCAGCTAGTGGGCCGGGATTATCTTCTGCAACCCTACGCAGAATACCTGCCTCTCTTTCTGGGCGATAAAACTGACAATCATCTTCACCACTTGCTCGCTTGCAGGCACCCACTTCAACAGCGCAGTTTGCGCGCGCAGAGATTAATGCTAATAACTGCTCATCCAAATGATCAATCTCGGCTCGCAGGTCTTTAAGGCTTTTTTTCATGCTCAACTAATTTTTTCAATATACAAATTAACCAGCTCTACTTATCTAGCATTTGAATTCAAGCTCGTTATCAAGCTTTAAGATCATGATAAAATAGAAACAGATACCTCTATTATCAGTCTTAAAAAATAATGGATTGCCATTAGTCAGCGCAATAGGCCTAGTGTATATAATTCAGTCTACTTTATATACTTGATCCTATTATTCTGCTTAATGTCGACTCATACAGATAAATGTCAATACTAGCACGCAAGCAAACCTCCAAACCACCGAGATATATTCTCAAACTGAAAATAATGAAGCGCATAAAATCTCTTATACAACAACTTGGTTACATGGCAGCAGCCAGTTATCTAACATCGAAAGTACTAGACAAGCTTTTCGGGATTTACGTGCATCATGTTAAATTTTACTCTCAACCAACCTCCTCAGCACCGAGAGTCCCTGAATCCAAATCAAGTCGATATGGTTTTTCCTGGATTAGCCAGCCTGAAGACATTCTTAATGCACTACAACGCCCCCAAGAAGTCATAGCAGATCGTTTTAAGCAGGGATCCAAATGTCTGATTGCGAAGCAGAATGACGCATTTCAAGGATGCCTCTGGCTAGTTCAATCTACGTATATAGAAGACCAGTTCAGAGCAACCTATCATTTTCCTGATAATGCAGTGTGGGATTATGATGTATACATCACGCCTAAAAAACGCTTTTCGATTCTATTTGCAGCACTGTGGGATAGCGCTGATAGTTGGATGAAAGAAAACAACTTCGCAAGTTCGCTTAGCAGAATTTCTGCCTACAACCCTCAATCGGTTCGCTCACACGAAAGCGCTGGTGCTAAACAAATTGGCTGGCTGATCGCATTTGAAAAAAATGATTGGCAAGTAACCATTTCAGACAAATCGCCATGGATACATTTTTCATTGAGCGCGAATAAAAGCGGTCCTAATTTACACTTCACTAAGATTTGAACTCACACACAAAATTGTTTATCCGAATTCGCTATAGTTACTCGCGTTGGAGATTAAGCTTCAACATTCCACATTAGGCGCGTAGCTCAGTGGCAGAGCACTGCTATTACTTGGCAGATGCCGGAGGTTCAATTCCTACCCGCGCCTACCACTCCCACTCTTATCTGTTTAGTATTCTACTTTATTCGCTTACGCAAACTTTCAACCACACGTTGCGCGGTTGCACCATCCCATAAATCCGGGCATTGCCCCTGCTTCCAATTACCAGCTAATACATTTTTTACAGAAGCTTCTAGCACATCTGGCCGAATCAACTGATTTGTTCCATGGGTAATAGTAATAGGTCTCTCAGTATTCTCGCGCAGCGTAAGACATGGAATCCCTAAATATGTAGTCTCTTCTTGAATTCCACCTGAATCAGTAATGACTAGCTTTGATTGCGTCACCAGGTTCATAAATTGAATATACCCCTGCGGCTCAATGACTAATAAATTATCTGCTTTTTCCAATGTTTCCAGCATATTGAAGTCGATTAATTTCTGACTCGTTCTTGGATGCACAGGAAACACTAATTGGCATTCTCTAGAGACCGCTAACAATTGATCAACAATTTCAGAAAGAATTTCCTCATTATCGACATTCGAAGGACGATGCATAGTCACCACAGCAAATTCTTTTGGCTTTAACCCATGGCTCTCGGCGGTACTGTCATTTTCAATTTCAGCGCGCATCATCTCGAATGAATCGATCATGATATTGCCAACCAAGTCTACTTTATTATCATCGACGCCTTCGTATTTAAGATTTTCGTTTCCATCAACCGAAGGGGTCCAAAGTAAATCTACGATTCTATCCGTAAGTACTCGATTCACTTCTTCTGGCATGCGCATATCACCACTACGTAATCCCGCTTCCAAATGTGCGACGGGTATCCATAACTTTGCACCGACCAGCGCACAGGCAATGGTGGGATTCACATCACCTACGACAATAATCCAATCAGGCCGATTATCTAAAGCCACCTTTTCATAGGCCATCATCACTTTACCCGTTTGCTCTGCGTGAGAACCACTACCCACCTCTAAGTGAAAATGTGGTTTTGGCATTTTCAGATCATTGAAAAATGCATCTGACATGTTGGCATCATAATGTTGCCCAGTATGTATTAAACTGGGCTCGCACCAATCTGTCGCCGCTAACGCGTGATACAAAGGCGCAATTTTCATGAAGTTTGGTCTTGCGGCAGCAATAAGATGAACTTTTATCATTTTTTCAGCAAAGGTAGTTGTTATTAGGAAAGACTGTGAATATGTGTCAAGCAGCTGACAATATGAATCGGCAAACAATATATTACAAATTCAATCCAAGCTTCTATTTGAAGTAACTTCAATACACTTCACATCATAATAGACATACATGACTTATAATATTCTAAATAAATACTAACGCCGAGTTGTGCCGTTTATCGCAATTTTAGGACGAGTAAAGTTTAATCTACTCAAATGACTAATAAATTGCACTAATCGGCAATACAAGTTTATCTCAAGGCCGCTAAAATTAGCCACTAAATTAATTCCAAAAATCTTTTCTATGAATTTTCTATTACATTCACCGCTATTCAATCAGGCCAAGCTTCGCCCTGATGCTATTGCAATAGAATATAAACAAGAGAAGATTAGCTATAGACAACTAAGCACACTTGCTTCTGAGTTTGCTGGGGGTTATTCCAGCATGGATCTACCTAAAGGTAGTCGCGTTGGAATCTTTTTGGCAAAGCAGCTAGAAACTATCAGCGCCATTTTTGGCACTTTATTAGCTGGTGGCAGCATTGTCCCCATCAACCCAATACTCAAAGCCAGCCAAATCGAACATATTCTTTGTGACTGCGACGTCAGTATTTTGATTACATCCAAATCTCGCTTAAAACAATTAGAAGACGTCATCAGCAATTGCCCCGCACTAAAAAAAATAATCTTAGTTGATTATGACGATTCAATAAATACAGACCAATATTCCAAGCCATTATTAAGCTGGCAAGATTTCTGTCAGCCATATAATCATGACAATTCACCTACCATCATTGAATCTGACCTTGCTGCAATCTTTTACACTTCAGGCAGCACCGGAAAACCTAAAGGGGTCGTGTTAACACACCACAATATGCATGTAGGTGCACAAAGTGTCGCACAGTATCAAAACAACACACAACAAGACCGGGTACTAGCAGTCTTACCATTTAGTTTTGACTATGGATTCAGCCAAATCACAACTGCTATCGTGTCAGGCGCAACGGTTATTTTATTAGACTACTTGCTACCTAAAGACGTGATCAAAACTTTAGAGCGCACGAAAGCAACCGGCTTAGCGGGCGTTCCTCCACTATGGATGCAAATCACTAAATTAGACTGGCCAGATAGCATCAAAAATCATCTGCGTTACATTACTAACTCAGGCGGGGCCATGCCTCAAAGCACGTTATCGATACTTCAAGACAAACTGCCCAACACTGATATCTATTTAATGTATGGCTTAACAGAAGCGTTTCGCTCTACATATTTACCACCTGATCAAGTCAATGCTCGCCCCACCTCTATGGGTAAAGCGATACCGAATGCAGAAATATTTGTCATCAATTCGAAGGGTGAAGAATGCAAGCCTGGCGAAGAAGGTGAATTAGTTCATCGCGGCCCATTAGTCGCACAGGGTTACTGGAATGATCCAGCAAAAACCGCTGAGCGTTACAAACCATTACCTGCATCGCTTACGGATGGTCGCACTGTTACAGAACTTTCAGTATGGTCTGGTGATTCAGTCAAAAAAGATGAAGAAGGTTATTTATACTTTGTTAGTCGTACAGACGAAATGATTAAGACATCCGGTTACCGAGTCAGTCCCACAGAAATCGAAGAATCTCTATTACTTCTAGATAATGTTAGCGAAGCTGTCGCTATGGGCGTACCTCACTCAGAACTTGGCCAGGCAATAGTTGTTGTCGCAACAAGCAATTCAACAAGCGACGACTTAGTAAAAGAGATTACCTCATCACTCAGAAAGCAATTACCTGTTTACATGCTGCCACAAAAAATATTGATCCGTGATGAATTGCCACGCAATGCCAATGGTAAATTTGACCGTAAACAGTTGTATATTGAATTTGAAAACACATTTAGCAACTAACAATGACTAAAAAATCACTAGAACATCACTCACCTCTAAACTTCTACAATGTAGAAGACAACTGCCTGGTGCTAGGAAAACAAAAATTCACTGACATACTAGCCCAACATAAAGATGTACCTGCTTACATCTATGACAGTTCTGTGATTAAACGAAAAATTGATTCTCTTCGAGAAGTCCTACCTAAGTCGATGCACATTCATTATGCGATGAAAGCCAACCCAATGCCCGAGGTTGTTGGATACGTGCAAGGCTTAGTAGAAGGATTAGACGTGGCTTCAGGCCTCGAGCTAAAAGTTGCTTTAGCTAGCGGCATGGACCCAAAAGAAATCAGTTTTGCTGGGCCAGGGAAAAGTATTGACGAATTAACGCTCGCGATCGAAAGTGGCATTACAATCAACTTAGAATCAGAAACTGAGCTGGATCGCGCTGCAAAAATTGGTGATCAATTAGGCATAACACCTCGCGTTGCATTGCGCATCAATCCTGACTTTGAATTAAAAACATCTGGCATGAAAATGTCAGGCGGCCCCAAGCAGTTTGGCGTTGATGCAGAAATAGCTAATGGCATTATCAAGAAAATTATTAACTACAAGTTAGACTTCATAGGCTTACATATATTCAGCGGCTCACAGAATTTAAAACCCGAAGCGTTAATAGAAGCACAAACAAAGACATTCGCCTTAGCAGCCGAACTAGCAGAACAGTCCGGCACTGAATTTTCTAAACTAAATATCGGTGGCGGCTTTGGCATTCCTTATTTTCCAGGTGAAAAACCTTTACCGCTAGAACCTATCGGCGAGAACTTACATTTATTATTAGACCAATACAAAGATCAATTTGGCAACACAGCTATTATTACCGAGCTAGGACGCTTTATCGTTGGAGAATCTGGCGTATACATTTCCAAAGTGATCGACAAGAAAGTATCACGCGGAAGTACTTTCTTAATTATCAATGGCGGTCTACATCACCACTTAGCTGCTAGCGGAAACTTCGGGCAGGTTATTCGCAAAAATTACCCTGTGACAGTTGCTAATAAAATCGGCCTAGAAACTGAGAGAGCTAGCGCAGTTGGGCCTCTTTGCACACCACTTGATGTGCTTGCGCAAGATATGATTTTACCCAAAGCTGAAATTGATGATTATGTCGCTGTGTTTAACTCAGGTGCTTACGGTTACACATCCAGCCCGCTAAATTTCTTAAGCCACCCTCATCCGATCGAAATATTTATTTAGCTGTTAACAAAATCCGAAGTAATACGCTCCACCATGGATCTCCATTGGCGCGATGAAAATGTATGATCAGCAACATCTATATAATGAACAACTGTTTTAGCATTGTTACTCTCTTGATCTAGCCATCCATTTTCATTCAACACCTGCTTGAACTCATCAGCAACTAAATCCTTACCGCTTAAAATTAAGCATATATCCCCATTAAAACTAGACATGCCTTTAAATATTGCTGCTGCAATATTCTCTTCTCTTTCTGCCACAGGAATTTCTTGAAGTTTATCTGTGCTCGCTATTTTAGAACGCGCAATTAAAATTTTAACAACAATACTACCAATAGATAAAAATGCATTCCCAATTTTACTTGGTGACAACAATAATTGCTTCCAAACCTCCATGCTAAACAGACGATCACGATAGTAATTATTAAGAACCGCTTTCGAATGAGTGGCCTCGTTTCTCACCCATGGATTTAACAACACAACACCATTGATACGATCATCAGTATACGCAGTAAACGCAATAGCTGAAGCAGCATCACACAAACCCCATACATATATTTTACTTACAGCAGACTCATGATTAGACACAAAATCCACTGCAGCTTTAATATCTTCATCAACCTCATAAAACTTTTTTGCCACGCCTTGACTATAACCCATGCCGGTATAATCAAATCTTAATGCTAAAACCCCCTGCTCTGCTAGATATCTTGCCAGCAATACAAATTGGCGATGACTGCCCACACGATATTGAGGACCACCCACGACAATAATCACTGCAGCTTTCGGCTTCACCTTAGGCACAGACAAAAGCCCAAACAAACTATAACCATGCACTGAAAATCTTATCGTTTGATCAGAATAATATTCACTCACGATACAAACACCTGCTTTGTTTCACGCAACAGTAGCGGTGAAATTGTCACCTCCTGCTGCATCCAAAACTTCACATCATTAACCGTATGTAAAGTTAATTGTTTTTGCATGGCGTCAGTGAGATTTAATTTAGACAAACAAATAGGCATTGAGCTACTCGTAGACTTGCCTATCGTCATCCAATGCAACTCAGTCAATGCCAGCACATCTGCAACGCTATCACTTATCTTCTCGGCCTTAATCTGATCAATCAATTCCGAAGAAACATGATACCCTCCAACCTCTAAGAATCCTGATTGCTCAATACTAGCCAACACTTCTTTAGTGGTCACTTTCTTCAGATCCCCAGCCATAGCACTGGCAATTTTCATACGTATTAATTGCCTAATCAGAACTTCACCGCTATCTATTGGATCCCACAGGACACATTTATCAATTTGAATATCAGTCTGTTTAATCAAATTTAAAGGAATTAGCGCACTATCTCGCAAAGTGACTAGGCTAACTTTAGAATTGAGTTTTTTCGCTAATTGAAAAACATCAATTAAGTTGCTTTTCCAATCGTTATAATCAAAATCACCCCACTCTCCCGAACTGTCACCTGTTCCAGAAAAATCGAAACATAACGCATGTAAGCCTGCATCTGCTAACAAACGCGCACACAAGACATACATTCTTTTTGACCGGTTCATCTCCTCAGCAAAAGGAGGAACAAATATCACAGTCTGCAGATCCCCCACAGCCTCACTTTGCTCTACTGGAGCATAGTGGGCTAAAAATATTTGGGAGTTTTTACTGGAAGGAAGATACTGGAAATCAGTCGTGTGCAACCTTAGTTTTCCATTTTTGCGACTATTTGATTTCGCAGTGTTCCTACTGTCTCGAATACCTCGGCATCTAATTCATCATCATCAAATACGATACCGAAGCGCTCTTCTATTGAGGTGATAATACCCACGATTGCCATCGAATCTAATTCAGGAATAGCACCAAGTAGTGGTGCTTCCTCACTCATTTGATGTATCTGAGCTGCACCGTCTAAAGATTCAGCTAACACATCTAACACCTGCTCTAATTCAACCATAGTAAAATCTATTTATTTGCAATATTTAGTATTAGTTCTGGGAAATCGTTTTATCCCATACACCTTTATTGATTAACTTATTCTTCAGACCTAATAATGGATAGCCAAGCTCGTAAGCTCTATGCCCATGCTTTACTGCCAGTCCAAGCTTATTACTGTCTACGTAAAATAGGCCCATATTATAATGAACTTCGGCTGAACTTGGGTTCAAAGCAAGCGCCTCATTATATTGCGTTTCAGCTCGATCGAAATATCCTTTTTTATGTAGATATGTCGCATAAATCAAGCGAACCATACCATCTGTTGGCTTGAATGCTATTGCACGTTGGAAATAACAGTCAACACCATATTGTGCTTCTAACAACGTTTCACGCGCATCATCCACTTCGAATTCGTACTTAGATATCGACACTAATGCACGGTGATGGTTAGGAAACGTCCACAGAGTATACTGTAAATCCCCATAGATGTTATCACTGAGGCCTTTAATTAGTGCTTCTACATCGTGATTGAAGTGGTACTGCTCAACGACGGGTAGCTTCTGTGTGTAATGCTCATAGTTAGTATAGTCAAATGGACCATAATCATTTTCCAACGGCCCACACTGACCGACAACCGTCCTAGCAAACGAAGATTGCGACATAAACAATACAACGAAAAATACTAATAACGTAAATCCATATTTACCTTTCATAACCAAGCCTCATTTGTACGTAAACTGTTGTTTCACAATTATAAACACTTCATCTATCCCGTTCATCGACCTATGTTCTGACTTAGGCATTTATAGCGTGAATTCCGTCAAATAATCAGCAAAAATAACGCTATCACCTAGCCATTTAGTCTGCCGAATATTTATCTCTGATCATCATCGGCAATCTAACAAACCTGGTTCGAAGCAATCTAATAACGTGTCACACTTCAAGAAAATATCACTAAAAGCGCAAGGTTTCAGATAGAACTCCTGTTCCTCTTCCCTACATATACTTAGAATAGACATCTAATTTTATCATTTAACCTAATCGCATAAGATCTAAATAAATGAAACAATTTATCGCTACTGGATGGACCGTCAACAACTCTGATCTTGACTCAAAGTTAATA
Source organism: Gammaproteobacteria bacterium (assembly GCA_045105615.1). Lineage (GTDB taxonomy): Bacteria > Pseudomonadota > Gammaproteobacteria > UBA4575 > UBA4575 > UBA1858. The sequence goes on from JBGCDS010000017.1 coordinate 12,369, forward strand.
GGCCACTTCAATCATTCCGAAGAGCAAACCACTCAGACTAGAAGTGACCAATGGAACCACTCATCAGCATCCACCACTTCAAGCGAACTCATCACGCACTATAAAAATAATGATGTCACTTTAACCTTGTGCGGTAGACCAACCATCAAAAATGAAGATGGGTCATTCCAAACCATCAAATCCGAACAACAACTTAGCGCCTTGGTCCAATCCTATAAGAACCATGGCTATAATTTTCTTAGAGAACTTAATGGCAGCTTCTCAATCGCACTATTTGATGCCCGAAATCACATCACTATATTAGCCATTGATCGCATGGGTATCGAACAGATGCACTATGCAACTATTTCTGGTCAACTCTATTTCAGCAGCTCTCTTAAATCATTAAGCAATCTGCCGGGTGTGCCTAAAAATATCCTTCCACAGTCTATTTACAATTACTTTTATTTTCATTGCATTCCAAGCCCAAATACAATTTTTCAGGATGTATATAAATTAAAACCTGCTGAAGTACTTATTTTTAAAAATGGATCTAGCTCAAAAGATACCTATTGGACACCTGAATTTAATGAAAAGGTATCCACATCTGTAGAGGCACTAAAATCTGATGTTCAAGAATCATTAGACTCGACAATGAAAGAATTATCAGCCGACCCTAAGAGCGGTTCATTTCTTAGCGGTGGAACAGACAGCTCCACTCTCTCTGGATTAATGAAAAGACACCACCCTACTGATGCACCTGCTTTCTCTATCGGCTTTGAAGAACAGGGTTATGACGAAATGGGCTTTGCGGATATTGCCGTCAAGAAATTTCAAAACAAACATTACAAGTATTACGTCAACTTTGATGACGTGTTGCATTTATTTAATGAAATACCAAAGATTTATGAGGAGCCCTTTGGTAATTCATCGGTAGTTCCAACATACGCTGCTGCACAGCTAGCCAAGAAGAATGGTGTTGACCATATGATTGGTGGCGATGGTGGCGATGAAGTATTTGGTGGAAATGACCGCTACGCGACACAGAAATTATTTAACATATATAGCTCCATTCCAAAATGGGCACGCGATATCATCATAGAACCTGGCTTCTGCAATTCTTTAGCAGGCTCACTACCAGTAGCCAAGAAAGTAAAAAGCTATATTGAACAAGCTAAGATAGCTATGCCAAAGCGTATGCAGACTTACAATATCTTGCATGTACAACAGCCAAACTCTATTTTCGACAATCATTATCTTGGCGAAATAAATTGTGATTATCCGATTGACTTACTAAGCGAAACCTACAATGAAATGCAGGATGCTTCGCTATTAAATAAGATGTTGTATTTAGACTGGAAATTCACGCTTGCGGACAACGACATACGAAAAGTGAACACTATGTGTCGCGCAGCTGGGGTCGAAGTATCTTATCCATTTCTAGACAATCGAGTCGTAGAAAGCTCAACTAAAGTCCCTTCACACTTGAAGATCAAAGGCATGAGACTACGCGCATTTTACAAAGACACTTATAGTTCTTTACTACCACCAGAGATTATCACCAAGTCTAAACATGGCTTTGGCTTACCTTTCGGCGTATGGCTTAAAAAAGACAAACGATTACAAGATGAAGTATATGGTGCTTTAACCAATTTAAAGACCAGGTCAATGTTTCAGGACAAATTCATTGATGAATTAATTGACAAGCATCGTTCCGAACATGCTGCTTACTACGGAACCTTTGTCTGGGTTCTAGCCGTATTAGAGCGCTGGTTAGACGCTCAATAATACATCTAAGCAATCAAGCATTAAATCCAAAAAGCAACTCAACTGCTTTATATTTCGCTTAGCTGCTCAAAAAAATACAAGCATATATTTTACAACGTGCCAGTCTTTACTACTTACTAGTCATTGCCATCGCCATATCCGGCATTACTCCGCCATCTGCTTGGATAGGTATCTCTGTTTCTAGCATCTGTCTCTTATGCAACAAGGTTGTCATTGCAATACCTATACCTATGAGTGCATATAACAAATCGAATTTCGCCATTTCCAAGAACAAGCCTGCTACCATATAACCAACAATACTCACCTGTATCATTGCAGCCAGATCTCTCATCCACAACATATCTTGATACTTTGAAGCATTCTTAATAATACGACTCATGGCTCTATACAAGCTAAACAATAACAGAATGAAGAATGTTAACCCCACCCATCCATGCTCCGCTAATGACTCGAAATAAATACTGTGCGGACCCGTCCATTGGATCTCTGGACGCTCAGAATACACACTAAACAATTCCTGACTAAATGCACTGTAGCCACCACCTGCAATAGGATGATCATTGGCTAAATTAATAGAATACTCCCAAGCATTAATTCTCATCATTGCAGATTCATCTTGCTCGTAGTTCTTAATAGTATCCATTCGATCATGCCAACTCTGCGGCATGAATATATACAATAATGGAGCCATGATTATTACAATTGCAGCAACCTTAAACTTGGCTTTACTTTTCATGACCAAAAATGCTGTCATCGCCATTAACGCTAAGAATCCGCCTCTAGATTGTGTTCCAAGAACAGCAAATGCTGTCGATATCATCATCGCAAAAGCTAGATTTTTATAAAGCTTCTTTTGTGCCTGTGTATACAAATACCACATCAATGGTAACGTCATCACCAAGGCAAGTCCCAATGCATTATTATCAGCAATAAATGACCCTGCTGGTCCCCAGACGCGATATGAGCCTGCAGTCAACACGGTAAAAATTCCACCTTTAATCCCGTAATAACCAAGCGACAAGACTATAACCGCCACGAGTGCATTCACTTTGTTCTTATCACTTGCCATAAACAGAATGAGGCCAACCCCCATCATAATCTTCATAAAGCTAGTCCATTCGAACATAGCATCATCTGGATAGATTGCCGTCATCGTCGTTATAGACACCCATAAAGTATAGATGACTAACATCCATAACAATCCTGACCCTTTTGGAATGATTTTATCTTTGTAATAGACAAACGCTATTATTGTGATTGCTGCTACAAGCTTTGAGAATGGAAAGTCATACGCAAATCCATAACACAGTCTTTGTGGATTCATAAATCCCAACCAGCTCCAGACCAGCACTCCAACATATGGTCTATATAAAATAAATGGAATAAACCCAAAGACAATTAATGTTAGTAGAATATCTCGCATTTTTATCTCAACTCTTCATACTTAATTAGTTAGCGTACTGCACGTATCCGCGCGCCAAAGAAACACCAAATTTAAATTTAGTTGTGTGATCTATACAAATCCTAGGCAAGTCAAACATACCCGAGTCTTTATCTATCACGCCATCATTAGTTGTTAATGCAGCATCAAAACCTGCCTGTTGAACGATCTGCATATGTTGCTCATTGTAATCTTTTCCCGCCTGCCCATTTGGGAAAGCAAAAAACTTTAATTTTTTATCTAGCAAATTTTCTAAATATAATTTTCCTTGTACTATTTCGTCACGCGCCTCATTCTCATCTGCACAGGTTAAAATAGGATGATTAACTGTATGTCCGCCAATCTCCATACCTGCACGAGACAACTCTTTCACTTCATTTTGCGTCATCATCAAACGCTCTGTTAATTCAACCTGTGCGATATCTTTTAACCGACTAACCAATTCTACACGGCGATCAACATGATTATATTTGATACTACCCAGCAACTTTTCAATTAATTGAACTTTTTCCTGTTCAGATTCTATCGATACTTTGCCTAGGGAAAATTCTTGCAAATCCAATTTTTTTAACAATGTACTTTTAATTGTCTGTCTAACCACGTCATTCCACATGATCCCATCGCCTAAATACCCAACAGCAATAAAAAATGTTGCCGGCAATTTCAGTGCAGACAAAATAGGCAAAGCGACATCATAATTATCGCGATAACCATCATCAAAGGTAATACATACAGAACTACTTGGCAGCGTCCCTGCTCGCATCTGTTCAAGACCGTCTTCCAAACTGACAACATTAAAATATTCTGCCAGAGTCTCCATCTGACGAGTAAATTGAACAGCGTCTACCTCGTCAATTACAGGATCATAATCAGCCAGCACACGATGATAGGTAAGCACCAGCAACTTATTATTTGCTCGATGACCCGATAATGCTCCCACTGTTTGCTGGAAAATTGGCCTTAATACTCTATTCACTGTTTAACTTTACTCCAATCAAAGCCGAGCAATTACCAACCCCGTCTCAGATTCACCATTTCAAAGAAATTGAACTAGTTCACACTTTTACAAAAGCTGCATGCTTATCTTGCGCTTTCTGATACAAATCCACATAACCGAATACACTCTTCTTCCAGTTACGCTCTGCTTTCACATATTTACGTGCCCAACCAGAAAACAAGGCTTTCAATGGCTTATTAGCAATTGCTGATTGCAAAGAATCTGCTAACGCATCAACTGACCCCGCTTCAAACAACACTGAATGCAACCGTTCTGGCACCAATTCAACATGCCCACCAACATTAGACGCAATAAACACCTTACCCATTGCCATTGCTTCTAGAGGTTTTAATGGGGTAACAATATCTGTTAGTCGTGCAGGCTTACGCGGATACACGAGCACATCAATGAGATCATAATAAGCCTCAACATCAGAGTGCGGGACTCGCCCAGTAAAGACAATTCTATCTTGCATGCCTAACTCAGCAACCAAGCTGTGCAATTTTTCGTCTTCAGGCCCTCCACCCACTAACAGACCCTTTACATTAAGATCACTATCACGCATTGCATGCAAAGCTTTAACAAACAATTCCAAACCTTCATAGGCGTAGAAAGAACCAATAAAACCAGCAACATAACTATTACCAAGATTATATTTTTTGCGTAAATCACCCTCGACAGATGACTCACCTTCAAACTCTTCTGCATTAACAGCATTCGGTATTACCTGAATCGGCGTCTGGCCAATACTTCGGCTAGTAATATCATCTTTCAAGCCGTTACAAATAGTAGTAATGCCGTGCACTCTTTTAAAAACAAATGTTTCTAACGCACGCGTTAATCGATAACGAAAACTACCTTCTGTCGTAGTGCCATGTTCAACCGCAGCATCCTCCCAAGATGCACGCATTTCATATACCACTGGAATAGAAAATTTCTTTGCAGCATTAATTGCAGCAATACCATTAAGACAAGGAGAATGTGCATGAATAATGTCAGGCCTCTCTCGTTCAATCACCTCTGCTACACGTTTTTGCAAACTACGGATTACGTACAATTGATTAATGATTGGAATTCTCGATAACAACTTACTTTTACTTTCCGTTCTATAAAATTTTAAATTTTCATGCGTTTCTTCAGCGCTCTGAGAGTTAATATGCTTAATACTAGTAACGTGCGTCGTCTCCCACCCAAGCTTTGCCTGCTCATTCAATATTGAGCATGTACGAAACGTGTAACCACTGTGCAATGGAATAGAATGATCTAATACATGTAAAATTTTCATAATCGTTATTTTCTATATGTGATTTTCTTGCATATTTTCAGCTGCTATTGACATATCAGCCATCTGTTGACGATGCAGATTCACATCCATCTTCTCCATAGCGATACTCCAGCTATGATGAGATAACATGCGCGCTCTTCCAGCCTCTGAAAGCCTTAGTCTCTCGTCAGCACTATCTAATACTTTCGAAATTTGTGTAACATATTCATCACTAGTCTTAGCCACCAACACATGATCATCTGGTATTGCATCAATCCCACGCGCAGCAACATCACTGCATACAACAGGGACACCCATCGCCATAGACTCTAAGATTTTATTTTGCGTACCGCGGGCAATTTCCAATGGAACTATGGTCAATGCTGCTTGCTGAACATAAGGCCGAACATCAGCAACACGACCGGTAACATCAATGCCATCGATATCAGCTAGTGCTAAAATTTTCTCTGTAGGATTTGAACCAACAACACATAACTTTAGACTCGGATATTTTGAACGTAACAAAGGAAATACCTGCTGACTAAACTCAAGCATACACTTCTCATTTGGGTAGTAGTTCATTTTACCTATAAAGCAAATTGTATTGGCATCGTAATTTCTCTCTATCGGCGAGAAGTACTCGGTATCAACACCATTAGGAAAACAAAAAGATGCGCGACCAGCTTGAAATCTTTCTAATGTTTCTAATTCAAAAGCGGTAGCCACCGACGAGCCATCAAACTGCTTGGCTAAGTTTTTTTCAGCACGCTCTAATTTAACCCCCTCTAACCAGTAAGCTAAAGACAAAGGAAATGGTTTATGTTTTGCATAGATTAGCCATTTCTGCGAATCCATATCACAGAAGTCTAGCACCTTAGGCGTGTTTTTCTCCCTAGCGACAAAATGTGCTACTGACGAGCAATGCACAATTATCAAATCAAATTGTTGCTGCTTTAAAAGCATCTTGATTTTCTTGGCTAATTTCCATGAATGAAAATACCCCATCGACGAAGGAATTAACGTCAACAAACAAAAAACTGCTTTCAACCAAGCAATAGGTTTACTCATACGCTGCGCAACATACGAATGGCAGTAAGGCTTTATCCCTTCAACATCAGTTTGCTCTATCTTTGATTCGACTAAAGACGCAACAGTAACTTCATGCTGCTGCTGAAGATGAGCAATCATATTAAATGAACGTATCTTCCCACCCTCATTAGGCGGATATGGAAAACGGTGACAGACAAATAAAATTTTCATAGTAAAATGGCAGCTATCTTAGAATTAACGCCCTATTCCAATTAACTAGGGCTATTTTCCTAGACTATAGCTAATAACCATCTGTGTTTATTAGAATTACTTCACTGTTACTGCAAATAAATCCAATGAGTTTGTGATTTGCATCGAGGTTCAATCAGGCAATATTGAGCTAATGACTTACCACAGGATATGTTCAACCTACCCAAGATTTCTGGCAATTATCGGCCCGACAACATGTGTCACAGGCAGCGGCAACTTTTTCCAAGTTTTAATCGCTAGCTGATACTTTGGATTGACTGGGCTCAAATCAGGCATGCTTGCAGCATTAATTAAATGGAAGCGATAATGCAACGGTTCAGGTGTAAAGCCCCAGTGCTTTTTAAAACGATATGAACCTGCGCCATCTTTACTTCGCCCAAAATCAAATACCTTAATACCCTGAGCAACACTTAAGCGCATCAATTCCCAGTACATAAAATCATTCGCCTTGCATACCCTTGCCTGAGCAGGACCACCACCATAAAACGGTAACACTTGATCTTTAAAATAAAAGTTAAGCACACTAGAAACAGGAGCACCCTTATCCAATATAGTAAGCACTCGGCACTTATCTCCAAATGTATCCAACAAAGCTTGGTAGTATTTCTTAGACAATACCGGCGTTCCTAGATTACGTACACTCTCGGAATACATTGCATAAAAGCGATCAGCATTATCATCCCATTCAGAGGTCAAACCATAATCTATAGCCTTTCTTACCACCGCACGTTGTTTTCGTGGAATTGCTTTAAAATTTTCCTCTTCAGTATCTAGCAACTCTTTTTGGAAGGTGACATATAAGTTTTTCTCTTTCCAATCCTTACTATCGACAGTTGATGGCTGTTGTTCACGCACTTCAACGTAATCCACTTTTAATTCATTCGCGAGCTTCACTGCCTGCTCAGAGAGCGCAGTATAAATTGATTCATCGTCAGCTATTGCACCACCGTAAACTCCAAATGGCACTGAAATAAGAGCATTACCAAATAACTTACTCTTGACCTGCACTAGAGGGAATACACCAACAACCTCTTCCCCTATCTTCGCCATAAGATAATAAGAACGGTGACCTAGCACCTTATCGAATATAGCTTTCCACTGCGCAAGATGAAAAAATGTTGAATCACTTGATTTATCGACATACTGATTCCATATTTCGATATCAGAATCAGTCAACTGACAGATGTCTACTTCACTCATGAGAAATAATTACTTGAATTTAAATTGAAAAAACGCGATCCATACGATCCCAGCGAAAATCTTTTGATAATTTTTCTAATCGCTTATAAGTATGCTTGAGATTAACGTAATGCCTAAATTTTGTTTTCATAGGCAAGTTGTCTTGCTTTGGTTGTTCAGGATCAATTTCCCAAGGGTGCAAATAAAAAATAGCGCTACGCTGCTCTTTTTCATTCACTGTCTGAATTAATCGCTTAGAAATAGCATATGGAAAGAAACGGAAGTATCCGCCACCGCCTGATGGCCAGAGTCGATTCAGCCATTGAACTGTAGAAATTGGTACTTCAACTAGCCCAGCATCATTCGCAAAAAAACTAAAGCGAGGCGCATCTGGCATACCATAGTGATCATGCTCAACTGGGTAAATACTGGAGCTATATTGATAGCCTGCCTGCGATAGACAGTCGTATGCCCACAAATTTCGATCGTCTATAGAAAAGCTTGCTGCACGATAGCCTTTGACTTCAACACCGCCAATATCTTCTAGCAAGTTCTTAGTATGAATAATATCTGCACTGAATTGCTCAGGCGTTTGATCAAACACACGTGTGTGGTTACGTCCATGGCTGGCGAGCTCATGACCATTAGCAACAATTTTTTTAACAATGTCAGGATACTTCTCAGCAATCCAGCCAAGAGTAAAAAATGTTGCCTTTACGTCATTGTCTGAAAATAGCTGGAGCATTCTATCCATATTGTTCTCAACTCGGCAATTATGTTGAGACCATTCTTCTAGAGAAATATTGTCATTGAATGCAGATACTTGGAAGTAGTCTTCCACATCAATTGTCATTGCGTTCAAATGGCAATCGACATCAGATTGCTCAACTGGTCGGGGTGTGAAATTCATATTACCGAAAGCTCGATTGGTCGTAAGTGTTGGATTTTTATAACGTTATCAGAAACGCAAATCTCTCACCTAGAGCGAATTCTCACTTTTAGCAAATATATTAACCAGCCATCATGACAAGCTTAAAAGTTGTGGATCAATCCTACAGAAATAGTATTTGAAGTAAAATCCTCATCATCATTCAAATCTGATTTACCCTTGGAGTAAACATAATTTATGTCGAAATCTGTCTTAGCAGACAATTGCTTCACATATACAATTTCAAAATCAAACAGGCTGTTTTTCTCATCAATACCATCATCGAATGAATCATCTTCCTGCCATTCTGCTGTAGTGAACAATGAGCTAATCCCTGTAATATTCCACAACCAACCAAACGCATAAGATTCAAATTTTTCTGTGTCATTTGAATCCAAAAACTCCACATCATCATTAGTGACATTAAAAGCAAATGTACTTTTGCTCACGGTATAAGCAATTGTACCTTCCCAGGTTTTAGCAATGGATACCGAGTCTCTATCATTAGAAATGTTGGTATCAACATCATTCTGAAGTAAGTTTTGCGGAGCGTCGAACCCATCGCTACTTATAGAGTCAAGTACTTCCAGGTCTGTTGTTTCTTCATAACTGGCATTAACAAGCAATTTCGGACCACCAACTGTTAAATCAGCTTCCCATGTTTTACCAAAAAAACGTTCGCCCCTCCTAACCTCTAGTGCTGTGTATTCGCCAAACCCATAAATAAAGCCAGCATCCCAGAAAGTATCGTCCTCATCTTCTTCAATAGACACAATGTCACCAAAGTCATTATTCTCGTATCCATAGGTGCCAACTGCTTGCAATCTCGGAGTAACAGCATAGCCGAGCTCTATTAACTGAGCACTAAATTCAAAGTCTTCACCGTCTTCAAAATCAACTTTTTCGTCACTATGGCGAAGAGCCCAATCAAAACGGTCGTTATCTACATCTTGATTTCCAACACTGGCGAGGAATCGTTGACGGTCATTATTATCGATATCACCAGCTACGCCATCTTCTTCTGATTCGTCTTCAAAATCTTGCACAGCATATAGATACGCTAGGTTAGCTTGGGCATAGGTACCCAAATTCTGCACCCAAACAGGCTCTATACCCAGAGTTCTTTCATCTGTTGTATTTCCAGTATTATTAATATTATCGACAGATATTCCCTGGTTACTATCAACTAACACCTGTGAAATAGTTGCATATCCGTTGAGGAAAAATGTTTGGGGAATAAACTCATAACGAGCAATTGCATCCAGATCGTGGTCAGTACTCAAATCACTATCTTCAAGATAGTAAAAATTTTGCATTAAATAATCGAGCTGTACTAGCAACCGGCCTTCATTTTTTTCAATTGAAACCCCTGGGTTCAATTGACCTATGAAACCGCTATCTTCATCATTATTGTCTTCAAATTCAACATTATCTGAATACCCGAACCTCGCTTCCACGAGAGGGTTTATCTCCCACTGTCCAGCATAAGAGATAGATGCAACACTCAGAAACAATAACAAAAAAGCTAAAAGGGATAGTTTTTGACTGATTATTTTTAGGATCATGAAAACAAGCTAAATAAGTAAATAGAAGCGCATATATTAACTGTAATGGAGGGAATAGTCATATGTTCAATGACAAAAACACACTATTTATCAGCGCTATACTAACTTGCTTGTCCGCTACTAACTTCCGCTCGTCTATAGCCCGACAAAAGGCCAAGAATGGTAGACGAGCAAAGAAAATTGATCTACTACGTTACCAAGCCAGCACAATCAATTTCTTTAAAGGTACTCTACTGTCTATATGCTTCGTAATAAGAACCGTATGTCTCTTCGCCATGAGATTTCTTACTCTTATTAAGCACCATTCCAACTGGCTTATCTTTTTCAATCTGATCGAGTACAGACTGGACCATCTGATGGGATGTTTTAGCTGCCTCAGTAACAATCACAACCTGCCCGGCAAGTCGAGTCAGCACACTTGCTTCGACTGTTGCTAGCATTGGTGGCGCATCAAATAATACAATACGATTCTCCGCTTCAAGCAACTGTGAAAGAATCATATTCATTCTCTCACTAGACAATAATTCACAAGTATTATCGTTAAACGAACCCGCTGGCAGTACTTTCAATTTGTTTAAGTTAGTTTGAAGAATGTGAGAATCAATTGAAGCGTTGTGATCATTCAATAAATCGTTTAGTCCAGGCCTATCACTTAACCCTAACAGCAAGCTTGCATCGCGCTTGATTGTATCGCCATCAACAAACAATACATCATAATCCCTCTCATAACTCAACGCCATGGCCAAATTAAGAGACGTGTGCGTTTTACCTTCACCAGGGACCGCACTCGTGACAACAATAAAGTTCGTACCAAATGATCCAGCACTTTGGTAACCACCAATCATGTTATTTAACAGGGGCCGCTTTATCTTCTTGAACTCTTGCAGAGTAGCTGATGTTTTATCACAGTCCACTCCATGAGATTTCAAGCCGACTTGATCAATCTCCACCATTTCGTAGCTTGGCACGACAGCATGTCCATTTTTTTTACGTCTAACCCCATTCATTTTTCGGCCTACCTGCATGCCGACAGACGCATTCGAATTTAGATTGCCTACTGCTTTTTCAATTATGCTCACGATGTTATCCCGATTTTGTTATTTCGTTATTTTTCAACATATGAAGAGATGATTGACGCCCCTTCTTCATGCTTCACTATTGAGATTGAATAGAAACCCAGTAGCAGCACCACTAGCAATACAAAGGCTGCCAAGGTTGTTCTTTCAGTACGCATACTTTGGTCTGATACTTTCATGCTCACTGAGCCATATACAGGCAAGCTAGTCTCTCTATTCAAGTGGTGGGTAGTTAAGAACACTGGTTTCGCTTGATCCAAGAACAAAGCAAATCCAGCACCGATAATGATCGACATTATTAACACCGCTGTAATGAATAGCGGGCGATTAGGACCAATTGAACCTTTTGGCACTATCGGTGGATCAATAATCTGGAATTTAACACTATCATCACCCTTCTCAGCTTCTTGAGACAGACGCGCTAACTCTAGACGACGTGTTAATTCTAAGTATTGATTCTTAGTAATATCATAATCACGATTCAGCTTTGACAACTCAGCTTCAACCTCAGATACGCCATCTAAAGAGTTTCTAAGTAACGCTACCTTGCGACTATGTTCATTAACAATCGCCTGGTTAGTCGCCACATCGGTTTCAGCACGTCTCAAGCCTATTTGCACTGATTGATAAACAGGATTAGCAGCATTCAAATTTGCACTTGCAGAATTTCGAGCCGTCGGATCTGCCAATTGCGATGATTGGCTTTCCTCAAATAACTGCTGCTCAAGGCTCTCTAATGTCGCCATACTAGCCATTACTTTAGGATGGTTTTCTGTATACCGAAGAAGGTCCTGGTTAAGTTGACTACGCACTGCTTCTATCTGTCCCGCAGTTGGGCTTGATGTAGCCTGTGTTGGCGCATTAAAACCGACTAAGCCAACAACTGGAGTTTCACCATTTAATTGACGTCTAATTTCATTGCGCTTACCTAAAGAAATTTGCAACTGCACTTTAGCCGCTGCTAACTCTGACTGAGCCTGCTGTAAAGAGAAGACATAGTCTCTGTTATTCGTCGGCATTTGCTCTATGTTACGTTTCTTAAAGTCAGCCAACTGAGTCTCTGCTGCAGTTAATCGCTGCTCATAAAGCCCAATCTGCTCCTCCAAGAAAACCTCTGCCACGCGCGCATCTGTTAACTTCCCCGATAAGACTCGATTCAAAAATTGATTTAACAGAATATCAACAACTTCAAATGCGATTTGAGGATCATCGTAAGTGAACTGTAGATCATAAAGAGACTCTCGCTCAGTTTTAATGACAATGTTTTTCTGCAGGTAAGACACCATGCCCTGCATATCATCTTCACTCTGCAACCTTTCACTCAAGCCTGACTCAAGAATTAACTCTTCCATTATCGAACGAGATTTAATAGCCTCACTCAGTACATATGCATGTGTAGCCACGTCTGATTGGACCGTTATCCCCGCAAGGATTGGCTCTATAACAGAATTGTCTTTAACATAGAAACTCGCACTTGATTGATATTGATTTGGCATCCAAAACACTAAAATAGTGCCAACAACAAATACCAACCATGACAGCCCAACTGCCCACCAGTTGAAGCGCCACATACCGCGCAAGAAAGTTTCGATTTGAGATATTAAGTTAAACATAAGCTTTGACTCTACTTTTTAAGTAATTTTTATATTTGATTTGTTAGCCAAGTACTGATTAAACGTCTTTAAAATACTGACTCAGGGATAATCAATACATCACCTGGTCTCATTGCAACGTTATTATCAATCTTTCCCTTCTTCATTAAGTCAGACAGTCTTACTGGCATTTCTGACTGCGTGCTGCCCTCTTTACGTACAATCTTAGATTTGTTGCCTGCTGCAAACTGTGTCAAGCCACCAACTTCAATCATTACATCTAACAATGTAAGACCTTCTCTATAGGATAGTGCTTGAGGGTTCTCAGCTTGGCCAACCACTCTAATCTGATTACTAAATTGACCTCTAAACTCTTGAACGATAACGCTGACGACAGGAGCTCGAACAAATTCTGAAAGCGATGCTTCTAGATCTGCAGATAATTCTGAAGGTGTTTTACCCTCTGCTTTCATGTCTTCAACTAAAGGTGTAGAAATTTTTCCATCTGGACGAACTGGAACTGAAACCGACAAATCTTCATGTTCCCAGACAAATATCTCTAGCGCATCACCAGGACCGATTCGATAATCCCCAGCAGGCTTTACCACTTCTTCAGCAAGCTGTTTTGTTGAAGTTGTAGGTGTCGCTGCACATCCACCTAATAGTAGGCCAGCAAATATAAGTGAAATAATTGCACCACTGTTCCATCGAATTTTCATGTGTATCTCCAAGTTAACTATATCTTTTCAAAATTGTAGTGATTAACTACCTGTCCGTGCTGTGACTTCTATTCAATTAGTGTTAATAAAGACAAATAAGCAATGAATATGTGATCTGCGTATCTCTCTGTTTTCTATTAGTTTGTGTATTTAACCTAAACTGCTGAACTATTACTGGGATGATGAGCACAAAATTTCTACTGATCCTCTAATTAATACGCTTTGTCGCATTTAGAAGTGTCATTGTTATTAGAAATTGCCAAGTGACTCACATTTTCACCCAGATACTTAGCGTGCGCCCTTACCCCAGAGAACAATTTCTGCTGTTTGAATCAATATCGCCAAGTTGAAAATTAAACTGCTGTTCTTAACGTAGTACAGGTCATACTTTAGCTTTTCGACAGCATCATTCTCAGTGCTGCCATAGGGGTAACGCATCTGCGCCCATCCCGCCAAACCCGGCTTCACTCTATGTCGCTCACTATAGAAGGGAATCTTTTCTGATAACTGACTAACAAACTCTGGTCGCTCAGGTCTTGGACCAACCAAGCTCATCTCACCTTTCAATATATTAATCAGCTGCGGCAGCTCATCAATACGATATTTTCTAAGAATTTTACCCACGCGAGTGATACGTGAATCATTTGCACTCGCCCACTTCGCGCCAGTCCCTGCCTCAGCGTTCTCACACATACTTCTAAATTTAAGCAATTCGAATGTTTTATTACCCTGTCCAACACGATTCTGCTTATAAAATAATGTCCCTCTACCTTTACTCTCTATAATTATGGCTAGCGCACCACCCAATAGTAATGGCATGGTCACAACCAACATAATCAAGCTGGCAAATATATCGAAAGCACGTGTGCCTATTGATTTAAGTGTGTTTTGACGGAATCCGTCTGAAAATATAATCCAACTAGGATCAAGCAATTCAACATAAACACGTGACATTTGTCTTTCCAAAAAAGTAGGCAGCTCAATAACATCTACACCACTTAATCGGCAATTAATTAATTCTTTGGCAGGAAATTTCTGCCGTCGTTCTCCCATCGCAACAACAATCTCCTCCACACCATTTTCTAGCACATATTCATCTAAATTCTTGTCCGTGGAGATAACACGATCCTCATCAACACATACACCTTCAGTCTCCACATTATAAAACCCAACAATTGAGACGCCTCGCTGATCTGCCCTTCTACGTAGATTATTAACCCATTCAGCCTTCTCACCGACACCTAACACCAATACTTTCTTATTCATCGTGTGTTTATCAACCCACGATTCAAATATGACTCTAGCAACAACAATACCGACAAATGATATAAACAGGGTTAGAACAAAAAGCCCTCGCCCAAAGTACATATCAGGAAACATGAAAAATATTATCGAAAGCGCTAATGACGCAACAATAAAAGCGGTAGTTATTCTATTCAGCACATTCCAGATCACTTCACGGCGCTGCGCTTGATACAAACCCATTGCCAACATGACCAGTACCACCAACACCGCCAACAGTACGCTACTAGCTTGAATAGATAACAGCTCATTTCTAGCATATTGAATACCTCCTACATCATAAAACCTAATAGTTGATGCAGCGAATAGACTCAAATAGCATATAGTTGCTTCTACAAGTATAAGTAGTGCAACAGGAAAGCTAATATGATGATTAAATACCTTAATAGATGACAACTAAAGCCTCTCTTAACTTTATTCGGTTTGTTTTGATCTCAATTTAGAGCCGTTAGTCTACGAATAAATTTTCGCCTGTCCGCGAAAATCATCACTTAATTGAGATAGCGCTATTGTCTGTTAAAAACTCACGTACTATTTGTGAAGTGCATCTAACTTTCGCCATAACAGAAGTTTACAAACCACCTGTGATATATTTCTGAAGTTGATAACGGGTTCATAGATGCGCAAGCACGATTGAACTAAAGTGCACATCAAATTTTAATCAATCAAATTTAAGAGTCTTTTTCTATGCATTCAATTGACAATATACATATCGGTGTCATCGGCTTAGGTTATGTTGGCCTTCCACTCGCAGTCGAATTTGGGAGAAAAATTAAAACCTTGGGTTTTGACATTAACCAACACCGCATTGAAGAATTACGCAACGGCACAGACCGAACGCTAGAAACTGATTCTGATGAGCTCGCATCTGCTAAGAAATTAAGCTTCACATCTAATCTGGATGACATGAGTGGTTGTAACTTTTATATAGTGACGGTCCCCACACCAATAGATGAACACAAACAACCAGACCTTACCCCACTAGTAAAAGCATCAACTGCACTTGGCAAAGTCATCACCAAAGATGACATAATCGTATTTGAATCAACCGTTTATCCTGGCGCAACTGAAGAAGTATGCGTACCCATCATCGAAAAAGAATCAGGACTAACTTTCAATAAAGACTTTTACGTTGGTTATAGCCCAGAAAGAATCAATCCAGGCGATAAAGAACACCGACTACCAACCATCAAGAAAGTCACCTCTGGTTCAACACCAGAAGTCGCAAAATTTATCAATGAAGTTTATGCATCAATTATCACTGCAGGCACTTTCCTAGCCAGCAGCATTAAAGTTGCTGAAGCTGCCAAAGTTATTGAAAATACTCAAAGAGATGTAAATATTGCATTGATTAACGAGCTAGCGCTTATTTTCAATCGCATGGATATTGATACTATTGAAGTATTAGAAGCCGCCGGCACCAAATGGAACTTCCTACCTTTCCGCCCAGGTTTAGTAGGTGGTCACTGCATTGGTGTTGACCCCTACTATTTAACTCATAAAGCCCAGGCCATTGGTTACAACCCTGAAATGATTTTATCAGGACGCCGCATCAATGACGGCATGGGACCCTATGTGACTGAAAGTGTTGTCAAACTAATGACTCGCAATAAAATTCATGCGGTTGATTCCAAAGTACTTATCTTAGGATTCACTTTCAAAGAAAATTGTCCAGACGTACGCAACACGCGCGTGATTGACATTATCCAAGAGTTTGACAGCTACCATGCTAACGTCGACGTATATGACCCTTGGGTAGATGCCACAGAAGCCGAGCATGAATATGGCATCACACCAATTACCGAACTCAAAAAAGATACCTACGATGCCATCATCGTGGCAGTATCACATAAAGAGTTTGTCACAATGGGTGTTGACGCGATTCGCTCGCTAGGTAAAAAACAACACATCTTATTTGACGTTAAACACATCTTCCCTAAACAAGATGTTGATGCACGTCTTTAATCAAACATAGATAAATATCAAAATGAAAGTACTTGTCACTGGATCCGCTGGTTTTATTGGTAACAACCTATCTCAACGCTTACTTGCAAGAGGCGATGAAGTGATAGGCATCGATAATTTAAATGACTACTACGATGTCACGCTAAAAGAAGCACGCTTAGCCAAAATTATTGGCCACGCCAACTTCACAGAAGCACGCATTAACTTAGAAGATCGCGATGCTGTTGCTCAGTTATTCAAAAAACACAAACCAGATCGTGTGGTGAATCTCGCTGCACAGGCAGGTGTACGATACTCATTAGAAAACCCATATGCATACATTGATACCAACATTATGGGCTTCACAAACATTTTAGAAGCTTGTCGTCACAATGAAGTTAAGCATCTTGTTTATGCATCAAGTAGCTCTGTTTATGGCGCCAATACCAATATGCCATTCTCCGTACATAACAATGTTGACCACCCTGTTAGCCTATATGCAGCCACCAAAAAATCAAACGAGTTGATGGCACATACTTATTCACATTTATTCCAGATACCCACAACAGGATTACGCTTCTTTACTGTCTACGGCCCATGGGGTCGACCTGACATGGCGTTATTCATGTTTACTAAAAATATTATTGCAGGCAAGCCGATTGATGTATTCAACTACGGCAACCATCGTCGCGACTTCACTTACATCGATGACATTGTCGAGGGTGTAATTCGTACTTTAGATAATGTGCCAGCCGCCAATCAAAGTTGGTCGGGTGACAACCCAGACCCCGCTACCAGCAAGGCACCATATAAACTTTATAATATCGGCAACAACCAGCCTGTAGAGCTAAAACACTATATTGCGGTATTAGAAGACTGCCTTGGCAAAAAAGCCATTCAAAACCTTTTACCATTACAAATGGGTGATGTCCCAGATACATACGCCGATGTAGAAGCGCTAGTGGAAGACGTAAATTACAAACCACAGACACAGGTGGAAGACGGTATTGCCAATTTTGTTAAGTGGTATAAAGATTATTACTCGATTTAAAATTCAGCTAGGCACCATTAGCTACCTAGCCAATTGAAGCAGCTTGAATCAGTTACGCCGCTTCAATCAATTTAACTAATTTTTTCACCGCGCTCATTGGGGTTGCGTTATACATACTCGCCCTGATTCCACCTGCGTGACGATGACCTTGCAAGCCAATCAAACCCTGCTGTGATGCAGCAACTAACAAATCTTCAACGACCTGCGCATCCGGTGAATTAAATGCCACATTGATGACTGAGCGATTTTCTTCACAGACGTTATTAATCATCTTTGAATTAGAGTCAATCGCTTGATATAAAAGTTTAGCGCGCATATTTGCCTGCTCAACCATCATTTTGATTCCCCCATTTCTCGCCACCCAATCCAGCATCAAGCGCGTAACATAGCAAGCAAACACTGGACAGGTATTGACGACTGAATTTTCTTTAGCATGCAAATCATAACGAAGTAAATCGGGCGTCTTTTCTGAAACGCGATCCATCAAGTCCTCACGTACAATCACGACGCTAAGCCCTGCAATGCCTAAGGATTTTTGAACTCCCGCATAGACAACACCATAGTCGGAAATATCGATATCTTGCATCAAAATACATGATGTTAAATCTGCTACAACAGGGACATCCATTTTTTTTACGCCAACAAACTCAACACCATTGATAGTCTCATTAGGTGTGACATGAAGATAGGCTGTCTCAGGATCAACACTCCATTGCTCAGGTTCGACACAGGATATTTTCTCATGCTCATCTTTCAGACCCTGTACAAATTTTATATCTACATACTTGCTAGCTAGACCCGCTGATTTTCTTGACCAGAATCCAGTATCTAAATAGCTTGCATGTTTGGCATTACCGACAAGATTTAACGCAACAGCATCAAACTGTAGGGTTGCCCCACCGGCCATAAATATAATTTGATAATTTTTTGGAATTGCATAGAGACCACGCAATAAACTTTGCGCGCTTGTTATTATTGACGTAAATTGTTCAGAGCGATGGCTAAGCTCTAATATTGAAATACCTGTATCAGCATACAGGTTAATATCTTTTTGGATTTGCTGCTTTACCTCATCAGGCAATGCTGCTGGACCAGCGCCGAAATAATATGTACTGCATCCCACTGACAATAAACCTACGATCTAATCTTCTGTAGGTTCTTGATCTTGAACGTAGCTGTCTTCTTCACCACCCAAAGATTGAACAGCTTCAATTTCAGTAAGCTTCTCATCTTCACTCAATCGAATTAAGGTAACACCTTGAGTATTACGACCCATTGATGAAATATCTTTGACCTGCGTGCGCACCAATGTACCTCGATCGGTAATCAGCATCGTTTCATCTTCGTCTGACACCAACACTGCACCAACCACTTCTCCGTTTCGTCCAGAAGTTTGAATCGCAATGACACCTTGCCCCCCACGCTTTTGTACTGGGAAATCTTGAACTGGTGTTCTCTTGCCAAAGCCATGCTGAGTACCAATTAACACCTGTAGCTCAACTTCATCTGGCTGAATAGATATTAATGAAATCAGTCTATCTTCATTAGCAATCTTTATCCCTCGCACACCTGTTGCTGTTCTTCCCATTGGTCGTACATCATCTTCATGAAAACGCACTGACTTGCCGGTACTGGCGACAAGAATTATATCGTGATCGCTAGTAGTCACTTCAACGCCAATTAGGTGATCATTTTCACGCAGCTCTAATGCAATAATTCCGCTGGCTCTAGGGCGAGAGAAATCTTTAAGCGCAGTTTTCTTCACTGTGCCACGGCTAGTCGCCATGAACACATAGGCATCTTGAGAAAAATCTTTTACTGGCAAGATAGCATTAATTCTCTCACCTTCTTGCAGCGGCAATAAATTAACAATTGGCTTACCGCGGGAAGTTCTCCCTGATTGCGGCAATTCGTATACCTTCAACCAATACACTTTACCCAAACTAGAGAAGCATAAAATTGTGTCGTGAGTATTAGCTACAAATAAATTATCAACGAAATCTTCTTCTTTCACTGAAGTTGCTGCCTTACCACGACCACCACGTCTTTGAGCTTGATAAATATCTAATGGTTGCGCTTTGGCGTAACCGGCATGCGACAACGTCACGACTACTTCTTCTTCCTGAATCAAATCTTCCATTGCAAGGTCGACTTTAGTCGTAGTGATTTCCGTTTTACGCTCATCACCATACTTCTCTTTGATTTCCTCTAGCTCTTCACAAATGACTTCCATCAAACGGTCAGGGCTCTCTAGAATGGCAAGTAGGCCGGCAATCAATTCTAATAGCTCGCTAAAGTCTTTAACAATTTTTTCTTGTTCTAAACCTGTGAGTCGATGCAATCGTAAATCAAGAATTGCCTGCGCTTGAACTTCTGACAAATAATATTTCCCATCACGCAATCCACACAAGGCATCTAAGTTATCCGGACGCGATGCCTCAGCGCCTGAACGCTCTAACATATTCGTCACAGCACCAGGCAACCAGCCCTGGTCGACTAAAGCTTTTTTTGCATCCGATGGTGTACTTGATGATTTGATTAACGCAATCACTTCATCAATATTAGCCAATGCAACTGCTTGACCTTCTAAGATATGTGCTTTGTCACGCGCTTTGCGTAATTCAAACATTGTGCGTCGTGTTACCACTTCACGGCGATGACGTAAAAATGCCTGCAGTATTTGCTTTATGTTTAATAGTCGCGGCTGGCCATCAACCAATGCCACCATGTTAATACCAAACACATTCTGCATTTGCGTGTGCTGATACAGGTTATTCAGCATAACTTCGCTGACTTCACCACGGCGCAATTCAATCACAATGCGCATACCATCTTTATCGGACTCATCACGCAGACCGCCAGGAGAAATACCTTCTATACGCTTTTCTTTAACTAAATCAGCAATTTTTTCAATTAAACGTGCTTTGTTTACTTGATACGGAAGCTCAGTAACAACAATAGTTTCACGATTAGTTTTTTCGTCAGTTTCTATATGACTACGCGCACGTAAATAAATTTTCCCACGACCTGTTTGATAGGCATCAACAATACCTTTCTTACCATTAATAATGGCTGAAGTTGGGAAATCAGGCCCTGGCACAAATTCCATAATATCCATCACAGACAATTCTGGATTTTCAATCATGGCAATACATGCATTAATGATTTCGGTCAGATTATGTGGCGGAATATTAGTGGCCATCCCGACCGCAATACCGGAAGAACCATTAATTAATAAATTTGGAGTTCGAGAAGGAAGAACCGAAGGTTCTTTTTCTGTTTCGTCATAATTAGGAATAAAATCGACAGTGTCTTTATCTAGATCAGACAACACTTCATGCGCGAGCTTAGACATGCGCACTTCTGTATAACGCATGGCAGCTGGCGAATCACCATCAACAGAACCAAAGTTACCTTGGCCATCAACTAACAAATAACGCATCGAAAAGTCCTGCGCCATTCTAACGATAGTGTCATAAACAGCAGTGTCACCATGCGGGTGATATTTACCAATCACGTCACCTACAACACGGGCAGATTTTTTATAAGGCTTATTCCAATCATTACCTAGCTCGTGCATGGCAAATAATGCGCGTCTATGCACAGGCTTCAAGCCGTCTCTCACATCGGGTAGAGCACGACCCACAATGACGCTCATTGCATAGTCCAGATAGGACTTACGCATTTCGTCTTCTAAGTTAACGGTAAGAATTTCTTTCGCTATAGATGCCATTAAATCAACGCAGAGGGATTTAGTTCCTTATGAACCGGAAATTATATCACACCTTTCCCCTAGAAGAGTAAATCTATAAAAACGAAAAATGGCGAAATAAGGCTGTGCTAGGTACATCCCATCGTTTTTGAGTAATAAATTATTGCCTGTTAAACAACCTACTTGTTGAATAATTGAGCAATCTTCACTGCGCTTGGATTTTCTACCGCCCCACACTCAGTAATCAACACATCAACCAGTGCTGCAGGGGTCACATCGAACACCGGATTCCATACGTTTGCCCCCGCTGTTGCCATTATCTTATCACCCACATGAGTGACTTCTTGACGTCCACGTTGCTCAATCTCGATGTTATCACCATGAGCAGAATTCAAATCGATAGTGCTTGTGGGCGCCACTACCATAAACTTCTTGCCCATATGTTTCGCTAATACCGCTAAGCTATATGTGCCAATTTTATTAGCGACATCGCCATTTGCTGCAACACGATCAGCTCCTACGATAATCCAGTCAACATGATGCGCACGTAGTGCGCTGGCAGCCGCAGAATCGCAAATCAAATTCACAGGAATCTGTTCTTGCTCTAATTCCCAGGCAGTCAATCGGGAACCCTGGAACCAGGGTCGCGTTTCATTAGCGAATACTTTTTGCAATTTGCCATGTGCAAAGGCTGAACGAATCACACCTAATGCGGTGCCGTATCCTCCAGTCGCTAGCGCGCCGGCATTACAGTGAGTCATCACCGTACTCTGCTCATCGATATAGCTAGCACCTAATTCACCCATCGCTTTATTCGCTGCAATATCTTCCTCGTGAATTGCAATGGCTTCTTTTTCCAAAACATTCAGACAGTCATAATGATCACTCATACAATTTTGCATACGCCGTAAAGCCCAGACTAAATTCACCGCTGTAGGTCGTGCTTTACTCAATTTATCTATGTCGGCTTCTATCTTTTGTTTAGCACTAGCCTGATCTATATTTTGATTTAACTGACAATGCTCTAAGGCTGACAAAACGACACCATAAGCTGCAGTAACACCAATGGCAGGCGCTCCTCGCACCACCATATCTTTAATAGCATTATACGTATCGACCACACTATTAATGTGCAAAAATTCTACAGTATTGGGCAACAAACGCTGATCCAACAAGATTAGTTGTCGATCTCGCCATTCAATGGCTCGGTTAGGCAAAGATTTATTCATAATGTTTAATTCAAGTTTTTTACTTGTCCTAAGCAAGCTAGGAAGGTAAGTTTAATCCTATGCGCACTATTCAAACACTTCTATCTGCTCGCCATATCGTGCCAGTAGATATAGAGAACTCTGTACTCAGCAATCATTCCATTGCGATTGATAATGGACGCATTATCGATATTCTGCCAACACAAAAAGCGCTTGAGACTTACAGTGCAAACTCACGTATCGATTATGACAATCATATATTAATGCCCGGCCTCATCAATGCACATACCCATGCGGCGATGTCTTTACTACGCGGGATAGCTAGCGATATTCCACTGATGGAATGGTTACAAAATCACATTTGGCCAATCGAACAGAAATGGGCAGACGAAAGTTTTGTTCACGATGGCAGTGAACTAGCCATTGCAGAAATGCTACGCGGTGGCACCACCTGTTTCAATGACATGTATTTTTTCCCTCATGTGACCGCACGTGTCGCATCCACGATTGGAATACGCGCTGTGATCGGCATGATTGCACTAGAATTTCCTACTGCTTATGCTGCATCACCTGACGAATATTTATCTAAGGGCCTGTCTCTTTACGACGACTACAAAACGGATCCTTTAATCAGCAATGTATTCGCACCGCATGCGCCATATACAATTTCTGATGCTACTTTCAGCAAAATAAATAGCTATGCAAATGAGTTGGACTTACCCATTCATATGCATATTCATGAAACACTGTCTGAAATTGAAACCAGCATTAAAGAATTTGGCATGCGCCCGCTAGAACGGCTAGACAAATTAGGCTTAGTTAACCCCAACCTTCTCGCTGTGCATATGACCCAGCTTAATCAACAAGAAATACAGCAGGTATCTGAAGCGGGTGTGACTATTATTCATTGTCCTGAATCAAACATGAAACTTGCTAGTGGTTTTTGCCCAACGCACGAATTACTAAAAACTAATGCCCGCGTGATTATCGGCACTGATAGCTGTGCCAGCAATGATGATCTAGATATGTTTTCTGAGATCCGCTCTGCTGCTTTAATCGCAAAAGGTGTCAGCGGGGAAGCCACAGCATTTCCTGCTCAACAAGCAATTCGTGCAGCTACCATAGAGTCAGCCAAAGCTCTGGGTCTAGATAACGAAATAGGCACTCTTGAAAAGGGGAAATCTGCTGACGTTATTGCTATTAGCTGTGATTGTGTCGAAGGCCATCCTCTATATGATATTCATAGCCATCTTGTTTACAGCACTAATCATAGCCGCGTATCTGATGTATTTGTAGCTGGTCGCCAGTTATTACGTGATCGCACACTCACCACGGTTAGCGAAGATGAAATTATTGCTAAAACCGAACAGTGGGCAGAGAAAATCTCACAACCTTAAATTAATATATCTTTATGACTAACACCGACAATTTCGATCCCGCTGAAATCGCAAAATTTGAAGATCTGGCTTATCGCTGGTGGGACAAGGACAGTGAATTCAAGCCACTGCATGACATCAACCCTTTGCGTCTAAACTTTATTGATGAACGCGTTAGCCTCTCAGGTAAAAAAGTATTAGATGTGGGCTGCGGTGGTGGTATTTTATCGGAGAGCATGGCAAATAAAGGCGCTAGCGTAAAAGGCATTGACTTAGGCAAAGCACCTCTTTCAGTCGCGCAGTTACATGCTAAAGAAAGCGGCTTAGACATCAGCTATGAAATGATTGCGGCAGAAGATATCGCCCATCGAGAAACTGAATTGTATGATGTGGTGACCTGCTTAGAAATGTTAGAGCACGTACCAAGTCCAGAAAGCATTATTGCAGCATGCACCAAGCTAGTTAAACCTGGTGGACATGTATTCTTTTCTACCCTCAATAGAAACCCTAAATCATATCTATTTGCTGTCATTGGCGCTGAATACATTCTCAATCTATTACCCAAAGGCACACACGAATATCAAAAATTTATTCGCCCCTCTGAACTAGACAGATGGTGTCGCAATAATAGACTGTCACCGAAAGAACTAATCGGCATGAGTTATAACCCCATCACTAAACACTATTGGTTGGGTCGCGATGTCAGCGTGAACTATATGCTACACACTGAAAAGCCAGCACTTTGAGCACTGCCACTACAGCGATCCATGCAGTATTGTTTGACTTAGATGGAACACTATTAGATACCGCCCCAGATTTAGTGTTGGCATTAAACAATCTATTAAAATGTCATAATCGACCTAGCGTTGAATTTGAAAGGCTTAGAAACCTTGCTTCTCAAGGTAGCATTGCGCTGACTCGTTATGGCTTTCCCGATGTCACCAATGATGAACAGTTCGAAATGCTTCGACAAGAATTTCTGCAGCATTATGCAGATCATCTCTGTGTAGACACCAAACTATTTGGCGACATGGAAACACTGCTGCACACCATCGAGAAAAAAAATATCCCCTGGGGAATTGTCACTAATAAGCCCGGAGATCTAACCCAGCCATTACTAGAAAAATTATCGTTAACAGATCGCCCTGCATGCATCGTCAGCGGCGATACATTAGCTGTGCGCAAACCACATCCTGAGCCGCTACTACTAGCAAGCAAAACCATTGAACTGTCGCCTCATCACACGATTTATATTGGTGACGACCCACGCGACATTCATGCTGGCAATGCAGCAGGCATGTATACTTGTGTCGCTCGCTATGGCTATATAGAGTCAGATATCGACACCGATCAATGGGGGGCCGACTTCACAATCAACTCTCCTTTAGAATTATTAAACCACATACAACTAAGCGCACCGATCGATGAAGTGGGAACTTGAACTTAGCTGGCAACTTGGCGTTGCATTGGGCATCGCAGCTTTATTAGGCGCTCTGATTGCTTACCTTATTACTCGCGCACGCTTAGATAAAGATATTCTTACGCTACACGAAAAGAATAACGATATGTATACGAAGTTACAGGTCGAACAGGCACAAAATATTGAAAAAATTGCCGCATTAAATGAATCACGCGAACAACTAAAAGAAAGCTTTAGTTCGCTATCTAAACACGCACTGGATTCAAACAATGAATCATTCCTGCAACTAGCACAACAAAAGCTAGGCCTATTCGAATCGCGCGCGCAAGCAAACTTAAGCGAAAAAGAAAAATCCATCGAAACGCTACTGAAACCAATGGCAGAAGCGTTACAAAAAACCGAACAACAAATCTCTACTATTGAAAAAGAACGCAAAGAAGCATTTGGCTCTATCACCACACAGTTAAAGTTAGTTACCGAAGCTCAACATGGTTTGCAGTCCGAAACAGAGCAGCTAGTACGCGCACTACGCCGACCAGAAGTACGCGGCCAATGGGGAGAACTCACTCTCAAACGTTTAGCCGAATTAGCTGGCATGGTAAACCATTGTGATTTTGAAGAACAAACCCATGTTGAAGTAGAAGATGGAAAAAACATGCGCCCAGACATGATTGTTCGCATGCCTGAAAAGCGTGAATTAATTGTCGATGCAAAAACGCCTTTAGATGCTTACCTAAGTGCGATTCAAGCTAACACCCAAGAAGAACGAGAAGCACAGATGAAACATCATGCACGCAAAGTACGTGAACGCATGAAAGAGCTCGCTAGCAAAGCCTATTGGTCTCAGTTCAAACAATCACCCGACTTTGTTATTCTATTTATACCCGGCGAACAGTTTCTTACCTGTGCATTAGACTATGATGACAAACTGTTAGAAGATGCTTTCGCCAACCGCGTGATTCTTGCGACACCAACAACTTTAGTGGCTTTACTACGCTCAGTTGCCTACGGTTGGCAGCAGGAATCCATCTCTGAAAACGCCGAGCATGTTCGCGACTTAGCTCAGGATCTTTATAAACGCCTATATTCTTTTTGCTCTCATCTGCAAAAAGTAGGGAAAAATCTAGACGACAGTGTTGGAAATTACAATAAAGCTATTGGCTCATTAGAACGACAGGTGTTACCAGGTGCACGTAAATTCACTGAGCTTGGCATACAAGCCAAAGAAGAGATTCCGCTAATTGACGAAATAGAAAAGAAAACACGCGACATTCCAACCATACAACAAGACAAACATGGATAAAAATTTAACGAACTTCCAACCAGCTCAGGATTATTTAAAAGATAGAGTTATTTTAATCACTGGCGCTAGCCGCGGCATCGGTAAAGCGGTAGCGCTCGAATGTGCAAAACTTGGTGCAACCATATTACTTGTAGCAAAGGACCTAAAAAGACTCGAGCACACTTACGATGAAATTATCGCTTTTAATGCACCGCAACCAGCCATCTTAAATATCGACCTGGAAGCCGCAAGTACAGATGATTATCAGACAATTGCTGACTCTATCGATAAAGAATACGGAAGACTTGATGGATTACTCCATAATGCAGGCCGTGTAGGAGGTTTAACTCCCTTACAAAATATAGATATACCAACCTGGACAAAATTAATTACTCTACACCTACACGCACCATTTTTACTTTCACGCGCATGCTTGCCGCTATTAAAGAACAGTCAAGACCCTTCCAT
>JBGCDS010000018.1:0-61512 GCA_045105615.1 Gammaproteobacteria bacterium
GATATATTACATTCATTTATCTCTTAATCATTCTGCTGAAGTTAACCCTCAATATTTTGGATTTTATATCGAGGGAATATTTGTTGAATTTAATGGCGATGCGTCTCTAGATAATTATGCTTCAAGTTTTATTGTGGAGAGTAAAGAACTAGGAGAATGCATTATGAGACGAGGTACATATTTCGAAGGAAAATTAAATTAAATAGTGAAGCTTAGTAATAATAAAACTTACAAGCTGCTAATTACCGTATTAGTATTTGTCCTGTTATTGATTAAATACGGAACAACATTAGAATATTTACTCTTTGCTGGAATGATGAGTTACATATGTGTGGATAATATTTACAACTACATTATGAAGCAAACAATCGACTTTACGGGCGGCCCATACGAATATGAGCCCAGCAATCAGGAAACGCAATTAATGCGCGCATTTATATTTTTTTGCAATCTATCCTTGCTGTTATTTGTCGGATTTTATTTTTGAAATATATACGAAGAACTAAACTATCTAATGACCGCTATTGAGCCGATAGCAGACATAGAGCATCTATAAAATTTTTGGAAAGTAATCTAAACTTGGCATATTATCAATTCATAATCTTTTTAAAATTAAGAAAATAAGAGAATGTGTGAGCTTTTTGCAATGTCCAGTCTACAAGCGGCTACTGTTAATTTCTCAATCAATACATTTGCTCAGCACGGTGGTGGCGTAGATATTCATAAAGATGGCTGGGGTGTCGTCTATTATGAAGGTAATGATGTAAGGAGAATAAGAGATACTACGCCCGCTGTTGGCAACGAGTGGATTCAGTTTCTTGAACGACATTCTTTAAAAAGTAATATTGTTTTATCTCATATAAGAAAAGCTACCAGGGGGTCGTTAAAACTAAATAATACACAGCCTTTTTGCAAAGAACTTGCTGGGAAAGTACACAGTTTTGCTCACAACGGTGATTTAGAAGATCTTCTGAACAATTCAGATTCAATTTCTAAATGCTATCAACCGCTTGGAGTAACTGATTCTGAAATAGCATTTTGTATATTATTAAGTGAGCTTTCTACTTTGTGGCTAAAACATGAAAGATCACCACCACTCAATGAAAGAGTCGCAATAATCCATCAACTATTTAGAAAATTTTCCTCTATGGGCATAGCCAACTTCATTTATACAGATAGTGAATACCTATATGCCTATAGTGACAAGCGTAACCAGAAAGACAACACTATTGCTCCACCTGGACTTTATAAACTGGAAAGGCATTGTCAGGAACCTAGTTTGGATGCCAAATATTTAGGTTTATCTATTTCTAAACATTTCCAAAAAGTTGTTTTAGTGGCTAGTGTTCCATTGTCTGAGGAGAATTGGATACCAATCGAAAAAGATGAACTACTAGTCTTGCAGCTAGGCAAAGAAATAAAAAATTATTAACTATTATTTTATTCTTAATTTCTTGAATGATCGCTATTGGCCGAAAGCCGACCATGTTATTGAATCTAGTTAATGATACATAAAGCAATACAAACTGCTTCGGCATTGGTTTTTTCTGCGCTTGTACCAGCATTGCTTTTTAGTGCTATGAACGCAAATTTTAAATTATTATCCCTTGCATTTATTGTTGCATTGGGTCACTCGATTCTGCTGGGCCTTCCTTGTTACTTGGCTATTAAAAGAAAATCCCAACTCAATTGGATTGTCTCGATGTCATTTGGGTTCGTGATTGGTTGGATACCTATGGCACTTTTCATGTGGCCATATAACCCTGGTGAAAACTTCAATTCTTGGATAGGTGAAACACAGACGATAGTAAATGGCATACCCACAACACAGGGCTGGATTGACTACTTTAAATCAACAGTTGTTTACGGCTTCTTAGGAGCAACAGGAGGATTATTTTTTTGGTTAACTTTATCTTTGTACAGTAGATTACTTAATAATCATGGCAAATGCTTTATAACTTATTTAATTCCATTATTTGCTCTGATCATTTGTGGAGCTATATTTGCAATTCCATCAATTACTGCGGATCGGTCTTGTCATAATCCACTTAGGCAGGGTGGAACTAGCATTTCACCTAAAGTAGGTGTCGATGTTGATATTCCAAATGAAGAGTGGCCCGTGCTTATAGAATTGTTTTCAAACTTTGCTTTAAATAATAATCTTGAGTTTAAGAATTCAAGTGAAAACAGGCCAGGATCAGTCAGATCACTATATCTCAGTATTTGTCATGAATCAGGTTTCGTTATTAGTATTGTTGAGCAGAGATGGCCGCATAATAATTACGCTAATATGATGCCTGGTCGAGGAATTGGTATCTCCACTTATGAAATGGGAAAAAATACAGGCTGGAAAGAAGTGAAAAATAATTTACTTTATGAGATTCAAAATCAATGGCCTGGAAAAATAAATTACAGAGATTCACGCGGAAATAAAATTGGTAAAGATGAAACACCACTTAGTAAATAACCTTTGGTTAATGTCCGCTATTGAGCCGAAAGCGGTCATTATTAGATCGAATCCAAACAAGACTATGCACAGGACTCATGCTCAAGGATATTAAGTTGTCTAATAGATCTAATAGCTATTAAGTAATTCAAAGGCCATTCTTAATTTTGGGAGTCTAAACTTTAGCTAAACTGCTTGCTAAATATGACCATGTATTCTTGAAACCAGAATAATTGGTTGCGTTGTTTGCCTGGCAATTTTTCTAGTACTTTATGTTTAACAAAATCGTTTACCAGGGTTGAAGCAGTATTGTGTTGAATATTCAGCAATTCGGCTACTTCTTTGATATTGACTAATGGCTTTTGATAAAGATGCAACATCAAGCTTTGTGCATTTTTTTGTCTTCGTGTGCCAAAATGAGGTAAGACTTCTTGTTCAAGCCTATATTTTAGATCGATTAAATTTTTAAACACTTGAATTGAGCTATTCGCGGTTTCCACTACGCCCGATAAGAAAAATATAAGCCATTGCTTCATATTGTTTGATTCACGAACTGCCATTAGGTTATCGATATATGTTGTTTTGTTTCTTTCAAAGAAATCTGAAAGATACAGTGCTGGTTTTTTAAGCAGATCAAAGTTTGCAAGATAAAGAGCTATCAATAGTCTTCCTAATCTCCCATTCCCATCCAAAAAAGGATGTATCGTTTCAAATTGATAATGAATAATTGCTACTTTTATCAAATGTGGCACCCTTAGTTCTTCATTATGCATAAATCGCTCTAGGTCACTCATTAGGTCTGCGACTTCATCTTGATGAGGGGGGATAAACACTGCATTTTTTAAGCTAACACCTATCCAGTTTTGACTCGTACGAAATTCACCTGGCCGTTTGACTTCGCCTCTTACACCTTGCATTAAAATTCTGTGTGTATCCTTTAGAAGCCGGTTTGATAATGGGATAGTTTGCAACTGCTCAATTGCAAAATTAATTGCCCCAACATAATTTTGTACTTCTTCCCAATCATCCCGTTTTTCTGGATCAACATCTTGTTCATCCATCAAGGCTTCTTCCATATTGGTACGTGTACCTTCGATACGACTCGACTGGGTTGCTTCCTTAGCAATATGCATCTTGATGAAAAATTCAACATCAGGGATTAGTTGTGAAAATGCATTCAGTTCCCCAAGTACTCTGTCAGCTTCACTTAGTAGCTGTTGGATTACTGGATCAGAAAATGACCATTGAAGATTGATTAGCTCGGGTGAAAAGCTTTTATATTGGTACTGTTGAGCATAAGTACCAGATTTATATTCATTTATATCCATAATATCGAAAATAGACTACTTTCAGACATAACGAGTTAGTTATGTCTGAAATGTAAACATTGGTGAGTTTGATGTCAAATACTATGTGTCTTTCCGATATAACATGCAGCTTATATCGGATAAGTAGGTGAAATAAGACATAGTTAATATCTAGAAGTTAAATAAAGGCTAATAACTAAACAGAAATAACTAAGAAATATATAAATATGTTATCTATTCAAAGGCCTAGCTACTCTTATACTTCAGTTTGTTCTGCCATCTCCAGGGCATCCTCAACTTCAATCCCTAGATACCTGACAGTGCTTTCAAGCTTAGTATGTCCCAATAGCAACTGCACAGCGCGTAGGTTCTTTGTTCTCTTGTAAATTAATGATGCCTTAGTGCGACGTAATGAATGTGTCCCATAGGTTAATGGATCAAGTCCTATGCTCTTAACCCAGCGAGCCACTAGCCGTGCATATTGTCGAGTAGACAGATGTGATGATGTAGAAATTCTGCTTGGGAATAAATAATCATGTGGTAAGGACTTTGAATGATCAAGCCATCTTGATATAGATGATCTAGTTTGTTCAGTTAGCTCAAATTGAACAACATGCTTAGTTTTCTGTTGCATGATGATTGTTCGAGTTGCTATCTGGTCTCCGTTTAATATATCGCGAACGCGTAATTTAACCAGATCACACCCTCTTAGTTTGCTGTCAATGGCTAGATTAAAAAGCGCTAACTCTCGGAGGTTCTTTGACATTTGAAGTCGTATTCTGATACCCCATATCTCACGCAATTTAAAGGGTGGCTTCTGGCCAATTACT
Organism: Gammaproteobacteria bacterium; assembly: GCA_045105615.1. Classification (GTDB taxonomy): domain Bacteria; phylum Pseudomonadota; class Gammaproteobacteria; order UBA4575; family UBA4575; genus UBA1858. The sequence continues at coordinate 4,584 of JBGCDS010000018.1, forward strand.
TTACCTTTATTCCAAGGTTCATTTTTCTTGGCTTTATAAGTGAGTAAATACATTGCATACATCCTTTTCAGTTTTAGGATGTATTGTTATAAAACTAAATAATGGCCATTTTTGGCTAAAAGCAATCAGAAATTTGTATATTTTGTGCCAAAGTGAACACCAAGTGAGGCAGGGTGTATACCTATTGAAACGGGTTATGGGTAAGGACAAGTGCGGTAAGTAACTGAATTAATTAAAAGTGTAATTTACTCGATCAAGTTCATAATGCTGGGGTCGGTGGTTCAAGTCCACCCATAGCCACCATACAAAATTCTAATTAATTGTTTTTATTAATACACGCTAGACGATTGCAACTTCTAGTTTTGTAACTATTCCCTATAAAGCACAATAAGCCAGGTGAAAGTCTGTTAAAGATTATTGCGTAGAACACCGCATTGATTACGATCTATGATAGTAATTCAATGCTCTAATTGTTAGGGCTTTATTTTTTTATGGTTTATCACGCCAAAGTTAAATGCATCTTTAGCTGTAAAATAATAGCAGTGATTATCTTCTAGAGGGAACCAATCTTCTGGCAGCTTGGTTATATTTAAAATGGAGATTAAGGTGGGCTAGAATAGCTAGTGATTAATGTTTGTTGTTAAGTTGCTATCTTAGAATGTGAATTTGAGGATTCGTGTTAGTAGAAATAAAAAAGCCCGCTGATAATTAGCGGGCTTTTTTAAGTTCTATGATGAGTATTTAGTTCTTATGGAACAGTGCTGAAGTTATTGAATACATATGCAGCGATTGCGTCTGCGCATACCTGATCACAAACTACCGGTGCTGTCTCCCCATCTCCTAAGCCTTTTAATAAAGCAAATGCACTGGTTAAGTTGTTGGTTGGCATTGTAATGACACTATAAGCACTAAAGGCTGCTTCGCTTGCACATTCAGCGCCACAAAGTAGATCTCCTGGTGCAATTGGCTTGCTGGTAAGTAACTGGCCAAACACGGCTTGATTGGGATCATTGCCAAGTCCTGCTGAGCCATGGCATGTTTCACAGCTTTCTGTCACAGCAACATCATTTTGGTTGAACACTTGTCGATAAAGTTGTTGACCAATTTCTAATTGACTTAAATCGTCATCAGTATTGGTAACAGTGACATCTGCAACATCGCCTGCTGCTAATGCCTCGTATCCAGCATCATTACTTGTTGGATCGCCAGTAATAATAGTGTATTGAACATCATTGTCATCAACTGCGTCATCTTGACCTGTCACAGTAACTGTTTGTTGAATATTCCAATTCAATGTGGTGAAGGTCAGTGACGCTGGTGCAACAGTTCCTTCCGTGGTGTTACTACTCGAGAGAGGAATAGTGACATTTGCACTTGGCATTGACTGTAAAACTACTGTGAAAGTATCTGCAACCCCTGCCTCAGAGGTGATTAAACCGTTTTGCGGTGCTACGGTGACTCCTGCAGGAGGAGGCACTTCATTATCATTGTTGACGACTGATACATCTGAAGCATCTCGCATGCTGTAATCAAGATCGTTACTGACTGCTGGGCTGGTAGTGATCATGTAGCTGGTTGTGCCATCTAAGTTTGCATCATCAATGCCAGTAATAGTAACTGTTTGCGGGATGTTGTAATCCAAGTTTGTAAAAGTCAAAGAGGCAGGTGCAACAGTGCCTTCGTTAATGTTTGAGCTGGCTAAGCCAATAGTGACATTGTCAGTTGGCATTGAGTCTAAAGAGACTTGGAACGTTGCTGTTAAACCAGCTTCATCAGTAATTAAACCGCTAGTAGGTGTGACAGTAATGCCAGCAGGTATAGCAACATCGTTATCATTATTTGTTATGTCTACATCTGCAATACTCAAGCCTGAGTAATCAGGGTCAGCACTTACGGCAGGGCCCATCATGATTGAATAAACAATATTTCCGTCTACATTGCCATCATCAACACCTGTAACTACGATGGATTTATTTGCATTCCAGTCAAGGTTGTTAAAGGTAAGAGAAGGTGAGCTTACAGTACCTTCAGCGGTATTGCTGCTTACAACACTTAATGTGACATCAAACGCAGGTTCTGAATCAAGTCGCACCATAATTGTGGTAGTGGCTCCTGATTCATCCGTCGTTGGGTTTGCAGATGGTGTTACTGTGATGCCTGGTGTGGGCACTACTGGTGGAGGTGTTGGAGTGCTAGCATTAATCCAAAAATCCATCATATAGACTGCTATGTCATATGCGCATGTTCCAGGTGTGCTGCCTGTGCAATCTCCTGTTGTTCCTACGGGCATGGTAGCTGCAATATCGGCTGCTAAAGTGGCTACGTCTGAACATGAAGGGCATGTGGCAGGGGTAAATGTGTTGATTGCTTGGAATGTACCTCCTTGACCATCTGCGCCATGACAGCTTACGCAACCTAAAGCTGGTTGTGCATAGAATGCTGCGCCGCTTTGTGCGACGGTGTTGCCCGGTGGAATAATAGTTGTAGGGGTGATAGTGGATGTGCCTGAGCTTTCTCCAGAAGACTGACCTCCACAAGCATATAAAGAAGCTAATATAACTAGCGATAATAGTGTGACTCGAATTGCATGCAACATTTTTAACCCCTCATGGTTTTGCGCTGTTACCGCGAAATAAGCTTTTTATTATTTTTTGCACTTAATCTAAAAGCGAAAGTGATTCGCTTTAGGGAATGCAAATGTAATTTAAAATTATGTGAGCTATTCTTGGTAATTTTGAGGGGTTAAAACTAGAGATGCCGATGATTGGCACTTTTTTGCCTACCAATGGAAACTCATGGATTATAAGGTTTTATGTGTGTTGTTGATTTGCAATTAAATTATTAGTTGATAGAGGCGCTTTGATTATGTCATAGCGTTAGGAGTGTCGATGCTTGGTTGGATGAGATGTAATCCTGCTATGCAGATTCAGAATATAAGTGAATCACTTTCATTGCTTCGACATAAGCCTGTGTGCTCTGAGAAAATTCAGTAAATTCGTGCTTGCTTATATTTCTGTATAGCTTCCAGAAGGGTTTCTGGCTAAAACCTATATATAGCCCTCCGAGATTTTTGCATTCACAAAAGGAAATAATAAGTTGGCTGTGTAAATAATGCTGGTGAGTATGAATGTCGCACTTTGTGCAGAGCACTTTGTTTTCGATATTGTTTTTATTCATTATGTAATATGCAGCAGTCGTTTATGAAGTAGATTATTTGCCAGAATTGTTACAGAAATATTAATAACGTTTATTTGTTCTTGATTTAAGATGTATTTACCAGATAAGTGGGTCTGTACATTTCAAGACTTATAACTATTTTATTTAGTGATGATAAAAGGCTATGTTTTTCGGATATATAGTGCGTTATTTTTTGACTGAATGCTCATTTTAAGCGTTACACTTAGCGATAACATATTTATGTAATAAATATTGTGTGTACTACACGGAAGAAAATACTAAATGGAGACAAGCAATATGAAAGATATGGTCATAGATGCATGTAAGTGGTACGTGGATGAAGGTTCCGAAGATAACGTTAAGAAAAAAGCCGCAGAGGAATTTTCTAATCGATATAAACCATTGTTACACTTTTTTAAAGAAACAGGTTTGGTACGTGAAGATAAATCTGAAGAAAGAAATTGGCTGGACTTCGAGCTAAAAATGTCGGACTTTACTGATGAGGGCCTTGAACTGTTAATGTTATGTCATGATAAGTGGTTGGATGCTATTTCACGTGGGTCTAATCCTGGCAATATAACACTGTGGCAACGTCAGTTAATTAGATTAAGAGAAGAAGACCCTATGTTACTGCACTAGAGTTTAGTTGCTTAATACCAGAAGTATAAGAATAGCTCGTATAATACGAGAGTAGAGTAAACCATTAAAGCAAATGTTAATAAGACATCAACTCTAATAGAGTTGAATAATTTTGAATGGTAGTGTGCAACTAACACAAGAATACATACTGATGTTAGTGCTAGCTTGGTATAAACAAATGCATGGATGCTATGGTTTAGCAGGTAATTCATGAACGGATTTACTTCTACAGCACCATTGTTTAGCAGAGTCATCGTCATTGCCGCATCTGCAATCGATAAAAATAGTATCGCTAGCGCCATGATAAATAGTTTGGCGTCATACCAGTCTGTTTGGTAATGAACGAAGCTGTCAGATCGGCGTTGTTCTCTTCGCTGGCATTTCACACATCCTAATAAAAAGCCTTTAAAAGTCGGATCTCTACGTTCGGTTTTTTCGCGGCGATCTAATTCTAATTGCTTGCTAGCAATAATTTCTTGTTCGCTTTCGGCTGTGTTCACGGTGGTAGAAATGTAATAGTTTGTGTGGATATACTATCCCATAGCTGTGGTTAAAATTCCTGGTTGTTAATATGAACAAGTTCACAGTAATCGCTTTTAGCTGTTCGTTGCTTGAACTTCCCAAACAGTTTTAGCCTGATTTAGTGGAGAGTTATTTCACTCATATTCGCGATGAATACGGCCTGATATTCCGCAGAGTAATTCATAGCTAATAGTGTTGGCCGCGTTGGCGATGTCGGATATAGAAATATCATCTCCCCAGAGTTCTGCATCATCGCCTATATTGGCATCGGTGTGACTTAGGTCAATAGTGATCATGTCCATTGATACACGGCCAATCACTGGAGCAAGGTTGCCATTTAAGCTGACATTAACAGTATTGCTGATGCTGCGTGGGTATCCGTCAGCATAACCGATAGCAACGACGCCGACGCGCATTTCACGTGGGCATGTATATGTACTGCCATAACCAATTTTGTCTCCCTGCTTGCATTGTTTGGTCGAAATTAATGGTGCACGCAATGACATTACTGGTTTAAGTTCGCTAGTGTCTGGCTGAGTTTTATCTGCATGAAATGGTGATACACCATATAAAGCTAATCCTGATCTCACCCATTCATATAGTGAGTTTGAATAGGCAAGCGTGGCTGCAGAATTAGCAGCGCTTCTTTCGCAGCCAGGAAAGCCTTTTGTGACGTTATCAAACAGTTTTAATTGATGTTGTGTTGAGTCATTGTCTAGTGAGTCAGCATTAGCAAAGTGTGTCATTAAACGAATTTTTGAGACCGACTTTATTTGCTCTAGCTGTTGGTAGGCATAACGAGCATCTTCAGGTCTAAAACCTAGTCTTCCCATGCCAGTGTCTATTTTTAACCATACCTGAATAGATTGATTAAGTTTTTGGTTCTGTAATAGTTTGATTTGGTGGTCACTGTGAATGACGGCCTGTACGTTTGCGTCAGCAATTATTTTTAACTCGGCTTCATTTGAAAAGCCTTGTAAGCAAATAATAGGGTGTAGGATTCTAGCGGCACGCAGCTCGGCGGCTTCGTTTGCACATGAAACAGCAAAGGCATCGCTTTGTGCAAGAGCTTGAGCTGTTTTTGCTAGACCGTGTCCGTAGGCATCTGCTTTAACTACTGAAATGATTTTTGAGTTGGAGGCAAATGTTCTTAGAATGTTTAGGTTATGTGCGAGATTTTCTAGTCTTATTAAGGCGTATGCCGAACGTCTCATGAATATTTCTCGTTACTATACATTTCAGGGATAAAGTTTTCAAAACGTGTGTACTGACCTAGAAATGTTAATCGGGTTTTAAATATTGGACCATTACGTTGCTTCGCCACAATGATCTCTGCTGTTCCTTTGTCGGGTGAGTCTTCGTTGTAGACTTCATCTCGATAGATAAACACAATTAAATCAGCATCCTGCTCGATAGCACCTGACTCACGCAGGTCAGACATCACTGGTCGTTTGTCAGTGCGTTGCTCTAGGCTTCGATTAAGCTGTGATAAAGCAATCACAGGCACTTCTAATTCCTTAGCCAAAGCTTTTAGTGAGCGTGAGATTTCGGAGACATCATTGGTGCGATTTTCGCCGCTACCCGTTACCTGCATTAATTGTAAGTAATCAATAACGATTAATGACAGGCCATGTTCGCGTTTTAAGCGTCGTGCACGTGCACGAATTTCAGTTGGTGTTAATGCCGCGCTGTCATCGATAAATAGTTTGGATTCAGAAAGCATCGACACTGCACTGGTGAGTCTAGGCCAGTCTTCATCAGTGAGTTTTCCTGTGCGAATATTTTGTTGATTGATACGCCCAATAGAAGACAGCATACGCATAGTCAGTTGATGACTCGGCATTTCCATGCTGAAAATAGCGACAGTTTCTTGCTTTTGTATTACAGCATACTCAGCCATGTTCATAGCTAAACTGGTTTTACCCATAGAGGGTCTGCCGGCAACAATGACTAAGTCGCCTTTTTGTAAGCCGGAGGTGTTTTCATCAAACTGATCAAAGCCAGTAGCGGTACCTGTGATAGTGTCGCCACGCTCAAATAACTCATCGATGCGTTCTACTGTGGTTTTAAGCAATTCTTTCATGCCTTTAAATCCACCGGTGCCTTTAGAACCGTGATCACCAATTTCAAAAATTTTCTTCTCTGCAATATCGAGAAGTTCGCGGCTATTCATCCCCTGCGGTTGGTATGCAGTGCCAGCAATGTCAGTGCCCGTTGTTGCTAGTTGGCGTAAAATTGATTTTTCTCGCACAATGGTCGCATACGCGACGATGTTAGCTGCGGTAGGTGTTTCTTTAGCGAGGGTTGCCATGTAGGCAGTTATATTCTGACTGTTAACACCAGAAGCATCTTCGGAATGTTTGATTTTGTCAGCTAAAGTGACGACATCAAATGGCTGATTTTGATAAGCTAGATCGACAATCGCGCGAAAGATAATGCGATGATCAAAAAGGTGGAAATCGTTCTCGTTCAGTGTGTCGGCAATCTGATCCCAGGTGCCGTTTTCTAGCATTAAGCCCCCAAGTACCGCTTGTTCAGCTTCAAGCGAGTACGGAGGCGTGCGTAAGGATTCTGCGTCTGGCGCAGAGTAATTAGTGCTAGAGATTGTTTCTGCCATGTTAGGTGTTAAGACCTTTTATGGCTAATCTTCTGCAACAATATTGATCATCACTGTTGCATCCACGTCTGAGTGTAGGTGTAATTCTATGGGGTACTCACCAATATTATGGAATGCGCCATCAGGCATGCGAATTTCACGTTTTTCAATCTGGTGCCCTTGAGCGTTCAATGCTTCTAGAACATCAACGTTATTCACTGAGCCAAATAATTTACCCTCGCTTGCCTCTTTAGCAGCAATAGTTATTGAAACACCTTCTAACTTAGCTTTACGCTCTTCGGCAGTGGCAAGTGTGCTGGCTGCTTCTGCTTCAAGTTCTGCTCTACGCGCCTCGAACTCAGCAATGTTGTCTGGTGTAGCAAATTTAGCTTTGCCTTGTGGAATAAGATAATTACGAGCAAAACCTGACTTCACGTTAACTTTGTCGCCAAGTGCACCTAGATTTTCTACTTTTGATAATAAAATGACTTCCATTGCTTTTCCTTCAAATATCGATATGTTTATAAAATTATTTAACGCGTTCGCGTATTTTGAAAAATGTTTCGGATATACCTAGCAGTATAACGACGAGAATCGCCTGCGGAACAAAGATCACTAATATATAGGCAATTATTAACCATAGCTTGCCTTTTGTCATGGTACCAGTAGTGGTATGGATAACTGCCATCCCCTGTAAAAAGAACAGAATGGACAGTATTCCACAAAGCTGGGCAGCATAGCTTGATTGGGCTAAAACAGCCCACATTCCAACCAAAACGGCTAGAAAAGCCAATACCTTGCCTAGGCGCATTTGTTCGAAATCCTGTTCAAACTGCTTGCTGTCATCTACCAGGCATTTGAGCTTGTAACCAAATAGCAAAATACTGCTGTGTACCAACACGATTGAGGCGATTAATAGGCCAGTCATGAACTTGGCAGTCTGGGAGATCAGTAACGCGCTCTGCTCGGCGTTATAGCCACCAGTTTCTAGCACTGGTGCTAATATTGAGCTTAATGATTGTTGCCAGAATTGATGACTGTTAGGGAATAGTGCACTGACAATAACGAATGCAATAGCGCCAAGTAACGCTGCTGCCTGTAGAGATAAGGACAAAGAGCGCGTCGAGTAAAAAATTACTGCAAGTATAAAGCTAGGCAGTAATTGAGCGGCCGCAGTAGTTGCACCAAGTGCAGTGTGGCCGATGAAAACAGCACTCACTAATGCTAACGCGATAATGCAAGCGAGTACGATTGAGAAACTGTTTTTGGGGCCTGCGTGTAAGGTGATTAATACAATGCCTGCACCACTTAAGATGGCGCTTAACGGGAATATTAATGCGAAAAGTAAGAAGCCAAAGACGACAGTAAATGCGGGAAACTTTCCCGAAAGCGTAAAGCTGGCAAAGTTCTTCATCATGGCGAACAACCTAAGGTTGTTTGAGCTGAGAATTCGGCGCTGATAAAACCCTTGTTTTAGAGCGCCGAACTCTTAGTGTGCGTCGCTGTAAGGCAGTAAAGCAAGGTAACGAGCACGTTTGATAGCGGTCGTTAACTGGCGTTGATAGCGTGCTTTAGTGCCAGTGATTCTACTTGGGACAATTTTGCCTGTTTCAGTCACAAAATCTTTAAGTAGATCTGTATCTTTATAGTCAATCTGCTTGATGCCCTCTTCTGTGAAGCGGCAATATCTTCTTCTGCGGAAATATTTAGACATAACTTATTCCTCTTTAGCTGCTTCTACTACAGCAGGTTCTTCTGTAGGTGTGGGTGCAGGTGCGGGCTCGGCTGCGGGTTCACTTGATTCTGCAGGCTTTTCAGATCGAGGTGCTCGTGTTTCTCGAGAATCACGTTCACGATCTTTCTCCATAGATTTCATCATTGGTGACGACTCTGTGACAGCTTCTTTGCAGCTCAGGACCATGTGGCGAAGCACTGCATCGTTAAAGCGGAATGCACTAACTAGTTCGTCAAGTACTTCTTGGCTAGTCTCAATATTCATTAGCACGTAGTGGGCTTTGAGAATTTTATTGATTGGATAGGCTAGGATTCTACGTCCCCAGTCTTCTAGACGATGAACTTTGCCATCACCATTTTCGATCATGGTTTTATAGCGGTCGACCATGGCTGATACTTGGTCGCTCTGATCTGGATGGACCAAAAATACGATTTCGTAATGTCTCATTGTGGCTCCTTTAGGGCTTTGTCCTCCCGTGGACATTGACGGTGAGGAAAGGTAGCTGAAAAATAAAGAAGCGAAGTGTACGTGAGAGCGTCAGAACATTCAATTACTGCGTTGTCGCACCGCTTCATAGAGGAAAATGCCTGTGGCAACAGAGACATTCAGACTTTCGACGCTACCTAGCATAGGTAGAGAGTACAGCTCATCGCAACGCTCTTGAGTCAAACGTCTAAGTCCTTGTCCTTCAGCTCCCATTACAATGGCACAGGCGTGGGATAGGTTAGATTGGTAGATTGAACCAGACGCTTCTCCTGCTGCCCCATAGACCCATACGCCAGATTTCTTAATCGCATCTATAAACCTTGCTAAATTAGTGGTTTTAGAGATTTTAAGGCGTAAAGTGGCGCCAGAGGCTATTTTGTGTACAGTCGGAGATAATGGAGCAGAATTTCGTTGCGGTACGACTACAGCATCAACACCAGCCGCATCTGCCGTTCTTAAGCAGGCCCCAAAATTATGTGGATCACTAACTTCGTCTAATATTAAGATGAGTGGTGGGGTTGAAGTATTGGCTATTTGATCAGCTAGTTCTTGCTCATCGACCAGCGGAGTCGGGGTGCAACTGGCAGCAATACCTTGATGTTGAGTACCTTCGCATAGTTGGTCGAGTTTTGTCCGTTGCACCTGTTGCACAGATATCCCAAGTTTATTCGCATGACCTACAACTTGCTCAATACGCGCATTACTTTTGTTTTGTTCCAACCAAATGGATTGAGCGCGTTCAGGTTGCCAGCGCAATAGCGAGGTAACCGTATGTATACCCGGAAGGATTTCTTTTTTGCTCATGATAGATGACTTGCGCTGTGATTATTTGCGCTTCTGTTTTTTAGGACGTTTGCGTTTATTAGGATTTTTGTTTTGTTCTAATACAAAATCTATCTTACGCTCATCGATATCTACGCGAGTGACAACAATTTCTACCGTATCTCCCAATCGATATACTTTGTGAGTAAGTTCGCCTTCTAAAGTCATTTTAGTCGGGTCATATTGATAGTAGTCATCAGACAATGTGCTGATGTGTACCAATCCTTCTACGTAGACATCAAGCAATTCAACAAATAAGCCAAAGGACGTTACGCCCGTGATAGAGCCAGTAAATATCTTACCTACTTTGTCTTGCATGAATTCACATTTCAAAGTGGCTTCAGCATCACGCGTGGCATCATCGGCTCTACGTTCAGCCATTGAACAGTGTTCACCTTGCAATACTAAGTCGTTATGACTGTACATAAAGGTATTCGCTTTTTTCTTGTCGACTAAGTGGCTAATGGCGCGGTGCACAATTAAATCAGGGTAACGCCGAATCGGCGAAGTAAAATGTGCATAAAATGGATGTGCTAAACCAAAGTGTCCGGCGTTATCTGGGCTGTAAACTGCCTGCGATAGAGAGCGTAATAACATGGTTTCAATCCACCTATCTTCTTCACGTTCATTTACTTGATTGATTAGATCTGCGTAATGTTTAGGTTCTGGTTTTTCGCCACCAGGTAAATTCAGACCTAATGTTTTTAGTAGTTGGCGCAGTTCTTTTAATTTGGTTTCTTTTGGGCCTTCGTGAATGCGGTATAAGCCAGGGATTTTGTTTTTAGTTAAATATTTTGCAGCAGCAACATTAGCGGCAATCATGCACTCTTCAATAACACGGTGTGCATCGTTCCTTTCATAGGGATAGATGCGAACAATTTTTTTGTCGGGGCCAAATTCTATTTTAGTTTCGGTGGAATGGAAATCAATTGCACCACGTTTTTCTCTATAGCCCACCATGGCTAGGAATAGCCGATATAACTCGTCTAGGTGTGAGCATACATCACCAATGGATTTGCGTGCTTTAACTTTTTTGTCGACGACGGCGGCAGCGACTTGAGTGTAAGTTAAGCGTGCATGTGACTTGATGACAGCTTTATAGAATTGGTAACTCTGCATGTCTCCTTCAGGCGAGATGCTCATTTCACACACCAGGGTTAAACGAGGTGTTTGTGGATTAATTGAGCATAGACCGTTGGATAAATTCTCCGGAAGCATTGGGATTACTTGGCCAGGGAAATACACTGATGTCCCACGCCATTGTGCTTCTTTATCTAATTCGTTGCCGGGTTGTACATAGAAAGACACATCCGCAATGGCTACATAGAGTTTCCAACCACCATCACGTTTTTCGCAGTAAACAGCATCGTCAAAGTCTTTAGCATCTTCGCCATCAATAGTGACAAAGGGTGTGTCACGTAGGTCTTTTCTTTTAGGTGATTCATCAATGATGGACTGTTCAGAAAAGGACTCTGCTTCATCAATCACTTCTTGAGAGAACACGCTAGGCAGTGAATGCACTCGTATAGCAATATCTATTTCCATGCCGGGCGCCATATGTTCGCCTAACACTTCAAATATTTCACCAATCGGTTGTTTTCTTTTGGTTGGTTGCTCGACAATTTTTGCGATAACAATTTGACCGTGCACTGCGCCATTCTTTTTATCTGGCGCAATAAAAATATCTTGGTGTAAACGTTTGTTGTCTGGAGTGACAAAGCCCATGCCTTGTTCTTCATTATAACGTCCAACGATTTGGTCGTTAGCGCGTTCAAGCACTTCGACTAAGTGACCTTCTTTGCGACCATCTCTCTTAGTATGAGTGACCTGAACTACGGCGCGATCACCATGTAGTGCTGCACGCATTTCTCGTGGAGATAGAAATATATCGGATTCACCCTGTTCGTCTGGGTTTAGAAAGCCAAATCCATCAGCATGGCCAATAATGCGTCCACGTACTAGGTCGGCACGTCCCACGGGAATATAAGAACCCTGACGGTTGCGAACTAATTGGCCATCTCGTTCCATTGCTCGAAGGCGTCGTTCTAATGATTCAAGGTCGCGCTCGCTAGATAAGCCTAAAGATTTCTTTAATTTAGTGAAAGTCGCGGGGCCTTCGTTGTTATCGATTAACTCGAGGATGAATTCACGACTAGCAATCGGGTGAGCATATTTTTTTGCTTCTCGATCTGCGTGAGGATCATGGTTCTTATTGGCTTTTTTAGTCTTTTTAGATTTGGTCATCGCAGGTGGGGTGCTATAGGTGAGTATTTCTTCGTCATTGAGGAATACTACCGGTTTTGGATGAATAAACGTATAACTAAATTGAAGCCAATAAAAAAGAGGCTAAAAAGCCCCTTTTTATCTTAATTTTGAAAGGTTGCATTCATGGTATAGGAATAAATTGATTGCCTTCTTTGAGGTGTAGTTTTCCATCAACAAATACAGCACGATCTTTTTCAGCATCTGATAAGTTGCGGAATTTTGCCATTTCGCTACTGGGGCTAGTAGGATTGTTATGCTCAGAACTGCTTGGGGAAGAACTCGCGCCTAAGTGGCTGATGAATGCATCTTCGTATCCAGCTTTTTTTAATTGGGATAATAACGCCTGTGCTTCGTTTCTATTGCTGAAGCTGCCGATACTCACTCGAGTAAGTCCGTTTGCTTGGGATGTGTGTACTTCACCGAATGCTTCTGCAGAGGTTAAAAAGTTATTTGGTAAATTTCTATATGTCGCTATTTGTACAGAGTAAGAATTAGCATGTTGGTGTGCCTGTGCGCTGGAGGCTATGCTGATTATAAGCAAGGCAAGTAAGATAGGTTTTTTCACTATTGTCTACCTGTTGATAAAAGATTATGAGGTGCTTAGAAAAAAAGAAGAGCGGAATGAATTCCGCTCTTCTTAGTTGGTAAGAATTTACAGATCAATACCTAATGCTCGAACAGTTTCGATATTAATGTATTTGTCAGTAGGAAGTTTATTGTCAACCTGAAATTCATTAACTGCTTTGATGGTGTTGCTACCAATCACGCCGTCGATAGATCCAGGGTTATAGCCTTTTGCAGAAAGTGCACGCTGAATTGAGCTAATAGTTCCAGCAGTCATGTTAGTTTCACAAAGAATAGAACGCCACTCCATGAAGCCATCTCTTTCAAGTGCTTGAGAAGTCACAGTTTCGTAACGCGCAGGAATCGCTTGTCGCATTTCTTTTGCTTCGACAATAACCTTATTTACTTTGACAGATTTATACTCTGCTGGTACTTCAATGCGTCGTGTTGAAGCAGGCGTTTTAACAATAGTCTTAGTTATTGTTTCATAGCGTGGGGCTGTTTCTATTAAGCAGATTTTATTGCCGGTGCGAGTGCTGGCAGGATGGTCTCGGTTGTGTATTTCATGCCAAACAAAAGATTTGTCTGCAATTTTGCGTTGTGAAGATAAAGATTTGTACTTGGCTGGAACTTGATTGCGAATTTCTTCAGGGCCAGAAACTAGTTCGCGAACTTTAACGGTTTTGTATTCAGCAGGAATGTTAACGGTTCTTGTGGTTGCAGCGGATTTAAGAACGCGTTTGCTGATAGTCTTGTAAGTGGCTGGGACTTCTACTAGACACATGATTTCGCCTGTTGCTTCATCAATACGTTGGATTGGGCCTGTGCCCTTTTTCCATACTGTGTGTGCTGGCTTGTCAATAAGTTGCTCAGTGATTGTTTCGTATTTTGCTGGAACAGTTTCAAGTTTAGTTGATGCTTCACGAACAAGAACTTCTTTTTCGATCCAGTTGTATTTGGCATCGCTGACAGAAACTTGGTCGTATGCTTCTTCTACTAATACTTGCTCAGAAACAGTTTCATACTGTGCAGGAATATAATGCTCGTGGTAACAGGTGCCCGGTGTTGCTGCATCTAAGTTGATGCCATGATTTTTAGCGGCAGTTAATAGTTCGTCACTTGCTGGTGCTGCATTTTTTTGTAAATCAACACTCCAGAATTTTTGTCCTTCAGATATTAAGCGTGTTTCTTTTTCTGTGCCGTAGACAGCGGGGATGGGTTCCATGTAGAAGCTGGCTTCTTTCACTAAAACTTCTTCTGTGACAGTTTCGTATTGAGCAGGAGTAGTAGTAACTTTCTCACTTGCTTCGCTAACTAGAATGGTCTCGCTATTAGTTTTATATGTAGGTTTCACCCAGACGCGCGCATAACATTCACCGGCTTTAGCCTTTGGCGGTAAGAGCTGGTCGTTACCTGTAGTAGAAGGTATTGCTGTCATGCTTGTAGCTTTGTCTAGCTCTGCTTGTGCTCGAGCTAATTGAGCCTCTCTTTCATTTAATGCCTGTGCTCTTGCTTCTAAGTCAGAAGTAACCATTGCTTGCTTGGCTTCCATTTCAGCTTTGCTTGTATCAGTAGTTGCAGTATCTGAAGTTTGAGTACTAGCGCATGCTGATAAAAATAGCGCTGATACTATTGCGGCGAGTAATTTTTTGTTGTTATTCATAGTTTGTCTCGGTGTTTTTAAGTGTATGTGCTTAGGGAATTTGTTCGCTGTCGTTAAGCAATGTAAATTCTTCGCGGAGTTTAATGTAAATGACGGATTTTTAAAGCACTAATTCCATGCGAATTGTTAACAATGTTGATATTAAACAGTATAGTTTCCATGGTTATATGCGCTAACACTAAGTATTGCTACGTATGATTTTTCGTTCTAGAGTGAAAAATAGAACATGTTAGTTTTTTCATCAAAATGTGATGCAAGTGATGTAAATAATATGTACAGGTTGTGTGTGAGTTAATTACGTTAACGTAATCACATCTTTGCTAGTTTAGCCGAGTAGAATTAATGTCTAGGAGTCATTAGGGCTAAATGAATGATGAAAATTAAAGCAGATTTTACAATTAGAGAAAATGAAAGTCGTCGAGCTAATGTTGACTATGTGCGCTTTCCTATGAAAGCAAACGGCGGAGAAGTGGTTCTGCGTGAGCGGCGCGTCAACCCGGACCGTAGACATCCTGGGCTTAAGACTTGCGAGCTTAAATTATCGTCAGAAGAATTCGAGAAATTATTTCAAGAGTACAGTAATCATTAAAAGAAGATTATTGCTCTTTGTTGTGTGAAAAGGGAATGGCTAGCATTCCGAGTAGGCGATTCCATTGTTTTTCAGAATATCTTTTACCTAGTCCTAAACTAAATGCCTGTTCAATCGGACGCATTGTATAAGACTTAAAAAGTCTATCCCAAATAGAAAGTATGCTTGCGTAATTAGAGTCGGTTTCACTTTGAATGTCAGAGTGATGCAATCGATGCATGTGTGGCGTGACGGTAATTATTCGTAATATTTTATCCAACTGTTCATTTAGTTTTATGTTGCTGTGATGAAATAAAATAATAGGTAATAATATAATTTCATAGATAAGAAGGTGGTCTAATTGAATGCCTATTAGTGGAATAATGCTGATACGAACAATATTAGAATAGATTATTTCTATTGGATGAAAGCGAAGCCCTGTACTTGCATCCATGTTTTTATCGGCATGATGGACTTGATGAAACTTCCATAAAAAATCAACTTGATGGTTAAGTCGATGCCATGCGTATTGCCATAGATCAATTAGCACTATTGCGAGTAGTAGCGAATAAGCAGGTGATAAGTTAATTTGATTGAGTAAGCCTAGTTGATTGTCCCATGTCCAGTTAGAAATATGTTTAATAATAACAATAAAGCATAATGTGGAAATTAATGCATTGATGCTAGCAAGTGCTAAATTGCGTAGTGAGTGTGGTAGATGTGGTTGTCTGTTTTTAAAGTAAGGTGCGTGATGCTCAATAGTGAAGAGTGTTAAATATAGTGCTGCTATAATTAGCAGTTTTATACTTTCTTCATTTATATGTCCTTCAAGCATAGCCAACTCTTATAGGTGATTGTGGAGCAGTATAGAGGATGTTGTTAATATGGGTGTGGTTATTTAGTGAAGTTAGAGGCTAGTGTGGAAGAATTCTCGATAAGAGATGGTCAACTGTCAGATTGCCCTGTGATCGCAAGGTTTGTGAATGAATCTTCAGTCGGAGCGGCCAACTATTTATTTGCTAACCCAGGTCAAAATCAAGTTAGTGCTGAGGCAAGAGTAAGTGAGTTGTTGGCAAGTGAGGTTCATTACTCTTATGCCAATACTGTGGTTGCGCAGACCGAGGGTGAAATAATAGGAGCGGCTTTAAGTTTTCCTGCCAGCGGCTTGGTGGTTAACGAACAGATAAGGCAATATTACTCCACCCAACAATTTGAATATATTCAATACTTCGCTAACAATAAGTTGAAGGATAGCTGGCATTTGGATGCTATCTGTATTGATAGCGATTACCGAGGAAATGGGGTTGGTAAGCGATTATTGGAAGCGGTCAAGCAACAGGCTTGTTACTATCAGTTTTCTGTATTAGAGGCTTTTGTGTTTGCTAGTAATGCTAGAGCAATTCGATTTTATCAACGCAATGGCTTTGTAGTGTGCAAAAAAATTGATGCCAGTAACCATGAGTTTTTGAGTGACAAAAGCCCGCTAGTATTAATTCGTTGTGATTTGCCAAGTAACGATTAATAAATATTTAATCGAATTACGTTTTCGCTACGTTCTGGCCCTGTGGAAATAATGTCGATTGGAGTTTCTAGTAGTTCTTCTACTTTTTTGATGTAGTTTTTTGCATTTTCCGGTAGTTGATCAAAGTCTGTTGCGCCTACAGTTGAGCTTTTCCAGCCAGGCATAGTGATATAATTTGGCGTGCAGTTTTCAATATTTTCTGCATTCAACGGAAGTGACTCTACCGCTTCTCCGTTTGATTGGTAAGAAGTACAGATACGAAGTTCGTCCAGTGTATCTAGTACGTCTAACTTGGTGAAGCAAATACCTGTGACACCATTTATATACATAGCGCGTTTCAATGCAATTGCATCTAACCAACCGCAACGGCGTTGTCTGCCAGTGGTGGCACCAAATTCATGTCCACGTTCCCCTAGCTCTTCACCTACAGCGTCAAATAGTTCTGTAGGGAAGGGGCCACCGCCAACACGCGTAGTATAAGCTTTGACAATGCCAAGCACATAATCAATAGAATTAGGTGCTACACCGCTGCCAGAACAAACGCCGCCCGCAGTAGTGTTTGATGAAGTTACGTAGGGGTAGGTGCCATGATCAATGTCTAGTAATGTTCCTTGTGCCCCTTCAAATAATATTTTCTTGTTTTGTTTTTGTAGGACATTCAGTTTTGCACTAACGTCGCTGATCATTGGAATAATCTGCTCTGCCCAGCTGTGGAGTTGATCAGAGAGTTGTTTGATATCGCAGGTGTCATGCTGATAATAATTTTTCAGCACGTAGTTATGGTAATCAAGAATGCCTTCTAATTTAGATAGAGTGTTATCCATATTTAGGAAGTCACCAACACGTAATCCTCTGCGAGCAATCTTGTCTTCGTAAGCAGGACCAATGCCGCGTCCTGTCGTACCGATAGCCGATTTGCCGCGGGCTTTTTCACGAGCTTGGTCTAATAGAATGTGGTAGGGAAGAATTAATGGGCAGCCATCAGAGAGGAATAATCTTGAGCGCGCATCGACGCCGCGTTGGTCCAGCATGCTTAACTCTTCAAATAAAGCTTCTGGTGAAAGGACGACACCATTACCGATGTAGCACTCAACATTCTCACGCAAAATGCCCGAGGGAATTAAATGCAATATAGTTGTTTCGTTGCCGACAACAATCGTGTGACCAGCGTTATGCCCGCCTTGGAAGCGAACCACGGCATCTGCTTGAGCCGTTAGCATGTCTACGATTTTGCCTTTGCCCTCATCTCCCCATTGAGTTCCTAAAACAACTACATTCTTATTCATTTTAGATTTCCTTGATTATAAGTCCTTAACTACCCATTTATTATTCTTGTTATGTAAGGTACGTGTGCAGCCTACCAAGCTAGCTTCGTTGGTATTTTCGCTTAATCCGTTAATCACTACTTCACCTTGAGCACGTAGCTCTGCAACGGTGATTGCTAAGTTGCTATCGTTAACTTGCGGCGCATATATTGCACCGGCAGTTTTTGCTGTTTGGTGGTTAGAGGCTGTGATTAAGCGTCTTAAGTCTGAGCTAAATCCTGTGGCTGGTCTGGCGCGGCCAAATGTTTCACCAATATTGTCATATCGGCCGCCGCGCGCCAGTTCGTCACCGCTATTAGCGCAGAAAGCAGTAAAAACAATGCCCTGCTGATAATGATAGCCGCGTGACTCTGCAAGATCATAATGAATTTTTGTATTACTAAGGCTTAAAGCGCTGCTTAGGTTTTCAGTGTATTCGATACATTGTAATAATTCTTTGCCACCAATTTTAAGCTGCTCTCGAGCCTGTTTAAGTATCTCGGAGGAGCCATGTAAGTTGACTAAGTTTAGAATAGCTTGTTTGAATTCACTTGAGCAGTCAACGGACTCAAGTAATGTTTCTATATCAGGGGTTGATTTGCGTTGGAGCATTGAGAACAGGTCTGCTTCAAGCTGCTGAGTTAAATTGGCTGATTTCATTAACGCTTCGAATATTCCAGTGTGGCCAAGGTCTAGCAAGACTTGGTCAATGCCGCTGGCATAGAGCGTGGTGGTCATTAATGAAATTATTTCTACATCACTTGCGATGCCTGAGTGACCGTATAATTCAGCACCAATTTGTAATGGGCTGCGAGTGCCGCCGGCTGTTTCTGGTCGCGTGTTTAGGACGGTGCCGCAATAGCATAGTCTGCTTGGTGACTCTGATTTCAGCATATGAGCGTCAATGCGTGCTACCTGCGGTGTCATGTCAGCGCGGACACCCATGGTGCGACCCGATAACTGATCCGTCAGTTTGAATGTTTGTAGATTTAAATCCTCACATTCACCAACAAGTAGTGAGTCTAAAAACTCAATAAAGGGAGGGATGACTAACTGGTAGCCCCAGGAAGCAAATAAATCGAGGGATTTTCTTCGGTATGACTCAAGAATAGCTGCATTTTCGGGCAGCACCTCTTCGATCCCTGCGGGTAGTAACCAACGAGTGCGTGAAGACATGGAGATTTAATAGTTTTAGCTTTAACGAATAAGGGTTAAGAGTACCACGCCTACTAGCATGCTCACCAATCCAAATATGCGTAAAGTGCTATCTGGCATAGTAGCGATATTCTCCCATAACTTGCGTACTGTCCTTGGGCTAGCAAAGGGGAGAATCCCCTCGATCACTAGGACGAGTGCGCAAGCGGCTAGCAGTTCGTTAGCCATGGTGAATATTTAAGCGATAATTTTTATGGCTTTGACTGATTAAAGTAGCGGAAAAATTGAGAATCTGGCTCAAGTACTAGAATGTCATTCTTGCTGCTAAAAGTTTGTTTGTAGGCAGTCAAGCTCTTAGTCAGCGTGTAGAACTCTTGGTCTTTGCCATATGCTTTGGCATAGATATTAGCGGCAGTCGCATCACCTTCACCACGAAGTTGCTCAGATGTTTTGTAAGCAGTAGCTAAGGTGATCTGACGTTCGCGGTCAGCCGCGGCGCGAATTTTTTCAGACGACTCTTTGCCTCGTGCACGGAAGTCTTTAGCTACTCTATCTCGGCCTGCGCTCATACGTTGGTAGACGGATTCACTAATGTCGTCTGTATAGTCAATGCGACTGATACGTAGGTCGACGATTTCAATGCCCAGTTCTTTAGAGATGTTGTTAGCTTTTAAGACTAGTGAATTCATGATGTCAGCACGCTCTCCAGATACCGACTCTTTGATCGTGCGTTGAGCGAACTCATCACGTAATTCATCTTTAGTGATTTGGCTTAAGCGGCTGTTTGCACGTTCTTCTAGTCCGCCTGTAGCAACGAAGTAATCACGTACATTATCTATGCGCCACTTCACAAAGAAGTCTACATAAACGTATTTTTTCTCATTAGTTGGGAACAAGTCAGGCTGAACATCTAAAGTTAAAATACGCGAATCAAATTTTCTCTCATTATTGATGAAAGGCATTTTCCAGTGTAAGCCAGGTTTGATATCTGCTTTTTTGATTTCACCAAATTTAAATAGAATAGCGCGCTCAGTTTCGTTAACCGTGTATGTGCATAGGCTGAAGACAGCAATTGCTAATATGGTAACTGCAATTATTAATTTGGAAATCATCTTATCGTACCTCTCTGCCGCGTACGGTGCGTCTTGGATTAGTATTAGCTGTCGAGCTTGAAGTGCTTGGTGTGCCGAAGTTCACTGAGCCAGAAGGTGCGCGGTTATTTTGCATGAGTTGATCTAGAGGTAAGTACATTAAGTTATTGCTACCTTCTACATCCATCATGATTTTAGTGGTGTTGGAATATACGGCTTGAGTCGCTTCTAAGTATAGGCGCTCGCGCGTAATGTTTGGGGCTTTGTTGTATTCGGTAAGTAGCGCTTCGAAACGTTCAGCTTCACCCTCTGCTTTAGAAACAATCGCTTCTTTGTAGGCAGTGGCTTCTTCAGTTATTCGTGCAGCTTCACCACGTGATTGAGGCACGATGGTATTTGCATAGGCTTCAGCTTCTTCTATGTATCTTTCTAAATCCTCACGAGATTTGATGACATCATCAAAAGCATTTTGTACCTGTGCGGGTGGTTGAGTTTTCTCTAAGTTGAGAGTGGTGACTTCAATCCCAGCATCGTACCGATCTAGAATTTCTTGCATTAATGTTTTGGTGTTGGAAGAAATTATTTCTAATCCTTCATACAGCACAAAGTCTACCGTGCTTTTACCGACGACTTCACGAATAGCACTTTCCATTGCTTGTTTAACAGTGACTTCTGGGAAGCGTAGATTAAATAAGTAATTAGGAGCATCTTTGATTCTGAACTGTGCGGCAAGAATAATTTCCACAATATTCTCATCTTTAGTCAACATAGTGGTTTGGTGCTTAGAACTACGTACCTGCTGCATGTCGACAACTTGTAGATTCTCAATAGGGTACGGCATGTGCCAATGTAACCCTGGGTTGGTTAATTCTTTATATTTACCAAACTGTGAAATTACCCCAGTTTCACCATCAGTGATGGTATAAATACCGGTGCCAGCCCAAACTATGCCAGCCACAATGAGTGCAAATAATCCTATGCCAGCAGAACTGCCACCGGATGGAGCTGCACCTGAACCACCGCCTTTACCGCCAAAAATTCCACCAAATTTGCGGCTGAGGTTTTGAAAAATCTCATCTAAATCAGGTGGTCCCTGATTATTGGAATTTTTATTCCAGGGGTCGTCGTTTTTATTACCTGGGCTGTTCCAAGGCATGAAGTTCTCCGATATGAAAAATTAAAAGGTTAGGGGGCGTATTCTATTCACTCTGAGCTAAAAAATCAGCCTTATGTTGCGATGATTCGTTATCTTGCTGTTTGTACAGATAAGGTTTAAAGCGATCTATGAGTGAATTGTTTAAAGATGCCTCAATTTCCCATATCCCTTCCGGGTTAAAGGTTTCATTGATGACGGCTTTTTGCTTGTAGAGCAATGTTCGTAACTCATTCTCTTTCAACGGTAAATGTAGGGTGACTTGAGTATGTTTACTCTCAAAATGTTGTAGCAAAGCCGAGTCTAGTAAATTCATGCCTTGATCTTTAAGTGCGGATACCCAAATTCGGTTGATTTGCTTATCTTCACCTATATCGACATGAGGTATTTGTTGGGTTTGATCGATTTTATTGAATACCAATAGCTGTGGGCATTCATCGGCGCCGATATGTTTTAGCACTTGATTGACCTGCTCAATATGTTCATTTCGTAATTCACTGCTGGCATCTACTACGTGTAACAGTAAATCTGCTTCGCAGGTTTCCTGTAATGTGGCGTGAAATGCATCGATTAAATTATGTGGCAAGTTTTGTATGAAGCCCACTGTGTCAGCCAGTACTACATGCTGGTTTTTACTTAATTCTAATTTGCGCAGGGTCGGGTCGAGAGTGGCAAACAGCTGGTCTGCTTGGTATACGTTGGCAGAGGTGACTCTATTAAATAGTGTTGATTTGCCAGCATTGGTGTAACCCACCAATGCAACCGTTGGCACAGAATTTTTTTTACGTGCTTGACGGCCCTGCTCACGTTGCTTGCGCACTTTTTGCAAACGCTTTTCTAGATGTTTTACTCGCTGAGCAAGTAAGCGTCTATCAGTTTCTAGTTGCGTTTCACCAGGGCCTCTTAGACCGATGCCACCTTTTTGTCTTTCAAGGTGGGTCCAACCGCGAACTAGTCGTGTTGAGATAAATTTTAGCTGAGCTAGCTCTACCTGTAGCTTGCCTTCATAAGAACGCGCACGTTGCGCGAAAATATCGAGAATTAAGCCGGTGCGATCCAGCACTCGGCATTTACAGGTTTTTTCAATATTTCGTTCTTGGCTAGGTGATAATTCATAGTTGAATAATAGAAGTTCGATTTCTTCGGCTTCCACTAGTGCGACAAGTTCGTCTACTTTCCCCTGGCCAATAAGGAAACGAGATTCAGGCTTGGGTCGAGAATAGGTGATAACCTCGATTTCTTGCGCGCCAGCTGAGTTGGCCAGCAAACGAAATTCTTCGGTGTCTGAGGGATCAGGAGATTTGCCGAACTCGGGATGGATTAATAAAGCACGTTCACCTGACTTGGGTCTTTCAAACATGCAGTGGTGTTCTCCACTGCATCAATTGTGTTTTATTCTGCTTCGTCACCAAAAGGAATTTTTACCGATTTTGCCGGAACAATAGTTGAGATAGCGTGTTTATACACCATTTGATTGACTGTGTTTTTTAATACGATAACAAATTGATCAAATGAGTCGATTTGGCCTTGTAGCTTTATGCCATTCACTAAATATATAGATACAGCTACTTTTTCTTTGCGTAGTGCATTTAGGAAGGGTTCTTGTAATGTTTGCCCTTTTGACATGATGTTTGCTCCTAACCTTCGTTATTCTTTTTATTAAAAGTTGTGCTTGAGCACTTAACTATTGTCTAGTCATTAGTTTAGCAGCTAGTTCATTGTAATTGGTAAATTATTTGTTGGATAATTTCGTCCCTATTGGCAGTGTAAGGGTCTATTAGCTTTGTTTCAGGATAATGTCTCAACCAAGTTAATTGGCGTTTAGCAAGTTGACGAGTGGCCGCAACTGCCTGATCACGCATTTCTTCCTGACTGATTTTATTTTCGAGATGGTTCCATATTTGTCGATAGCCAATGCAGCGCATCGAAGGCATCTGTGCATGAAGAGCCCACTGTTGGCGTAATCCTTTTACTTCTTCTATCACGCCATTTTTCAACATAACTTCAAATCGATGTTGGATGTTTTCATGTAGTTGGCTGCGCTCTTGCGGGAAAAGTCCGAAGTTAATAATGGATATATCGGTTCGTACAGGATCCTTAATAGCGTGATATGACGAGAGTTTGACGCTGGTTAATTCGAATACTTCTAACGCACGTTGAATCCTTTGTGCATCATTTTGGTGGATTTTTGCTGCTGACTCTGGATCGACCAGTGCAAGTTTTTGGTGCAAAGTGTGCCAACCCTGTTGTTCGCCGATTCTGTTCATTTGTGCTCTTAACTGCTCATCCGCCGCAGGTAATTCAGAGAGGCCAAACTGTAATGCACGGAAATACATAATTGTGCCGCCTACCAGTAAAGGGATCTTATTGCGTGCATGAATGTCATCGATCAGTGTATTGGCGTCATGGCAAAATTCAGCGACTGAATAGCCTTCATCAGGATTTCTTATATCTATCAAATGGTGGGGGGCGGCGGCTAACTCTTCGCCTGAAGGCTTGGCGGTCCCAATATCCATGCCGCGATAAATCATTGCTGAATCTACACTGATAATTTCACAGGAAGAATTTTTTGCTAGTGAAATGGCTAAATCAGTTTTGCCGCTGGCAGTGGGGCCCATTAAAAATATCACTGGGCGTTTAGGGTTTTTTCTCACTTGTTATTTAGCGGCCACGTAAGAATAATTTATCTAGATCAGAAATACTGAGTTGAATCCAGGTGGGGCGCCCATGATTGCATTGATTGCTACGTTCCGTTTCTTCCATCGCTCTGAGTAATGCATTCATTTCATGGATGGTCATGCTGCGGTTTGCACGAATTGATCCGTGGCAAGCAATGCTAGATAGCATTTCATTGTGCAATTGCTCGACACGCGTACTGATAGTATTTTTTTGAATATCCGCAATCACATCGCGAATCAACTCTGGAATATCTACTGTCGACAATATGCTCGGAATTGTGCGGACAACAATTGACGTATCTCCAAGACGGTTGATGTCGAATCCAAAAGAGTCAAATAGGTCATGTTGAGTGTCAACTAAACTAGCTTCTGATTCGGTTACCGCAATTTGCAGTGGGACGAGTAATTGTTGGCGTGCAAGATCATTGCTCGCTTGTGAGCTTTTTAATTGTTCGTAAACGACTCGCTCGTGTGCAGCATGCATATCCACGAGTACTAGGCCATCTTGGTTTTGTGAAAGTATATAAATACCATGTAATTGAGCAACAGCATAGCCAAGTAATGGAATGTCAACTTTTTCAGTGTGTGTGCTCGGTTGAGTGTCTAATGATGACTGATAATTAATTTGTGGCTCTGCTATGGCAGAAGAGTGCAGTGCTTGGAATTGTCGGTGCGCATTTGGAGGGGCTGTGTTTGTGGGTATGTATGATTGTACTGTGAGTGAGTCAGCCGCATTGCTGCTGGATAGCTTGTTTAGATCATTAGTATCAATAGAGGATGGACGAATTTCACTAATGGCTTGTTTGATAGTTTGACGTACGAAGTTGTGAATTGCTCGTGTGTCATGAAAGCGTACTTCATGTTTGGCCGGGTGTGCGTTGACATCTACGGTGCTTGGGTCAACCTCTAAGAACAGTATATATGCAGGGTGACGTCCATGATAAAGCACGTCTTGAAAAGCTAGTTTTACGGCGTGACTGATTGTTTTGTCTCGGATATGTCTGTCATTCACGTATTGATACTGTAAGTCCGCCTGCCCTCTTGAGAATGTCGGTGCGGCAATCCAGCCATAAAGCTTCATATCATCGATAGATCGTTCAACGTAAATGGCATGTTCAATAAAGGCCTTGCCGATTAGTTTTTCCAAGCGCCTGACTTTATCTTCGAGATTCTGTGCGGCGGGTAACGAATAAATTGTTTTCTGGTTGTGTCGTAATGTGATTGATGTGTGGAAATTGGATAGGGCTAATCGTCTGACGACTAATTCGCTATGGGTGTATTCAGTTTTTTCGGTGCGTAAAAACTTTCTACGCGCCGGTGTATTGTAAAAAATATCGTTAATTTCAACGCTGGTGCCTTTGGTGTGAGCAGCTGGCTTGGGTGTTTCTGAATTGCCACCTTCACAGTGCAGCACCCATCCTTGGTTGGATTGCTCAGTATTAGAGGTGATAGATAGTCTAGCTACCGAAGCGATACTTGGTAATGCTTCGCCACGAAAACCTAAACTATGAATGCTTTGCAGGTCATCCATGCTTTGTATTTTAGAGGTGGCATGTCGCGTCAGTGCTGTTGCCAACTGATCTTTTTTAATCCCAGTGCCATTGTCGCGTATTAAGATTCTTTGAATCCCGCCTTTTTCTATATCTATGGTGATATTACTTGCAGTGGCGTCGATACTGTTTTCAACCAACTCTTTGATTACTGAGGCAGGGCGTTCAATAACTTCGCCAGCTGCAATCTGATTGATTAAATTATCAGGTAATTTTTGTATTATTCTGTGCATAGCCTTTATGGGGTTACCCGGTCAGAATAGGAGTTTCATCGGACAATTCAAACATCTGTTGAATCCCCTGCAGGGCATAGTCACAAAATTTCTGTTCATTGGCCCATTGTTTATCTTCACTGATAATATGTTCATCCTGCTCGGATAAAACCCGAATGCGGTAAGTGTTTTCGTTGTTTGAAGTCGTTGCTTCACACGTGATGTATACTTCTGGCTTTGATCCGCCTTCGCGTAATACGGCCGCAATGAATAGGTATGAAATTGGGTCACTACTATTAATATCGCTTAGTAAGGTGATAGTGAACTCGCCAAATTGATAACGTCTTTTGGGGATTGCTGATTGAATTGTTGGAAGTGCCATTTGCTAGAGAATTGTTATATATCCAATGAATAAAAATGTTATTCGCTTATATCCGGGAAGTGGTGAATCTGTACCCTTGAGAGGATTGTATCTTAGACAAGGAAAACCTGCTCTAAGAAATAGCAGAAGAAATGTTGAGAAAGATAATAGTCAGCCGCATATCTATGCTAATTTTTTGACCAGTCTAGATGGGCGGATTGCGCTGCGTGATGCGGGCAAAGAGAATTATCACCTTCCTAGCGAATTAAAGTCAGACGAAGATTTTCTCCTTTTTTTAGAGCTATATGCACGTGCTGATTGCATTATTACTCATGGTGGTTACATGCGCGCGTTGGCTGCAGATCGTTTGGGTAACGTGTTGCAATTGCCGGAATCAAGCGCTACTCAATACATGCATGACTGGCGTCAGCAAGAAGGAATGAAGAAAAATCCTGATGTGGTGATCATCAGCGGCAGTTTGGAGTTCCCTTGGCACACGTCTTTGGATAATGCTGAGCAGAATGTACATATCGCTACCGGTGGAATGGCTAGCCAAGAGGCAAAGCAGCATTGGCTAGATGCGGGACATCAGGTGAATCAGTTGGGTGAGAAGCAGCATGTTGACGCGAAATGCTTAATCGAGTTTTTAACTAAGCAGGGGTATCAGTCGGTATATTTGGTTGCAGGCCCCGATCTGTTGCAAGATCTGATAGAGCAGGGTTATGTTCAGAATTTTTATATGACTATGAGTCATCAGTTGCTAAGTGGTGGTGATTTTAAAAGCCTGTTGTCAGGCGATACGCTTAATCAGTTTGGGCGTATGAAGCTTGAGAATATGTATATGGATTTACAAAATTCGAATGCATTAGGGCAATGGTACGTTGAGTTTTCGTTTGAAGATAAATAATTTAACTAGAGAATAATAATGATGGAATTTGTTTCTAATTACAGTTTGTTTTTGGCTAAAGCAGCCACAATCCTAATTTTTATATGGTTATTGTTGTCACTGATGGTCTCGTTGACGCATAAGCCTAATGAGCAGGATCAAATTGAAATTAAAAATCTGAATAGGAAATTCGATAATCTCAAGTTGTTAATGCAAAAGTCTATGCTATCGAAGAAGCAGGCAAAAGAACTGCTTAAGCGAAATAAAAAACAAAATAAAAAGAATAAGAATGAAAATAAGCGCCAGCGTGTATTTGTACTGAATTTTGTCGGCAATATAAAAGCCAGTGCCGTTAAGCATTTGCGTAAAGAGATAACAGCATTGTTGGCAGTGGCGACGCCTGAGGATGAGGTGGTTATATGTTTAGAGAATGCTGGGGGTATGGTGCACGAACATGGTTTTGCTTCTTCACAGTTAGAGCGTATTAAGCAGCGTAATATTCCACTAACTGTGGCAGTTGATAAAGTTGCTGCCAGTGGCGGATATATGATGGCCTGTGTGGCTGACCGAATAGTGGCGGCCCCTTTTTCAATTATTGGTTCTATTGGTGTGATTGCACAGTTGCCAAATTTTAATCGCCTGCTTGAAAAGCATGGCATTGAATATGAGCAGGTTAAGGCAGGTGATCTTAAGCGTACATTAACTATGTTTGGTAAAAATACTGATGAGGATCGCGAGAGATTTGCTGAGCAGATGGAAGAGACGCATGCGTTATTTAAGGAATTCGTTGCTGATAATCGTAAGCAAATTGATATTCAAGAAATTGCAACTGGTGAACATTGGTTAGGTAAACGAGCTTTGGAGCTGAAACTGGTTGATGAATTAATTACGAGTGATGATTATCTTTTGCGTAAAAGTGAATCAGCAGATGTATACGAGGTGAAACACAGTGCGCCAAAATCAGTGAGTGAAAAAATTATGGGCAATACTCAGTTGGCCTTTGAAAAAGCGATGACAATATTGTGGGAGCGAAAACTGTTTTCGTGATTACTGTATGGTGCTGTTTAAGCTTCAGGGATAATTAATTTTTGGCCAACACGAATTCTGTCTGTGGCTAATGCATTTGTTTTGCGAATAGCATCCACGCTGACACTGTATTGAACGGCTATTTCCGATAATGTCTCACCATATTTTATCGTGTGCTTATCGGTTTTGATATTGTTAGCAAGTATCGTATCTTTAGGTGCATGATGTTTTAAATATTGCTTTAACCCGTTAAATACTGAGCTGGCAAGTTTTTGCTGGTGTGTTGCTGAGCGTAATTTTCTTTCTTCTGAAGCATTAGAGATGAATGCTGTTTCTACAAGAATAGAAGGGATGTCAGGAGACTTCAGCACAGCGAAGCCGGCATGTTCGACCCGTTTGCGTGTTTTTCCTAAGGTGCTTAATTGTTTTTTCACTGAGTTAGCTAACTTCATGCTTGAATCGATGGTAGCAGCCTGTGAAAGGTCAACAAGCACTTTCTGTACGTCTTTACCCTTGCCTTCAAGTTTAACTCCGCCAATCACATCAGATTCGTTTTGACGCTGGGCTAAAAATCTTGCAGCTTCGCTACTTGCACCATTCTTAGATAATACATAGACCGACGAGCCGCGTACGCGTCGATCGTCAACAGCATCGGCGTGAATTGAAATAAAGATATCAGCTTTAAGCTGACGAGCTTTTTTAATGCGTCCGCGCAAAGTTAAGAACTTGTCTGAGTCGCGTGTCATTACTGCACGCATGCCTTTCTCGGCATTGATTAAGCGAACTAGTCTTTTAGATATTTGCAGTACTACATCCTTCTCGCGAGTACCAGCATATCCTGTTGCACCTGGATCTTTGCCGCCATGCCCTGGATCAATTGCAATAACAAGTGTTTTAGACTTGGTTTTTTTTGCAGCTGGCTTGGATTTTTGTATTGGTTTTGCTTTGATTTGTTTGGCTTTAGGTGTCGTAACCTTGGCGATGATGTCTTGTTTAGGCTTAGATTTGTTTGTTACTTTTTTGCTGGCAATTTTTTCTACTGCTTTGTTAACAGGCTTTGATGCCTTTTTAACAGCAACAGGTTTTTGGACTTCTGCTTTTGTCGTCTTTTTAGAGGCTGATGCTTTGGCTATCTGTGTCTTTGTAGTTTTTGAATTTTTTAAATCAATTACTAGGCGGTGTAGTGAATCACCATTGGGGGCAAGCACAAAACTTTTAGGGACAATTTGTTGATTTAAGTCTAATACGATTCTCAGTTTATTATTGGATCGATTGGCGTGGCGTAGCTTGTCCACGAATGATGCTTTAAATACTGCTTGATCTACTTTTGTTGATAATTTGGCATCGGTGAGATCAATGACTATACGTCGAGGATTATTGAGGGTGAAAATTTTGTACGAGGGTATAGCGCTGGTGTCGAATACCACCCGAGTGACTTGGCCATTCTTGGCGACGCGAATATTTTCTACATTGAAAGAATCGGCAAATACGCTGGCAGGCAGGATCATGAGTATTGCGAAAAACACAATTATCATTCGAACCAGATAATAAGTATTTGATGGCTTTGGATGTAACATCCAGCAGATCTCCCAACGACCTTAGTCTATTTTTGTTAACTTTAACAAAAATAATAACCTACGGGCAATTATTAAATGAAAATCTATAATATTCGTCAAGTATTAGAGGGGTTGAGATGTATGATTTTTAATGCTGATCTGGCGTCCAGCGTCAATATATTCAATAGAAATTTCCATCGTCGCCTTAGGAACTAGAGGTTTCCCTAGATTGGGCCACTCGATAAAGCAGATGTTTGAACCGCTGCAGAATTCTCTTATGCCTATGTAATCTAGCTCTTCAGGGTCTGAAATTCTATATAAATCAAAGTGATAAGCGTCAAGTGAATTAAAAAAATAGCTTTCTACTAGGGTGAACGTGGGGCTTTTAACCAAGCCCTGATAGCCTAGACCATGTAATGCGCCTCTCACTAGGGTAGTTTTCCCAGCGCCTAGGTCACCGTGTAAATAAATCACGGCTGGAACATCTAGGTTCTTTACTAATTCCGCCCCCATCGCTTCCATTTCATCTGATGTGCGAATTATTTTCTTCATTGATTAACCAATTTATAGATAGCGGGGAATAAATCTTCTGCTAAGACTCCACGTGTGCCCTGTTTAGATACCATCTCAGAGGCAAGTCCGTGTAGCATGACGCCGCAGTTAGCTGCATCATTTAAAGAGATGCCCTGGGCAACTAAGCTAGAAATAACTCCCGCCAGTACATCTCCGCTACCGCCTGTGGCCAGGCTGACGTTACCACTAGTGTTGAAGTAAATATGCTGTTCATGACAAGTCAGAGTGCCTGAACCTTTGAGTACTGCTATTCCGCAGTATTGTTCCTGAATCGCTAGTGCCGAAGAGACACGATGAAGCTGGATTTCTTCTGTATTGCAGGCAAGTAACTGAGCAGCTTCGCCTGGGTGAGGGGTTAATATCCAATGATCACATTTGCTGGAATTATTGCTTAATAAGCGTAATGCATCCGCATCAACTACTAATGGTTTATTGATTTCAATGACACGCGCAAATATCTTCTGCGCCCATTTGTCTTGACCTAAGCCTGGACCAATTAAAATAACATCGGCTTTTTTCAAAAGTTCGCCAAGATCACGTGGTTGATCTATTCCTTTCACTATAAGAGAGCCGCAACCCGACGCCACTGCAGCGACATTATCTGGGTGACAGGCGATGCTGACTAAACCAGCGCCTGTACGAGCCGCAGCTTCTCCTGCTAGGCGTGCTGCATTGGGATAGCCAATATTGCCGCCAACTACGAGCACATGACCAAACATGTTTTTGTAGCCGCTTTGTTTGCGTGCAGGTAACAGTTGTGCTGGCATGGCCTCGCTCAATGACATGCCCAGTTTTTCTGCATTATCTATAATGGAATTGGGTAGATCTAATGCATCTACGCCAACTTTGCCAGTGTAATTGCGTGATTCGCCAGTGATTAATCCGCTCTTCAAGCCAATGAAAGTAAGTGTGTTATTCGCATAAACTGTCGGCCCCATGGGATTGCCTGTATCTGCGCTAAGTCCAGAAGGGATGTCTAATGATAAAACCGGAACAGGCGTGCGATTGATTGCATGGACTATATCGGCAAGCTCATTTTCTATTGGACGTGTCAATCCAGTGCCAAAAAGTGCATCGACAATCAAATCGCATTCTGGCAAATCTTCGCTGGAATCAATATCTAAACCATCATGAATAGCATAGTCATTTTGCGCGCGCATAGCATCACCACGTAGTTTGGTAATGGGGACCGCAGGCATGGTATAGCATTCCATATCAGCATTGTGCAGTAGCCGCGCTAAAATGTAGCCATCACCAGCATTGTTGCCACCTCCTGCAATCACTAATATGCGTTTAGCTTCTGGGTAATGTTCTCGAATGAACATAAATGCGGCTTTTCCAGCGCGCTGCATAAGGTCATAGCTTTTAAACCCATGCTGCTCGATTGCGTTAGACTCAAGATTCTGTATTTGTTGTCTTGAGAAGACAGGATATTGTTTGCCGTTATTTATAAAATTCATGTGTGATTAAATAATTTAAATTATTGTGGAAAAGCCTATCGTTACTGAGCAGAGTATGCAAAGCCTAATGGATAATATCCGAGATTGGGCTGGTGAGCTTGGCTTTGATCATATTGGAATTAGCGATACAAATCTTGCTGAACATGAGACTTATTTGCTGAATTGGTTACAGTTGGGCATGCAGGGTGATATGGACTATATGCATAAGCATGGCACTAAGCGATCACGACCTAATGAATTGTTGCCAGGTACGATGCGTATTATCTCAGTTAGAATGAATTATCTGCCACCCGATGCGCAGGATCCAATGCAAGTACTTGAAGATGAAAATGCAGCTTATATATCACGCTATGCTTTGGGTCGTGACTATCATAAGGTGATGCGAAAGCGGTTGCAGAAACTTGCTGATCATATACAGCAGCAGATCGGTTCATTTGGCTATCGCGCTTTTGTTGATAGTGCGCCAGTGTTAGAAAAAGCGCTGGCGCATAAAGCAGGTTTGGGCTGGGTGGGTAAGCATACAAATTTATTGTCCGAAGATGCAGGCTCATGGTTCTTCCTTGGGGAATTATTCACTGACTTGCCATTGCCTGTTGATCAACCCTCATCAAGTCACTGTGGAACATGTGAAGCATGTATAGAAATATGTCCAACGCGAGCCATTATTGCACCGTATAAACTAGATGCGCGTAAGTGTATTTCTTATCTAACGATAGAGCATAAAGCATCAATTCCGATTGAGTATCGAAAAGCTATGGGGAATCGCATTTATGGTTGCGATGACTGTCAATTAGTTTGTCCTTGGAATAAGTTTGCTAAAAAATCACCATTAGCAGACTTTGCAAAGAGGCATGGCTTAGATGCGATTAGTTTGGTTGAGTTGTTTTTATGGTCTGAGCAAGACTTTCTGCATTTCACTGAAGGTTCTGCTATACGCAGAATAGGTTATCAACAATGGTTGAGGAATGTAGCTGTCGCTTTAGGGAATGCATCAACTGTTCCTGAGGTGGTTGACGCTTTAATGACTCGCCAGGATGACGTGTCTCGTTTGGTGCGAGAGCATGTGCAGTGGGCGCTACAACAACATGGCTATTGAGTAGCTCATGAAGAAAATATTTTTCATCGTATTTTTTGTATCGGTGTTTGCTGGCTTGTTTTTATTGCGTGTACCTATCGTTCAGCAGCTGTCACCCAAGGTGGCTAAATATTATGGTTTCGATATCAGTAGCTTTGAAATCAGTCAAATTGATGCTGGTAAAATAGTTGTCCCTATGTTGGCTATGCGGCATGTAGATAAATCTTTTCGGGCTGATATTGAAATTCATAATCTTGTTGCTGATATCGATAAATATAAGGCTGAGGTGATTGCAGCTTCTTCAAGCTATGTTTATGTGGAAGTGATATCAACAGGAACTACGACTACCTCCACCAGCGAGCGGAGTGTTAGGGAGATTATTAAACTGTTGCCGATTTTTGGGATTGATATTGAGCGCCTAGAACTCAAGTATCGAGCGCTGAATGGCGAATTAATTCATTTTAATGGTGAGTTGTTTTACACGCAGAAAGCTACATTGAAAGGTATGCTTAATTATGAGTCAGGGCTTGGTGTTGTGCTAAGTATGTCTATTAATGCAGCTGATTTTTCGTTTGAAGCTGTTCAAGATGATATCGCAATAATCGCGATGGCTGGTAATTACGATGTACAGGATGATTGGTTGACTGCGCGCTTTGCTGGAGATGTTAGTTTTACTGCGATTAATAAATTGTTGTTAGCATTTGATATTGATGAGTACATCCAGCAGGACGCGACTAAAATAGAAGCGAAGCTAGAAATGGATTTAACTCGCTCTACGCAGAATGTTATGCGGACATTGGCTGCTGAGGTGGATATAGATAGCTCATTTAATATTGCATCAAAGCAACTTGATATAAAGCAAGCGAAAATTGATGTGAGATCACATTGTCGTATTGGGAAGTTGGATTTTATTGCTTGCTCATTTAGAGATCCACAGCGAGCAGTAATAAAATTTGAGCAAGCACCAGATTGGTTGAATCAGTATTTTGATGATGCCGAGCATGAATATGTTGTCGAAATAAACCCTGGTAATGAAGTGTTAGCACAGTTATCGTTTAAAGAGGTATTCGCGGTTAATGTTAAAGGCGATGCCGCGGTTGACGTTGTAACTAAAACTTCACATGTAAAAGTTAGGAGTTTATTTTCTGAGTTAAATTTCGATGGTATTTATCAAGATTGGCAGCTAGCGACTGGTTACCAATTAAAGCTAGAAGCTCGCAATGTAGCAGTGCCAGCTAAAATTTCTCGCCTGCTTATTGAAGGTCAAGGGGATGTGCATGCGAACAATAAGCATCTAACGATTCTTGTGGAGGACAGTTTTACTGCTAATGCATTGGGAGTGAATAATCAAAAATATAAAACTAAAAAAATCCAACTTGAAAGCCGAAATAATGCTGAAATTTTTTATCGCTATAAAGATGATTACATTGGAGCAAAAGATATTCGGGTTTCCTTGTCATCTAAGCGATTGATGCATGCTAATGTTGAGGTCGACCTGACACCGATTGAATTACATATTCGTAGTCTTGATTATTCCAATGCCGAGAAAGATATAGATGCTAAAATTCATATGGATGCTTTTACGCGAATAGAGCGTGGCAGCCCGTTAACGCTATCCCAATTAAATGCTGATGTTGATTTGGATGGTGATCAAGTTTTTATTAATGGTGATATGGAATTGGGTGAGCAGAAGCATGCATTAAATTTTTCTGCGATACATGATTTGGGGGCGGGTTTGGGCTCGGGAGTAGTAAATGCAGATGCAATTGCTTTGGCAGGGAATGAGATTGTTGCGAATTCGATTAGTCAGTCAGGGCTTCCTTTGCAGTTAAAGGGAGGAGAACTGGATGTGGGTGTCGACGCGATTTGGAATATTGATAATTCAGTCTCTGAAATCTCTATTAAATTATTGGCTGAACGTGTTAAAGGTGATTACGCACAAAACCAATTTTCTGATTTAAATGTGGCGCTAGAATTTGTTGGTCAAGATGGGTGGAAGTTGACGCGAGCAGCTGACATTAAGATAGGGCATGTCAATGTGGGTGTGCCTCTTAAAGATGTGTCGATGCGCTTAGATCGTATGGAATACCAAGTACAAGAGCAGCCATTGGTCGGCTTGAGTGATATATACGCAAGTGCTTTAGATGGCAGTATCTATTCTAAGCAGATAGAGGTTGATTTGAATCGACGTGAGAATGAATTCTCTATATTTTTATCTTCATTGTCTTTGGATAAGTTGATTGCCTTAAATCAAACTGAAGATCTAGTTGCAAGTGGCACGCTGGATGGTGAATTACCGATGCATCTTGATGATGGTGTGTTATTGATTGATGGCGGATGGCTAAGTGCAAACGAAGACGGTGGCTATATTAAATATGCTCGTATTGGAGAAGTGTTGGTGGGAAATGAAAACTTACAGTTGGTTGGCGAGCTGTTGGAAGATTTCCAATACAGCGAAATGTCAGCGAGGGTTGATTTAGTGTCTGGGGGTGAATTGACTTTAGCGACTAAATTACATGGTCGTAGTCCTAATGCTGCGCTTAATAAGCAGGTGAATTTGAATTTTAAGATTGACTTTAATTTGTGGAAATTCTTAGAGAGTGCTAGATTGCTAACACACATTGATCAAGATATTAGCGAGCAAGTATTGTCTAATCAAAAGCATTAGAGGGAACTTTGTTAGTGCACTATTGGTCAACCATTTACATATAATCGGTATAACGCCAATGAATCAAAAATTATTGTGTGTCTTCGTTGTAAGCAGTATTTTCTTATCTGCGTGTAACCCAACAGTCAAAGTTGAGGCCCCAGATGAGCCTATAACAATCAATATGAATATTAAAATTGAGCATGAAGTACGTATTAAGGTGGATAAAGAATTGGATGATGTATTTGCAGATGATAGTGGTCTGTTCTAACGGAAATTAAGATCAATGAGAAATAAAATTTTAAAAGTATTGTTTATTGGTTTGCTAGCATTTAATGCTGCTTGTGTATTTGCTGTTGATTTGCAACAAGTTAAAAATGACGGCGTGATTGGTGAGCAACTAAATGGCTATCTCGGGGTGGTAAGTTCAGATGCGGATGCAGATGTGAGAGCTCTGGTGGCTGATATTAATGCTAAGCGTAAAGCTAAGTATCAATCGATTGCTTCGACTAATAGTGCTAGTCTGGAGACAGTTGAATTGCTTGCGGGTAAAAAAGCGTTAGAAAAAACTCGAGCAGGAAATTATATTCAAACAGCTACAGGCTGGAAAAAGAAATAGGGTTATCTTCTCCAGCATAATATTTTATTGTTGTTAGGCATTTCCCATTCGGTAGATGTCTGGAAATTATTTTTAAGCGCAAGCATGTCAAGGTCTTGCTTATCTCTGATACATGATTGAGGGTCTCGATCTATTAACCATTGGTTAAATCGACGATTGCTTTCGCTGGTGTATTCGCCATTAATATTAAATGGGCCGTACAGACAAAATACTGACGAGTCGATGAGTGTTTGATCTAAGCCTGTGAATAACGCTTCAATTTCATTCCAATGCATTATGTGGGCAATGTTAGCTGCGTATGCGCCATCGTATTTTTGTGTTGGCCAGTTAAAGTTGACATCTAATTCTATAGGTGGGAGTGCGTTATCGGGATTCAAATCATTAAGCCACATGCAAATGCCGGCAAGCATTTCTTGTTTGTCGCTTGCTTGCCATTCTAAATGAGCTAATTGTTGTGAAAAATATGCGGCGTGTTGGCCGGTACCACTACCAATTTCTAATACTTTTTTTGTTTGCTTGAATTCTTGTTGAAGCACACTGAGAATTACGTCGCGATTTTCTTTGGCGGCAGGCGCAAAAGGTTTTTTGTGCATGGCAGTGATGGTTTAGCTGGTTTTGCGGATGTAATCGATTAATGCTTTGGTTGAACAGTCTGCACTGGCTAATTGTTTGTCACTTTGAAGAACGGGAAGAATTTTATTGGTTAAGGTTTTGCCCAATTCCACGCCCATTTGGTCGAATGAATTGATGTTCCATACTGTGCCTTGTACAAATACTTTATGCTCGTAAAGTGACAGCAGAGCTCCTAAAGTCGTCGGAGTAAGTGATTCACACATAATCGTATTGCTAGGGCGGTTGCCTGGGAAGGACATGTGTGGAGATAGATTTTTGACCATTTCGCCGGTGATGTTTTGGCTGTTTAGTAATTCTATTGTTTCCTTTCTCGATCTCCCCATCATCATTGATTGTGATTGAGCAAGCATGTTGGCAAGTAAAATATCGTGGTGATTTCTATGTGTATGTTCTGCTTTAGAGAACCCTATAAAGTCGCAGGGAACAACGGACGTACCTTGATGTAGTAGTTGGTGAAAGGCGTGTTGTCCATTAGTGCCTGCCTCTCCGAATATGATAGGGCCGGTATGATAATTTGCGCGTTTTCCATCACGCGTCACACCCTTGCCGTTACTTTCCATGTCTAACTGTTGAAGATATTCGGGCAGGCTGCGTAGTCGGTGATCGTAGGGCAGTACGGCATGATGTGGCATATTTAGAAAATTGATATACCAAATACCAAGTAGCCCCATAATGACTGGTAGGTTTTGTTCTAATGGAGCTGTTTGAAAATGCTTATCCATTGCATATGCACCAGTTAATAAGCTGCGGAAATTTTGCATGCCAATTTGTAATGCTAATGGAAAGCCAACCGTGCTCCACAGTGAATAACGTCCGCCAACCCAATCCCACATGTTTAGGATATGGTCAGAGTCTATGCCAAAGGATTTAGCCGCTTCTGCATTTGAAGTGATGGCAATAAATTGTTTGCGTACCGATCTACGAATACCACTTTTTTCTCTTAACCAGGCTGCTGCTGTTTCTGCGTTAGCAGTCGTCTCTTGAGTTGAAAAGCTTTTAGAAATAACAACAAATAAAGTGTCTTCAGGAGCAGTGTGCTTTAGTACATCTTCTAATAAATGTGCGTCGACATTGGCAACAAAATGAACCTTGATGTCTTTCTGGGTGAAATGACTGAGTGCTTCGCAGGCAAGTTTGGGGCCTAAGTATGATCCTCCAATGCCAATGACAACCACTTCTTTGATTGGGGTGTCTTTGTAACTTAACCATTGGCCATGATGTAGCTTGTTACATAGACGTTCCATTCTTGCTAATTCAGTATCTACTTCTTTGCTTACGTGGGTTTCTACTGGGCAGCGTAAGCCTGTATGAAATGCGGAACGTTGTTCGGTGGTATTAACTATTTCGCCGGCGAACATTTTGTCACGCCACTTTTCTACTTCTGCTGCTTTAGCAAGGTTGAATAATAAGGATAGCGTCTGTTCGATAATTCGATTCTTTGAAAAATCGACAAGAATTGGGTTTGATTGAATCGAGAATTTTTTGAAGCGATTAGGGTCTTCATCAAACAGCTGACGCATTTCTACATCACGCATGACTGATGCGTGGTTAATAAGTTTTTTCCAATGCGGAGCTATCATCTGCGGATAATACTAGGATTTAAAAACAATTGAGCACTATGTTTTAGTTATCTTATGCCGTTTATCAGACTAAGGGTGAGAAACAAGTCGCAGTGGATATCATATCAAGGATACATTGTTGATGGATGTATTCTCTGGGACAAATGTTGAGCACAAAAAAAGCGGGCTAAAAAGCCCGCTTTTTTTGTGAAATGCGTCCGAACTATCGGTAAATAGTGCCGTTCTTAAGGTGTGAGAATAGGTTTAACTGCGATGCAATATTGATTACAAATGCGAGTACAACACAACCAACTACAAACCATGCCATATTTATTCTCCTGAAATTTTTGAAAAAATTTTAATCACTTTGTATGCCATAAGTATACACAATTAAGGCATGGGGAAAAGTATGTTGTCTATCAAGCGAGTGTCTCCCAGCCAAGCGGCTACTAAAACCACAATATTTTCAGTGTTATTATTGATGGGTTGTAAATTGATCGCATCGCGAATGTTAAAGTATTCCACGGTCATTCCGGCTGCTTGTATATTGTTACTTGCTGATAACTCTAAAGATAAAATTTCCGTTACTGAAAACTGTGTTCGTGCCTGTTCTAAATTAATATATAAATGTTTAGCAACTGCTCGCTGGTCTGGTGTCAAGTGAGTGTTGCGTGAACTCATGGCGAGTCCATCTGATTCGCGGGCTGTATCACCAGCGACGATATCGATGTTGAAGTTCAGGTCATTCACCATGCGACGAATGATTAGCAATTGTTGATAATCCTTGTTGCCGAATATCGCGATATCCGGTGTTAGAAGATTAAACAGTTTGCAAACGACAGTGCACACGCCTTCAAAATGTCCTGGGCGATAATAGCCATCAAATTCTTCAGTTAATTCAGGAATATAAATTTTGGGCGCATATTGTATGCCGCGAGGGTAAATTGATAATGCCTTGGGAGTGAAAACAGCATCTACATTTAGTGCGAGTAACTGTTCAATATCTGATTCTAATGTTCTTGGATAAGCAGAGAAATCACTTTCTTGATTAAACTGTAGAGGATTAACAAAAATTGACACGACTACACGTTGGCCTAATGATCTGGCGAGCTCGATTAATGAAGCGTGGCCTTTGTGTAAGTGGCCCATGGTAGGAACCAAAACAATTTTTTCACCATTAGATTTCCAGAGCCTGATATGTTCTCGAATAGGATGAGATTCGGAATATACCTTCATAGTGAGAATGCGCTGCAAATGTTAAATAGGAAAAGCGCCAGACTTAACTTCTTTGATATAATTAGTGACGGCGTCTTGAATGCTGCAAGATTGCATGTAATTTTTCACGAAGGGAGGCGTTTTTCCTGGAGTGATGCCAAGAATATCTTGTAGTACTAAGATTTGCCCACTGCAATCTTTGCCAGCGCCAATACCTATGACTGGAATGCTAACAGTTTTTGTTATTTCTGTGGCCAGCTTTGCTGGGATGCATTCTACTAATAATATGTCTGCGCCGGCTGCTTCTAATGCAGCACTAGTTAACAATAATTCGTTAGCTGAGTCAGTATCTGTGCCCTGTGCATGATAGCCGCCAAGCTTATGAATATATTGAGGACGCAATCCAAGGTGTGCACATACTGGGATACCGCAGGCACTAAGTTCTTCAACAATTTCGGTTTGTCTTTGGGTCGCTTCAAGTTTAACCATTTGCGCGCCACCTTCTTGCATTAGACGAGTTGCGTTATATAGTGCGCTATCAATATTGCTGTAACTCATGAAGGGCATGTCTGATATCACCAGTGAATGTTTTACTGTGCTGGAAACGCATTCAGTATGATAAATCATATCATCCATAGTGACAGAGACGGTTGAGGGGTTTCCTTGCACAACCATGCCTAAGGAGTCACCGACTAGGATGATATCCATGCCTGACTGGTCAAGGAGTTTTGCAAACGCAGCATCATAGGCAGTGAGGCAAGCAATCTTCTCATTGCTGTCGCGCATATTCTGCAATTGATTAATAGTGATGCCAATAGAATTTTGTGCACTCATAGTTGGACTAGCTTACAAATGAGAGAGGGTTGAAGTAATGACGACCACTCTTAGTGTTGGTGATTTGAGATTTTAACTGCTCGTAGTCACGTTCATTGTTAATGAAATCAATATCGCTAGCATTGACAATTAATAATGGAGTGTCGTTATAGTGATAAAAGAAATCTGCATAGGCTTCATTGAGTTGTTCTAAATAATTAGATTCAATGAAACGTTCATAGTTGCGCCCACGTTTTCTAATTCGTTCAATTAATGTTGGCACTGGTGCTTGTAAATACACGACTAAGTCAGGCTTAGGTGCGTCTACAATCATATGTTCATAGACTTGAAGATATAGTTCGTACTCGGTAGGTGTTAGCGTGACCTGGGCAAACAGTTGGTCTTTTTCAATTAAGTAATCAGCAATTTTAGATTGTGAAAAAATATTGCCTTGACGTAACTCTTGAATTTGTCGAGTGCGTTGCATTAAAAAGAACAGTTGAGTCGATAGTGCTGCTTCGCGAGGACGCTGATAAAACTGTTCTAGAAATGGATTTTCATCTACCTCTTCTAATACTAATTCGGAGTCGAAGTCATTTGCTAGGCGACGCGCAAGGCTAGATTTTCCAACACCAATGGGGCCTTCAATAACAACGTAATCTGGTAATGGTGTAGGCATTTTATATTGATAGTCTGGTGAGTCCGTTTGCATAGCATCGTGGTTGTATACGATGTATAGCTCCTAGATTTGGAATCATGAGGTTTTTATTCACTTCGTGCAATGGGTAGAGAACAAATTCACGTGATTTTACTCCTGGGTGTGGAACGCTAAGCAGTTGATCTTTAATAGTATAATTCCCATATATAAGAATATCTAAATCTAGAATACGCGGTCCCCAGCGTTCTCCGTCACGGGTTCTGCCATGTTCATTTTCGATTGATTGTAATTTGAGCAGTAACGAGTGTGCATCTAGTCTGGTTTGTAACCAGGCAGCTGCGTTGACATAGGGAGGTTGGTCAGGTGGGCCCATTGGTCGACTCAAATACAGGCTGGAAAATGAGTGTAATGCTGTTTCGTCAATGAATGCGAGTTGTTCTATTGCGCTGGCGACTTGTAGAAATGGGTTTTGTAAATTACTGCCAATGCCGATATAAGCATCAGTGATAAATTGATTTCGCATATTGTTATTGTTTGGTTTTTCGTTTGCGTGGTTTGTTATTGTTTTGATCTACCATTTTGCGTTGTTCCTGCTCTGACAGAGTTTGTATTTTGGTCCACCAGATGCAATCTTCTTCGTCTAACTCTCCACTGCGAGCACGAAGGCACATGAAGTCATATGCTGCGCGAAAACGTGGATGTGACATTAGCTGTAATGACTTGCGGCCATGCTTCTTTTGAAAGCGATTTTGTAATTTCCAGATTTCACAAATAGTTACTGAGAATCTTTTTGGGATTGAAGTAATAGTTGTTTGATCTAAGACGGTTCTCCGTCCGGAGGACCATGAGCCTTCTGAATAGGGGATGCCTTTTTGGTTGCTTTGTTCTAATAATCGCAAGTAGGGCCGCCACAATAAAATTGCGAATATAAAGGCGGGGTTAACGGATTTACCACTTCTTATTCGTGTGTCTGTATTTTCTAATGCATTATGTATGAGTAAGCTGAATGACTCATCATAATTTAAGGCTTTTTGTGTGATTGGAAAGAGCACTGCTAATAAATCGAAGTTATCTAGTTCTTGAAAGCAACGCATAGCGTAGCCACTATGAAAAAGCTTAATGACTTCATCAAATAACCTCGCCGGAGGAATCTCAGAGAGCAGTGGTCCCATCGATTTAATTGGGCTTTGCGTTTTATCTTCTATGGTTAAATCTAGTTTTGCGCGAAAGCGAAGTGCTCTTAACATGCGCACTGGATCTTCTCGGTAACGGGTTTCAGGGTTACCAATCATGCAAATTTTTCGTGCTTTTAAATCCTGATAGCCATTGCAGTAATCAAGCACTTCAGATTTTTCAATATCGTAGTAGAGCGCATTGATAGTAAAGTCGCGGCGTATTGCATCTTCTTCGATAGTGCCAAATGTATTATCACGAAGAATTCGGCCATTAGCGCCCGCATTAGAAGATTGATTGTTAACTTGGCTTGCTTGTGCGCGAAAGGTGGAGACTTCTATATTATTGCGGTGGAAGTACACATGAACTATGCGAAAACGTCTACCGATTAAGCGGCTATTATCGAAGTGTTCACAAATCTGTTCAGGATGTGCGTTAGTGGCGATATCAAAGTCTTTAGGTTCAATGCCAAGCACTAAGTCACGCACGCAGCCGCCGACTAGGTAGGCTTCATAGCCTGCTTTTAATAGGGTTTCGACAATGTATTGTGCTTTCTCGCATATCTTGCTTTCGTCAATGCGATGTTCACTAGCCGGAATTCTATTGAGAGTGTGATGATTGTTATTAGTATTTTCCACTGGCTAATTATAGAGGGATCTAACACTAGTATGGAAAAAAAAGGCGGCTATAAAGCCGCCTTTTTAAACTATTTGCAGGAATTTAAAGGTTGTAACCTTTTTCTTCATGCTGAGTGATGTCAAGACCGTTGCGTTCTTGCTCATCAGTAACGCGTAGACCACAAATAAGGCCTGTTACTTTTAGAATAATGTAGCTTGCAATCGCAGTCCACACGATAACAGCTGCTACTGCTATGACTTGAACACCAAATTGGTCAGCTATGCTAACGCCTTCAGCTAAGCCAGCACCGCCAAATTGTGATGCGACAAATATTCCGGCAAGTAATGTTCCAATAATTCCACCGACACCATGGACAGGGAATACATCAAGTGAATCATCAATATGTAGCGCGCGTTTCATGAAGTTGGTGGCTGCAAAACATACAGCACCTGCTGTTAAACCAATCACGATGGCACCCATTGGGCCAACAAATCCAGAGGCTGGAGTGATGCTGCCAAGGCCTGCAACCATACCCGTCACAATACCTAAAACACTCGGTTTACCATATTTGATCCACTCGATTGTCATCCAGGTAAGAGAAGCAATAGCTGCACTAATATGAGTAACAAGAATAGCCATGCCAGCATCACCATTGGCTGCTAAGGCGCTACCGCCATTGAAGCCAAACCAACCTACCCATAACATGCCAGCGCCAGTAACGGTCATGGTCATATTGTGAGGAGGTAATGGAGTGCTTGGGAAGCCGCTGCGTTTGCCTAATACGATGGCGGCTACCAATGCGCCAACACCGGCAGTAATGTGAACAACTAGTCCGCCTGCAAAATCTAAAGCACCTTTGTCACCTAACCAGCCGCCACCCCATACCCAATGACACACAGGGAAGTAGACAACGATCATCCATAACACGGTGAACCAAATCATGGCTGAGAATTTCATTCTTTCCGCAAAACCACCGATGACAAGTGCCGGTGTAATAATTGCGAAAGTCATTTGAAACATAACGAATACAGATTCAGGAATGTTGCCTGACATGCTGTCACGTGTGACGCCAGATAAGAGTAGGTTATCAAATCCACCAATCCATTGGTTTAAAGAGCCATGTGTGCCAAAACTCATGCTGTAGCCCAATATGAGCCACATAACAGATGCAACACAGGTAATCGTAAAGCATTGCATAAGCACTGATAGCACGTTTTTGTTACGTACAAGCCCTGCATAGAATAACGATAGCCCTGGGATAGTCATGAACAGCACTA
This sequence comes from Gammaproteobacteria bacterium, assembly GCA_045105615.1. Taxonomy (GTDB): domain Bacteria; phylum Pseudomonadota; class Gammaproteobacteria; order UBA4575; family UBA4575; genus UBA1858. The sequence goes on from JBGCDS010000018.1 coordinate 48,435, forward strand.
GTGCTGTTGAAGTTAAAATCCAAGAGGTATCGGCCCCATTTAAATCATCTGCACTAGCAAGTGCAGGAAGTAGCATTAGTAGCAGTATGCTGAGTAGTATATTTTTATTATTCATGCTCTCCCTCTCCTTAGAGTGCTTCTTGTCCGGTTTCTCCGGTTCTTATTCGAATCGCTTGTTCTAAATTAGTGATAAAGATTTTTCCATCACCAATTTTCCCGGTATTTGCTGTACGCGTAATTACCTCAATGACATCATCAACACGCTGTGCCGGAATAGCGATCTCAATTTTTAACTTAGGTAAAAAATCAATTACGTATTCTGCTCCGCGATAGAGTTCGGTATGCCCTTTCTGGCGACCAAAACCCTTTACTTCCGTCACTGTTAGGCCTTGAATGCCCTGCTCAGTAAGTGCTTCACGTACATCGTCTAATTTGAATGGCTTAATGATAGCGGTGACTAGCTTCATTGTTATTATCTCCTTAGTTTCGTGCGCTAGAAAAGAGCAGTATGCCACTGAATAATGCAAGTGGCACCAATTAATGGCGCACGAAAGTTAATTGCACGGTTATAGTGCGTTCATGTTGTTAGATTTGATTTACTCTGGGCGACGTGCAGAAAAAATTGCACGTGTCGGAGCGGGGTGACCTTCAATTGTTTTGCCATGGTCGTTAGGGTTAAGAAAATTAATTAAAGAATAATTTTGCATCCATTGTGTTGCACGCTGTTCTTCAGCTTGCGTTGTTTGAATATTGTGCAATTGAATATTGTCATAGCCACTCTGGTGTAACCAGGATTTTACTAATGACGGGCTGGGGACGCTCCAGACATTGCGCATGCCGGCATACCGATCTTGCGGAATTAATTGTGTACTTTGTTCAACATCAATCACTAATGTTTCGATTAATGCTCTGCCACCAACCCGTGTGTGTTTTAGCAGGCGTTTGAGGTGTTTAAGTGGATCGCGTCGATGGTATAAAACACCCATGGAAAATACATAATCAAATTGATTTATTTGTGTCGGCAATTCTTCAAACGGGATAGGTAGCAGGTGAGCATTAATATTTCTATCAAGGCATTGAATGAGCCCGTAGTATTGCGCTAAAAATACTAATGTTGGATCTACGCCAATGACATTTTTAGCTCCATCACCGAGCATGCGTAACATGTAGTAACCATTTCCGCAGCCTACATCTAGAATTGTTTTGTCTTTGAGTGAAGGCAAATAATTTTGTATGCGTTTCCATTTTTTATCGCAACGCCATTCGGTATCTATATGTGTGCCAAAAAAATTAAATGGACCTTTGCGCCATGGGTGAAGTGCATTTAACGACTCTAATATAGTTTCATGTTGCTGGTCGGTAAGATCGTTATAATTTCCTATCTCTATAATAGGAGAGTCAAATTTGTAATGAGTGCTGTTAGCAATGGCTAGTTGATTAACAGCGGATTGCCATTTAGGGAAGTGTCCATGTGATGGCTTGAGGAAAGCTGATTGTAATGTTTTCTCAAGTAAGAACTTCCAATTTGAATGATTAGAAAGAGTGGTTGACTCATATAAATGAGCGTAGCGTTCAAGATTCATTAGATGAATTATTTGACTGCAATTAAAGATACAAAATTAAGGCACTGGAACCAAACAGTGACATTGCTAAAGCCAACATCGATAAGTCTCTGTCGATGATCATCTAAGGATTCTCTGATTAATACATTCTCTATCGCTTTTCTTTTTTGGCTAATTTCAAGTTGGCTGTATTGGTTGGCTGATTTAAAATTAGAGTGTAGTTCTTGGAATAATTTTTCAGTAGAGTTGTCTTCTAAAATTATTTTTTCAGTGAGTATGCAAGCTCCGCCAGAATTCATGCCTTCGACAATCTTCTTTAGTAATGTGTGTCGCTGTGCGAGAGGTAAGAATTGCAATGTTAAATTGAGTACAACAACAGATGCATTTTGAATGGTTAAGTCATTAATGTCTGTTAATTGAGTGTTTATGCAAGCAGTGGCTCCAGCCTGTGAAACTAAGTGTTTGCACTGTTCGATCATTGCTGCTGAATTATCTATCGCATGGATAGTGATGGAGTCATCAGGAATGTGATTAAATATCGATAGCGAGGCTGCGCCGTGAGAACAGCCTAAGTCATAGCACCGAGTATTTGGGCGTAAAAAGTACGATGCAATCGGGCCAATGTTTGCTATTAGTGTTCGGTAACCTGGTACCGAGCGGTCCACCATATCGTCGAATGCATCACTGACGGCCTTGTCAAAACTAAAATCTTCTATGTTTTGTAGTGGCTGTTTGTATATTTCGTCTTTACTCATCTAGCGCTATATGTGATCTACTGAGCACCCGGTGGTTTGGCGGGAAGTCCGCCCATAATTAAATCTAAAGTTTGACGTAATACGCGGCCTTTACCATTAGCTGTCTCTCTTTCATCGGCACGCATGAGGCCAGCTTGAAATGCATGAGATAGATCAGGGCAGTGATCTCCAGCTTCATAGAGCACTCGGTATGCGACACCTTCATAAAGTCTAATGGTGATCGGTAGACCTCCGGCATTCCAAATGCGTGAACCCATATTGATGGTTTCGGCGACTTCTAATAACAGTGGGCTGAACTTGGAGCAACTTTCCTTGAGTGAATTTTGAAACCCTTTAGGGTTGGCGAGTGCTTCATCGAGGATATTTGACATTTGTTGTTTGCTTAATGGCTCGGGTTGTTTGTCACCAGTTGGTAAGCAAGCAGATAATATAAAAACTAGTAGAAGGATGATGCCTAGGGAAAAGATGCGCATGTGTAGTCCTCTGGGGTGGTGAGGCTAAGCATTTGAGCATAGCTTATAAATAAAGTCTAATGAGTCAGATTGTTGCTAGCGAATGTAGCGGTGGATACTAGTTTTCTAAATATATAACTTGATCTCGGCCGCTCTGCTTGGCTTGATAGAGTGCTTTATCGGCACGTTGAAGTAAGTGTCTGCCAATTAGCTTGGGTGCTTCGTTATGGCGTTGTTGGAAGTTAATCGTTGAAACACCAACAGAGACAGTAATGTTTATATTATTACCTGTATTCTTGAATTTTGTTTCAGCGATAATTGCGCGAATTCGTTCTGCAATTTCTATCGCTTTAGTTTCTCCGCTTTGCCCTAACAAGATGGCAAACTCTTCGCCACCATATCTTGCAACAACGTCGATTGAGCGAATCTGTGCACGTACTAATTCTGCAACCTTCTTTAGTACCGTGTCACCAACATCATGACCAAAACTATCGTTAATAATTTTAAAGTGATCAATATCAATGAATAAACAGCTTAAGCTGGTTTCTAAACGTTTATTGCGCGAAATTTCTTCTTCTAAGCGTTGATCGAAGAAGCGCCTGTTATTGATTCCGGTCAGCGCATCAGTTAGCCCCGCCTGTTTAAGTCGTTCGTGAGCAATTGCTGTATGTAAGCAGGTCGCTAATACCGCCGCTAAATGTTGTAAGAAATCGGTTGCACTACCTTTCTGAAAGCGTTCGAGTTTGTAGCTGCCTAGGTTAAGACTACCGAGTAAACAATTGTTTCTTTGAAGTGGAAGTAAGGCAACGCTGCGGGGGTATTTTTGATTAGGTAAAAATAGCGTGCGGTGTTTTTCTAGATCAAATCTTCCCAGCGTAGGCTTGCGTGTCATGCCATAAATATGTTTGACGTGAGAGATATCAGATAATAACTGTAAGGCTTCCTGTTTGTCGGGATCCTCACCAGATTCTTTTAATAGTTTAAAGATCTTTCTGTCTTCATCATGCAGAATAATAGTTAATGTATCCCAGCCAAATGTTGAACGGCTATGATGAGTGATAATTTGAATTAATTCAGATAATGAGCTGCAGCTAAGTAGTTTTAATTCCAGGTATTGGAATTTCTTTAGTATCTTTTCATTATTACGCGCATCATCATATACCGACTCAAGTCTTTGCTTGAGGGTTTCTACTTCATTCAGTTGTAGTTTTTTCTGTTCTGGTTGCGCGGCCATTAGTATTTCCTTAGTGGAGTAACTTTAAGCCATCCATGGGCATTGGAGATCCCATGGCGTAACCCTGTGCAAAATCAACGCCGAGTTTGCGTAATTGCTCAACAACTTCTTCGCTTTCAGCGCATTCGGCAATAGTGCCAATGCCCATTACATGCCCCATCTGGTTGATAGCTTCAACCATAGCGTAGTCAATAGTGTCATTTGACATATCGGTGACAAAACTGCCATCAATTTTTAAATAGTCGACAGGTAGATTCTTGAGATATGTGAATGAAGACAAGCCGCTTCCAAAGTCATCGAGTGCAAAACAGCAGCCAATAGATTTAAGTTCCTTTATCAAATGACTGGCTTGCGTTAAGTTGTTAATTGCTGCCGTCTCGGTAATCTCAAAACACACATGCTGCGGGTCAACTTCGGAGCTTGCGAGTTCATCTTTAATGAATGGCAATAGCTTGTCATCATTAAGAGAATTTCCAGATAGGTTGATAGCGATGTGTACACCAGATTTTTCACCAAATGTTTCGTGGTAGCTATGTAATGCGGTGTGAATTACCCAGCGATCTACATTGGGCATTAAGCCATAACGTTCAGCGGCAGGGATGAAACTGCCTGGCATAATGATGTTGCCATTTGCATCGTTAAGTCTGAGTAGTAATTCATAATGTTGTATAGAGCGATTGCCTAGTGATAAAGATACTATCGGCTGGCAGTAAAGCATGAAGCGATCTTCTTTTAATGCACCAGTGATTCCAGCTGCGCGGAGTATTTCAGCATGTTTGCGTGTGAGTTCATCGTCATCTACTTGATAAACATGCAATTGATTGCGCCCACGTTCTTTAGCTGAGTAACAGGTAAGTTCGGCACGCGTCAACATCTGTGCAGGCTCTGGCGATTCTTTGGTAACAGGGACAATGCCAAAACTTAAGCCAAGTTCGAAAGTTTGTCCTTCCCAGGTGAAACGGTGGTGTTGGAATTCATCAATCAATGCCTGTGCAGTGCGTTTAGCATTATCTATAGAGTAGTTCACCAGTAGCACAGAAAATTCGTCGCCACCTAAGCGGCCAATGTAATCGATGCTGCGAATCTTTGAGCGTAGGAAGTGTGCTACTTCTTTAAGTATGTAATCGCCAGCGGTGTGGCCTGCTTGAGCATTAATGATTTTGAATTGATTGACGTCTATGTAACAAAGTACATGTTGTACGTCATGCATTGCCGCGCTAGCAATAGACTTTTCTAGCTGGTATTCAAACTCTTGGCGATTTAATAGGCCAGTGAGTGAGTCATGTGAAGCGCGATGTTGTATCTCGCTGGTTAGGCGTTTGGTTTCGGACAAATCTTTAATTATGATCACTGCGCCATGCGCATGATTTTCTACCGGAAAATGTGGTGCGATAGTAATTTCAATGGCGCGTTCATCATTGTGATTATTCACTAGTAATAAGTTTTGGGAAACTTGGATAGTCCGGTTTTCTTGGATAGCAGTTTGGCCGGGTATCTCAAAACGCTCACGTTTATCAGAGTCAATTAAACGAATAATCTCTTTAATGTTGTGACCTTCAGCTTCAAATGTTGGCCAGCCAGTTAAACTTTCAGCAACAGGATTCATGTGGATTACATCCAGGCTATTGTCTGTAATAATCACACCTTCTTTGAGTAATTCAAGCGTCAGCTTGTTACGCGTTTGTTCTTCCAAAAGCTCTGCTTCAATTCGCATTAGATTGCTCTGATTTTGAATCACTAAAGCAAATCCAGATGCGCTATTTGTTTTATCATTGAGTGCTACGGTGCAGCGTAGATGTAACGTACCGTTGACAGTGTCAACCGTGATAAGGCCAGTGGATTTGTCTTCGTTGTCCTGGGCTTCCGTGATTAAGCGCTTAGCCGTGCTTTGCTCTTGAGAAGATAAAATTAAGTCAATGGGTGTGCCGATAGATTCTTTAGCGTCTATATTAAGCATCTCACAAGACACTTGGTTTGCATGGGTGATGGTTTGGTTTTTATCTAATAAGATAAATCCTACATTCGCGCTATTTAATAAGTCATCGACAACTTCTATTTCGTCAGGTTGAGTGAGTAACGCCTTCTTATTAAGTACGGGTATTTGATCATCGCTTGGTAGGGCGGCATTAATGTTTGTATCATTGGCCGAGCTTGCGGTTGAGCTAATTAATGCAGCAGGTAAGCTTTTTATGTCGGCAGTCGAGCATAAAAGTAAGCCCTCGCCCAAGGCAGGGTTGAGCTCAAAGTCCTGACGCATTAATTCGAAGTCACTTGGGCGGCGTAAAACAAATATTTTTGTAAATGGATTCACCGCCTTCACCCAATTTGCAATTTTGAGTGGGTCTGTCAAGTGGTGCCCCAAAACAATAATGTCTGCATCTAGATTTCCAGATTTCAAAACTTCTGATAGTTGGGTCTCGCTAGTGTAGTTAGATAACGCCACGGGTGGTGGTATCTGGCGACACAGGTAAGACCAAAGATCTTTGCCAATATTAATTAGTGAAACTTTCGCTGCCATGAGACGAGAATTTATCCTGCTCTAGTAAAGTTGTTTTTATTGTTAGCAAGTAAGTTCATCTTACTTCGCCTTCAAAAAGATCGGTTTGTGCTCTTTCACGCAAATATTCTCGAATCCACTGTCGAACAAGGCGCGAGGCGTTATCGTCTTCCATCTTTACAGAGCGCATAAACTCATCGCGCAATGACCGTGGAATCCTAACCTGGAGCAGGGCGGGGTCTGTAGGGTGTTTATCAGCCAAATGTATACTCTGGTCAGTAACTAGTAATTACAGAAGTATGACAACTTATGTAATTACTTACAAGTATTTGCTAGTTAACTCGGCTAACGCTGTGATTTGATTTGAAATATCAGCGATAGACGTTTGGTTAATTGATGTAATGATCGAACAAATTGGTTGAAATTAAATTGGTAGCTTTTTAACCATATGATATATAAGGATAAAAAGATTTTTGCTGATGCTTGCTTGTGGCAGGCAAAGCAGCTTGTAATTCTAGTTTTTTAAATAGTTGGTTTAATGATTGGTCATGTAGGGGATGACAAAGTCATGATTATTCAGATGAATATAAATCATCTTTTGTCCGCAGCTTGCTTGATAAGTACCCATTTTAATTTTGCCCTGTTCAATAGCAGGCCTGAGTGTCGCGGGTGTTTCGCACAAGGCTCTAGATATTATCTCAATTTGGGTTAAGAGATTTTTGCTCAGTTTACTGACAGTGGCAGCAGAAAAATCGATATCTCTTCTATCAAGAATGATTTCCATGAAAATACTCGATATACTATATGCGAATAATAATTATTCGCATATAGTATATCTTAAATAACCATTTCGCAACAACTGATCTAGACGAGTTGAATGGAAATTGGGCTTGATCATGGTTCGAACAATGCCAACTAACGGCCATGAATAAAGAATTCCTTTGCCTGGCCGATTGTTTGTCATCAAGTTGATAAACGTCAAACTCACGACAAATTTTCTAGAAAGCAAATGAGTAAGCAAAAAAACTTCTATCAAATATTGCATGTGCAACAGGATGCACCAAGTGAGGTTATACGTTCAACTTATCGCACTATGATGCAGAAGCTAAAAATGCATCCAGATCTGGGTGGTAATCAAGAAAATGCTGCATTAATTAATGAAGCATATTCGGTGTTAATGGATCCTAATGCTCGGGCAGATTACGACGCTTCATTGAATGAAGTTAATCATAGTACTGGTAAGGTTGTTAAGGAAAAGGCAAGGCAAAATTATTATCAAAAAACAACAAGTGTCATCAAAGATGATCAATGTGCTTTTTGTCAGTTACCACATAGCCATGGATTGCATGTAAAGTCAGACAGTCAATGCTCCCGTTGCGGAAGTGCTTTGTTTCCAGCAACAAAACAGAATTTTGAATTAAATGGTAATCGATTAATTAATCGTATCGAAAAACAATGGCCAGTATCTTTCTATATGGGTTGGCAGGATGCGCGTAGTTATATAGCTAAGACTCAAGATGTGTCACTTAACGGGCTGCAGGTGCTATCAAATACTTACGTAGAAAATGGACAGGTGTTGAAACTATCTAGTCATATGCTTGATGCAGTGGCAATAGTGGTTAATTCTAGAAGCGATCATACTATGCTTCGTAAACGTTGGAGGTTGGGGCTTGAATTTCTAACGCTACGTTTTCATCAGGCTCAAGGCATTTTTGTAAAAACAGATGCTTAGTATAAGTGCCAGTACTTCTGTCCAATCAATATAACACTTCCCCTTGAAATAAATTTATATAACACTGCCTTGATTGCGAGTTTAATCAAACTTAACCACAGTGTGTTATGAATATTGATAAGTCTATTAATGATCTACTAGAAATCATGAGGGCCCTGCGTGATCCACAAACAGGTTGTAGTTGGGATAAGGCGCAAACCTTTAACACGATAGTTCCCTATACAATCGAGGAGGCCTATGAGGTTGCTGAGGCTATCATGCGAGATGATATGCAAGATTTATGCGATGAGTTAGGCGACCTGTTATTGCAAGTGGTTTATCATGCGCAAATGGCGCAGGAAGCTAATCATTTTTCATTTTATGATGTAGTAAATGCTATTTGTGAAAAGATGGTTCGTCGCCACCCACATGTGTTTGGTTCTGATGTGCAAATTGAGCTGGGTAAGCAGGACTGGGAACAGTTCAAGCAGCAAGAAAGATTAGCTAAAGGAAGGTTTGAGCAAGATGTTTCTGCAATTGCTAATATTGCTGAAGGATTGCCTGCCTTAATAAGGGCACGCAAGTTACAAAAGAAAGCAGCAAGAGTGAATTTCGACTGGTCTGAAGTTGATGCTGTGCTAGCTAAGCTTAAGGAAGAGGTGGGTGAGCTGGAGCAAGCGGTAGTGATGGAGCAGGGCGATGCACGCATTGAAGAAGAGATGGGCGATGTATTGTTTTCAGTGGTTAATCTTTGTCGGCATGTTAATGTTGATGCAGACATTGCTTTGCAAAAATCAAATTCAAAATTCGAGCGTCGATTTAGATTGGTAGAAAGTCTTGTGATTCAGCATGATCAACAGATGGCTGAGTTGGAGGAGCATGAATTGGAGCAATACTGGATACAGGCTAAAAAAATATTGAGTAGGGACTGATGTTTTTCTTGTGCTTTCTTTGGTTAATCTTGGTCGTTGAATAACATAGAAAAATCGACTGATTGAACATGTTTTGTAATTGCGCCAACTGAAATGTAATCCACCCCAAGCATTGCGTATTGATTGATGTTATCCATGGTGATGTTGCCAGATACTTCCAGATTAATTTTTTTATTGCTAATCTCGACGGCTAGCTTTACTTCTTGTAAAGAAAAATTATCTAGTAATGCGGTATCGGCATGATGGTCTATTGCTTGTTTTAGCTGATCTAGTGTTTCAACTTCTACTTCAATTTTAAGTTCAGGGTTTTGTTGTTTTGCGCGAGCAATGGCGTTGCTTATTGAGCCACATGCAGCAATATGATTTTCTTTTATTAGGTAAGCGTCATATAAGCCCATGCGATGGTTGTTGCCGCCGGCGCATAGTACTGCATATTTTTGCGCATAGCGTAACCCTGGAATGGTCTTGCGTGTGTCTAACAGTTTTGTGTCAGAGCCTTTGAGTCGATGTAATAATTTCTTGGTGGCAGTTGCAGTGCCAGATAGGGTTTGTAGAAAATTTAAGGCTGTTCTTTCTCCGCTGAGGATCGATCGCGCAGGACCGGAAATCTGACAAACGTCATTCCCTGGATGCATGATGTCACCATCAGTGCGTAACCAGTTAACGCTAACACTGCTGTCTAACTGATTGAAGGTTTCGTCAAACCAGGCTTGACCGCAAAGTGTTGCCGTTTCCCTGCATATGACTTTTGCAATCACATTGTGCGGGTCGCATAAAGCGGCGCTGACATCACCCTGACCAATGTCTTCGGTCAGAGCAATGCGAACGGATTCACTGATATTAGAGATGTTTGTGGAATCGTGTGCGTGCAAAAATTCTATTCCTTAGAAAAATATTCCTTTGTGACTTTGAAAATGACAGGGCTTAAAAGTGCTAATGCAATTAAGTTTGGTATAGCCATGAAGCCATTCATGACGTCTGCCAATATCCAAATAAAGTTGACTTTTTGATAGGCGCCAAAAAATGCAGCAAACACCCACAGTATACGATAAGGGAGAATAATTTTTTCGCCAAAAATATATTCTGCACAACGTTCGCCGTAGTAGCTCCAACCAAGAATAGTAGTGAAAGCAAAAATGACTAAGCCAAAGGTAATAATATACTCGCCAAATGGGATCGAGTTTCCATAGGCTAATGTCGACAGGCTTGCACCGGTTTCGCCGCTAGTCCATGCCCCGCTAATAATGATTACAAGTGCGGTCATCGTGCAAACAAGTATAGTGTCAATGAATGTGCCAAGCATGCCAATCATGCCCTGGCGAACAGGGCTATCAGTTTGTGCGGCAGCATGTGCAATTGGCGCGCTACCTAACCCAGCTTCATTGGAGAAAATGCCTCGAGCAACACCCATCTGAATGGCAATCATGATTCCCGCCCCAGCAAATCCACCTGCTGCCGCGCTACCGTTAAATGCGCTATCGACAATCAGCGATATTGCTGCCGGTACTGCGTCTATGTTGCCAATGATAATGAACAGTGAACCTAAAATATAAGCAATTGCCATAAAGGGAACTAACTTGCCTGCAACGGAACCTATACGTTTAATCCCGCCAAGTATGACTAATCCTGCAAGTACGGCAATAACTGCGCCGGTGACTTTTTTATCGATACTAAAGTTGGTGTGTAATGCATCTGCAACAGAATTAGATTGCACCATGTTGCCAATTCCGAATGCTGCAATTGTGCCAAACAATGCAAATAGAAATGCTAGCCAGCCCCACTGAGAACCTAGGCCGTTTTTGATGTAATACATGGGCCCACCAATATGCTTGCCTAAAGCATTTTTTTCTCGATACTTCACGGCTAATACTGCTTCGCCATATTTAGTGGCCATGCCAACCAATGCAGTAATCCACATCCAAAATATTGCACCAGGGCCGCCGATGAAAATTGCGGTGGCAACACCGGCAATATTTCCTGTCCCAATGGTGGCAGACATGGCGGTCATTAAAGCTTGGAATGGAGATATCTCTCCTTTTCCCTCGCTTTTGCGTCCTTTGAATAACAGCGAGAAGGCGTATGGGATTGTTTTACGCCAAGGAATAAATTTAAGGCCAAGGGTAAGATATGTGCCTACACCTAAGATAAGCACAAGTGTAAAAGGTCCCCATATAAATGAACTGAGAGTGTTTAATAAGGATGTAATCGCTTCCATATTTCCTCCGCTGCTACTGTATTTATTATTGTTTTGCTAGCATGCAGGACATTGGCTGTCTAAATCAACCGTTGATTATAGGGTTGGAGAAAAATTGTATGCGTGAATCCACCATTTTAGTGACTAACTTATTTGTTTTGCTCTACCTTGTCTGGGGTTTAACGGTATTTGCTGAACCTCCTTTTGCTGATACGCATGATTGGGTGAATACAGATTTTTCACATGCTTCGGTTGAGCTGAGCGGCATGATTGAGGGTGGGCCTGGTAAAGATGGTATTCGTTCGATTGAGCAACCTAAGTTTGAAACCATTGAGTCTGGTGAACAATGGTTAGATGATCGAGAGCCAGTGGTGGTGTTCACCAGCGAGAAAGAGTCAAGGGCCTATCCACTACAAATTTTGATCTATCACGAAATTATCAATGATCAGGTGGGTGAGCATGAGGTTGCAATTACCTATTGTCCTTTGTGTAATGCCGCAATGGTTTTCTCTAGGCGACACAATGGGGCGTTGCTTGATTTTGGGACGACAGGCAAAGTATATGCTAATAACTTGGTGATGTATGACCGCCAAACAGAATCATGGTGGTTACAATTTACCGGAGAAGCTGTCGTGGGTAACTATTTGGGTGAATCATTACAACTTTTACCATCGCAAATTGTATCTTTTAAACAATTTAAAGATGCTTATCCTTTAGGGAAAGTTCTATCGAATAAAACTGGCTTCAATAAAAAGTATGGTGTTAGCCCTTATGTGAATTACGATTCTCGCGCGTTACCTATAGCTAGGTTTTATCGCAAGTCATATGATGATCAACTTCCTGCGATGGAGCGGGTATTAGGTGTTGTTGATAGTGATGTAGCAATAGCATTTCCATTTTCGTATTTGAATGCTACGCCGATTGTGCAAACTCAAGCAGGATCTTTGGATGTATTAATAATCAGCAAGCCAGGAATGGCTTCAGCGGTCGATGCGCGAACAATACGTGAGTCGAGAGATCTATTGGCAGCTGCGGCCTATTCGCGCAATGTTGGCGGAAGGTTGTTGGATTTTGAATTAATCGACAACAAGATTGTCGATATTCAGACTAACTCAACATGGAATATGTTTGGTGTTGCTGTTGATGGTGAGTTAAAACATGCACGACTTAAACAACTAGATCGCGGTGTATATTTTTCTTTTGTGTGGTTAGATTTTTATCCGAGTTCGTCAATTTTTGGAACTAGATAGTTTTTTAATAGTGGGCCCGCCTGGATAATGGTTAGTAATACATAGCCAGATGCGCATAACTCTAGGCTCTCTTCAATTACTCTGCCTTGATAGAAATCATTAAGACTTGATTTATCGGCTAGTTGTGAAAGAAACATTGTCGTTCCCCATAGAACAGTCGATATGGCCCAAGGGGCGGCTTGAAGTGTTTTGCTGAGTATTAATTTTGTATGGCTTATGGTCAGGCTTATGAAAAAAATAAAGAATAAGGCAAGAGGTATTCCTCCAAGAATTTTTTGCTGCCAGTTAATGGTTGGGTCTGTGTAAAACTTGCCCCTGGTAATATGCTCGTCTGTAAATAGGCGATGAAAATCAGCTTCGCGTAGGATGTAAATTAGCATCACATAGGCAAGCGCATACAAATGAACTCTATATTTTAGTTCTATGCCTTTTGTGTTTGATCTTAATAGTAATGCTAAAGAAATGCTTAGCAATATAATGGTAAGGAATGA
>JBGCDS010000019.1:0-44196 GCA_045105615.1 Gammaproteobacteria bacterium
GAGTACGCGCGCAGCATTAGATCTGCGTGCGAATAAATAATTACTGCACCTGTGTTTTTTTAAGTACGTACGTTAGGAACGTATAAAAGACGTAATAAAACTATGGTTATTATTTTTATAATGTCTTATTTTAGTAGTTCCCTATAGGGTTGTGCAAGGTACCTATAGAGATACAGCTCTTAGAAGCTGTGTTTGAGCAAAGTATTGGCTCTAAAACGATGAAAATAGAGGGGGGTGAGAGAAGATAATCCCTCTGGTTGAATGTATAAATAACGGATTTTGGTCGTTATTTATACTGACACATCCCTGTGTCGCAACCATCAGAAATAATTTGAAACTTATTGCTTAGCGGCAATCGCCTCCGCAGCGCGAACAACGTTCTCGGCCATTTTTGCAGAAGCCGCGTCGATCATTTTGCCGTCTAATGTTGCAGCGCCTTGGCCAGCTTTAGCGGCTTTATCTAGCTCCTCAAGAATACGATGGGCTCGATCAACTTCTTCAGCGGGTGGAGAAAATACTTCATTCGCTAATGGGATCTGTGAAGGGTGGATTGCCCATTTGCCTTCGATACCCAATGCAGCACCGCGACGGCATGCAAGGGTGTAGGCTTCTGGATCTTTGATATCGCCAAATGGACCGTCGATTGGACGTAAGCCGTATGCACGACATGCAACCACCATGCGTGAAATTGCTGAATGCCATTGGTCTCCAGGATAGTCTGGGTTTAAGCCGCCGATGTTAACCGTGCGTGCTCGGCAACTTGCAGAGTAGTCTGCGACACCAAAGTGTAAGGCTTCTAAGCGTGGGCTAGACTGTGCAATGGCTTCTACATTCGCCATACCTAGTGTTGTTTCAATAATCGCTTCGATCGCTATTTTGTTTTTAAAGCCTTTTGCCTCTTCGATTTGAGTCAGTAGTGCATCCACCATGTAGACATCAGATGGAACGCCTGCTTTAGGTATGAAAATTGTATCTAGTTTCTCACCAGCCTGCTCAACAAGGTCAATTACATCACGATACATGTAGTGTGTATCTAGACCGTTAATGCGAACCGCAATAGTTTTGCCTTTGCCCGACCAATCAAGGCCATTAACAGCTTCGATGGCATTTTTACGTGCTTGTACTTTATCTCCAGGAGCGACGGCATCTTCTAAGTCTAAAAATACGAAGTCCGCGTCGCAGTCGACTGACTTCTCAATCATTTTGACGTTAGAGGCTGGAACAGCAAGCTCACATCGCTGTACTCTTGATCTGGCAGGTTTCGGTTGTGTAAAACTCATGATTACTATCCTTTTGATTATTTATTAGCTGTGCGCTTAACTGTTTTTCTTCTAGCTTTACGCTTAGTTTTAGGTTTAGCTTTGGGGGCAGCAGGTGCTTTGAACGCAGGAATAGCTTTAGCCGTTTTGCGATAGTATTCGCAAGCGGCACCAGTGCCACTACCTGGTTTGATGCGGATACCCGCATCGCGCATTGCCATTTCAACACCGCCTAATGCTGACATCATGCGGACATCGCTGTTATCACCAAGGTGGCCAATACGGAATACTTTGCCTGCTACTTGAGTCAGGCCTGCACCTAATGAGATGTTGTATCGATGGTATGCAATATGAATCACTTCTGCTGCGTTAACGCTTGGTGGAGTCAAAATTGCTGTGACAGTGTCAGAGTTCAATTTTGGAGAAGCTGCACATGTCTGTAAGCCCCATGCTTTAACTGCCTTACGTACGCCTTCGGCTAAACGGAAGTGACGAGCATGTACATTGTTCAAGCCTTCACCTAATAACAAATCAAGTGATGCGCGCAATCCGCGTAACATTGGTACAGAAGGTGTGTATGGGAAATAGCCGTCTTTATTTGTTGCAAGATGATCTTTAATGTCTAAGAAGCACTTCGCGCATTTCGAAGATTTATGCTTAGCAAGTGCTTTGGGGCTGAATCCTAGAAGCGCCAAACCTGCAGGAAGCATGAATCCTTTTTGAGAGCCACTGACTGCGACATCTACGCCCCACTCGTCCATGCGAAAATCGATACTTGCAACAGAACTTACACCATCAACCATTAATAGTGCAGGGTGCTTAAGGTCTTTTTTCATTGCCTTGCCAAGTGCGCCGATATCGCTGGTGACGCCTGTTGCAGTTTCGTTGTGACATGCAACCACTGCTTTAATCTTATGTTCTTTATCAGCACGTAGACGCTTTTTGATTTCCATGACTGGAACGCCTCCGCCCCAAGGTACTTCAATAACTTCAACGTCCAGACCAATACGCGTTGCCAGGTCAAACCATAGGTGACTGAACTGACCGAAACGTGATGTAAGAATCTTATCGCCAGGAGATAGTGTATTTGTTAAAGCGATTTCCCAACCAGCTGTTCCTGTTGCAGGGAAGATAAAGCACTGACCTTTTTTGGTTTTGAAGATTTTCTTTAGATCTTCTAATAGAGGCTTAACTAGTTCTGGAAAGTCCGGAGCACGGTGGTCTTCTTGTGGGACGACCATTGCACTCATTACTTCATTAGGAATATGAGTTGGACCAGGTGCAAATAAGTAATTGCGTCCAGGGAAGCTAAGTTTTTGGCCAGGCATAAATGTTACCTTCTATGTAAGTTAATAAATTGAATTTTCGATACCCTCAACTCGTACAGCATCGACTTGATTTGACGATACTTATTCGCTTGCAAGGGGATTCTTAAAAATCGACAATGTGGGCAGTTTTCCAACAGACCCGGAAAAGCTCGCCATAATGCCACAAGCAGGCACTTGTCCTCAAGCGCAGTTTAGCTGGATATAGCTGTAAATTAGCGTTTAATGAGATCTTGGCAATACATCTTGAAGTGTTGCGGCGAGAATAGTGTTCTCCAACAAACAAGCAACGGTCATTGGGCCGGTGCCACCAGGCATAGGAGTGACGCCACCAGCAATGTTACTTACGCTGTCAAAGTCTACGTCACCTTGAATTTTATTCTCAAGACGTGTCACACCAACGTCGAACACCATCGCGCCGGGTTTGACAAAATCTTTAGTAATTAAAGCAGGTGAGCCGACAGCGCTGACTAGGATATCGGCGCTTTTGCATATTTTGGCAAGGTCCTGAGTGCGTGAGTGAGCTAGTGTAACTGTGGCATCTGCGCCGCGCTCAGAGAGTAATAACATCTGAGGTAAGCCAACTAAAGAAGAGCGTCCGACAACAACTGCGTTGCATCCGCTAGTCTTAATATCATAGGCTTCAATCAAACGTATCACGCCCAGTGGTGTGCAGGGGACGAGTTGTTTGTGACCCTGCAATAGCTTTCCCATATTGACATCCGTTAACCCATCGACATCTTTATAGGGCGGAATTTTGCTGAGCATTCTTTGTTTGTTTAAATGTTTAGGCAGAGGGAGTTGTACCAAAATGCCATGTACATCGTCATCATCAGCTAATAAGGAAATTTGTTGTTCTAGATCTTTTTGAGAGATGCTTTCATCAAGCTCGATGTGCTTAGAGTGAATACCTGCTGCATTAGCTTCGCGGTGTTTCATGCCTACGTAAAGTTGGCTAGCAGGATTTTTGCCGACAATGACGGTGGCAAGGGTAATTTTGGTGTCGGGGAAATGTTCTAATTGGGATTTAATTTTATTGCGGATATCTACCGCAACTTTTTTGCCGTCGATGATCAATGCTTAAGTCTCAATGATTGGATTTAATAAGGCGGGCCTAATAAAAAAGGCCAGCTGAGTTTAACTCAACTGGCCTTGCATGCAACAAAAACCAAAAACTAGTCTTTAGGTTGTTTGCTTGGGTCTAAATAGATGAAACTCTTACCAAGTTTGCCGTTGTAATTTCCTGCAGAAATCATCATTAAGCCATCGGTATCCTTAGACGCTTGAATTGCAGCTTGAGTTGCTTCAATGATGCAATTCATATCACGACCGTTCATGATAATCTCCATGACTGAATTGACACCTTCAGGAAGACCAGCTTCAACATCAGGGTGATCTTGCAGCAATGGACAGAACTTCTCGTAAGTACTTGCAATAGTGAAGTCATAATCACTACCCGCTTTTGAACCACTGCCTGCAATACCGCCAGGGAAAGTAGTAATCACGCCATCAACAGGAAGAATCGCTTCACAACCTTTTTCTGCTGCTTCTAGTGCTGAGTCAGTATCTTTTCCGAAGAACCAAAGATTACCACCCATCAAACCATCAGCACGACCTAAACGACGATCAAGTACAAACTCGCCACCTAAAATCGGGATCCACCACATCTTACGTCCATAACGCTCAATGCGCTTTTGGAAGCGGTTACCGAAGTAAGCCACTTTGCGACCCATGTGATAGTACTCTTCAGAATCAACTAGGTTGAAGCAAGAAGCAGTCGGGCAGGTCATAATGTTTTGGCTGATGCGTACTAAAGCAGATTTTTCTAATGCCTCAACACGATCTTTACGAAAACGAGGGATATGTAGTTGAATGATTGCACCAGGGCGACCATCAGGAGTAACAAAACTTTCGTCTCCACCTGGGCCTACATAACGATCCATACCAGCTTCGCAGTCGCAAAGAATAGAGCTTGAACCGTTACCAGTGGCAGCATTGACTGCATGGTCAACCCACTTGCGATCTTTCGCAGTGACTAAAAACTCTACGTATAAGCTTTTAAACGCTTCTGCGTAGGTATCATCAATAACAGCAGTCATTAATCTCTTCCTTTGCCTTCGTAAACAGCATCTTCAGTCACTACTTTGTCCATGTAAACATCATGTGGTGCAACAAGAACGTTATCAAATAGTTGTGACTCGTAACCTAACGCGACTAATGGTGCGTCTAAGCGTACTTTTTCTAAAAGACGGTCATAGTAACCTTGACCATTACCCATGCGACCACCGTTGCGATCGAAACCTACGCCGGGAACGAGGACTAAATCTAAATCTTCTGCTTGAACTTCTTTAGCAGGATTTCCCCACATTTCTTTAGGTGGCTCAAGGATATCCCACTTACCAACAACCATTTCCTCTAGGCTTTCCATCCACCAAAGGCCAAGTTTGTTGTCGCCGTTTTCGTCTTCTGTACAGTAAGGAACAATAATTTTCTTTTCGCCTTTAGCAACTTCTGCTAATAGCTCTGTCTTAGTGCGGCATTCTGAACGGCAATCGATGTACCACATAATGCAGTTTGCAGCTGCGTATTCAGGAAGGGCAAGAAAATTTGCTACAGCTTTAGCGCTGACTTCATCTTTATTCTCTTGTGCGTTACGACGGTCATAAGCTTCACGACGCATCTTGTTTTTGCGTTCCATGATTGCTTCTAATTCTTCTGGTGTCAGTGCCATTCAACTGCTCCTTATATAATAATGAATAACTGGGCGATAAAAAGGGGCTAAATCCTAAACTATTCCGCGCATAGTGCCAACGAATATTATCTGCAAATAGTGGGATCTAGGCCTAACTATTACTAATGGAGGGGTGTCGGATATTATGTCGCTTTTCTAGCTTTAGTGAGAAAAGCGACATAATTAAGCCTGTTTTGCTTGATTTCGGTTAGTCGGTGACCGCGCCTTTAGAGGCGGAATTAACCTGTTTTGCATATTTAGCTAGAACACCTCGCGTGTATTTTGTCTTTGGCGCCTTCCAGGCGCGTTTGCGTTTAATGAGCTCATTTTTGGCAATATGTAGCGTCATTTCGCGTTTTTTAGCATCAATGGTGATTTGGTCGCCGTTCTTCACTAGCGCCAATGGACCGCCAACTGCAGCCTCAGGGGTGATGTGTCCAACTACAAAACCATGGCTGCCACCTGAGAATCTTCCATCAGTAATTAATGCGACGTCTTTTCCTAAGCCCTTACCCATAATGGCTGAGGTAGGAGACAACATTTCACGCATGCCTGGGCCGCCAATAGGACCTTCGTAGCGGATAACAATGACATCACCAGCCTTAATACCGCCGTCGAGAATTTTCTTCAGGGCTGCTTCTTCAGAGGAAAACACCTTGGCTTTACCTGTGAATGACAAGCCTTCTTTGCCTGAAATCTTAGCAACAGCTCCTTCAGGTGCTAAGTTTCCGTACAAAATAACCAAGTGACTGTCTTTTTTGATTGGATTGTCTAATGAGCGAATGATCTGCTGGCGTTTAGGGTATGGCTTTACGTCTTTTAGATTTTGCTTCAAGGTTTTGCCCGTGACTGTCATACAGTCACCATTAATTAATCCAGCTTCTAGCAACATTTTCATGAGAGGCTGAATGCCGCCAATTGCAATTAATTCCGACATCATATATTTACCACTCGGGCGCAAATCAGCAAGTACAGGGACTTTTTTGCCGATGCGTGTGAAATCATCAATCGATAATTTAACGTTCATTGAATGTGCCATAGCAAGTAAATGCAACACAGCATTGGTTGAACCACCCAATGTGATAATGACGGCGATCGAATTCAAAAATGCCTGACGAGTCATAATGTCGCTCGGGAGGATATTCTTTTTAAGTAGATTCAACACCGCTTTTCCTGCATTACGGCAGTCAGTTTCTTTGGATTTTGAAATCGCTGCTTGAGCAGAACTGCCGGGTAAACTCATGCCTAATGCTTCAATCGCTGACGCCATCGTGTTTGCGGTGTACATGCCGCCACAAGAACCCGCACCAGGAATCGCTGTCGATTCCACTTCTTTTAATTCTTTGTTGTTAAGTTGACGTTTCGCATGCTGGCCAACGGCTTCAAATACAGACACAACATCAATTTTAGTGCCTTTATAATTGCCTGGCATAATCGTGCCGCCGTAAACAAACACGGCAGGTCGGTTGAGCCGTGCTAATGCCATTAAACAACCTGGCATATTCTTGTCACAACCACCGATAGCAACCACGCCATCAAATCCTTCGCAGCCAGTGACAGTTTCAATTGAGTCAGCAATGACTTCGCGTGAGACTAGTGAGTACTTCATGCCTTCAGAGCCCATGGAAATACCATCAGAAATAGTAATCGTATTAAAGATCACGCCTTTGCCACCTGCTGCATCTGCACCTGCCGCTGCTTTCTCCGCCAGTGTATTAATATGCATATTACAAGGTGTCACCATGCTCCAAGTGGAGGCTACGCCTATTTGAGGTTTCTTGAAGTCGTCATCTTTAAAACCTACCGCGCGCAGCATTGCACGGCTAGGAGCACGTTCGGTGCCATCAACAACAATCGAGGAATAAGGTCTGAGTTTTTTGGACATGGTTAGTTAATAGTGTGCGTAAAATAGGAAAGAGTTATTTGCGCATACTATACCGGATGCTTGTTGTGAGAACGAGACTTTAAGAAAACTTAAATTACTGAGGATATGATCAAAGTAACTTTGAAGATTAAAATTATTTTTTATTTTGTTGTTTAATATATTCTTGTTTTTTATTTGCTATGTAATCATTTCTGAATTTAGCTTTTTCAGTGGAGCTGTGACTGGTTGAGGAAGGCAGATTAGTAAAATTCCAATCAATCATAATGATGTAATTCCACAATGAATCATAAGTTTGGTATTCAACGAAGTCAACCGCTCCAGATAATTCTGTATTGTGTTCCACGCCATTTATTGGAGTTAACTTAACATCTTTGGTTTTAGCTAAAAGCGCAAACGCTACGAGAAAATTATCTGCTGCTCTTTCTAATCCTTCTTTGCTATCCAGGCTTGCTCCGCCACCACCAGCCATGGCTGCAGTGCAAAATGCTAGAAATACAGCACCAATTAATGGCGCACAGATCTTGATCCTATAGTTTGTTGGTTCATGCATATTTAGTTACCTAGTTGATATGAGGGTTTGCGAGGAACGATCCAATTAACCTTTCTTCTGTTAGTTCTTTGCTGTAGATATTTGGGCTGCTTTGGGCAGTGATTTTTATCCATTTTTTATTGCTGGATAAATCTGAGTAAAACGGCAGTATGGTCACAAGCCATGAATTTTTTATCAATTTGTAACGGCTTTCATCTTCATTGCCTAAGACACCATCTTGTTGAGTTGAAATTTTCATTTTGATATTGATATTAGGCGCTATTAATTCTTTGTGAAAAGCAATGGCTATATATTCATGCATGCCAATTGGGGCAGGGTTGTATTTGTTTATAGCAATACTGCTAATCTTGCTATATAGGTCTGAATAGTTTTCTACTGCATAAAGTATAGGGGTATCTATTGCATCTTCAGGAACCAAGAATAATTCAACCTGTGGGTTTGCATTCATCATGAGGTTTAGTGAAAGTATGGTTACTTCGGTTTTTTTTGCTTTAGGTTTAAGCTTTAGATCAAACCAAAACTTAACAGAACGTCCTGTTTTGTCTGTAAATTCCATGATACCCGCAATGCTTGATTCAGATGTGGTATCAGTCAATACAACTTCATTAACAAAGAGTGGTTGTATGAAAGTATGTTTTTCTTGAGGTGTCTTATTGATGATTGAAACACCTAATCTCTTCAGGATTTTTTTTTCAGGTATACCTTGAATGCATGACTCTATCGCTAACAAAGTCTTACTTTGATTCAAGGTTAATGGAGAATGATTTTTGAATTCACTATTAAGTACTTGGTAGTGAATTTTTTTTGGAATTTTTTTGCCAAATAGATCAATTGCTAATGCATCTAGGGTTGTAAAGCTCAAGATAAAAACAGCTAGGATTGAATAATGGTTATGCATCAGTCTAAACATTGAATTTCCCTATTGAGCTTAGTAATTTAATCTGTGTTAATCATATTTCAGTGGGATTTCATAACAACTAAGTAGTGGTTTATAGGTAGTATTATTCGGATAGACATTATTTCTATGATTTAGCGTAAAGTTTTTTAGAATTTACACTAATTAATTGAATGTAGTCCTGAAGCTAATATTCAGGTTCTACTTGCTGCCATTCTCTATTGTTATTTGGGTCTAGATTTGGATTATAGTTAGGGTCATTGCTGGGAATATATTCTCCGTCACTGTTTATCCAGTATTGATCTGCGCCTGATTCTACTTGATATTGTTCGCCGTCATAAGTATTTGTAACAGTGCTCTCATCACGGATGACGTTGACTGTTTTGTCTTGTATGCGATCGCTGGCGGCATTTTGGTTTTGATAAGTGCTATTGATTGATCGGTTGATTGCGTCTGATGTGCTTTTATGGATTGCCTGTTGGCGCTCAAAGCTTTGTTGATTTTGTTTCATGCGCGCATTGTGCTGGTTCCAACTTTGATTTGATTTTTGTTGTTCGCTTAAGTTGTACGCTTGAATCTGTTGAGGATTGTCTTGAGTGTTTACAATGCCATAAATAAAAGCATTTTTTGCTTCTTCAAAATGTTTGTCAGGAGCCTCAACTACTTTCAATGAGTAATACCAGAAAATACTGCCTTGTCCGTCGTTTGCGATTTGATCAACGATAACCAGAATTGTATTTCCTTTGCCATCAGACCATTCTGAACCTGCGGCGTCAAAATGCTGTTGTGTCGGCATGCTTTTGTAGAGTTTATTACTGTAGATTTGACTGCGCTGTGCAATCTCAGGAAGGGGGTAGACTTTCTCTAACTGTAAGCTATGTTGGTTAAGCTGAGGTGTTAAATCTTGCTCAACGATTTGTTGAGCGCTAATTGGTGGGCGCATTTGTTGGCCGGATTGTGAATAAATTTGTTGCATGTAAGGATCGTAGCTAAAAACGTACGATCCGCCATTGCGGTAATACACCTTGATTCCATTTGGTCCAATAATGCTTGGGTCTTCAATGGTGTTTGGAGTGACTATCTTCCAGCTGGCAGGCAAGGGTATTTGATGCATGGGCATATTTCTTTGCTTGTCCATTACCGTATGGAGGACAACTTTTTCAGCCAGTGTTGGAGTTGAAATTAATAACAATATGGCAATGAAGGAGTTAAGTAAATTTTTAATAACACACATGCAATGTTTCTCCCAAAGCACTTGGATGATTAGGCTTAGTGTAGATATAGCTCGATAGATGATGCATTAATATTATGTGTAGATTATCAAATTTTATAGTATTAGATAATGGTTAATGTTCCTGAACGCATTGACAATGAATAAATTTTAATTCTATTAATACATGCTAGAGCTCGTTATAGTAATATAAGTACTAATACTTAGTTGCATCATTATTTACTTTAGTTTCCACGTTACACGATCTGCGGCATAACACTCATGAAATTTTTATTACTCTTACTCTTACTCTTAGTCATATCTGTCACTTTGGCTGAATCGACGCATGCTGAATTGATAAGAATTAGCGATATTAGCGATGATGTCATCATTGATGCACCACAAAATTTGGAAGTGGGCTATCAATATAATGCGTTACTAAATGGTATGCCCTATAGCAAAACATTGACTTCAATCAGCTCAAAAGGTGTTACTTGGATTAGTAATAACGGATGTATTTCGACTTACCTGGTCCAATTTGCAGTTCCAGTAAAATGGGTGAAGTGTCAGCCATATGAGAATGGTGTAGCTAAATTAACTTTTGGTGGTGCGATTTGGCCGTTATTTGTAGGTAAAGAATTTTATATTATCGCAGATCTAGGTTCTTTCACCTTGAAAAGAAATTGCAAGGTAGAGTCTGCTGAGAGAATTAAAACTGGCATGGGAGAGTTCGACGCTTTGAAAGTGGTCTGTAAAGACATATCTAATTTACTTGTATGGTATTTGTCTTTAAGTGACGGTCAAACGGTTTACCATGAACATTCAAATTCATACTATAATTTTTTCAATATTTATGAAACGGTAGAATAAGATTAATCTAAATCATATTTAGATTAATTTCTAATAACCCAAACTCACAATATTTTGTTTTTCCATGGGTGGACGTTTGTATCCTGATTTAATTTTTCGTGGTGGCAATATTATCTTTTTCGGCGTTAGATCTTCATAAGGGATTGAGTCTAGTAAATGGCTAATGCAATTTAATCGAGCACGTTTCTTATTGTCCGCTTGAATGACAAACCATGGGGAGATTTTTGTGTCTGTATGGGTGAACATAGCGTCTTTGGCCATTGAATACTCAGCCCATTTGTCTCGTGCTTCTAAGTCCATTGGGCTAAGTTTCCAGCGCTTGGTTGGATTGTTGAGACGATCTTGAAAGCGTTTCTCTTGTTGCTCGTCACTGACTGAGAACCAATATTTTCTTAAGATAATTCCTGAGTCAATGAGCATTTGCTCAAAGATTGGCGTGTCTTTGAGGAAAGTATGGTACTCATGATCATCGCAAAATCCCATGACACGTTCGACGCCAGCACGGTTATACCAGCTTCTATCGAAAAGCATAATTTCACCGGCAGAGGGAAGCTGTGCTGCATAGCGTTGAAAGTACCATTGACCTTTCTCGCGTTCGGTGGGTGTGCCGAGTGCAACCACATGACATACACGCGGATTTAGATGCTGAGTAATGCGCTTGATAACCCCGCCTTTGCCTGCTGCATCACGCCCCTCAAATAAAATAGCAACTTTTGATCCGCTGTGTTTCACCCATTCTTGTAGCTTTACAAGTTCAATCTGTAGTCTTAATAGCTCTTTTTCATAGAGTTTATTGCTGAGTTTTTTAACCTTATCTGGAGAAGGGTGTTGGCTGACCATTTTAATGCCTCAGGCGAATTTGATTACAATTAAGTCTTTTATCGGCAGATTGATTAGTTTCTTTATGTTTTGAAGTAAAATCAAGATTGACATAGATGTTCTCATTATGTTCTCATAAAAGAGAACTTAATGAGAACATCTATGCTGACAGAACGAGAACAAGATACTCTTAGCTTTATAACAAGCTACTACACAAAACAGCGTAAAGCCCCATTACTCACTGAGATTGCACAGAGTTTGGGTATTCAGTCTAAAGGCGTCGCACACCGCTATGTATCTTCCTTAGAAGATAAAGGATTTATCGTACGCAATCCCAAAACGCGAGGAATTGAACTGGTAAATCATCCTGATATGGATGAACTGCCTCTTTTAGGGAAGATTGCTGCAGGTAAACCAATTGAAGCTATTGAAGATAAGAAGCTAATTAACTTTGCACATTTGTTAGGTGGGGCTAACCGTTATGTGTTGCAAGTGAAAGGCCACTCTATGATTGAAGAAGGGATACGTAATGGTGATTTAGTTGTTATTGAACATACCAGTACAGCACGCAGCAATCAAATTGTTGTAGCGCTGATTGATGAAGAAGACGCCACGCTTAAGTATATTCAGTTTCCTAAAAAAGATATTGTTCGATTAGTGCCGGCAAATAAAATAATGCAGGCAAAAGAATATCCTGCGCATCGAGTGGCAATACAGGGTGTGTTGGTTGGGCAAGTGAGAATGTATGACTAATGTGTACTGGGAGCGCGCCATTGTATTTGTCGACATGGATGCTTTCTTTGCCAGTATTGAACAATACGATCATCCAGAATTATGCGGTAAGCCTATAGGTATTACCAATGGTGAAGTTGGAACATGCTTTATTACCTGTTCTTATGAGGCAAGAAAGTATGGCATAAGAACAGGTATGCGGATTAATCAGGCAAGACAATTATGCCCTGAAGTTATTCAAGTGCCTGCCAGGCCTTATCGTTATGCACAAGTGTCTACAAATATTATGTCTGCATTACAAATGGTGACGCCAGATGTTGAAGTGTTTTCTGTAGACGAAGCTTTTCTTGATGTAACACGCTGCCAAAAAATATATAGCAGTCCGATTGATGCTGGCAAGCTGGCCAAGAAAGTTGTTTACGATGCTAGTGGTATCACCTGTAGTGTTGGAGTGAGTGGTGATAAAACCACTGCAAAGCATGCGGCAAAAAAGGCTAAGCCTAATGGTTTGT
Organism: Gammaproteobacteria bacterium; assembly: GCA_045105615.1. GTDB lineage: Bacteria > Pseudomonadota > Gammaproteobacteria > UBA4575 > UBA4575 > UBA1858. The sequence goes on from JBGCDS010000019.1 coordinate 12,789, forward strand.
TTGCCGTGCCACCTTGGCAGGCTGAAGATTATCTAAGTAATGTGCCGGTGACTGAGTTGAGTGGAATTGCAAAAGGTATCGGTACTTATTTAAATGATCGTAATGTCTATGTATGCGCAGAAATGAAAAGCCTTCCGATTGGTGATTTGGCAGGAAGGTTCGGCAATTTAGGACGGCGTATTTGGTATATGGCGCAAGGACTAGATCCTGACCCTGTGCGACAAAGTATGGCTGCGCCTAAATCGATTGGTCATGGGAAGGTGATGCCGCCGAATACAAAAAGCTTCACAACAATAAAAATGTATTTTCATCATATGGCTGAAAAAGTGGCGGCGAGATTACGTAAATATAACTTTGAGGTGCGATACTATTTTGTTGGTGTGCGCACAGATGAAGGATGGTTGGCTGAAAAAATGCAGACAGAAACGCCTACCAATGATAGTCAACAGATAAAACAACTAACCAATATATTTTTAGATAATGCCTGGCAGCGACAAGGTTGTTCGCAAGTGCAAATTACTGCACTAAACCCTAAGCGCCAAGGGCACCAGCTTTCGCTGTTTGATGAGAAAGATACGCAGCGTGAGCAAATCAACCTGGCGATGGATAAGATAAATCAACGCTATGGGGAGTTCACATTAGCGCCTGCAAATTTATTGCATCGTTCAGAAATGCCAAATGTGATTGCACCATCATGGAAGCCGTTTGGGCATCGTAAAACAGTTTGATGAAAAGATTTCTATTTTATAACCACATAAAGGCTAGTGAGTTTTTATAATGAGATGTAAGTTCGATTGAAGAGATTTATTGTCTGGTGTTAATCGGTCTTATATTATTTTCTAATAGTGTGTTAGCGATAAGTTGTAATGAAGAGTCTGAGGAGTTAAAGCGTCTGGGTGAAGATGAATATTATAATACTGAACGGCCGATGGAACTGTCATCTGATGAGCATGATATTTTAGAAGAGTTTTATGGGTTCATGGAAGGGCGCTGGACAGGCAGCTACACTCAGAGAGAGTGTAGAGGTAAAGGTGCAGAATCAAGAGGACAAGAAAGAAATAAGATTAAAACAGCGAAAGTAAAAACGGAGATTACATTAAATTCTGATCTCGGAGTGAAGATAAGATCTGATGGAGAATTTTCCGATAAAGTAAGCAAGTTGTTTACAAGGGGGGAGTCTAGGTAAAGATTTTATATATACTTTTGAAGTAAAAAATAATGGCGTGTTAGTGATGTCTGAAAAACATAGGCGAGGTACCGGTAACAGGGGAGCTATCTTGGTAGAGTAGGTCTATGAATTAAGTGGAAATAAGAAATCGATAAGAATTAATGTGGTTCGGTATATCAATGGGTATTTTGCGAAAGAAGAAATTTGGATTTTGAAAAAGAAAAGATGGTGATCTGATTCAAAATGGCGGTTAAACAGATTGGCAAGTATCAGAATGATAATCAACATCAAGCTCTGAATAATATAAGAAGCTGGAGAATAGGTTGATGAATTTAATTGTTGCCGATAGGTTGCCGATTATGCCCATAAGTCTATTGTTAAAGGGAGTATGTCTGGGAAAGTGTAAACTTTAGCTAATGAGTAGAAAATAAAATTAAGAGGCATATGATGAGATTGGGAATTTTTTTAATAATGACTTTATTAATGTCTCCAGTAATGGCGCTAGATGGAGATCAAGCACTTTTTGATAAGATAGTAGGAGTGTGGTGGAGCAGAGTAAGTAATGGAGATATTGCGGTTGAGGCGACAGAAGATTGTCGGTCAGATGGCACAATAATAACTAGCGGGGATGTTTATTCTAAAGGATTATTGGTTGAGCAGTATCAAATAAAATCAACTTGGAAGATTGAGGGTGGTAACTCAATCGTAGAGGTAACCGAGTCATCGAATCCGAAGGTGGTTGCGGTGGGTACAAAAATTACCGACCGAATTATCTCAGTGGATAAGAAAGAGTTTATATATGAAGCTGCCGATGGACGAAAACAAACTTTGACGAGAATTAAATAATTATTATATGACCTGTCTCTTAGCTGTATAAGAAACAGGTCGATTTTCAGCATGAAATATTTCGTTAGCTAGTGGCAAACGTTGCAAATTTATCTTGGTAATCAGCTATTGATAATTGAATGACTTTCTCTGCATGTTCACGCCCATAGGCAGCGCCAACATGTACTTTAGGGTCTTCACCTGGCATTGATTTGTACGTGCTGAAATAATGAATTAAACGCTCAACAATAGATTGGGGTAATTCAGAAATGTCATTGACGCTTGACCATACGTGATCTTTTTCTAGTACCGCGATAATTTTGTCATCGGCTTCACCGCTATCAAGCATGGGTAGGCCCCCCACAACACGTGCATTTAAGATTAATTCTGCACGATCAATCGGTCTGTCACTAACAACGCAAATATCTAATGGATCATCGTCACCTTGAGTTGCTCCTTCCATAAGTGCACCAACGCGATTGCCACAGTATGTTTGTGGAATGAACCCGTATAGCGTTGGTGGCAACGAAGAAGTCCTGTGTGGTCGATCGACTCTTAAGTAACCTGTTTGCTTGTCGACTTCATATTTAATGTGATTGAAAGGAGTACTTTCAATATAAGCGTGTACCACTCTAGGTGGTTGTGGCCCAACATCAATTCCGTGCCAAGGGTGTGGCCGCCAGCGATTAAATGAAGATGACATTTTTTCTCTCCTTAGAAGTAAAAGTCTAGAGATATCTAAGCGCATTGGCGCTTATCCCTAAATTAATAATTCACGTCCTTATTATGTGTAAAGTCGAACATGGCAAGAGCGCATGTTTTTCGGGGTGCAATGATAACTAACTTGAAGGCTTTATGCTTGATTAAGTTGGCACTAATGGCTGTTAGCCGCAATAGACTGGCTATTGCAGCGAATTTGTGGGCAATGAGCGTGATTGCTTGGCTTATTTGATTTATTTTTTAGCTCATTGAGTGTGGCAGAAAGTTCTAAATGGTTAGCATTGTCTAGTCTAATCGCGCAGTTTGCCGCTTCTAATGCAGTGATTTCGCAACCTAGATCAAATGCACTATAGGCAAAATTGTTTAATGCTTCAGCAGACTGCGTGTCTAGCTGAAGTGCTTGTTTGTATGCATTGCTAGCTGCAAGAGGTTCTTGTAGTTGCATGTGGGTATTGGCTAAGCCAACTTGAGCAGTAAAGTTTTCTGGCCAACGCTCAATCACGGCAGCATAAGTTAATTGTGCTGCGCGTAATTTGCCTACTTTTTCTAAATCAAGCGCCGCTTTTGTTGCTTCTTGTTCAGTCACACTATTGGGAATGTCTCCAGCTGGAGCTGCGATTAATGCCCAATACTTACCTCGTCGCCAGGTGTTTTCGAAAGTTGTCCATGAGCTTCGATAATATTCATGGCGCCCACTATGGAGTAAGAAATAATCATTATTAGGATCACGACCAGTAACCACTGAGTAATGCCAAACAGGGTAAATATTGAACGCGAGGTTTTGCAAAACAATGACTGGGCGTTCAGCGTTTATCTCTGAGCGTAAAGAAGCCAAGTCCATATTCATGCTATATGCGACAAGCCCAAGACTTCGAGCAGCTGCTTGCATCTCTATCTGTAAGCTGCCTTTCTTTTCTGGAATATAAATTAACTTAGCTACCTCTTCGGCTGAGACATTTTGACCGTAGTAATTTGCGACCATGGCTAATGAAGCTGGTCCGCATAAGTTATCTGTCTGCTCTATAAAAGGAACGTCGAGACGAATATCTGTTGGTAAGTCTTGAGGTTGTTTAGGGATAACTCTGTCAGCAAGTGCCATGGCAGTACAACCCTGCAATGTATGCAAAGTGCAAAATGCTAGAATAACTACTTGCACGACTTTGAAGTTTAGAGAGATCAAAACGTAGTGGTTAAGTCAGTGAAGCCCATTAGCTCGAGCATAAAGACAATAGGGCCGGTGGCAAATAAGACTAGGCCTACACCGCTAGCAGCAGGTAGTTGATCGAATTGACTGGCTAATTGTTGAATCTCTTGGTCGGTGAGTTGATCAATGCGTTGTTGAGCATGCTGTGGATCTATGCCGTGGGCGAGGAGTGCTTGTTTAACATCATCGCGTAGCAAAGCTGTTTGAATCGATTGTTTATTAGATTCAACCTGCTGTTTGTTACTGATCGTTTCTGTCCCGATCATGCCGGCCTGTACACTGCAAAACAGCAGGCTTGCGGACATGAGACATATGGCCAATCGACGTTGGCTTTTGTTGGTTAGTAAGGCCATCTTAGAATTATCAAATAAAATTTAGATAATTCTTGTACTTTTAGTGACTTACGTCAAGTTTTTATGAAAATACTACAGCTTATCGGGAGAATAGCACCAGATGCTCTAGATCTAGCCCAATTCCGAGTGGTTTTCCTATCTCGTGGTCGTGATGGCTGGGTGCATAGCACAGTACGCTATGTCCATTTGGCAGTCGTAAAGTATAGAGGAACTCGGCGCCTAAAAAACGTTTACCTTCAACAATAGCGGTGACATGGCTAGTGTCATCATGAGGGATATCATCAGGACGAACTAATAAATCTACTACCTCACCTTGTTTGAATGCAGGGTCTATCTGGCCATTAAGATTGCCAAAAGCAGTTTCTATCGTGTTGTTGTCCAAGATAGTCGCTGGAATCAAATTGCCAAGGCCAACAAAGTCAGCAACAAATCGAGAAATAGGTTCGTGGTAAATATTGTAAGGTGTATCAAACTGGACAATTTTTCCATTCTCCATCACACCTACCCAATCAGCGACTGCGAATGCTTCATGCTGGTCATGAGTAACAAGTACAGCGGTCATTTTTTCTTGTTTGAGAATGTCTCGAACTTGAGTGGCAAGCTGTTCTCTTAGTTCAGGGTCTAAACTTGAAAAAGGTTCATCTAATAATAATATAGAAGGTTTCGGTGCTAGTGCTCTTGCTAAAGCGACGCGTTGCTGTTGCCCGCCTGAGAGTTCGTGAGGATATTTACGATGATGTTTAGAATTAATTTCGACTAGATCTAGTACATGCTTGACCTGTTGTTGGATATAGATTTTTTGTAACTTGCGAATACCATATGCAACGTTATCGAAAATTGTTAAGTGTGGGAATAAAGCAAGGTCTTGAAACATCATGCCTATGTTACGTGCCTCAGGCGCCAATGAATTTTGAGGAGTGCTTATTATTTTATTTTCGACTTCAATACTGCCCTGATCGATTTTATGTAAACCGGCAATAGATCTTAGTAGAGTGGTCTTGCCGCATCCGCTTGGACCAAGCAAACAAACAATATCATGGGCGTTTACTTGCAGATTGGCATGCTTAAGAATGTCTAGCTCCATATGTGAAGCAGAGACATTGTTGACATCAAGTAAAGGCTTATTGTTGAGCATTAGCTTTTATAGATATATTTAAAAGAATCACTGGAATAATGCCAGTGATCACTATCGCGAGTGCAGCAGTAGAAGCATCAGCTAAACGCTCGTCTGATGCAAGTTCATAAGCACGAACTGCAAGAGTGTTGAAGTTAAATGGGCGCATAATTAAAGTGGCTGGTAGTTCTTTCATGACTTCAACAAATACTAGCAGTGCTGCAGTGAATAATCCGCTGCGTATTAATGGCAGGTGAATGCTGCGTAATGTAGTGAAAAGGTTGTTGCCAAGTAGCTGTGAAGCTTCATCGATAGAATGATTGATTTTGGATAAACTTGCGCCGACAGTTTGTAAAGCAAGAGACAAGAAGCGCACAGTGTGTGCAAATACCAACGCAAAAATAGTGCCGGTAAAAATAAGTCCAATTTCAATGCTAAATTGATGCTCAAAAAAATCAATTAGCCAGTTATCCATGCTGCTAAAAACAATTAATGTGCCTACTGCGATAATAGTGCCAGGTACAGCGTAACCCATTGCGCTAAGATTGACTAAGTTATTCAGAATTATATTTTTGCTGGCACGTTTACCGTAAGCCAAAATGGTGGCAACCACTAGGGTGACTAATGCAGCGCTTGCGGCAAGAGAGAAGCTGTTAAAAGCTAATGACCAAAATTGTTCATCGACCATAGTGCTTGCAGTGCGAATAGCCCAATCACTTAGCTGTATAACAGGAATAATGAATCCAAACAGAGGTGGTAGTGCGCAGGCGATGAAGGCAAAAAACGCAGTCATACCATGAAGTGGGATTTCTCTGCCGGTTTGTGTGGCATTACTAGGATTGTGGTAACGAATTCGTCTGCGCTGACGTTGTTCGAGTAGGAATAAAACAAAAACTGTCAGCATTAATATGCTGGATAACTGTGCGGCTGTCACAGGTTCACCAAAGCCAAACCAAGTGCGAAAAATTCCTGTAGTGAAAGTGTCTACTCCAAAATATTGAACTGTGCCGTAATCTGCTAATGTTTCCATTAGTGCAAGTGTGACACCTGCTGCAATCGCTGGGCGAGCGAGGGGTATGATTATACTGAATAATCTTTCTATGTTGTTCGCACCAAGGGAGCGAGCTGCATCAATGACGCTGGATGATTGGGAAATAAGCGTTGAACGGGTTAGTAAGAATACATAGGGGTAGAGGGCGAATGAGAACATGGCAATGGCGCCACCTAATGAGCGAATTTCTGGGAACCAGTAATCTCCATATCCCCAGCCAAATAATTCTCGTATGTAAGATTGTATGGGGCCGCTGAAATCTAATACACCTGTGTAGGTGTATGCCACGATATAAGCCGGGATGGCGAGAGGTAATAAAAGTAAGAACTCTAGAAAACGTTTTCCAGGGAATGAGTAGAGTGCACATAGACAGGCGGCAGGCACGCCAATAATAAATGTGCCAGTGGCTACGCCTAAAGCTAATAATATAGAATTGGTAATGTATTCGGCTAAAACAGTATCAACTAAGTGTTGCCATGTATCGGTATGCGGATGCAGATTGAATTGCAAAACAACAAGCAGTGGCGAGATGATAATTAAAGTTATTAACGCGACTGTGAAAAACCACCCAATAGAAAAGTTTCCACGCATAGGTAAAAGTGTGCGCTGAAATAATGTGCTACTAGTCATTGATGCTACTGCCTAAGCCAAAAAATTTAATTGCTTTATCGCCACTTAGCTCTATCCATTATCTGTACAGCGTTAGCATTAAGGCTGCCTAATTTACCTAGGTTTAATGTATCAGCTTTAAAAGGACCCCAGCTCTTGAGTATTTTGTTTGTCTCAATGCCTTCAATAACAGGGAATTCTAAGTTGACATCGCCATACCAGGATTGTGCGTCCTTGGTGAAAAGAAAAGTGATTAGTTTATTGGCAAGCTCAACATGCTTTGCATGTTTGGTAATAGCAATGCCGCTGATGTTGACATGTGCACCACGACCACTTTGATTTGGCCAAAACAGTTTGACTTTGGATGCAGCAGCTTGTTCTTGTTCGCTGCCTTTAATCATATTGCCTAAATAGTATGAATTGACTAATGCAATATCGCACTGTCCTGTTGCGACAGCTTTAACTTGATCGCGATCTCCACCTTGAGGTTTGCGTGCTAAATTACTAGCAAAATCATTCGTCCATGCTTGAGTAGCTTCTTCTCCATGATGGGCGATTAAAGATGCGACTAAAGATTGATTGTAAATGTTATTAGATGAGCGAACGCAAATCCTATTTTTCCATCCTGGTTCGGCTAAGTTTTCATAAGAAGATAGCTCAGAAATCTTCACACGTTCATGGCTGTAAATAATTGCGCGTACGCGTACAGAAAGACCTAACCAATAACCTTCTGGATCACGATATTGTTCAGGCGCTAATTGAATGACAGATTGATCGGTGATGGTTTGTAGTAAGCCTGCTTCTTTTGCACGATGTAGGCGTCCTGCGTCAGTCGTAATAAATACATCTGCGGGAGAGTTTTTACCTTCATTATTAAGGCGTTGAATTAATGCATCTGCTTTACTGGTGACTAGATTAATCTGAATATTGTGCTGCGTAGCAAATTTATCAAGTAACGGCTTGATATAAGCTTCTTTGCGCGCTGAGTAGACGTTAAGCTCTTCATCTGACCTGTCTTCGGCATGTGTAAGTTGTGTGAATAGGCAGCAAAGTGTAATGTAAAGTATTGATTTAATATGAAGTTTCATGATTGTTAATCCGTCAAGAGAATCGTCTAATGGTCCTTATTGCTACTGATAGTAACACAAATGAGATGTATTCTCATTTGTGTGTTGGATTTTATTTTATTCATCACACTAGTGATGAATATTCTCGATTGGCGTCAGCATCTATCTACCTGTATATCAATTAGATGAGTGTCAAAATATCAGTTTCGACTGAAACAAAAACGCGTTGGGATGCGTATGCAGAGAAGCAATCATTTCCATCTCAAGTGGTTGAAAAAAAGAAACTAATTCAATCGCTCTGGGAGCAAAGTCCTTATTGTGAACGCATTTGCTTGAAGTATCCTCAGTGGGCCAACGAACTTGTAAACGAAAGTGTCGCACCACTGACTCATTCAGATATAAGCGAGCAGCTATCTTCAATAATGGCCAATGTTGATGATGAAGACCTTGCTAAGCAACAGCTGCGCCAAATTCGTCATCGACTATTGCTACAAATTTGTAGGAAAGACCTTATCCATCAAGCAGAGGTCTTTGATGTACTGCAAGAGCTAAGTAGTGTTGCTGATGCCTGTGTCCAAGCCGCTGTGGATTGGATGGAGACAACGTTAGTAAAAAAATACGGAGTTGCACGTAGCGACCAGGGCGAACAGGTACATTTTGTTGTGATTGCGATGGGTAAGCTGGGTGGAGGTGAGTTAAATTTTTCATCTGATATAGATGTGATGTTTTGCTATTCCAATGCTGGTGATACAGATGGTGCGCGATCTATTTCCAATCAAGAATTCTTCACTCAATTAGCGCAAGGTGTTATTCGGATTCTCTCTGACATAACGGCTGATGGATTTGTTTACCGTGTCGATTGTCGTTTGCGACCCTTTGGCGAGTCCGGGCCATTAGTGGTGAATTTTAATCACGTCGAAGATTATTTGCAGACTCATGGACGCGAGTGGGAACGCTATGCATTTGTTAAAGCGCGCGTTATTTGCGGATCTGAACAGGATAAAAAACAATTCAAGAAAATAGTCTCAGCATTTGTTTATCGAAAATATATAGATTTTGGCGTGATCAATACGCTGCGCGAAATGAAAGACTTGATTGCGCAGCAGATGGTAAAGAAGGGTAATTTAAATAATATAAAACTTGGTGTTGGGGGAATTCGAGAAATTGAATTCATAGTGCAGTTTTTCCAATTAGTGCATGGTGGTTATAACCCACGTTTGCAGACACGAAAAATTATTCAAGCATTATCCGAGATAGGAACAGCAGGATATCTGAGTGCACATGATGTTGGTCAGCTGCTATTGGCATATAAGTTTTTGCGCAGAGTAGAAAATCGATTGCAAATGTATAACGATGAACAAACTCATGTGATGCCGCAGGATGAGAGTCAATTATCAGTGTTGTCAGAATCAATGGGATTTATCGGGGTTGTAGAATTTCAAACAGCATTGCAAGGGCATTTAAATGCAGTGAGTGAGGTGTTTTTGCAAATACGTAGCGATGATCATCAAGATGCAGAAGATGACTATGCTGACCTTTGGAAGAAAATGACTCAGCTAGATGAGGGTGAAACATATGAGCAGTTGAATGTTGATGGGTATAAAGAATTTTCTCATGTAGTAGAGAAGATTCAAACGTTATTAAAAAGCTCAGCATATCGTAATCAAGATGAAGAGGGTCGACGACGACTAGATATGTTTATGCCATGTTTGCTGAGAGAGTTAAATAAAATGGATTCTCCAGCATTAGTGATCGATCGTTTGGCAATATTGCTACAGAATATTTTACGTCGTTCTGCATATCTTGTATTGCTTTATGAGAATCCGCAGGTATTAAAGCAGTTGCTTTCGGTGGCGTCTTCTAGTCCTTGGATCGCAAGTCATTTGACAGCATATCCATTGTTGTTAGATGAGCTAGCGGTAAATTCAAAAGATAATTATTGCTTGAATAAGAAAGAAGTTGCTGAGCAGTTTGCCAGTGAAATACTGGCATATAATCATCTTGATTATGATGTCATATTAGAACGAGTACGATTGTTTAAACATGCGCGCGAGTTGAGGGTGGCCTGTGCTGATGTGTTGGGAGATATTCCCGTCATGCAAGTGAGCGATCAATTGAGTTGGACAGCAGAAGCAGTGATTGATGGTTGTGTAAAATATTTAGAGCAGGCTTACGATCCAATGATGCAAAACAATCTTGCCGTTATTGCCTTTGGAAAATTAGGTGGGATAGAGCTGAGCTATGGGTCTGATCTGGACCTTGTATATATTGCGCAGAATGAACAGCAGTCTGGATATTCTAATCAATCCAAAGTGCCGTACGTGATCAAAATTTCTAAATTTGCCCAACGACTTACCCAAATACTAACGTTACAAACAGTGTCTGGGAAGCTGTACGAAGTTGATACAAGGTTAAGGCCTGATGGTGAATCTGGAGCAATTGCTCCGGTTTTTTCTTTTGTCGAGAATTACTATCAATCACGTGCTTGGACATGGGAGCTTCAGGCGTTAGTGCGCGCGCGCTGTGTGGCGGGATCGTCTGTCGTGCGAGAGCAATTTGCTAGTATGCGTGAGGACATTATTTGTCAGCCCAGAGATGTTAAAACTCTATCAGTGGAAGTTGCTGATATGCGTGCCAAGATGCTTAAAACCAAAGCAAGTAAATCACCTGGCGTATTTCACCTTAAAAACGACGAAGGAGGTATCACGGATATCGAATTTATGGTCCAATACGCGGTTCTCGCACATGCATATAAGGATAAAAGCCTGTGTGGGTATTCAGATAATGTGCGTTTGCTCGAGCGCCTGGCTGGTGGTGGATTTATATCAACGTCAATGGCGACGGAGATGACTGATATATATTGCCGGTTTCGAAATATAATGCACCGTATGGCACTGCAGGCACAAAAGCCGGAAGCGACACATGCAGAGTATGCAAGCGAAGTAAAAGTGGTTACAGAGTGTTGGAATAATATTTTAGGCGAAGAATAAAAGGAATAGGAGTCGAGTTATGTCGATGTCAGATCGAGATGGAATTATTTGGCGTGATGGGGAGATGATTGATTGGCGTGAAGCCGGCACTCATGTGCTCACTCACACATTGCATTATGGAGCAGGCGTGTTCGAAGGTGTGCGTGCTTATGATGGCAAACAAGGAACAGCGATTTTCCGTTTGCAAGATCACACTAAACGTTTATTAAACTCTGCAAAAATTATTGGTATGAAAGTGCCGTATAGTCAGGAAGAGTTAAATCAAGCGCAGGTTGAGGTGGTTAAGGCTAACGATATGGATTATGGCTATATTCGACCCATGTGTTTTTATGGCTCGGAAGGTATGGGCTTGCGTGCTGATAATTTAAAAGTGCATTGCATTGTCGCTGCGTGGGAATGGGGTGCATATATGGGGAAAGAATGTCTGGAGAATGGTATACGCGTAAAGACTTCTTCCTTTACCCGTCATCATGTGAATGCCACGATGTGTAAAGCTAAAGTAAATGGCCATTATGTAAACTCTATGTTGGCGTTGCAAGAAGCCACTCAAGATGGCTATGACGAAGCGCTGCTACTTGATCCACAGGGCTTTGTTGCTGAAGGTAGTGGAGAAAATGTATTTATAGTTCGTGATGGTGTTCTGTATACGCCCGAACTAAGTTCTGCGTTAGATGGAATTACTCGTAAAACCATTATTGGTTTAGCGGACGAAATGGACCTCCCTGTTGTTGAAAAACAAATTTCGCGTGATGAGGTTTATATTGCTGATGAAGCATTCTTTACTGGAACAGCTGCTGAAGTGACACCGATTCGTGAGCTTGATAATCGTCCTATCGGTGCTGGTACGCGTGGGCCGATTACACAAGACCTGCAATCAAAATATTTTAAAATAGTTCATGGTGAAGTGGATGAGCATGCGCACTGGTTAACGCCAGCTAATTAATAATATTCTTTTATTTTAAAATAAAAATGAATGTTCACGTATTAGTTGTTGGCGATGTGATGCTGGACAGGTACTGGCATGCAGATGCAAATCGTATCTCGCCAGAAGCGCCAGTTCCGGTTGCTAGCATTACTGATACTAATGATCGAGCAGGTGGTGCAGCCAATGTGGCGCAAAATATTAGTTCGTTAGGCTCACGCGTTACATTGTTAGGCGTGATTGGTGAAGACCAAGAAGGCGAAGTGCTAAAGACTATTTTGCAAACACAAAACATTAATACTGACCTTGTTTCAAATTCATCGATTCGAACAACTTCAAAGATTAGGATTGTCAGTCGTAATCAACAGTTAATACGACTGGATTTTGATGATAAGGCGAATAGTTGTACTGCAGAAGTGGAAAAAGCATTTTCGGCGAGTGTAGAGGCAAGTTCTATTGTCATATTGTCTGACTATGGTAAAGGCGTGTTGTCTGATGCTCAGGCGATTATTCAAGTCGCGCAGGCTAAAAATAAAAAAGTGATTGTTGATCCGAAAGGAACAGATTTTTCCAAATATAAAAATGCCTCTGTGATAACGCCTAATTATTCAGAGTTTTGTGCCGTTGTCGGTGAATGTGATTCTGAGCAAGATGTTTATCAAAAAGCTCAAGCATTATGTGTTGAAAATAATTTTGAAGCCTTGCTGGTAACGCGTAGCGAAAAAGGTATGACGTTAGTCATGCGAGATGGAACAGTAACAAATTTTCCAGCGCAGATGCGCGAGGTATATGACGTCACAGGTGCAGGAGATACTGTGATTTCTGCATTTGCTATGAGCTTGGCTACGGATGGAGATTTCAAGCAGGCTGCACATGTTGCAAATGTTGCCGCAAGTATTGTTGTGGGTAAGTTTGGCGCAGCGACTGTGTCCGCTGAAGAATTAACTCACGGTATGCTTAGTTATGAGTGTCCCGATAGTAAATTGGTTAGCAGCGATTTCTTGATCAAACGCATAGAAGATGCACATGCTAAAAAGCAAACAGTAGTATTTACGAATGGTTGCTTTGATGTTCTTCATAAAGGACATGCAAACTTATTGAGAGAAGCCTCAACATTTGGTGATATGCTGGTGGTGGCTTTGAATTCGGATGAATCAGTTCGCGGTCTTAAAGGTGATGATCGTCCTATAAATAATCTTCAAGATAGAGCAGAAATGCTTTCCTATTTCTCATCGGTGGATTGGGTGGTTTCATTTGATGATGATACTCCGGAAGCATTGATCAAGAGTCTAAACCCCGATGTATTAGTTAAAGGTGGAGATTATGAGCCTGACTCTATCGTTGGTGCCGACCATGTGCAAAAGCGTGGTGGAGCGGTGAAAATAATCCCGTTTGTAGAGGGCTATTCAACCACCAGTATCATATCATCGATTATCGATAAAAATTGATTCACCTAGGAGCTGGCCACTAATAGTCATTTAATCACAGTTCATCTGATAAATTGTGAAAGACGTATAATTATTGCTTTAGTGGAGCCTGTAGTATCTTGATTCTTGGGGAAACTCTAACTTTGATAATTAGATGAAAGAATATGTGGTTACATTTAGCTTGCTAGCAGAAGACTACGAGCAAGCGAAAAAACTCAGTGAGCCAATTTGCACATACTTTCTTAAAGATCATATGTGTACTTTAGAGTCTGTGCGCGTTAAGAACCCAGAACCTGTTGCCAATAGATCTGCAGGGCGTAGAAAATCAGATAAGTCTTGGTTAAGCGGTTTTGGTTACTCTGAAAAATAAGCCTTAAGTATTAGTTAGTTGCGCTTCTTGCTGGGCTTGATCCATTTGTAGATATTGAGTCCGCCATTCATCCAGAACTTCAAAATATTTTTTTCTAGAAAACTAGCAGGCCGATCTAAATAATATTTCAGGCTGTCATTGCTATCAATGTCGTATATTCGGAATCGTCGAATACAACGAATGTCTAATAATTTCTTTCTCCACGGCTTTTCACTGCGAACAAACTGCATTTTATCCAAGTCTATTAAGGTGAATTTCATTTGCTTGACAGAATCGGGCGTGAGTTGGCTAATGTCTGTGACGGGTGAGCATAATAAAAAATTGCCAGCATGAGGGTCTCCATGGCGGATATTGTTAGCATGAAGGTTGCGAACCACTGCACCAAGAGATTGAGCGATATTATGAATAATCGTCTTTGAGTATTTGTTTTTTTGGATTATCTGTTCGCATAAATCAAACACAGACATACTGGCGTTGACTTTTTCGTAGAGAAGATAGGATTTTTCACTTTGGGTTTGGCGCTTGCAGGTCCAATGACCTAAGACCTTAATGCTATCGACATTAATTTTTTCTAACGCTACTCCTCCATAGTACGCGTTTAAGCTATAATTTTTGATTAGACTGACTAGTACAAGGTTGAGTTTACGATACCAGCGATAATGCTTGGATATCTGAGAAACTTTTAAAATCACCTCTTTATCTACGCAGGCCAGGTGGAAGCTGTATAGATTATTTCGCTTTCGGCTATGTTGCTGCATGCGATGAGTTGGTGATTCGAATTGTTCAAACTGCAGCTCTTTTATCCACTGTTCTAACGATTGGTTGTTTTCGTGAGCAGGATGGATAATGTACTCGCCTAAAGCATATTTTCTAGTAGGCTGGCGAATATCGTTAGGAATGTACACGGCTATTTTATTTGGAGTGAGCTATTAATAAGAGTTTAGTTATTGGCCCCGCCTGGGTGGGTGATATGGTCATGGCGCAGGCGTTATATAAGGCATTACAGGCTGATTCTACATCAGCGCAAATTCATGTGGTAGCACCACAATGGTCGCGGCCGTTGCTTGCGCGAATGCCTCAAGTTTCAGCAGTACATAGTCTGGATGTTGCGCACGGTGAGTTTGGCTTTGCTAAGCGTCGTTATTTAGGTAAGCAGCTGTGTAGTGAGGGTTTTTCGCAGGCGATAGTATTGCCACGTTCATTTAAATCAGCACTAGTGCCTTGGGTGGCAAAAATTCCTAAACGAATAGGTGATATTGGCGAATTTCGATATGGTTTGTTGACGCATACCTTCCCCTCTAATAAAGATAAAAGCATAGCAAGTGTATGTAATTATCTACGTTACATTAATATTGAATCAGATATTAATTTAGTTAAGAAACAATACTTTCCTGAATTATCTGTGGATCATGCTAATCAACTAAAAGTGTTAGAAAAGAATGCGATTGCTAATGATGTACCATTGGTTGCTTGTATGGTTGGTGCGGAATATGGCCCTTCTAAACAATGGCCGGTAGAGCATTTTGCTGCACTGATTAGTATGTTGAAGCAGCAGGGGCTGAATGTGTGTTTGCTCGGCTCGACGAAAGATATCGAAGTAAGTCAACAGATCGAATCACTATGCGATGAATCTATTTTTAATCTCTGTGGCAAAACCAGTTTGTTAGATGTGATTGATATACTTGCGGCCTGTCATATTGCTGTTAGTAATGATTCAGGATTAATGCATATTGCCGCAGCCGTCGATACGCCTGTGATTGCAATGTATGGTGCAACCACGCCAGCTTATACGCCGCCACTGCACTCAAAAGCAAAATCTTTTTATGTCAGGCTGGCCTGTAGCCCTTGCTGGCAGCGCACATGTCAGTATCAGCATTATCGCTGTTTGAAAGATATTATGCCGCAGGATGTTTTTAGAGCAGTCATCAAGCGCTTATAAATAAGAAATCTATCTCAATATGCAATGTTGAGGTGGTTAGATGTTTGCCCAATCTTTAAGGGTGAATAAAAATCGACTAATGGTCGTTTATATCTAGTTTGTCTATCTCAAGAAAAAAGAAATTCGGCCGTATACATGCTTGTAGTGGTGAACAGGTGTGGCTGGTATCTGTTCTGAGAGTAATAGAAATATTAGACGTAAATATGCGAGTGGATAAATATGAAATTTAAGTTTGGTGGTAACAGTGATATTGAAAATCTAAAGAATCAATTAATTGACTATCAAGGGCAGTTTGAGGCCATAAGTCGATCTCAAGCAGTAATTGAATTCAATATGGATGGAACAATTATCAAGGCAAATGATAATTTTTTGAACACTGTTGGGTACCAACTTGACGAAATACAGGGTAAGCATCATTCGATGTTTGTCGATAGTGAAACTGCTAATAGCAGTGAATATAAAAACTTCTGGAAAACATTAAACCGTGGAGAGTACCAAGCCAAGCAGTACAAAAGAATTGGTAAGGGCGGTAGAGAAGTGTGGATTCAAGCAACTTACAACCCGATTATGGATGGTGCGGGTAAACCGTTTAAAGTCGTTAAATATGCAACTGATATCACCCAAAGAAGTATAGAAAGCGCTAATGAGAAAGGTCAGATTAACGCAATTCATAAATCTACAGCAGTAATTGAGTTCAACCTGGATGGCAGTATTATTACAGCGAACGATAACTTTCTGAGCGCATTGGGCTATGAATTGCAGGAGATTCAAGGCAAGCATCACTCAATGTTTGTCGAGCCTAAATATGCGGCGAATAATGAATATAAACAATTTTGGTCTGATCTCAGTGCAGGAAAATTTCAATCTGGTGAATACATGCGTATCTCAAAGAGTGGTAAAGAAGTATGGATTCAAGCCTCTTACAATCCAATTATGGGGTTAGATGGTAGGCCGTTGAAAGTGGTTAAATTTGCAAGTGATGTCACTGAACAAAAAAATATGCAGCAGAATGTGGAAAAATTGCTAGGTGAGGTGAGCCATGTAGTGACAGGGCTTGGTGCGGGTAATTTGACTGAACGTGTACATGGCGATTACACGGGTCAATTCAAATTATTAAAAGACGCGGTCAATGACTACTGTCATAAGATGAGCGATATCGTAGTGAATATTGGCGAATCAAGTGGTCTTGTTAGCACGGGTGCTGATGAAATCTCTAGAGGCAATTTGGATTTAAGTCGTCGTACTGAGTCACAGGCAGCCAGTTTGGAAGAGACCTCGGCAAGTATGGAAGAGATGACCAGCACGGTTAAGCAAAATGCAGATAATGCTAAAGAAGCAAATGAACTTGCCATAGGTGCGCGTGACCAAGCAGCGACGGGTGGTGAAGTGGTGAATAAAGCCATTACTGCTATGCATGATATTAATCAAGCTAGTAATAAGATATCCGATATTATTGGTGTGATAGATGAAATTGCGTTCCAAACAAATTTGTTAGCGCTGAATGCAGCGGTAGAAGCAGCACGCGCAGGTGAGCAGGGGCGTGGGTTTGCTGTAGTGGCAACAGAAGTTCGTAACTTAGCAGGGCGTAGTGCAACGGCAGCGAAAGAAATTAAGGAATTAATTGAAGATAGTGTTCAAAAAGTCACTGATGGTAGTCGTTTGGTGAATCAGTCGGGTGAAACACTAGAGCAAATTATGGATAGTGTGAGACAGGTTGCCGATATTATTGGTGATATTTCCTCTGCGTCTCAAGAACAGGCCCAGGGCATTGATCAGGTGAATAAAGCTATTATTGAAATGGATACAGCTACACAACAGAATACAGCGATGGTTGAGGAAGCAGCGGCAGCGGCAGAATCTATGTCGGAGCAGAGTAGTCAGTTGAATAATTTAGTTAGCTTTTTCCAAGTAGATAAAGCGGCTGGATTAAATAGTACTAACTCTTTAGCCTCGCCTGGTGTAGAAAGACGTTCTAGTGAGCGGCCATGGGGACAGTCTAGTGCTGCACCAAGTGCGCAAGCGAATGATTTCAGTATGGCTGTAGGTGAAGATGTTACTGATGATTGGGAAGAGTTTTAATTCTTCCCAATCGATATTATGCAAGCGAACTATAAAAAATAGTCGTGACGTTCTTCGGAAACCCCTAACGTCTCTAGTTTTTCTGGATGACGTATTAGATCTTCAATCAACCAATTGGCATGGTTGTATAAGCAGGTGACGTTGCGGCACTCGACACTAGCGTCAAAAGCTTCAATTAATCTTAAAGTGTTCTTTTGAGTTTCTTTAAATAGGTCTTCAGTTTCGTATTCATGTTTGCCGCCCAGTAAAGCTTGAGGCACATGTCTATAGACCGGACAATTAAATACACCTAGTGGGCTTAAGACCTGTCGGAAATACTGCATGTGGCAGGTGCTAGGCTGGTCGATAAAATCTTTGTAACTACCATTTTCAAGCACGCGTAAATTAGTGCTTTCAATCACTGAAAATTTATCAGTTTCTAATTGTTTAGTTTGATTAATTGATGTGCGAATTTTCTTTAGGATGCCATCAATAGATTGCTCTTCCTGAGTTAAATTCACTACTTCAGCATTGTTCTCTTCTGCGCGGGTTAAAAATGGTTTGTAAGAAATATAATCAAACTCATTCTTCTTGGCGCGTTCAGCGGCTTCAATAATTTCATCAGTATTATCAATAATTTCAGTATCATTGGCTTCGCAGTCTTTCCATACAACAATAAAGCTATAACCAATTTGAAAGTCAGGATTGATTTTTTTGATATCGGGTATCTGTGAGCAAATCCAATCTAGAGTTACTTTCTTACTCACTGGTTTATGCATGGCGCGGAATGTTTCATTGTCGCCAGAATCAAGTGATAGGCGTACCCAATCACCCTTGGTCAGGACATCAGCGACTTCTGCGATTCTATCCATACGACTGCCATTAGTGACAACGCCAATTTTTATGTCGCGTGCTTTTAAGTGTTTAACGATATCGGCAAAACCTGGATACACTGTTGGTTCGCCACCACCAATGATAATGACGGAACGTAAACCACGATCAATTAGCGTGGTTAAAGAATTTTTAAGTTGTTCATGTTCGTAGCGAATACCTGTGTTTAAGATATCCATGTCAACGCAGTGGTCGCAGCGATAATTGCAGGCAGTAGTGACGTCTAGATTCACAGATAGAGGTGCATGGTTGGGTGCCTGTTCTAAAATTTCTTCGATTGATTGACCTTCTGAGTAGGCATCTCTCCACTTAACCTGCCAGCTAACATACTCTTTAAGTGTATTGATAATGGAGGGTTGGCGTAACTTGGCAGAAAAATCATGGATAGGAGACAGTTCTACCTGTTTCTCTTTATGTTGACCCTGTTTGTTTTTTGCGTGTAATGGCGCATCAACCACCTGTAATACTGACTGAATACTATTTTTACTGCGAAAATCAATCAGAGGGGAGACTTCCATTAATACATCACCGTCTGCTGTGTGAATTTTTTCCATAATTTGCTCTTATTTATAATTTTCGATTAATTGATATAAGTGACGTGCCCCAAGCATAAGTATGCTTCCGTCAAATTTTAATCCGGCATCTAAACTAGCTAGAAAGTCTCGTATTGAAGCATCCAGAGGATCTTGTATCGATATTGTTTGCTGGTCGGATTGTAACTGAATTTGATACTCGGGTAACGAAACAGTTCTTTGCACTGTGTGGCTATTTATCTGATAGCTTGCAGGCTTAGGAGTTTCATTGGATTGAATAAAACCTAGTGTTGATTTTGTGGTGCCCCGTTCGTGCTCATAATCGAAATGAATAACGATGCTATTGGGTGCCTGTAATACTTCAATATGATTAAGGCTGCCAGCGCCTACTAGCTGATAAAGCATGCTTAGACCATGAGATGCACCATCCACTAGCATTGAGACGTCGAGGCTTTGTGGGCTTAGATTCATAGCAAACTGCTTGATTTCATTATTAATAATCGCCATTGGATACAGTCGTGAAAAGTCCTTCAATGTGTAAGGCCATTGAGTATTGAGATGGATGTATCGCTGATTTAGCGCGGACATAGTAATCACTGATTGTAGGCTTTGCTCATAAGTCGCTAGTGCTAATCTGTTATCTGGCCACCAAAACGGTTTTTCACAAAATATGTGTAAATTATGCTCGGCAGCTAATTGCAAATAAGTAAGGTGTGTACTTGGGGGGGATGCAATGACAAGAATATCCAGATTCTGCTGATTTAGTAATTGTTTGAGATCGGTATAACCTTGAGTAGTAATGCCGTAGTGGTCAGATAAATCGGTTACTGCTTGCCGGGTTGAATTTTTGCTGGTGCCGACAATGCCAGTAATTTGGTGTCCCAGATTAGCAAATATACGGGCGATAAATGGGCCAGTGCCCTGATGTCGTCTTGCGGCACCAATTATTCCAATTTTATAAGACATGAGGAATAAATATCGTAGATAGGGGATAATTGTTTATACTTGCGCGCCATTTCTAATGCTTTAATTCGCGATTCTATCATGCCCAATCTTGTACTGCCGACCGAGATAGATGTTATCCAAGAGCTAGGTTCGGGGCGTCGTTCTCATGCGTATCTTGCCAATTATCTTGGTAAGAAAGTATCAGTCAAGGTATATAAGCCAGCCTACATAGAAAAGTATCAATCACAATATAAGGTCAATATTGGTGAATTTGAATTTGCGCGCAATAAAATTGCTTATGAATCAAGTGCGCTGACTAAGTTTGTGGCAGAACCTTATCGATTATTATCGCCAGGTCAGGGCTATGACTTAGCCTTAGTGCAAGAATATGTTGATGGTATTTGGTTAGAAGAGCTGATGGAGCAATCAGCTGGGCTCCCCAGCGAAGTATTGAGAGCCGGTTATTATATTGTTGAGCAAGCGGCTAAGGTGGGTTTGTATGATTTGGATATTTCTCCTGGTAATATTCGACTAATAAAAAATGCACGCGACGAGTGGATGCCTAAGTTATACGACTTTAATTTAATGCCGCAGTATATATGTCCACCCAATCCATTTATGGCGATCGGTTTTAAATTGGGGTTGCGTAGTAAGAATCACCGAGATTATCGTAGTCTTAAACGCTGGGATTATCTTGCAAAGATGGCTAGCAAGAGAACATAAACAATTAATAATAATGCAAAACACTTATCCTGAAGATTTACCAAAATGGTTGTGGTTATGGTTGCCAATTGTGGTGGCGTTGTTTCCTTATGTAATGCGCGTGATTGATGTTGAGACAGATAGTTATGTTTTTGGTGAGCATGGGTTTATTGAAAACTACACTTTTATTGTTTTATTTATTGCGATTGTATTAGGTGTATTGTCGCTTTTGAAAATGAAATCATTTGAATTTCCATTTTTTAAATTCTGGTTGTCGTTATTAGTGCTTGGCTGCATCTATTACGCAGGTGAGGAAGTTAGTTGGGGTCAACACTGGTTTGGCTGGGGTACGCCTGAAGGATGGATGGGGGTTAATGATCAAGGTGAGACAAATCTTCATAACACCAGTGCGCTACTAGATCAGGTGCCGCGTATGTTATTAACTATTGCTGCGGTAGTGGGTGGAGTGATAATCCCCGTATATTTTATGGTTCGAGAAAAAATATTTTCATCGGGCGAATTTTTTGCTTGGTTATGGCCAAGTTACGTCAACATACCAACATGTTTGCTAGCTGTGTTTGTTAGCTTGCATGAGAAAGTTTACAAATTATTCGACACTACAGTGCCGAATATATTAGATATACGAGCAGGTGAAACTAAAGAGTGCTTATTGGCGATGTTCTTGTTTATGTATATCGCTTCTTTTTATAAGCGGCTTAAACAGATTAGTTAATATTTTTGGTAGAGTTTTTCCTCGACTAAAGTAGAGCCGCTACGGGTATTGATTTCTTTTTTAAGCTCAGCACGGTGATCATTCTGCTTATAAACAGAGCGTGCTAAGTCAATAAATTCTTGATCAAATGCGCTGGCCGCTTCTTTGGCGCGAATATCGTCTTCAATGCTCCATAATGCTTCATTGACTTGAGTTAGTTTTTCAAATAAATCGCTGATATCAAGCTCTGGTGATTTCTCTTTTTCCCAGGTTGTTTCAAGTTCTTTGAGCTCACGGTTAATGTTGCTTAACTTTTGCTTGTCAGAAGCTTTTTTTTGTTTAATTTTCAATATAGTGATTTTATCGATTAATTCACCAACGGAAATGGGGGCAAGTAGTTGCAAGATGAGTACCTATTTTTGTAGTAGTTTGTCTAGCTTAATTATAACGTCTTCTGGCTTAATTAAATCCATAACACCTGGTTTTTCAATTTTGCTGCCCCATTTTATTTGGTTGGCAGTTTTGTTGAAGTGGAGCTGTGCGGCATCTGAGTATTTATCGATACACCAAGGTAAACTAAGGTAAGGACCGCTACGATGACTGTTACTTGCAGCATGCAACGCGAGTACAGGTGTGTTAACGCAGGTAGCCATATGGGCTGGGCCAGAATCTGGAGTTAATAATGCCGTACAACGTTGTAAAACGGCGAGTAATTTTTTTAAGGTATCTTTACCAATTAAGTTGGTCGGTGACTGTTTGAGCTGTGTAGCTATCTTGTCAGCATATTCATGCTCCAGATCGCTATTCCCGCCTAATAAAACAATATGCATGCTGTGTTTTTCGATCGCATAGTTAGCTACATCAACATAAGATTGCACGGTCCAATTTCTCAAGCGATGACTGGAGCAGGGGCTAATGGCAAGTACTTGTTTGTTTGCAGGTATCTGTGCTTGGGCAAATTCATGTGCATCATCAGGGATTGGCAGTGACCAATCAAATTTTTTATGAGCAATGCCTATATGTTCGATGAATTGAAAAAATGAATCGAGTACATGGTTTTTGGCAGAAGGTATTTTTTCGTTAACCACTAATGT
Organism: Gammaproteobacteria bacterium; assembly: GCA_045105615.1. Taxonomy (GTDB): domain Bacteria; phylum Pseudomonadota; class Gammaproteobacteria; order UBA4575; family UBA4575; genus UBA1858. Next base: position 35,483 of record JBGCDS010000019.1, read on the forward strand.
GTGAAAATCTTTTGCACGGGTTTTGTCGTAGCCAATTTTTCGTTTAGCTGAAATCAAGGCGCTTAGAATGTTGGCGCGTAGAGATACCTGGCAGGCGAGTAATACATCGAATTTCCTTCCTGATAATTCTTTTAATACCTGTTGATAAGCTTTGAGGCCTAGGCTTTTGTTGAATTGAATAAACTCAACGTTGTGTAGATCGCCAACTAGTTTATGTTCAGTTTTGCCTATAATCCAAGTGATTCTTGTGCCGGGGCGAAATTTTTGAATGCTGTGTATGATAGGCAACATATGAGTAACGTCACCAATAGCTGATAGGCGAACAATACAGATTGAATTAATATCTGTGTTTAGGGTGTCTTCTGAGCTCATTTTATAAACTGAATATTGTAAGTTACGGCAATGCATTTACATGAGATAAGCGAACATAACACAAAAATTTGGGTGCCTGATCATCTGCGCTCAGATTTCCAAGTGAATTGGTTTGAAGCAGTGTCTTCACAGTCGATAGCAAATGAATGGCAAAGTGGGCGACAATCAATTGTTAGAGTTAATGCGGCTGGCCGATATATGGTGCGTAGACATTATTGTCGCGGCGGAGTGCCAGCCAGGTTTAGTAAAGATAGGTTTGTGTTTAGAGGTTTTAAAGCTAGTCGGCCATTTAGAGAATTAACGCTACTGCTGCATATGAGGCGACTTGACCTTCCAGTGCCAGAGCCGGTTGCAGCAAGATGTGTGGTGCAGGGATTTTTGTATCATGCGGATATTCTTATGAGCGAGATTTCAGACTCAAAAACATTGGCGCAACTGGTTTCTGAAGCTAGGCTTGAAAAAGAAGTATGGCTGAAGGTTGGAAAGAAGATTTCGCAATTTCATCAGCAGGATATTCAGCATGTTGATTTGAATGCAAATAATATTTTGATAGATAAGGCCGGCGAAGTTTATTTAATTGATTTTGATCGGTGCATGCAAAGAGCTTTTTCACAGTCCTGGGCGCAGCTTGGACTTGATAGGCTGAAGCGTTCCTTGGATAAGCAAAAATTAAAGCATGAGGGTGCTCATTTTCACCAAAGTGATTTTGATAGTTTGATGCAAGGTTATCGGGCTTGATCGTCTATTAACTTGAATATCAAATCTTGATAATCTTTTAAGACTTGCTTTTTTCTGTCCAAATATTTTTTTGCGTTATTGCCTAACTGTTCTTGTGTTTTGCGGTTGTTGAATAGTCTTAGCGTTTCCTTGATGAGTTGATTGGCATTATTAACGACGGTGATGCCGTTGCATTGTTTTAGATCGTTGACGATGTCCTTAAAATCATCATGATGTGGGCCAATGAAAATGCAACGACCAAATTGCGCTGGCTCAACAACATTGTGCCCACCGATAGGAACTAGCGAACCACCTATGAATACAGATTGAGCTTCTTTCATGAAGGGCATTAGTTGTCCTAGGGTATCAATGATATAGATTTCATTTTTAGTCGAGTTGTTAGGACTGCTTGAATGCAGATGATAAGCTAGTTGTTCATCGTCTAGTATTCTGCAAACTTCTTTACTGCGTTGTGGGTGACGGATAGCAATAACCAGGCCTAATTTTTTTACCTTAGAGGCTTTCCATTGCTTAATGATGGCCTGTTCTTCACCTTGGTGTGTTGAAGCGCAGAGTAGAAATGGATAATCAATTGGACATTCGTTAGTTGGGTTTGATGTTGCGCTGAAACTGGCAAATTTTAAGTTATCTAAAGTGGTGATAGTTTCAGGTTTAGCGCCTAATGCTAAGTAGCGATTGGTATTCTGTTCGCTGCTAGTGATTATTTTGCAAATCTTGCTTAATACGCTTTTGTAGTTCTTTAGTATTAAAGAAGGTGCGTTTAAGGTTTTTTCGCTAATGCGTCCATTGATGATGGCGATGGGAATATTATGCTTAGTAATAGCATGTAATATGTTTGGCCATAACTCTGTTTCAAACAGCAAGTACAGTTTGGGCGAGAATACTCCAATTAGATTTTGCGCAAAAAAGTTGTAGTCTAATGGCAAAAATACATGTTGAGTGTTACTTAATTCGGCCTTGGCTAACGCTTGCTTACCGGTGACTGTATTTGTAGATACTAATAAGTGTTCGCCTCGTTCAACTAGGCTGCGTAGCAGAGGTAATGCAGTGTTGACTTCGCCAACAGATGCGCAGTGGCACCAAACAACTCGATTGGCATTTGTTTTGCTTTCATATATGCCTAAGCGTTGAGTGAGGTAATCTTTGCTTTTGGATTTAAAAGCAGTAAATCCCGTGTGTAGTAGCGCCGCTGGAAATAATCCCCAGGTGAGTAAGCGGTAACTAAGTGTGGAGTGTGAATCTGGTTTGGCCATTCGGCCAAGACTACTCTAACCAGGCATCAATTTGTAGTAGATCATCTGCGCTTAATGTTCCTGCTGCATTCTTTAAGCGTAATGTATCTTGTAGGTAGTCATAGCGTGATCTAGAGTAATCTCGCTGAGCTTGAAAAACTGATCGTAAAGTGAGTAGCACATCTACTGATGTTCTAGTGCCTACTTCAAAGCCTGCTTCAGTTGCTTCCGCAGCCACTTCAGCAGATTCCACTGCTCTGCTAAATGCGTTAACTCGGCTTATGCCGGCGACCACGTTATGGTATGCATCGCGTGTATCGCGTGTGGTTTCACGTTTGATTCTTTCATTCGCTTGTAACGCAGCGCTGTATAAGTGCTGGCTTTCTTTTGTTTGGTAGTACGTACGACCGCCTTGAAAAATAGGGAAATTTAATTCTAAGCCAATTCTTGAGTCTTCGGTTTGTCGAGAACCAGTCAAGCCGCCAGAATCAGTGTCATTATATGCAGCGACAATATCTACGGTTGGTAGGTGTTGAGACTGGTTGCGTTGAATTTCTTGCTTGGCAATCTTTGTATCATATTCATTAATAAGCAGTGCAAGATTTTGATTGAGAGCAGTGTTGAGCCAATCAGTAACGTTGTCAGGGTCTGGGCGCACTAATTCCATGCGTTGTGATAGCGTTTTCAAAGTAGTTACACGATCACCTGTAATCACTGCAAGTGCATCAATAGCTAACTCTAAGGCAATTTCCGCATCAATTTCACGGGCGACAGAACTATCATATGATGACTGTGCTTCTTTAACATCTGTAATTGGAATAAGGCCTACTTCAAATCTGTTGTCAGCTTGCTCTAGCTGCCTGTTAATGGCTTCTTTTTCGGCAGTGGCAAATTTTAGATCATCACGAGCAGCAAGTACGTTGAAATACAATTCCGTAACGCGAAGTACTAGATCTTGTTTTGATGCGTCAAACTGGGCTTGGGCGCGAGCAACATTATTGTTCGCTTGTTTAAGTTGTATATAAAAATCACGATTATAAAGTGCTTGTGTTAATCGCAAGCTATAGCCATGTGAATTGTAATCAACATCGCCACCTGATACGCCAAAGGTCTGCCCTTCGGTCTCTAAACTGTTATCTGATGTTTCTGCAGAAAAATTAATTTGCGGAAGTAGTGAAGCGCGTGCAATGGGTGATGCTTGTGCGGTGGCAAGATAGTTAGCTTCTGCTTCTCTGAATACCGTATCTTGAGCTTTTGCAATGGTATATATATCAATTAACCCGTTTGCAGACACATGGGTTTGTAAACATAATAGTGCTAGAAAAATTGTGGATAAAGTGATTAAACGACTATTCATTAGAATTATTTCTTATGGTTGCATTAATAGTGATTCAATTATATCGGCACAAAGCCAAATTGTATTAGATGTTAGTAAGTTGCCATAGATTGATCAACGTATTTAGCCCAGGCATCAATGCCACCGGTGAGGTTGACCACCTGTGTGAAAGCATTGCTTGCTAGATAGGCTGCTACTGAGCGGCTTCGAATCCCATGGTGACAGATAACAATAATCTCTCGGTCAGGGTCAAACTCATTTAATGTGTTAGGAATCTGGCGCATAGGAACCAGTTGGGAGTTTTCTAAGTAGCATTTTTCATACTCCCATGGCTCGCGAACATCTAATAACAGAGGGTTTGTGTCGGTAGTTTGTAAATATGTGTTCAGTTCAGATGCTGATATTTCTCTAAAACTCAAAATGAGAAAACCTTTTCAGTGGAGATGGATAATAATGGTGGGATGACAGTTTCAAACAAGTCTTCTTCACGATAACTATTTTCTGCTACATGAGTGATCAGTTTTGCTGTCATGGCGGGCGCTTGGCCGGTGATACAGAATAAGCGGCCATTTGTTTTTAATAGTTTAGAAATATTATTTAACTGCTCAGGAATTGAGCCAGTCACGGCAATCACGTCATATTTGCTCAATTTGTCAGACAGGTTGAATATATCCCCGTTTAAAAAGTCTATGTTGTTCGCTTTATCCTGTAATCGTGATTTTGCAGTGGCTGATAACTCTTCATAATATTCACAGGTAGTGACATGTTTACCCATCTTCGCCAAACATGCGGTTATATGTCCGCTTCCGGTGCCAATTTCTAGAATCTTGTCATCAGGAGAAATGGCTAGCGCCTGTAGCATACGTGCTTCCACTTTCGGTGACATCATCACTTGGTCATGGCCGATAGGGATTTCCATGTCCGCAAAGGCTAAGTTTTTCTGCGATTCGCTGACAAAGTCTTCTCTAGGCACAGATTGAATGATGTTCAATACATGCATGTCCAACACATCCCAGGGACGGATCTGTTGCTCAATCATGTTAAATCTTGCTTGTTCGATATCCATAATAATCAAGTGGTCAATTAAATAACCAATACTCTACGGTGCTTGCATTAATAATAGCAAGTAATTTGCTAGGTACGATCATTGGATTAACAAGATCTGAATGGTATTTGAACAGCCCTTTAAGTATTGCAATGTGTTGAATACAGGTTATATTCAAATCAACACAGTAACTAATCTCTCCAACCACTGGTGATACATGAGCGTAACCGAATTAGATTTAATTTCTCAAACAAAAAAACTGGGTGAAGAAGTCACACGGCCATTTCCTCGTTCTAAAAAGATATTCGTTAAAGGCTCAAATGACAGTATTCGAGTTGGCATGCGTGAAGTAGCTTGCGACGATACTGGGACTAGTTTGGGTGGTGAAGAAAATCCTGCAATTCCTGTTTATGACACATCTGGGCCACTAACAGATCCAGATGCAGATATTGATCTTTCAAATGGCATTGAGCGTATTCGTGCACAGTGGATAGAAGAACGTAAAGATACAGTTGAGCTTAAGGAATTATCATCTGAATTTGGTCGTCAGCGTTTAACTGATCCAAAGACTGATCATATTCGATTCCAGGTTAAGCATGCACCAAGGCAGGCATTAGCGGGCAAAAATGTCACCCAAATGCATTATGCGAAAAATGGCATTGTTACTCCAGAAATGGAATATATCGCTATTCGAGAATCATTACGCTTACAAGAATTACGCGCAGATCCCAGGTATAAAAAATTATTAAAGCAACATCCAGGTGAATCTTTCGGCGCTGATTTGCCGGAAGAAATTACTCCAGAATTCGTTCGTGATGAAGTTGCGCGTGGCCGTGCAATTATTCCAAATAATATTAATCATCCAGAGTCAGAACCAATGATTATTGGGCGTAACTTTCTCGTGAAAGTGAATACCAATATTGGTAACTCTGCTGTCACTTCGTCTGTGGTAGAAGAAGTGGAAAAGATGGCATGGTCCGTGCGTTGGGGTGGAGACACTATTATGGATCTAAGTACTGGAAAGCATATTCACGAAACGCGTGAGTGGATTCTGCGTAATAGTCCAGTGCCTGTCGGTACCGTTCCAATTTACCAAGCATTAGAAAAAGTGAATGGTAAAGCTGAAGACCTTACATGGGAGTTGTTTAGAGACACGCTAATTGAACAAGCAGAGCAGGGCGTCGATTACTTTACGATTCATGCTGGTGTGCGTTTGGCGTATGTGCCACTCACTGCAGATCGATTGACGGGTATAGTTTCACGCGGTGGATCAATTATGGCTAAATGGTGTTTAGCGCACCATGAAGAGAGCTTCTTATATACGCACTTTGAAGACATCTGTGAAATTATGAAAGCCTATGATGTTGCTTTCTCGCTAGGTGATGGTCTTCGCCCTGGTTGTATTGCAGATGCTAATGATGAAGCTCAGTTCTCTGAGTTACAAACATTAGGTGAGTTGACTAAAATTGCTTGGGAACATGATGTTCAAGTCATGATTGAGGGCCCGGGTCATGTGCCTATGCAAATGATTAAAGAAAATATGGAAAAGGAGCTGAAGGATTGTTATGAAGCACCTTTCTATACATTGGGGCCGTTAACGACTGATATAGCGCCTGCCTATGATCATATTACTTCTGCGATTGGGGCAGCTCAAATCGGTTGGTATGGCACAGCGATGCTTTGTTATGTAACTCCCAAGGAGCATTTGGGCTTGCCAGATAGAGAAGATGTACGTGATGGAATTATTACCTATAAGATAGCTGCACATGCTGCAGATTTAGCTAAAGGTCACCCGGGTGCACAATTACGTGACAATGCATTATCAAAAGCTCGTTTTGAATTTCGTTGGCAAGACCAGTTTAACTTGAGTTTAGATCCAGAGCGCGCACGTGAATTCCACGATAAGACCTTGCCTAAAGATTCTTCTAAGGTTGCGCATTTCTGCTCGATGTGTGGCCCTCAGTTTTGTTCAATGAAGATTACGCAGGATGTTCGCGAATATGCAAAGGGCAAAGGCATAGGTGATATCAAGGTCGCCATCGAATCAGGGATGAAAGAAAAGTCTGAACAGTTTAAAGATGATGGTTCAGAAATTTATAAAGCAGTTTAACTAGAGAATAGTTTTACCTCATGGCTGGCTCATCTAAAAAAGTTATTTATGCCGCGTTAGTAGGAAATGCGATTATTGCTGTCGCTATTTTGCTTGCACTCGAGACTAAAGGGTTGTTGTTTGGTGAAAGTGCAAACAAGGATGTCGTTGATGGTATTCGTGATGTTCTGAACCAGACGCGCGGCGTGCAAAAGGTCAATGAAGTGCTAACCATGCATATGGGGCCTGAGTATATACTTGTGAACTTAAGTGTAGAGTTTTCCGATCATATCTGCACTGATAAGATGGAAATATTGGTTTCTTAATTAGATCGTGAGATAAAAACTAAACATAAACACGTTAAAAGAATATTTATAGAAGCAGAATCCACTCTATAAAGGCGTTCTCGTCCAACGAGGAGGCTAGAGTTAGTGCTAGGTGTGACACGGTTCACATATCTGAATTAAACCGTTTATATCCCTCAAAATCATTATTAAGTATTCAATGCTGACGCCGATACAGTTATCGGGAGCTTATGCTCACTAGAACTGTAATGTCGAGGAGCGACAAATGGCTGATGATAAAGGAAAGATTTACGACTCAATTAATGAAGTAAATGAGGAGGGGTCTTTAGAAAAAACTAACGCACAAGAATCACTTAGTGGTCCTGATGGGCGTGAAGAACACTTTAAGCAAAATATCATGATGGATGTCGATGCGCGTCCAGATGGTATTGAAGTTATTGAGCTGTCAGAAAGTCAGCAGGTTATTGAAGAAACTGATGAATCTTTAACACAAACAGTTCAGCAAGATGTTAGCCAAACATCAGTTAATTTAGATTCTGATCGTCCTGAATATGAAAGTAAGGACAGTGATCAACAAACATTGGGGAGTCAAGGCTTACCGCTACAAGCTGACGCAGCGCAAAACCAGGATATCGATCAAGCCCAATCTAAGTTGGGTGCAACAGGTGAAGATGGTAGTCAGAGTGTTGAAAAATTTAGTGCGTTTGAATTACAAAGTGTTGATCAGCAAATTGAAGAAGCGCTTATAGGTGAGAGTGCGCCAAGTAAAAATGCTATTGGTGATGTCAGTGACGCAGATTCAAACGCAAATCAAGTGAATGAGTCAGCTTCAATCGGTGATTTTATTGGCGTGACCGCTTTTGCCGATGATTTAGACGCTAATGATAGTGTCGTTTATAGTCTCAGTGAAAATCCAAATAATGCATTTGCGATAGATCCTGTTACCGGTGTCGTCACCATTGCAGACCCAAGTGGTTTAGATTTTGAAACTGCAGCCACAATGCAAATTGAAGTTACTGCAACATCCACAGATGGTTCAAGTAATGCGTTATCATTCGATATTGTTGTGAGCGATGATAATACAGAGTTTAGTGTCTCGGCAGTGACCGATTCAGATGCTTCCGTCAATACTATTAACGAGTCCGCCAGTGTGGGTGACAGTGTTGGTGTGACCGGGTTAGCAACAGACGGTGATGCATCCGACAGTGTGACTTACACGTTAACAAGCAACCCAAATAATGCGTTTGCGATTGACGAAACAACCGGTGAAGTGACTGTTGCGGATCCGAGTGGTTTAGACTTTGAAACAGCGAGTACGATGCAGATTGAAGTCACAGCGACATCCACAGATGGTTCGAGCAATGCGTCATCATTCGACATTTCTGTGAGCGATGACAACAGTGAATTCAGTATCAGCGCGGTCACAGACAGTGATGTAAGTGTTAACAGCATTAACGAGTCCGCTTCTATTGGTGACAGTGTTGGTGTCACAGGTCTTGCGACGGATGCCGATGCATCTGATTCTATTACATATAGCTTAACAACGAATCCAAACAATGCGTTTGCGATTGATGCGAGTACTGGTGAGGTGACTGTT
>JBGCDS010000020.1:0-4716 GCA_045105615.1 Gammaproteobacteria bacterium
TGCAGAACAACCAGATAGAGTTAACGCTTACCTTAAATCTATAACCAAGCTGCCAGAAGATTGGTTTCCTCTAGAAGATAATCGCTACTATTATTTTACAGCTGAAGATGCTTTTAACTTTGGCGTGATAAACCATATACAAAATAAAAGCCAAAGCCCCAACAATTAGAACATTGAATTATTATCATAGATCGCAATCAATGCGGTGCTCTACGCAATATATTTTGGCGGACTTTTGCCTGACTTATTGTGCTTTATAGGGAATAGATACAAAACTAGAAGTTGCGGTCGTCTAGTGCGTTTCAATAAAAACAGTTACTTAGAAAAGAGAATGGTGGCTATGGGTAGACTTGAACTACCGACCCCAGCATTATGAATGCTGTGCTCTAACCAGCTGAGCTACATAGCCATATTTTGAATGGAGCAGCGCAAGATACGTGACGGGTGAAAATCTGTCAATCAATCAAGGCTGTGTTTATTATATAAGAATTTCGACCTTTTTTGGCGTTATACATTGAATCGGAAATGTACGACATCGCCCTCCTGCATAATGTAATCTTTACCCTCTAGACGCCATTTTCCAGCATCTTTCGCTCCTTGCTCCCCATTACCTTGAATGTAGTCATCAAAAGCGACCACTTCGGCACGAATAAAGCCTTTTTCGAAATCGGTGTGGATGCGACCTGCGGCTTGAGGTCCGCTAGCACCCTGCAATACTGTCCAGGCACGTGCTTCTTTAGGGCCGGCAGTAAAGAAGGTCTGCAGGTTGAGTAGTCCATAACCTGCGCGAATCACTAGGTTTAACCCAGGCTCTTTTAGTCCTAGATCTTGAAGAAATTCATCTCGTTCTGAATCGTCTAATTGAGCAATTTCTGCTTCTATTTGTGCGCATACAACAACAAATTGAGCCTGCTCTTTTTCTGCAAATGTTAATAATCGATTAGCCAGCTCACTATCTTCTAGTGATCCTTCATCTACATTTGCGATATACATCATTGGCTTACGTGTAATTAAATGTAGATGCTGAAGCACTTTTTCCTGTTCTTCATTTGCTTTAAATAGTCTTGCTGCTGAGCCCTCGCCCAAATGATCACGCAGTGACGTCATTAATTCCAACTGTATAATCGCATCTTTATTACCCGACCTTGATAATTTACTGGCACGCTGCATCCCTTTTTCAACCGACTCTAAATCAGCAAGAATCAATTCGGTATTAATTGTTTCGACATCACTTAATGGATCTACTTTTCCATCAACATGAACAACATCATCGTCTTCAAAGCAACGTACAACATGTGCAATGGCATCGGTCTCACGAATATTGGCTAGAAACTGGTTACCCAGCCCCTCACCTTTTGAGGCCCCCGCTACCAAGCCGGCTATATCAACAAACTCCATGACTGTGGGAATAACTTTCTCTGATTTTGCGATATTGGCTAATTGATCTAAACGAGTGTCTGGCACAGGCACCACGCCAACGTTAGGTTCGATCGTGCAAAAAGGATAGTTTTCAGCAGCAATCTCTGCACGAGTTAACGCATTAAATAGGGTAGATTTTCCTACGTTGGGCAAACCAACAATTCCACATTTAAATCCCATGATCCACTCTATTCATTTGCCTTGTTATTCTTATATTTTTTTGTGTAACGCACGCATCGCTGCTTCCATATCACCGCTTAATACATCAGCCATGGTATCGAATACGCGATCTAATGAGTCATTAATCAAATCTTGCTCTTTACTTGAAGGTGCCTTCATTACAAATGACAACACCTGGTCTTTATTCCCAGGATGGCCAACACCAACACGTAAACGCCAATAGTCTTTAGCAAAATGCTTAAAAATATCTCGAATGCCATTATGCCCACCATGCCCACCAGCCCACTTGAGCCTTGATGTCCCAACTGGCAAATCAAGCTCGTCATGAACCACTAAGGTATTTTCTGGCGCGATTTGATAATACTTAGCAAACGGGCCAACACATTCACCGCTTAGATTCATAAACGTGGTTGGCTTAACTAACCACACGCGTTTACCTTCATATTCAAATGAAGCAACTTCGGCTTTGAATTTAGTCTCGTTACGAAAACTTGTTTGATAGCGCTGTGCAAGCTGATCTAAAAACCAAAACCCGGCATTGTGCCGGGTTGCGGTGTATTTATCTCCAGGATTGCCTAAGCCAACAATCAACTGAATCGGGGTAATGCCCGCCACAATTAATCCTTCACTTAGCCCAAGATACTAAAGAACTACTCTTCTTCAGCAGGCTTGTCTTCATCAGATTCTGGAGCAACAGGAGCATCAGTAGGCTCTTCTTCAACCACTTTAGTGGCATGAACATTCACAACCTGTTGGTCATGTCCTTCACCATGAGTGAGCGCTGTCAGAATAACTCCTTCTGGTAACTTCATTTCAGAAAGATGTATAGAACCACCAATCTGTACTTCAGTTAAGTCTACTTCGATGTACTCTGGAATATTCTTAGGCAAGCAAGTGACTTCAACCTCTGTCATCTGGTGACTAATCTGTCCGCCTTCCATCTTCACACCGTGACAGACATCTTCACCAATAAAGTGCAGAGGTACGTGCATGTTAATTTCTTGGTCATCACTGACTCGTAAAAAATCTACATGAAGAATCACCGGCTTAGCTGGGTGACGTTGCAAATCACGCAAAATTACTTTTTGCTTTTTACCTTCTAATTTGACCGTCAGGATATGCGAATAAAATGCTTCATTTTCCAAGTCATTTCGAATTTTATTGTGATCCAAAGAAATGTTCTCCGGGTCAACACCTGCGCCATAAAGTATGGCAGGTACACGGCCAGTACGACGTAGGCGGCGGCTCGCACCTTTCCCCAAATCGCTACGTGGCTCGGCATCTAAACTAAAATCGATGCTCATTAAACTTCTCCTAAATATTTAAAAATAAAAAAACACACACTTGCGACCAGTGTATGCACAACTCAAAGAACACTAGCAAACACGCCAGGGCTTCTTTAATCCATAAATAGAGTACTCACAGACTCTTCATAACTAATTCTTCTTATGGTCTCTGCCAGCAAGCCTGAGACCTTTAGCTGTCTGATGCGATCACAGTTCATTGCATCTTCTCTCAGCGGAATAGTGTCAGTGACAACCAAGCCATCTAACTCTGAACCTTCAATGTTTTTTATCGCATTACCTGATAACACTGGGTGAGTCGCATAGGCAATTACTGCTTTAGCCCCATGTTCTTTCAATGCCTGCGCTGCTTTGCAAAGCGTGCCAGCAGTATCAACCAAGTCATCAACAATGACACAAGTTTTACCTTTCACTTCACCAATGATATGCATAACCTGCGCAACATTGGCTTGCGGACGTCGTTTATCAATAATTGCTAAATCCGCATCATCTAATCGTTTTGCCACTGCGCGAGCACGCACTACACCACCCACATCAGGTGACACCACAATTAGGTCAGAATACTTCTGTTTATAAATATCACCTAACAACACGGGTGATGCATAAACATTATCTACCGGCACATCAAAAAACCCTTGGATTTGATCTGCGTGCAGATCCACGGTTAGTACACGGTCTGCGCCAATATTTGAAATCATATTAGCAACCACCTTGGCAGAAATAGGTACACGCATAGAACGCACTCTGCGATCTTGACGCGAATAACCGAAATAGGGAATCACCGCAGTAATTCGATCCGCAGAAGCTCGCTTCAGCGCATCCACCATGATTAACAACTCCATGATGTTATCGTTGGTAGGCATGCCTGTTGGCTGCAGTACAAATACATCGCGGCCACGCACATTCTCTTGAATCTCTACCTGAATTTCACCATCACTAAACGAGCTAATCATTGCTTTGCCTAGTGGAATATTCAGCTTTTCCACAATATCGCGTGCCAATGCAGGATGAGCATTACCAGCAAACACCATCAAGCGACTGTCGTCGTATTTTCCGTTGTCTTGTGTCACGCTAATCCCACTATGCTTAAGAATTTGGCTGGGCCGGTAGGACTCGAACCTACGAATGCGGAGATCAAAACCCCGTGCCTTACCACTTGGCGACGGCCCAATTATTTTTTTAAGTGTACTTAATTATTCTAAGTAACACCCTACCCAGTCTGAATCTGGATTTTCAATGGCGATATGTTTTTTGCTCGCGTGACATACGCTGTCATCCCTTGTGGACAGTGGGATTGTATCTTAACAGCGGATTCTTTATCTGCGAAAGCAGCAACTACACATCCCCCAGTCCCTGTTAGGAATGGACGACTGTAATTACCAAGCCAATCAAAAACCGAATCAATCTTCGGATGCTGAGCCCGAACTACTGGCTCAAAAACATTACCGAACTCCCCTGGTTTAGGGGGGCATATTGTGAGCTGGGGACTATTACGTGTCAATTGCGAATACGCAAACATTTGTGCTGTTGAGACATGAATTTCAGCATTTATTATCAAATACCAACATTCTTCCATTTCGATGGGTGATAATTGTTCACCTATCCCTTCTGCCCAGGCTGCGTGGCCACGAACAAATACTGGCACATCTGCACCTAATTGCTTACCCAACTCGGCCAATTCATCCTCATTAGCATCAATTGACCACATTTTATTCAGCACCTGTAAAGTGGTCGCAGCGTCTGAACTAGCACCCCCTAAGCCACCACCCATGGGTATATTTTTAGTTAAGGCGATATCGACACCCTGCTTCAC
>JBGCDS010000021.1:0-8121 GCA_045105615.1 Gammaproteobacteria bacterium
CAATACTGTGGTATTTCAAAATTGAGTAAGCGTTATGTGCCGCATGTTTCGTTGTTAAGAAATTCACAAATCCCGACTTCAAATCCAGATTTCACCCCCATTGAGTGGAAGGTAGAAGAGTTTCATTTGGTCGAATCCCGACTCGACAAAGATGGCGCACGTTACTACACATTAGACAGTTTTCCATTAGCAAATCATGTGTAGACTGTGTGTGTTGACGCTATTAATATAGCTCGATTATTCGTTTACAAATTCAGAACCAAAATCATATTTAGAAGCCGAGGTAATTCGTGGAAGAAGACAAGAAGAAAGCGCTAACAGCAGCCCTAGGGCAAATCGAACGTCAGTTTGGAAAAGGTGCAGTAATGCGCTTGGGTGATGATCCCTTGCCACGAAACATTGATGTCATTTCTACTGGCTCATTAGCATTAGATGTAGCCTTGGGAATAGGTGGTCTACCTAAGGGTCGTGTGATTGAAATCTTTGGTCCAGAGTCTTCGGGTAAAACCACATTAACTTTACAGGCGATTGCTGAATGCCAGAAGTCAGGCGGCACAGCAGCGTTTGTTGATGCTGAACATGCATTAGATCCTACCTACGCTGAGAAGTTAGGCGTAAATGTTGATGAATTACTTGTTTCTCAACCAGACACAGGTGAGCAGGCGTTAGAAATTACTGACATGTTGGTACGTTCAGGCGCAGTTGACATAGTGGTGGTCGATTCAGTCGCTGCATTAACACCAAGAGCTGAAATTGAAGGTGATATGGGTGACTCTCATATGGGTCTGCAAGCACGCTTAATGTCGCAGGCATTAAGAAAGCTTACCGGTAACATCAAGCGTTCAAATACCATGGTTATTTTCATTAACCAAATTCGTATGAAGATTGGTGTCATGTTTGGTAGCCCAGAAACAACAACTGGCGGTAATGCGTTGAAGTTTTACGCATCAGTGCGTTTAGATATTCGCCGTATTGGATCTATCAAGAAAGGTGATGAGATTCTTGGAAATGAAACGCGTGTGAAAGTGGTTAAGAACAAAATGGCACCTCCGTTTAAGAAAGCCGAATTTGAAATTCTTTACGGTGAGGGTATCTCGCGTGTAGGTGAATTGATTGATCTTGGTGTTGAGAATGAGCTAGTTAAGAAAGCAGGTTCTTGGTATAGCTATGGTGAAGATCGCATTGGCCAGGGTAAAGAAAATGCTAAAGCTTACTTAAATGAAAACTCGCATCTTATTGAAGAGCTTGATGGTTTGTTACGCGCTAAATTACTTCCAGACCTAAGTGATTTTGTGTCAGACGACTCAGAAGAAGAGGAAGAGACTGCTGAAGTCTAAACCAAAGCCTGGGCGTGATGCCTATTACGTTGCAGTCAATTTGCTATCTCGGCGCGAGCATTCTCGCGTCGAGTTAGAAGTAAAATTAGCTAAGAAAGAATTTACCCAAGAACAGATCGCTAGTGCTTTTGAGCAACTCTTAGAACATGGGTTGCAAAGTGATCAGCGTTATCTCGAAGATTTTGTACGTTCGCGTTTACTAAAAGGCAGTGGACCACTCAAGATTGCTCATGAATTACGCACTCGCGGAATTGACTCTGAAACCCTCCAGAACTATCTAAATAGCCAGCAAATCGACTGGTTTGAGGTGGCTATGACCACTTATGAAAAGAAATATCAGCCAAATGATGAAATTGATGCGCGAGAACGGGCTAAACGCGTACGCTTTATGCAATCAAGAGGCTTCCCTAGTGATATAATTTTCCGACTTTTTAAATGACCGCATCGGCAAGCAAACACAAAAGGATATTTAGTCAATGGAAGGTAGTGCGGAAATACGCAGCGCATTTTTAGATTATTTCGAGAATAAGGGCCATAGTAAGGTCCCGACCAGCTCGCTGGTGCCTGCATCAGATCCCACCTTATTATTTACCAATGCGGGCATGGTCCAATTCAAGGATGTTTTCTTAGGTAAGGAAAAGTTGCCTTATTCACGCGCAACATCTAGTCAACGTTGTGTGCGTGCCGGTGGTAAGCATAACGATTTGGAAAATGTTGGTTATACCGCCAGGCATCACACCTTCTTTGAAATGCTTGGCAACTTCAGTTTTGGTGATTATTTTAAACAAGAAGCGATTAACTATGCATGGGACTTGTTGATTAATCAGATTGGCCTGCCTAAAGAAAAACTTTGGGTTACCGTGTTTGAAGAAGATGATGAAGCGGCAGATATTTGGTCAAAAGAGATCGGGATTAATAAAGACCGACTAAGAAGAATTGGCGCTAAAGATAATTTTTGGGCCATGGGTGATACAGGTCCATGTGGTCCCTGTACAGAAATATTTTATGATCATGGTGATCACATAGCAGGTGGTCCACCAGGTAGCCCAGATGAAGATGGCGATCGTTATGTAGAAATTTGGAATCTCGTATTCATGCAATATGAGCGTGATCAAGCTGGCAAACTCAACCCGCTACCAAAACCATCAGTGGATACTGGTATGGGCTTAGAAAGACTATGTGCAGTGTTGCAAGGGGTAAATAGCAATTACGATACAGATCTTTTCCAAGGCTTGATTAAACAAGTTGCATCAATGGCGAAGATGAAAGATCTATCTAATCCTTCATTAAAAGTTATTGCTGATCATATTCGTTCTTGCAGTTTTTTAATTGCCGATGGCGTGCTGCCTTCAAACGAAGGTCGCGGTTATGTGTTACGACGAATTATTCGTCGCGCTGCAAGACATGGTCACCGCTTAGGTTTGCAAGAACCGTTCTTTCATGAATTAGTAGAGCCATTGATTGACACATTCCACGGTGCATTTCCGGAGTTGGTTGATGCGCAGGCTAAAGTTGAACGTGGCTTATTAAATGAAGAAGAACGTTTTAGTGAAACGCTAGAGCAGGGTATGCGTATTCTTCAAGATGATATTGACCGCATGAAAGGAAAAACTATTTCCGGCGATACAGTGTTTAAGTTATATGATACTTATGGGTTTCCAGTTGACTTAACCGCCGACATAGCGCGTGAAAAAGATCTTCAGCTTGACCTTGAGGGTTTTGAGAAAAACATGAATCAACAGCGCGAGCGTGCTCGTGATGCGAGTCGTTTTGGTGAGGGTTATGATGTTGCTCTAGATGTAAAATCAGTGACTGACTTCACCGGATACCAGTCGTTAGATGCTAGCAGTAAAGTTGAAGAAATTTTTTCTGCCAATCAATCAGTACAAGCATTGAATGAAGGTGAAGAAGGTATCTTAATGCTGACGCAAACACCTTTCTATGCAGAGTCTGGTGGGCAAGTCGGTGATACGGGAACTCTTGAGGCTAATGGTTTCTGTTTTGAAGTGAATGACACGCAAAAGAAAGGTACTGCCTTTGCGCATATGGGCAAGGTCTCTAAAGGTAAAGTCTCTACAGGTGATAGTGTCGTAGCTAAAGTTGATAAGAAAAGACGAGCAGACATTGTATTGAATCACTCTGCCACACATCTAATGCATGCAGCGTTACGCCAAATATTGGGTACGCACGTGCAACAAAAAGGATCGTTAGTTGATCCGGAAAGACTGCGTTTTGATTTTTCACATGATGCTCCTGTAAGTGAACAAGAGATTCTTCAGATTGAACAAATTGTTAATGCCGAAATAAGAAAGAACAGTGCAGCAAGTGCTGAGTTAATGGATAAAGATAAAGCATTGGCCGCAGGAGCGATGGCGCTGTTTGGTGAAAAATACGGTGATGAAGTACGCGTGCTGTCTATTGGGGAATTCTCGGTAGAACTATGCGGTGGCACACATGTTGATAGGGCCGGTGATATTGGTTTGTTTAAAGTGATTGCAGAAACAGGTGTCGCGTCTGGCGTAAGACGTATTGAAGCAGTTACAGGTGAGAATGCATTTAACTGGATGCAATCAACGCTAGCTAGCTTTGACGAAACCGCACAGATATTAAATGCGCGTATAGAAGATGCGCCGCAAAAAGCATTAACGGCTGCCAGTCGCATTAAAGAATTGGAAAAAGAGTTAGAGAAAATTAAGTCTAAGTTAGCAACTCAAGCCAGTGCTGACATAGAGAGCAATGCAGTAGAAATTGATGGCATAAAAGTATTAGCCCATCACCTAGAAAGTGCTGATGTAAAAACACTGCGTGATACTTTAGACCGTTTGAAAGATAAACTAGGTAGTGCGGCTATTGTGCTGGGTACATCTAAAGATTCTAAAGTGACATTAGTCGCCGGCGTGACAAAGGATCAAACGCATCGTATTAAAGCGGGTGACTTGGTTAATGCGGTTGCAACGCAGGTGGGAGGCAAAGGTGGCGGTAGACCAGATATGGCTCAAGCTGGTGGAGATAACCCTGCAGCACTAGATCAAGCATTGCAAAGCGTGCCGGACTGGGTGCGTGCACAGATTTAGTAGTATAAGTTTAGGAATATTTTAGAGACTCAACATGGCAGTAATTGTACAAAAATATGGTGGCACTTCAGTTGGCACAGTCGAGCGAATCGAAAAGGTAGCTGATAAAGTAGTCAAGTGTCGTAACAATGGTGACAGTATTGTTGTGGTTGTGTCTGCTATGAGTGGTGAAACGAATCGATTGGTTTCATTAGCGAGTGACATCTTAGGTGAGGCTCCACACGGACCAGAGTTAGACGTACTGTTATCTACTGGGGAGCAGGTCACGATTGCATTGCTGACCATGGCGCTGCAAAAAAGAGGTTGTCCGGCGATTTCGAGAACAGGCTGGCAGCTAGATATAAAGACGGATGATGCCAGTAACAAAGCGCGTATCACCGGGATTGAAACTGACAAGATTCAGTGTCATTTAGATAAAGGCTTAGTCGTTGTGGTGGCGGGATTCCAAGGCATTGATGCAGATGGCAATATCACTACACTCGGGCGAGGTGGTTCAGACACCACGGCAGTTGCGTTAGCGACAGCTATTAAGGCAGATGAATGTCAGATTTTCACTGATGTGGACGGTGTTTATACAACTGACCCACGTGTGGAGCCAAACGCACGCCGATTAGAAAAAATAACATTTGAAGAGATGCTGGAAATGGCCAGTCTGGGCTCTAAGGTACTGCAAATTCGTGCAGTCGAATTTGCTGGTAAATATAAAGTGCCGTTGAGAGTCCTATCTAGCTTTGAAGACGGACCAGGCACACTGATTACAACTGAGGATAACCAAATGGAACAGGCTAAAATTGCGGGTATCGCATTTAACCGAGATGAGGCGCAGCTAACCATGAAGGGTGTACCGGATCAGCCTGGTATAGCGGCTAAGATATTGGGGCCCATTTCGCGTGCCAATATTGAAATTGATATGATTGTTCAAAATGTGGCCTGGGATAACACCGCTAATTTTACTTTTACCGTTCATAGAAATGACTTTAAGCGTGCGTTAGAGATCCTTGAAGATACCGCTAATAAGCTAGGGGCGACGACAGTCAGTGGTGATGATAATATCGTTAAGCTTTCATTGGTTGGTGTGGGGATGCGCTCACATGCTGGAATAGCCAGCCAAATGTTCGAAATATTGGCAAATGAAGGTATTAACATTCGAATGATTTCTACTTCAGAAATAAAAATATCTGTTGTTGTGGACGAGAAGTATCTAGAATTAGGGGTACGCTGTCTGCATCAGGAATTTGGACTGGCTGAAGACGCAACAGATGAATCATCAACAGCTTAGGATCGGAGAGAGAATAGGGAGGAAATTGGATTTCTAGTAACAGGCCTATAAAAACAATAACTTATCTGTTATCTAGGGGTAGTTAAATAATAATAATTATAAAAAAACCATAGGAATAGGAGGACCGGGGTATGTTGATTTTAACCCGAAGGGTCGGAGAGACCCTGATGATTGGAGATGATGTAACCGTTACCGTGTTGGGTGTTAAAGGTAACCAAGTACGCATAGGAGTAAGTGCGCCTAAAGATGTGGCAGTGCATCGCGAAGAGATTTACGAAAGAATTCGCAAAGAAAAAGAAGTCGATGTATAAAGAGTAAATTCTGGGGCGTTCGCACCAATTTGCAAATAATATAGCTGTGAAAGTAATACGGAGAAGTGGCCGAGTGGCTGAAGGCGCTCCCCTGCTAAGGGAGTATACGGTTTATAGCCGTATCGAGGGTTCGAATCCCTCCTTCTCCGCCATTAATTAAGACTGGCCAAAGGCTGACTAAAGTAATGACCAGTAGTATTAACCTGGTTGGTCATGCAAATTCTGCTTAACTTGATAAGGTTATATGTGGTGTCCTTAGAGTGAAAGTAGTTGATCTTGGTGTTATATCTAAGTCGGATCACAATTTTATGTTCTACTATAAGTCTAATTTAAATATTTTTTCCAAGCTTCTATCTTTCACTAAATTCTCTAGATAAGCTAATCGTTTTGGGTTTTGAAGAGATATCTCATTCCCTTTTGACCTGAATAAATTTGACCAGATAAGTCCGAGTAAAAATTTAATTTCGTGATTGTCTGATAATGTATTTATTGATGTATAACCCGCAAAAATAGCCTGTGCATGACTGGTGGAAACTTTTATAACTAAGCTATGGCTAAGCGCGTTGGCAAGATCTGCTAATCGGTAATTAAAGCATGCTGTTTCCCAATCAATGATTGTAATGCTGTCTTCGTTATTTACCATGACTTGATCTAAAGAGAAGTCACCATGCGAGAAGTAATTGGAAGAGAGTTTGGTATATAGCTTGAGATACTCAAGGTACGGGTGATGAGATTGAGTGTTTTCAATAAAACTTTGAATTTTATTAATTTTCTTTTTTTTGATAGTTTTAAGATTGGATTTTGTGAGAGATATTTGACTAATTTGAGCAATAAGTTTTCCTGAATCATAATAATATTTTTCATTATCGCTTTCGAGTATTCTAGACCCGCAATAGGTCATTAATATATATCTTGGAGGTGACTTGACATTGTATGAGATTAATTTTGGGGTTTGTATCTGAGATTCCAGATTGCTCATAACAAGAACTTCTGTATTTGAGTGTCTTTTGCTTTTGCGATGAATTTTTAATATATAACGTTGGTTTTCTTTGTGTAGCAAGAATAACTTATTCCGGTTTTGTGAAGGAAACTCTTTTTCTATTTCGAATTCGTTAAAGTTATTACGAATAAAGCGTAAAATGGAAGTATGGTTGTTTGCTAGTTTGTATGAAAAGATCCATACCTGGCCTGCCAAAAATATTAACGATAAGGTTGTTAGATTAATAATAAGTATTGATATGTTCTTGTTTTGATTTGACTCTAATAGGAAATATATTACCAATAGTAATATTGTACTGAATATTAAGTTGTCTCTAATCCATTTTTTATTTGTGAGCTTTTTGCCTATGTGCCTAGCCCAAAGAGGGAAAATAATTAATATGTATAAAGTTATTAGTGCTGTATATGAGAATACATATATATTGGATAAAGGTGCTGCAATATTGCCAGATGCTATATTTCCTTGTTTGCTGAAGTAATATGCAATGACAGATAGTGTTATGACTCCTAAAAAACATAGTGCAGTGTAAATTGTAGGCTTGGAGTAGTTCATTTGAAGCGAATCATATCTATTTAATTCAGTATTTTGAAGCAGTCATTTTTTATGCAACTTAGAATTAATGTTGCGAATGTTTAATTATTGGGAATGCTAATCTCTAAATGCAGTTGTTAATGTGTCTAATAAACACTTAAATTTTGTTTTGAATTTTTGTGATGGTTATTATTTGATCGTAAGATCTAAACAAAGCGTATAAGAATACGATGTATAATAAAGTGTCGATGGTTTTTATACCTTTATTTATAGTGAAATATTTTCTTTTTCTAAAATATCAATGATTTCAAAGAGATAGATAGATTTTGATGATTATTTCAATGCGCCAATTTGAATGGCGTCAAAGTCTCATAAAATAAATTTCTATATCCTTATATTTCAATTGATCATACAAGCCGAATTACGCATAATTGCCGGCTCTCCAAATAACGCGCCCGTAGCTCAGCTGGATAGAGTACTTGGCTACGAACTAAGGGGTCGGGAGTTCGAATCTCTCCGGGCGCGCCATTTCCTCTTTCTCTTTCATTAGATATCTAATCGAATTCCCTTATATTTTTTGCTTTCTAAA
>JBGCDS010000022.1:0-64293 GCA_045105615.1 Gammaproteobacteria bacterium
GAAGGAGTTGCTGCCTCAGGAGTCCCTAGATTAGTAATTAACACACCCAGTTTTTCTGAACTGGCGTGGTTATAGTCAGATTTGCCTAAATACTTCATGTTTTATTTAATTTTATATGCCAATTGCAGCAAGCATACAACGACTAGTGCAATTACGAAAACTTTCGCAACCTTTCGTGTAAAGGACTTGTACGAGGAAAATGCGCTAAAAGAAATTTCATTTGATCTGCCATCACTTTGCGCCCTTGCAAATAGATATATTCAGCATGAGTTGGCACAAATGGCACTGCTAGCAACTGCATGCCCGCACGTTCTGGAGTGTAGTTGGCTTTTTGATTATTACAGTGCTTACAGGCTGTCACTACATTTCTCCAAGTATCTTCACCACCTTGGCTTATTGGCGTAACGTGATCACGTGATAAATCACGGCGGCCAAAACGCTCCCCACAATACATACATAAGTGTGCATCACGTTTGAAAAGAGTGTGGTTATTTAACGGAGGGACATAACTATCATGCAATGATTTATTGCTACCGTAAGTTGCAATAATTGAATTCACTTCAATACTACTATGCGTCCCCGTCTCTGCATTAACGCCACCATGAACCACATACAACAACTCACCGCATGAATAAGCAACTTGCTCGGTGTAATACAACTTCGTGGCATCCTGATAATCAATCCACTCCAGGGGCATGCCAGATACATCTGTGCGTAACACTTGTTGCCAAAACGATTGCAAAATCCTTACTCCATTCTAGTAAGTCGCTTGCTACTCTAATGATAGTAGACCCATCTGGCAAGCCTTATAGATTGCTAACTTTTGTGAAGTTTCCATTACGCCCAACATCAAGCATTTCATGCACTACTGTGAATTTTTAGACTTCTCTTGCCAACGTTTACGTAGTCGTTCCTGCTCTTCTGGGGACAGCTCTTTATACCACTGATATTTCTGTTTTATTTTAGTGCGCTCTTCAGGCGGCAATGAGCGGAACTTTTTACGCCGTTCTTGCACTGCTTTTTTTTCCTCGGGAGACATATTGGCCCAGCGCTGCAACCTGCTTTGAATTTTATTTCTTTTGTACTCCGGCTGGCTATCCCATTCCTTAGTGAATTTGCTCAGCCGCTTTTGGCGTTTAGCGGGTAACTCACTCCAATCATTTTTTATCGGAGCCAATATAGTTTGCTGCTCAGTTGTTAGATCTTTCCATGCAATATCGTCATCAGCAAAGGTAGTTAACGAGAAAATACACAGTCCCAAACAAAAAACAATTTGTTTAAGCCTATGCATACGCATTAACTATTTGCTTCCTGTTCTGACAGCCACACATAAAAATCATATTGCTCATACAGCTCAATACCAGTTTCAGTTTCAAATAAAAGGCTATCGACATTACTCATCATATCTATATCTTCCAGCTTATACTCAGTCGAACTAATAAATAGAACTGCCGAAAGCACCGCTATGCTTGCAAAACTGGTTGCACTTAGCCATATCGATTTACGTTTATACCATGACTCAGCAATATCCTTAGGCAGCAAAACTTTAGCGCGCGCCATTTGCAATTGATAACGTGTATCCGCATCGATATCTTTTACCGACTGATCAAGCACTGATTTTATTTGCTGAGCTAATTCACTCTGTTTAGACTTAGCTTGTTGAGACTGTTTCATGATGCATCATCTAATTGGTTCTGTAGCGATTGTAACGCGCGCGATAAGTGTGTTTTAACACTCCCGCTAGAGCATTTCATAATTTTAGCAGTTTCATGCACACTAAAACCCTCCCACACACGCAGCAAAAATGTTTGTCGTTGGCGCAAAGATAATTGGTTTAGCGCTAATTGAATACTACGCATACTTACCTCACCTTGGAAATTCTCTTGCGGTGTCGCTTGTGTGCTAGCGACTTGAGATTCTAGCCAATCCTCACCATTTTCCTGCTCAGGTTTGGATAAATGAAATTTGGCTCTTACAGAGCCCCAACGATGCCAATCTTTAATTTTATTTTGCAGTATTCGATAAAACAAAGGTCGCCATTCTGCACTAGGTTTATGCACATATTTTTTCATCAATGATTCCATCGCATCCTGGACTAAATCCAACGCATCACCTGAATGGCGTGTTTCTATCATCACCATACGAAACGCCCGCTGCTCCACCTCACGGTAGAAATCGGCTAGTTCCTGGCGCTGATCTTGTGTAACCTTCAGTACAATTTCCTCATGATACGACTCTAAGTACATTAGTGTTTTACTCATTAGATCGACTTATAGATACAACGAACGTTCCCAAAAATCGGTTGACTAACGCTGACGAACGGTATTTTCACCTATCATATAAGCACCACTTAAAGAGGTTTATGCACAATTGACGTTAAAGTTATATGAAATTTGTTGCATGATCGTCAATTGTGCATAAATTACCATAAGTGTATGATTTTTAAACGAGAAAAGTTGGACATATTTCACTCTAGCTAAAAATAGTTGGCTTAGAACGAGGTTTTTGACACTTTATCACAAGCCTTTTCCACACATTTATCCACAGCTTCTGTGGATAATTTGACCAACGGTAATCACCACATATTTTGATAATCTTCATGAAGTAACGCCCATACAAATATGACAACAAAGAAGTTTGCTCAAGTCGGAATTGATTCCCCGTTACGAAGATTATTTGATTATCGTATTCCAGATTCTATGCCTGAGTTACAACCTGGCTGCAGAGTGGTTATTCCTTTTGGTAAACGTTCACTGCTTGGCATCGTAGTAAATTTAATCGATACACCTAGCATTGATCCTAGCCGATTAAAAACCATTCGATCGGCGCCTGATGAAAAAGCTATCTTTGATGCTGAATCGTTTGCACTGATTCGCTGGGCGGCACGTTATTATCAATTTCCGCTTGGCTCAGCTTTATTTAGCTCACTGCCCCCAGCATTGCGTAAAACCAAACAAGATGGCGATAACGACCCACTAGAGTTTAAGTGGCACGCAACTGAGGCCTCAAACGAAACGCTAAAACGAGCGCCTAAACAGGCCGCTATCCATGATTGGATAAAACAGCACACTGATGGTGTCGAGCCTAAACAGCTTAGGGACCAGTTTCCTGGTAGTAGCGCGATTATCAAAACTCTCCACCAGCGTGAAATGATTCAGAAGGTTGATATCATTCAAGCACCTCATGCCAAACAAACACCTATCAAGAATTCTCTACAGCTAACTGAAGACCAAGCTAGCGTCAGCCAAAGCGTTCTCACTACCTTGAATCAGTTTGCAGTACACCTATTGGAAGGCGTCACTGGCAGCGGCAAAACTGAAGTATATTTCAGCATCATTACCAAAGTGCTTAAATCTACTCAAGCTCAGGTGCTTATTCTAGTCCCTGAGATAGGACTGACGCCCCAGTTATTCAACCGTTTAGAAAAGCATTTTGGAATGACTATTGGATTGCTGCATTCCAATATCACTGAGTCTCAACGCAAACAGACCTGGCTTAATATTAGTAAGGGTGAAGTCCGTATCATTTTAGGAACACGCTTAGCCGTATTCACTCCGATTCCGCATTTACAACTCATTGTTGTCGATGAAGAACACGATGCTTCCTTAAAGCAACAAGAGGGGTTTGTTTATCACGCAAGAGACGTTGCAATATACCGCGCTAAGCAGTTATCCATTCCTATTGTTTTAGGCAGTGCCACACCTTCGTTTGAATCTATCCACAATACCAAGCTGGAGAAATTTCAGCACCTAAAATTAAATAAGCGCGCGACCTCTGACTTAATGCCAAAAATTCAATTTGCGGATATGAGGACAGAACGTGCAGGAACGATATTATCCAGCCCTCTATGCAAGGCTATGCATTCTCATTTAAAGGCGGGTAAACAGGTCATTCTATTTCTGAATCGGCGTGGCTATGCACCAGCACTACTTTGTCATGACTGTGGTTGGGTAGCTAAGTGCACTCGTTGTGACGCCAATATGACCTATCACAGCAAGAGCAATAAACTCATTTGCCACCATTGTGACAACCGCAAGCAGAAACCCCAGCAGTGCCCGCAATGCGCTTCTAACAACCTGATTATGGTTGGGCATGGCACTCAACGTATTGAAGAAGTGTTATCCGAGCAGTTCCCAAACTACTCAGCCATTCGCCTAGATAGAGATATTACTCGTCGCAAAGGCTCGCTAGAAAAAATCTTAGAAGAGATCCATCAACTTAAACAGCAGATTATTATTGGCACTCAAATTCTCTCAAAGGGGCATGACTTCCCTAATGTGTCTTTGGTCGGTATTTTAGATATCGACTATGGCATTCACAGCACAGACTTTCGTGCATTAGAGCGCAGTGCTCAATTATTAATCCAGGTGGCTGGCCGTTCAGGTAGAAGAAGCACCCAGGGTGAAGTATTTGTTCAAACACACACCCCAGATCATCCGTTGTTACAAACGCTTTTGCATGAGGGTTACCCCGCATTTGCTACTCAAGCACTGCAATCACGTGAGGAATGGAAGTTACCACCATTTTCACACCACATTGCTATCCGCGCCCGCAGCCAAAATAGTGATGATTTATTTATATTTCTAGACGCCGTTGCTAACACGGCGCGTCAAATGCTACCCACAGAAATATCCATCCAAGGTCCAATTATTCCCTCTATGGAAAAGAAAGCGGGTCAATTCCGGGCATTTATTTTATTGATTGCTAATCAACGTGGGCTATTTAGCCAATCAATTGATGCCTGCTTAAACCACATTGAAACTCTTCCGCAAACACGCAAAGTCCGCTGGGGCATTGATGTCGACCCTATCGACAATTTCTAATCGATAATTTCTGGCTAATTTATTGATGCGAAATTCAGGTACAATGCTGCGCTTTATATTAATTGAGACTCGGCGTTGAAAGAACAAATTATTCAAGCAATTGCTGAAGCAATGCAACAGTTATCATCAGACGGTAAAATTCAAGGTGAATTTACTGGTGCCGCTCAGGTCACCCGCAGTAAAGACCCAACCCATGGTGACTATGCAAGCAATATCGCTATGGCCTCTGCAAAAAATGTTGGTCTCGCACCGCGACAACTTGCAGAATTACTCAGCGATCAACTAAGCACATGTAAATTATTTGAAAAAATTGAAATTGCTGGACCCGGCTTCATCAATTTTTTCATCGCTCAAAAAAATTACACTCAAGTAATAAATAATATTCTTTCTGAAAAAAACAATTTTGGAAACAATAAAGACGGTGATGGCCAATCTATTCAGCTTGAATACGTCTCTGCCAATCCCACTGGACCATTACATGTTGGCCATGGTCGTGGTGCAGCCTATGGTGCAACACTAGCCAATCTGTACAAAGCCAATGGCTACAAAGTTCATCGCGAATACTATGTGAATGATGCTGGTCGTCAGATGGATATATTAGCAACTTCAGTATGGCTTCGTTACCTTGAGTTATGCGGCACGGAATTCACCTTCCCTAGCAATGCTTACAAAGGCGATTACATATGGGACATCGCCGCCACCGCACACCGCACACATGGCGAAAAATATTTAACTGACCCTATTTGCTTCAAAGACTCTTTGCCAAAAGACGAACCAGAAGGTGGCGACAAAGAAGCTTATATCGATGCTTTAATTGCAACAGCTAAAGAGAAACTAGCTTCACAGGGCTATGCAATTTTCTTCGACCTGGCGATAGACACAATTTTAACTGACATCAAAGATGACTTACATTTATTTGGTGTCGACTATGAACAGTGGTACTCAGAACGCAGCTTATTTGACACCAATAGAATCAACGTCGTTATTGAAAAATTAAAAGCCAGTGATCATGTTTATGAAAAAAATGGCGCGCTATGGTTTGCTTCATCAAATTTTGGTGATGAAAAAGATCGTGTCGTTGTAAGAGACAATGGACAACCAACTTATTTTGCTTCGGACATTGCCTATCACGTTGATAAATTTTCTCAGGGTTACTCTAAAATAATTAACATATGGGGAGCAGATCATCACGGCTATATTGCTAGAGTAAGAGCCGCTTTAAAAGCACTTGGCTTAGATGACACTAAGCTTGACATCTTGCTCGTTCAATTTGCTAACCTCTATCGCGGCAAAGTCAAACAGCAGATGTCAACTCGCTCCGGAGAATTCGTCACACTGCGAGCACTACGCAAAGAGGTGGGATCTGACGCGGCACGCTTCTTTTATGTGATGCGCAAAAGTGAACAGCACTTAGATTTTGATTTAGAGTTAGCCACCTCTACTAGCAATGAAAACCCCATGTATTATGTACAATACGCACATGCGAGAATTTGCAGCGTATTAAGACAATCTGAACAAGCGCTTGATATAAAAAGTTTAAATAACCTAGAGAACCTCCTCAGCGAAGACAGCGAACATACCCTGATGCAGAAACTTGCTGACTATCCAGAATTAATTGCATCTTCATGCAAAAAACAATCTCCACACTTAGTAGTGAATTACTTACGTGAACTCGCACAAAAATTCCATGGCTACTATAACGAAACTCAGTTCCTAGTCGACTCCAAAGAATTAAGAAACGCACGCTTGCTATTAATTGAATCAACAAAACATGTATTAGCTAATGGATTAAATATCTTAGGCGTCAATGCACCTGAAAAAATGTAGGCATATACCATGGCACGACAGACAACACGAAAGAAAACGAGATCCACTAAGACAAAACCTCTACCTGGATGGATTTGGTTAGCCACTGGTTTAATCATTGGCTTAAGTGCGACTTTTCTTCCCTCTCTTAATGAGCAACACAATGCCAATCAAGCTGCGCAGACTGAATCTGAAAAAAGCTCTGTTGCTCCTGTTAGCAAAAGAACCTTTGACTTCTATACCATTCTGCCCGAACTAGAAGTAGTGGTGGATAAAGATGACCGGCAATCTTCAACTTCAATAAATAATAAACCACCTACTGGTAACTATGTTTTACAGGTAGGGTCTTTTAAAAGCAGCGATGAAGCAGATAGCTTAAAGGCGCAACTTGCCCTGATGGGTGTAGAAACAAATATTGAAACAGTAAAAGTGAACACTATCAACTGGCACCGTGTACGTGTTGGTCCTAGCAAAGACATCGATCAGCTACAAACTACCCAGAATCGCTTACGCGTTAAAAACATGGACTCAATATTGTTAAAAGTTCGCAGCTAATCACTTACAACCTTCAATTGTTATTTAGCACACTTACAATCACATCCAGACTCTGATTGCTGATTGCTTGAAGGAGTAGCTTCGCTACCATTCTCAAGACGCTGGATTCTTTCCTCTAACTCTTGCATGCGCTGTTTCTGCATGGCCACTTCAACTGAGGATAAGTCTTTTACTGTCGCTACCTCCTTAACATCTAACCCCTCAATTCCTGCTTTAATTAAACTGCGCGCTTCTTTGGTTTTATGTGAATTCGGTGTAAATGCATTTTTACTATCCATAAGTTCGTAGCTATTGTACTTACCTGACTCTTTACTTTGTGTTACTAATCGCACCATAGGTGCATTGCCAGAAATATCTGTTGAAGTCAGTTCTGAATAACTTTCTTGATGAATTACCTCATAAGCTTTATTACGCCGACTCCATGAAATGACAGAAAGCATATTTTCGGTAAACACAATATGTCCTTTCTCACGATTACTGCCACCGCCGGATAAGACCCCATGCCCTTTTTTATTAGGATAAAAATAGACATTACTAGAAAGTAAAATAGATTCATTATCATTCACTACGCCACTTGCACGCACTTTTTCAAAAAACTCCTCATCATCCCCCGCCTGTGCCACAACAAAAAAACAACTCCATACCAAAAATATAATTGCGTAGATTCGATTCATGTTATTTCTATATCCTTAAAAATTTAATTAACTTTATTTTATCTAATTATAAGTGAATCTCAGTTGGCTTTTAAGCAACTTAATTGCTACTAATTCTTACCAAGCTGAAAATCACTTACTCGATATTTATCAAGAAGATTGTTATTCGATAATTCGCACTAATATAGTGCAGATAAGGTATATTTCACTTTAGCTTTCAATTAAATGTGTATTATATTCTCCAATCATTAACCTAATTATTTCAAATTATGCCGTTAGAAAATTATCCTGTTACTGCAGAAATTCAAGCACAGATCCCTAAATTCCAAGGCTTAAAACGCGCCGAACTCATTGACCGTATTAAAGAATTATTGATCAAACAAAATGCTGTGTTAGTAGCCCACTACTACACTCATGAAGATTTACAAGAAATTGCCGAAGATACCGGCGGTACCGTATCGGATTCTCTTGAAATGGCCCGGTTTGGGAAAGAACACTCGGCATCCACCTTGATTGTTGCCGGCGTAAAGTTCATGGGTGAAACATCTAAAATTTTATCCCCTGAAAAACGCGTTTTGATGCCCACCTTAGAAGCTACTTGCTCGCTAGACTTGAGCTGTCCTGCTGATCAGTTCAATGAATTTTGTAATCAGCACTCTGATCGCACTTCGGTGGTTTATGCCAACACTAGTGCCGCAGTTAAAGCACGCGCAGATTGGGTAGTTACATCAAGTATTGCCGTTCCTATCATTTCGCATTTAATGGATCAGGGTGAAAAGATCCTTTGGGCGCCTGATAAGCACCTTGGTCATTATCTACAGAAAGTCACCGGCGCCGATATGCTACTTTGGGATGGCTCATGTATTGTCCACGAAGAATTCAAAGCACGCGCTTTGGGTGATGTGATTGAGCAATATCCAGATGCTGCCGTATTAGTGCATCCTGAATCGCCGCAGGACGTCATCGAAATGGCCGATGTCGTCGGCTCAACCAGCGCTCTGATCAAAGCAAGTCAGACTCTTGAGAACAAATCGTTTATCGTAGCGACTGATAACCGCATTTTTTACAAAATGAAGCAGTTAGCTCCGAATAAAACATTTATCGAAGCACCTACTGCTGGTGAAGGCGCCACTTGTAAAAGCTGTGCTCATTGTCCATGGATGGCAATGAATGGGTTACATAATTTATTACATGTATTGGAAACAGGTGAAAATGAAATATTTGTTGACGAAGAAACTCGCAAAGCTGCTTATCGCTCGACTATGCGCATGCTCGACTTCGCTAAAATTCACAGCAAGTAATATTTCATCTCTGCTTAGCAATACAATCTGTGTCACTTTTTTGAGTAGGGATCTCTCATGGCAGTAGCAAACGCACCGACACTCATCGGCGAAAGACAACCACTGACGTTGCCTCAATTTGTTGGACTAATAAAAAAACTTTCTCCCGCTAAGATTGCGCAATTACC
The DNA here is from genome assembly GCA_045105615.1 of Gammaproteobacteria bacterium. Classification (GTDB taxonomy): domain Bacteria; phylum Pseudomonadota; class Gammaproteobacteria; order UBA4575; family UBA4575; genus UBA1858. Next base: position 9,306 of record JBGCDS010000022.1, read on the forward strand.
GTTAGATCTTATTCCGACCAACATTCCCGCTGATGTCGCTGAACATGCACCAGCAGCTTCACGTGCTGCAGTTGAAGATTTATTAATGACTATCAATTCTGCACACCTTAAAAAGCGCATTGCTGATGTTGAAAATTATGGTGAAGAAATCGTCGGCGCAATGGATAAAGCTAAAACAAGCTGCACATCTAATACATTACGGGTATTCAAAAATAAAATTTTAACGCTTATTGAATTGTTACAAGTATCCAAAAAAGAAGACAAGGCAATTCCCGAGCAGAATCTAGTCAATCAGTTAGCTTCTATCAACAACTTATTAATTGATGTTCGCAGTGAAAGTTACTCAATGGTAACCACTCTCGACACTCTATGTGCTGTAAAACCAAATTCGGAACAAGATACTGCAAGATTTGAAGCTTTAATTAAACGAATCAAAACAGCTGTCACTGTCACTGAGAATACTTTAGGTGAGTACTATATTCTACGCTTAAAATTATTATCAAAAATTATCTCAGAAAAGAAACGAAATATTGAAGCACATGAGCAAACCTCTGCTGAATACAAAAATGAATTAGCCATTCTAAGAGAAGAATTAGATAAAACAAAAGGGCTCTGGAATCGCACCATTAAACGAAAATCTACACTCGCCGAAGAAGAAATTGTTCAAAACAGAATTCAAGAATTAATCAATGAGATCAACCAAAGTGAAACTGTAATCTCAGAAAATGATTTAATTCTATGGCTGGATACTATTGTTGACGCAAGTTTGAACCAGCGCTCACAGGCACGTGTCGCAAAGTCATTACGCACCGCTAGAATTTCTCTTTATTATCTATTGAATCGTTTCTGCAAAGGGCAAGAAGAATCAGCTATACAAATTGCTCAAAACCCTTTCATACAAGTTGATCCTGAGCAGGCCATTCGCTACATGCTAATGTCTGAGCAGTTTATTCTGGATTACTTCATGAAGAAGAAGAACGAAAAAACGGCCTGGTTAAGTGGTGCTGCAGAAAATAAAATTGCAGAACTTGACGGCCTACAGAAAGAAATTTTAGCTGAATTAAAACGCGCGTCGCGAGGAATTCTATAGCTTATACAGAAACGTGTAACTCACGTGGCAACTGAAGGTAAAAGCCCATATCAGATAGATTGCTTTTAACCTCCTCTATATCTGCATTTTCAAGACGCTTGGTTTTGACAAGATCAAGCTCCATCACAAACTCTAAACGCCCTAGAAGCTTATCTAAACCTTCAGGTAGTTCATTCAATTTGTCTTCTTCTGCAAGATAAAGGTAGGTATCAGTTTTTTTAGAACTACGATAAATAAAACACTGCATAATTATGATCCATTAACTTTATCTAATAGTTTAGTATCATCCACTATTTCTTCAACTTTCTCGAGCACTTCATCTTCAATAGCAGGCTGCTCAGGTACTGCTTGTAACAACGTTTCCGATGCTTCTGACACTGGCTTCTGTACAGTATCATCTGGAGCAACCTCTATAGCACCATCATGTATATGACCTTCACCAACATCCTGTGTAGACTGAGCATCATCTTTCAATCTTGCTTCAGCTTCATCTACAACTGAGCTCTGTTGACCTGTCTTGGGCTCATTATCTGAGACAGTCTCTGGCTCTTCGGGCACATACAATTCTTCACCTTCCACTAATCTCACTGCCACAGATTGAATCTGTTCATTTTTATAACTTAGACCAAGACTGCCACCACCCACTTCTGTTTCTACAACCAGGCTATCACCGACTATATCTGTCAACTGGCCCTCTACGATGCTTCCATCTAGCATAGTCACTCTTACGCGCTTATTGACGGCATGGATGCGTTCATTAGTTTGTATTAACTCATATCGCGCAGCTGGTGCAGCTTTACGCACGACCTTATTGATTTTTTCAGGCACGATCTCTTTAGTCTCTAGCTGCTCATATTCGCTACCAGTCAATAGAGGATCATAGTTGTCTTCAACTAACTCAGCAGCCGTATCCGCCTGCTGTTGATTGGATAGAGGTGTGTCTTCTGGCGGTGCTATTTTATCCTCAAGCACTTGCACCACTTCGTGCTTTTGCAAAAAAGGTAATTTCGACAATGCGCCTCCTGATATGCTTACTAGAACGGCGATCAAACCTATAATGAGAATATACAGGGACTTGCGAATATTTAACGACGACCAATGAAATAGCATATGGATAAATAGTGGCAATATCAGCAATAAACTAATGACCGCCCAAATCCTCCTTGATTGGAACGAGTCTAAAAACAGCATAAAGATTGCTGTGACGATAAGCACGGCGCCTATCCAAAATAAACCCAGTTCAAGCATGCTTCTACCTTTTTATTCTATGTGCTGGTCGATCGATTGAATCTAGGTAAGTATACCCAAACAGTGCATTTTTTATCTCATCTATGATTCCACTAATCGGCACAGAACTAGTGCCTATCTGAACGAGACGCTGTTGGCAGCGATCGATAATCTGTCTTCCTTCTAAATGAATACTATTGAGAATTTCATTGACACAGTCACCCACCTCTAGCTCAGTAAATCGAAGTTCACCCTTCGAGCTCTGTTCTACGTTAACAGCATGGGTATCACCAAATAAATTATGTATATCTCCTAACACCTCTTGATAAGCTCCTAACAGAAAAAAACCAAGCAAATACTCTTCACTATCGCTACCCAATTCATGCAACATTAAATGATCTTTTAATTCACCATCCATGACATAGCGTGATATCCGTCCATCAGAATCACAGGTCAAATCATGTAGACGCGTTTTCACTGTCGGCTGCTGGCTTAACCTTGTTAATGGAACAACAGGGAAAATTTGCCCCAAGCCCCATACATCAGGCATTGATTGAAACATTGAGAAATTGCAATAGTATTTATCAACACCACTAGAAGTATCTATATCACCACTTCCCTCTTGCACATTAGATGTAGAACTGCACTGACGTAAAATTGCTTCTGCCCATGCACGTTGCTCTAAGTTTACATTGCCAGCTAAAAACCTATCATTCAATAATGACTCAAAAGTATCAACCTGATGAGATTGAATAATCTCATTATCATTCATTAATTGAATTAGTTGTTTACCCAACTCAGAAACCTCATGATCACCATGACTAATATCAACAGTCGCTCGGTTTAAGTAGTTATGATTTTCCACCTCCAATACATTAGTGATTAACATCGCATGATGTGCTGTTATCGCTCGCCCATTCTCAGTCACTAGCGTAGGCAGAGGTAGTTTTTTATTTATACAGAAGTGATTAACCGTATTCACCACCGTATCTGCATAATCCTGCATTGAGTATGCTTTTGAGAAATAACTGGTATCACTTTTTGCCGCATAGTCAATTGCTAGACCACCTCCCACATCGACATAGCCAGGTTTAAACCCGCGTACTATTACCTCTGAATATATATACATCGCCTCACTTAAACCAACCTTAAATTCTTCCAGATTAGAAATCTGAGAACCCATATGAAAATGCACTAAGTGCAACCAACCATGGCAATTCCATTCTTTGAGTTGACTTAAACATAACAAAATATCTCTAGCATCTAAGCCAAACTTTGCATCTCTTCCACCAGAATTTTGCCAGTTACCGCTAGCCACACTATTCATACGCACACGCACACCTAACTTAGGCGTCACATTCATCGATAGACTTTCCTGCTTTATCACTTCTAGCTCGGATAAATTTTCAACAACTATAAATACGTCTATACCCATTAACTGTGCATACAGGGCAATACGTATATAAGCGCGGTCTTTATAACCGTTACATATCAATTTACCCTGATCTATATCTAGCAGACCTAATGCTACTAATAGTTCAGTTTTACTACCGACTTCCAGCCCTATATTTTCTACTCTACTGGATAGAATTTTCTCAACGACAGTCCGCTGCTGATTAACTTTAATTGGGTAATAAGGAATATGATTTAATTCACAGCCTGCATTCTTAGCTGCAGATATAAATGCATTATCTAGCTCCTCCACACGTGCTTGTAATATCTGAGGAAATCTAACAAGCACAGGCAGCGACAAATCACGTGCACGTATTTCTTCAGTGACTTTGACTAAATCAATATTAGTCTGCTTTTGTAGTTTTGCGACTATATGGCCCTGTTCATTAATCCCAAAATAACCTTCACTCCAAATAGGAATATTGTAGAATGCCTGCGCTCGCTTTAGCGTCCAGTCTGAGTTATTAGAATTAACCATATTTTATTACCGCACTTAAATTAGTTAGAACTGTCTACAATAAAGCCTATGAAAATACAAAACACAGATTCCACTTGGTTCACCGAGAGCGCTACTGACATTGGCACTGCTTTTTCATTAGCCACATCTGCTTTACTACATCATGAAAAGTCAGCTTATCAAAATATAGAAATATACGAGACTAAAACATTTGGCAATCTCATGGTGCTTGATGGTTTTATTATGCTAACGACACGTGATAATTTCTTATATCACGAAATGATCAGCCATCCTGCACTTTTTAGTCATGCACATCCCAAGCATGTAGTAATTGTAGGTGGGGGTGACTGCGGCACACTACAACAGGTTGCTAAGCATAGCTGTGTTGAAAAAATCACTCAGATTGAAATTGATGAACGTGTTACCCGTATTTCTGAACAGTTCTTCCCAGAGCTATGCACTTCTAATCAAGACCCGCGTGTTAACTTTGAATTTCGCGATGCTATTAAGTGGATGCAAAATACGCCTGTAAATAGCATTGATATTATTATTGTTGATAGCACTGATCCTATAGGGCCAGCGGAAGGTCTATTTCAGAAGAAGTTTTATCAGCATTGTTGGTCTGCTCTCACAGATAATGGTTTAGTCATACAGCAGAGTGAATCACCATTAGTACATTGGGAATCAATTACCAAGCCCATGCAAAACGAAATGCAGGCAGCTGGATTTAAACAGATCAAAACACTGTTCTTCCCTCAACCTGTATACCCTACCGGTTGGTGGTCGGCTACGATGACAGCTAAGAATGATATTCACTTAGTCCGTGACAATGATGCTAAGCAATTAAGCTTCGACACAAAGTATTACAACTATGATATTCATTTATCTGCTTTCGCAATGCCTTCTTTTTTAAAATCATAAAAAAAGCGCCCTTTGCGTTAGCAAGGGGCGCCCAAGGTTGGCACACTTAAATACCAGGAGTATTACTACTTATTAACAAACTCTGGGTAAGCTTCCATACCGCACTCTGCGATATCGACACCTTCCATTTCATCTTCCTCGCTGACGCGGATTCCAATGACTAGTTTAATAATGAACCAAGCAATCATTGCTGTCACAAATGTCCATGCAAAGATCACCATGGCACCATACAATTGAGAACCAATGCTTGCATCAGGATTTGAGAACACTACTGCAATCAGTCCCCACAGACCTGCAACACCATGTACTGAAATAGCACCTACTGGATCATCTAGTTTAAATTTATCTAATGTAATAATACTAAACACAACAATGATTCCACCAATTGCACCGATAATCGTTGCTAACAATGGCGTTGGCGTTAAAGGCTCAGCTGTAATTGATACCAATCCAGCTAGCGCACCATTTAATGTCATTGAAAGATCCGCCTTACCAAACATTAACTTGGCAGTTAATAGCGCTGCGATCACACCACCAGCTGCGGCTGCATTCGTATTAACAAATACCAGCGCTACTGCATTAGCTTCAGCAACGTTTGATACGATCAATTCCGAGCCACCATTGAATCCAAACCAACCTAACCAAAGTATGAATGTCCCCAATGTTGCTAGCGGCATATTTGCACCAGGCATTGCAATGGCTCTGCCATCTTTACTGTAACGTCCTTTACGAGCGCCTAGTAAAATAACACCAGCAAGTGCTGCGGTTGCACCACAAAGGTGTACTACGCCTGATCCTGCAAAATCCAAGAATCCAGCTGCATCTAAGAATCCACCGCCCCATTTCCAGAAACCTTGAACTGGATAAATGAAACCACACATAACGATAGCGAATATTAAGAATGCCCATAACTTCATACGTTCCGCAACGGCACCTGAAACAATCGACATTGCCGTTGCTACAAATACTACCTGGAAGAAGAAATCAGACAGATCTGAGTAATAAGTATCACCACCACTAGCAATCACATCAGCTGCTGAATTATCTGAACTACCCAATATATCTAACGCAAACGGCCACCAAGTACTCTCAGTGCCGCTATACATAATGTTGTAACCCATCAGCATGTACATAACAGATGCAATTGAATACAACGCAATATTTTTAGTTAAAATTTCGACTGTACTTTTTGAACGTACCAGCCCCGCTTCAAGCATGGCAAAGCCAGCTGCCATCCACATTACAAATGCACCCATCACTAGAAAATAAAACGTATCCAGTGCGTATGCTAATTCTATTACTTGATTTTCCACAATTTCCTCCTAATTCAATAGGTGTTATTTTTATAGAGCTGCTGCACCAGACTCGCCAGTTCTAATTCGAATTACCTCAGCAAGTTCAGATACAAAGATTTTGCCATCACCAATTTTCCCAGTATTTGCAGCTTTGGTAATTGCGTCTAAAGCAGATTGGAGTAGATCGTCATCTATTGCTATTTCCAATTTAATTTTAGGTAAAAAATCGACAACGTATTCAGCGCCACGATAAAGTTCTGTATGACCTTTTTGTCTGCCAAAACCTTTTACTTCTGTGGCTGTGATTCCTGTCACCCCAATTTCAGATAGCGCTTCTCTTACGTCATCTAATTTGAATGGTTTAATTATTGCTGTTATCAGCTTCATTGGTCTTCTCCCACTAGTTTTCAATTATTCAGAGATAGAATGTTTCTATCTTTATGTCTCAAAGTTGTAGGGTGTAAATTTTTAAACCAATAAAAATCTGCGCTCTTCCTGAAAGCTCCCTGCATATAGTTGAGGCTTGCTTAGACAAACCTCAACTATGACTGCTTTGAGATATGTACTAATTAAATAACATCAAATCCCCAGCTTATAGATACATAAGCTTCAGTTTCGTTATTGTTATCGTTATCAATGATTTGTGAGTCCATGGTGTGAACAACAGCACCTGTTAGTTCAAGACCACCTAGCTCCATTGTGTAACCTAGTTCAAAATAGCTTCCTAATGCTTCATCAGCATCTTTACCAAAATCACCGTATGTTAAATAAGCACCGTTATAACCAACTGTTGCTGCTAAGAACGTATAATCATCTCCATCAATGTCACCATCTTCGTCAACGAAATCACCGTTGTACTCGCCTATGGTGTATTCAAGATCAAGACTCACATCACCAAATGCTGAACCGGCATATAGGTTAACTTCATTATATTCATCATCGAAGTCATCAGAATATTGGTAGCTCGTATATCCAGCACCTAGATACATGCCATTCTCAAACTCATAGACATAGCCAGCATACAAATCATATTCAGTACCTGCACCGACATCAGCAATCCAAGTACCAGCGTAAAATCCTGCATATTCAATATCTAGACCACCATTACCAACACCAGAGTCTTGGAAAATGCCGCGGAATATATAGTCAGATAAAATGCCAGCGTTTCCAGTCACAATTGCGTCATCAGCAATTGATGTCGCCGGTGCAACTAACATAGATGATGCAACTGCTGCGCTCCCTAATAAGCTAGTAATTTTTTTATTCATTTATTTTCTCCGTTAAAAATTATTCTGTAAATTTACTTAAGAGGAATAAGCACAACCCATGCCATAAAAATATTTACATATAAAACAAACAGTTATGTGTAACGATTAAACATATGCACCAATATAAGCGGCAATAGGCACCGCTTTGGCGCATTAATGCGCTATTATGGTGCTTACTTAATGATGTTTTACGCGATCTAGACTTAGCTACTGTTTTCTACTAATTTGTATCCATGAAAATCAATTCGAAACATATCGACGAAACCATCACCAAACTAAAAGATCTATTGCCAAGTGACATTAGCGACTTCAAAAATACAGGTGAGCAAAAACTCAAATTAGTGTTAGAAGGCATGTTACAAAAAATGGATATGGTCTCTAGAGAAGAATATGACGTGCAAGCTGAAGTACTACAGCGCACACGCCAACGCCTAGAACAACTAGAACAACGCATTGCTCTATTAGAGAAAGACTAAACCTCGTATATTTTTCCTTTAATTCATCACTGTTATGTAGCTACAAAAATATTTTGCTAGCTACATATGTGCAGGAGAGATATGTCTATTGCGACAGTATATAGTCGTGCGCAAACTGGTATGCATGCCCCGCTGGTTTCTGTCGAAGTTCATCTATCAAACGGCTTACCTAACTTTTCCATTGTTGGCCTACCTGAAACGGCTGTGCGTGAAAGTAAAGATAGAGTGCGTGCTGCCATCATCAATTCCAATTTTGAATTTCCAGCCCGACGCATCACCGTTAATTTAGCGCCTGCAGAATTGCCTAAGCAGGGGGGACGATTTGATTTACCTATTGCTCTTGGCCTGCTTATCGCATCTAAACAACTGAGTGAAAATCTAATACAAGACTATGAATTTTTAGGCGAGCTCAGCCTGAGTGGAGAATTACGCAAAACAACTGGTATTTTACCTGCGGCACATGCTTGCCAAATCATTGGTAGCAAACTCATCACTTCTATAGAAAACAAAAAAGAACTGATCCCGATTAATCACAAAACCTATTTTTGCGCATCTCATTTACTTGATGTATGCGCACATTTAAATGATATTAAACAGCTCATCAACGAACCTGATGAAAAATTCAACCAACAAGATCTAGCTCAATCACCAATGTGTGACGTATATGGTCAAAAACGTGCAAAAAGAGCTTTATGCATAGCTGCCGCTGGCCAACACCATGTACTCATGATTGGTTCTCCAGGTTCTGGAAAATCGATGCTTGCAAGTCGTTTCTCATCACTACTATCACCATTAAATGAAACTGAAATGCTAGAAACATGCAGTGTATATTCAATTGCTAACGTTAGCGGTCAACAACGTCACCCACAATCGCGTCCATTTCGTTCACCGCACCATACCGTATCCTCTGTTGGTTTAGCAGGTGGCGGCTCAAACCCTCAACCCGGGGAAATTTCTTTAGCTCATAACGGTGTTTTATTTTTAGATGAATTTACTGAATTTGATCGACATGCATTAGAGATTTTACGCGAACCGCTGGAAACAGGAATGATCACTATCTCTCGCGCAGCTGCTCAGGTTGAGTTTCCAGCACGCTTTCAATTAATCGCAGCAATGAACCCCTGTTCCGCAGGCTGTGATATAGATGAGTATGGCCAGTGTGAATGTTCAGCCGAACAATTAAAAAGATATCGCAATAAAATATCTGCACCATTACTTGATCGAATTGATATACAAATCAGCGTGCCTAAACTACCTACTCAGTTACTGCTTAGCAGTACTAATAACAAAAACGAAAACTGGGATGAAATAAAAAACCGTATTAACAATGCACGCAATAGTCAACTACAACGCCAAGGAAAACTAAATAGTTTTTTAACGGGTAATGAAATACAAGAACTATGCTGCTTAACAGAACAGACTCAAACTGAATTTATTAACATGCTAGAAAAAATAAACATCAGTGCCCGTGCTTTTCATCGCATACTTAAGGTCGCACGTACCATTGCTGATTTAGAACAATCAGCTGCCGTAGAAAAACAACATCTAACTGAAGCTATTTCTTATCGACAGCTTGATCGTTTGTTAAAAAGTTAGTCGTTCAGCACAGTCGTCATTCCCACGCGACCGCCATGGATGGCAGAAGTATTAGAAATGCAGGAGCAATTTCTAATGAAGGCGGGAATCCAGCGGTAAAATGCATTACATGAACGATGGTAATACCATTCAACTTAAACAAACATTGTCTTGTGTTTCTCTATGTTAAATGCTATTTTGATTCATATATAAATCAAATAAAGGTTATATGATCTATATATAGATCATTATTAGCAATGGCTAAAAATTCACAACGAGCATATTCCGCTTATACTCGTAACGCTTTGGCGCTATTCGCATCTATGATCCGTGTGGCTCGCATAGAACACAAGCTAACTACACAAGAATTAGCTGAACGTGCAGGCATTTCTAGAGGGCTGCTACAGCGAATTGAAAAAGGTGATCCCGCTTGCTCTATTGGTGTTGTATTTGAATTAGCGACTTTAGTCGGCGTTAAATTATTTAATGAAGACGAACAAAGCATCAGTTACCAATTACACCAAGCTGAAGAAAAGTTAGCGTTACTTCCCAAGCACATGAGTAAACGAACTAAGGCAGTAGACGATGACTTCTAACACTGAGGCCTATGTTTGGATATGGCTACCAGAGAAAACAGAACCAATAGTAGCTGGCAAGCTAGAAACGGAAGGCGACAAGTTACAATTTAACTATGGACGAAGTTATTTGGCACGCACGCAAGATACACATCCTGCTATCGCTATATTTGATGGCGAGCTACCATTACGAGCAGGCATACTCCCGTTACCTACGGGTTTAAACATGCACGGATGTATTCGAGACGCAGCACCTGATGCCTGGGGTCGGCGCGTCATTATGAACAAGAAGCTAGGCAATGTGGGCACTCAAAGTGATACAGCGCAATTAGATGAACTTTGTTACTTACTAGAATCAGGTTCAGATCGAATTGGCGCACTCGACTTTCAGGCATCACCAACAGAATATGTACCTCGCTTAGCAAACAATGTCGCTCTATCAGATTTATTAGAGTCCGCCGAAAGAGTAGAACAAGGCGTTCCTCTTAATCCAGCATTAGATCAAGCGTTATACCATGGTAGCTCAGTGGGTGGCGCACGCCCAAAAGCACTGATCGAAGACAACAACAAAAAATACGTTGCTAAATTTTCTTCGACAACTGATCTTTATAGTGTTGTTAAAGCAGAGTACATAGCCATGCGTATGGCAAAACTAGCGGGATTAAATACCGCCCCTGTTAACCTAGTTAAGGCTGCTAACAAAGACGTGTTATTGATAGAGCGCTTTGACAGAGACAAGGTATCAACAGGATGGCAACGCAACGCAATGGTATCTGCGCTCACATTATTTGGCTTAGATGACATAATGGCGCGTTATGCCAGTTATGAAAAATTTGCGGAAATCATTCGGCATCGATTTACAGCACCCAAGCAAACACTCAAAGAACTTTATGCACGCATGGTATTCAACATCTTATGTGGAAATACAGATGATCACGCACGCAATCACGCTGCCTTCTGGGATGGCAAGCAACTCACCTTAACACCCGCTTATGACATTTGTCCGCAAGGGCGAACAGGTGGAGAAGCAACGCAAGCCATGCTAATTGTAGGCAGTAATAACCTCAGCCAAATTAATTACTGCATCAATGCCGCCAACCATTTCTTGTTATCTGAATATGAAGCAATAGAAATTTTCGAGCATCAAAGACAAGTGATCGAAGAAAATTGGGATACGGTGTGTGACCAGGCAGCACTGAGTGAAATAGATCGCGCTTATTTTTGGCAGCGACAATTTCTCAATCCATTTGCTCTAGAGGGAATAGATTAGCCTATAGCCTTATCTATGGTTAAACATGACAAGTTGAATAGTCAATAATAATGCCAAACTACTCATTAAAAAAACATCAAATAAAAAATTGAATATATAACTAAAGCCATAAAAAATTCTCGAGAGATATAACTCCACCTTAAATACATATAGTAAGGACGTGTGGAAGTTAATGTCTATCTCCCCTTCTTTTACAACAATGCTTTCGGTAATAGACTCTACTATCGCAAACTGTTCTTCGTTACTCATCTGATCCCAGCGCTGAGCCAAATCTGTGGTTTGATCGAGGACAGAATGAGTAGCGAGGTTATCAATCTTTAGGAGATCAAGCTCACTTTGCCGTTTAGGAACTTCATCTTTGAGTTGAGCAAGGCGTTCTTCTAATGGTTTGCATTTCACACCAAAGCCATCCGCTGAGATTTTATCTTTCATATACAAATCGTAGGTTTTGTCGATTTGTAGCTGGGGAGACTTTTGCTCTTTTTGCAGGACTTCTAACTGTTCCATTTTATCTCGTACAGAATCAGTTGCCGTATGCATATATTCGGCAATATGTTCTTCAGAAAGAAGGAAGTTTTCTAGCTGGCTACGATATATAGCCTCAAGATCTTCAGTATGTATTTTGGCTTTGCACTTCCGGCATACATACTTAGGGTTATTAGATGGAACACGCATCACTCCCCCACACTCACAAAAGGTCACATATTTCTTTATGTAAACTGCCGACTAAACTAAGTAGCTCAAGATGGTCGTATGTACCTACGCTAGTATAAGCACCACCTGATTTTACATTTGAGTTGTTGATTATATTGTCGACCACTTGATAGCCAAAACGATCTTCGACCATATCAAAAAATTTTGTAAACACCACGCCTTTCATGATTTGCCTAAATATGTTGGTGATATATGTAATTTTGCACAAAACAGAAACAAATGTATCTATACAAATCTAGAACTCTTCCCAATCATCACTATCAATATCACTACCCGACACTTTTTGAGACGAGTTACCAGATGATTCCTTTTTTGCATCAGCTCTTGCAGGTCTATCATTTGACCAAGGTCGACCAGCACTTCGACGCTCTTCTGTCGAACGTTGTGCTAAGGGGCTGTCCTCAGAATCGTCGACTTTAAAGAAGCTTATCAATTCGCCTAACTCGTTGCTTTGTTCTGACATCGATTCTGCTGCCGCAGCACTTTCTTCAACCAACGCCGTGTTTTGCTGAGTGGTTGTGTCTAGTTCTACTATTGCTGTATTTACCTGCTCTATGCCCTGTGCCTGTTCTTGTGAAGCAGAAGTAATATCTCCAACAATTTCCGCTACCTTTTTAATGCTTCCCATAATTTCTTCGAGTGTTTCGCCCGATTGATTTACCAGACGACTGCCTTCTTCGACTTTGCTAACACTGTCTTCGATTAATTCTTTAATTTCTTTTGCAGCTGATGCGCTGCGCCCAGCGAGATTACGCACTTCAGTTGCAACAACAGCAAAACCGCGTCCTTGTTCACCCGCGCGTGCAGCTTCAACCGCAGCATTTAACGCTAACAAGTTGGTTTGAAATGCAATTTCATCAATTACGCTAATAATATTAGAGATTTTATTGCTGGCTTCATTAATTTCATTCATTGCATTGACGGCTTTGTCAACGACTTCACCACCCACTTGGGCTTGGTTACTTGCTTCTTTAGCAAGCTGATTGGCCTCATTTGCATTATCAGCATTTTGTTTAACGGTACTGGTGATTTCCTCCATGCTGGCGGACGTTTCTTCCAGAGCGGCAGCTTGTGTTTCAGTGCGTCGGCTTAAATCCATATTGCCATTTGATATCTCTCCCGCACCTGTTTTCACTAGATCACTAACTTGTCGAATATCTTCAACCATCTCAATTAGTTTTTTACAATAATCATTGGTGGTTTTCTTAAGTTGTGCAAATTGACCTTGGTATTCTCCGTTTACTCGCTTATCTGTCTCCCCATCTGCAAGAGACAACATGACATCACTTACTTCCTGCAGGATGTTCTCAACAGACGTTTGAAGTTCTTTTTGTTTGGTCGTGTCAATGGCATATTTCACCACCATAAACGGCTTTCCGTCTAAATCTAAAATAGGATTGTATGAGGCTTGTAGCCATATTTTATTACCATTTTTCCCGACACGTTCAAATTCACCTGCGTGATCTTCTCCTCGATTCAGCGCTGCCCAAAACTCCTGATATTCTTTACTTGCTTTATATTCAGAAGTTGTAAAAATACTGTGATGCTTGCCTTCTATCTCATTTAGCGAATACCCAACGGTGCTGAGAAAATTATCATTTGCCGTGATGATGGTGCCATCCATATTAAATCGAATAACTGCTTGTGACCGGGCGAGTGCATCGACCTGTCCAGTGAGTGTGTTTATTTCTCTTTCTGCCACAAGTTCCGCGGTGCGATCAGCCCATTCGACAGCAATCCCAGTGAGTGTGTTATCCGTATCAAGTATTGGATTTGCTATGATGCGAAAACTGCGGCCGCCAATTTCTAACTGTGACTCAAACGTTGAAGTAAGCTTTGCAAGAAGTCCGCGTTGATGAGCAGGGTTTTTATGGAATACATCAATATTCGTTCCAACTAATGTTTCTGAATTGAAATGTGGCAAATCTTTTTTAATGTCTGCTTCAGCATTTTCAAACATCTCTTTTAATGAGCTGTTCATGTACAAGATATTAAGATCTGCATCAGCAACCATTACATGTGTTTTTAAAGTATCAACAGCACTTTCTAAACGTGAATGTTCAGATGATTCTTTGGGGGTAGATCTTAAAAGTATTGATGCCATGACAATAGCGAACAAGATGCTAACTCCTGCAATAATTGGCTGGCTTTCAACAGCAAAGTACATTAGCGCTATTACAGGGGCTGCAACTATGCACAGAAAACGTGTTTTAATGCCTAACTGGTTTAATTTACTCATAAGCTCTTATCCTTAAATTTTAATTAAAATTAATTTCTTATAGATTTTGGAATTTAAAATTCATCAATGTGTTTTGCCATTTCGTTTATCTCATCAAGATTTACTAAGTGATCAATATCTAACAGGATCACTAGTTTTTCCTCGACTGACGCGAATCCTTTTAAAAATTCCGTATTGTAGGTGTGACTCAATTCAAGAGAGGGGTGAATGGCATCTTCAGCGAATTGATAGGTTTCAGAGACGCCATCAACAACTATTCCTATCAACTTTTCTTCACCATCATTGATTAACTTCACGATAATGACGACAGTTGATGCATCAAATTCAATTTTCTCTAATGAAAAACGCAGTCGTAAATCTATGATGGGGACGATTTACCCTCGCAAGTTAATGACTCCTAAGATATGTGTTGGAGTATTGGGAATATTCGTCACACTGGTCCAACCTTGAATCCCTTGGACACGCATAATTTCAATGCCATATCCTTCACCCGCCAGGTGAAAGGTTAGGTATTGTTCTGTATCAGTGAAGGTAGAATGCTCTTCTGATGAAGGTGATTCATTGGTGTGTGTTCTACCACTGCTTGGGTTTGTTGACTCATCGCAATTCTTAATAGTTAGTTTCTGCCTTGGTATAACGGCAGAATATATAGTTATATAAATATCAAGGGAAAGTGTCTAATGAGGGACGGATTATAATAGCTATATATATCAATAACTTGTGATTAATGTGGTAGTTGCTATTTCTATTTATTTATCTATGATTAACTACACCTGGTCGAATAAGTAATAGTTTTTTTGCAAATATTAAAATTTTTGCGCTGATAAATTAACCAGTTTATACGAGCACCATCGGTGCAATAGTAAGCTATAAGAGTTTTGAAGATTTTTTTGCTGAGCACCGCACCGAAGTCAGTTATGAATTCATCTATTTACAGCGTAGAAGATTTGTCATTGCAAAAACACAAAATACTGAATGTCTGCTATGGGTTGCGATTTCAACTGATCGATGCAACACATTGGTTGAGGTCGCAACCCAAAGCTGACATTTCACTCGGTATTAGACATATGTCCAAAATCAATAAAATTGACCATATGTAGGCTTTAAATATTGAGCATTTGGCCTAATTTCTGTCTCAAGAAAGTTTAAAAGATAGGAGAAGGCAGATGAATGAAAACAGCTCAAATTTCCCAAGTTGGATTAAGTGGACTCACCTTGGTTTAGCATTCTTTGGTATCACTGCGTATTTAACTGGTGAACTAGCAGAAGACTCAAATAGCTATGGTTATTTGTTACATGCTTATTTAGGATTGACTCTTTTGGTGTTTCTAATAAATAGATTCTTTTATGGTCTCTTGGGTCGAAATGTATACCGGTTTTCAAATTGGTTCCCTTATAAGCCCTCATACTTAGTCACTATTAAAGAGGACTTGATAACCCTCGCAAAATTCAAGTTACCTAAACGAGAAGACCATCGAGGATTAGCTGGTTTAGTCCAAGCATATGGTTTGGCGATATTTAGTTGGATGGCTATTACAGGAACAATTATGTTTGTAATGGATGTTAGTGACCACTCCATCATATCCGAATTACACGAAGTGGGAGAAGGACTTATCCCTCTGTTTTTAGGACTTCATTTGGGTGCGGTTGCTTTGCATATGATTTCTGGCCACAATCTTTTATCAAAAATATTTCCCATGAGAAATAAAAAGAAAGAAAGTACGACTTGAATATTCGACATATATGTAAAAACTATCTTCCAGTTATAGTACTGGGCTCTGCAACTGCATTTTTCTTATATGACATTATTTCTGATGTGATTAAAGGGGATGAGGGGACACTACATTTAATCATTGAAGGTTTTATATTTTTCGCCACCACAGTAATACTTGCTTATGAAGTGTTACGAGTAATACAGCTGAGAAAAGATTTAACAAAAGAGCAAGATAAGGTCTTAAGACTTTCTGGTGAACTAAGCGAGGTAATCCAAAAAGACTTTGAGAAGTGGAAACTCAGCGAAAGTGAAAAAGAAGTAGCAATCTTGTTAATTAAAGGACTATCGATGAATGAAATTGGTGAACTTAGAAGCGTAAAGGAGAAGACTGTACGCCAACAAGCGACCAGTATCTATTCTAAATCTAAGTGTCCTAATCGGCATGAATTAGCCGCAAAGTTTATTGAAGATTTGCTAAATGTCTAAACTTACTATGACCGCTTTTGAGCCGAAAGCGGTCGCTAATGTACGACCAATAATTGCTATCAAATTTAATCCTTTAAGTAGGCTTCAAGTTTCAGCCGAATCTTTGTTTTCCGAGTAAACCGGACTTGGCGTTCCCAACTCAGCAATGTGCACTCATCAATATCCAGTTTATGGCCGAGTGCTTTGGCAGACAACCCTTCATACATCCGTTTAAACCTCACCTTCTGACCCAAGCTTTTAGGGTGCGTCATGATTGGGCAATAACCCAAATATTGGATGATTTTGGGTAGAAATTGAATGGTTGGAGGGTGCTTGCCATATTCCCAATGAATGACATTTTCCTCAGATGTCTCTAATATTTGGGCAAGTTGCTTCACCTGAAGCTTTTCATCCATGCGCTTCGTTCTGAGGTGATCGCCTATATGATTCAACGACTTAGGATAATTTTTAGTCCTATTCTTTGCGGTTAAGGTCAACCATGGCAACTTAGCAACGCGTCCCTGCCCAAATGGCTGCGATATTAATAATTATGGCCAGTGTGAATGCTCTAGCCAGCAATTAAAAAGATATCGCAATAAAATATCAGCACCTTTACTCGACAGGATTGATATACAAGTTAGCGTTCCTAAATTACCAACTCATACATTATTTGATACTACTATGACGCCTCAGGAAGACTGGCAACGCATTCAAATGAATATAACTAATGCACGCGCAATTCAAATCGAAAGACAAGGAAAGCTCAATGCACTTTTGGAAGGCAAACAAATGCAACAAGTGTGTCAGTTACCACAGGAAGAGAAACAAAAAATATTAGTGATGTTTGAGCGTTTAAATATTAGTGCGCGTGCTTTTCATCGAATTTTAAAAACAGCACGAACCATCGCTGACTTAGAACAAGCGCAAGACATCACCCAGACACATATATCCGAAGCAATGTCTTATCGCCAATTTGACCGCTTATTGAAAGCGTAAGATTTTTTTAGTCTGACTATTTAAGCATGTGGTCGACGGCCGCTTTGATTGCGTCATCCGACATATCTGCTCGCCCACCCTTTGCAGGCATTGCACCAATACCATTGATAGCATTTGCATACAGAACATCATTACCTTTAGCTAGACGTGGTGCCCATGCGGCAGCATCACCTGGCTTAGGCGCATTTAACACACCTGAAGTGTGACATGAAGCACACACCTGCTGGTACACCTGATCTCCACTTAAATCTGCAGCGGCTACCTGTGTTGGCACCGCAGCGACTGCTGACGCACCTGCTCCTTCAGGAACACTGCCAATGTAGACTTCGCCTACAGGCTTAACTCTTTCTGCGACAGCTTTTTGTACGCGCGAATCTGACGCCATTGCGTCATCTTTGTACAAAATATTAGCAATCACAAGAATTGTAATCGTAAGGCCCACTAAGCCGACTAATACGGCCATAAACATCGTTGTAAACTGTCTATCTTCCAAGTTAACTCCTGATCAATATACTTGCCTAAAAATTTAGGTCGCGATTATAAATCATATACGTCGTCACCACCACGTGATAAGCGCGACTGAATTTGATTCGTTTTTATCTTTCGATACCAATTAGTTATCGAGCAATAACAGAAATCTGTAATGACTTAGTTACCAAATGATGCATTGAGGCAGTTATATGGCCGCCAAACTCATATTCCGTCAATTTAACGCCGTTTATCAAACCGCCTACCTCCCTCATCCAGCGACAAATATCACCTTGCATAGTTAGGGCTATGCTTAACCTATTCACCAGGATGTGGGCTCAAGACAAGATTTAGCTATGCGAACAGATTTACGTAGAAAAACAAAATGTATCTATTTCAGAATAGTCAATGCGACAGCTAAAGCCTCTGGCAATGAGCCTTATGACAACAATGATGAGTACGTCATTGAGCGAAAAAAATCAGCTACGCTTTTATTATCGCCGAGCAGCTTAAGAAGATACCGTTAGCACCTGACAACCCTTAGGGTCAGTTATTCTCCACTTTTAGCAGTTAATTCATTAATCACACCAACTAATTGCTCATAGCCACCTGCTTCAGAAGCTGAGGTCTTATATTTTCCGTCAACAATCACTGCTGGCACACCAGTAATTTGATACTGGCGAATGAGTTGCTTTGCGCGGTTGATCTTAGTTTCTACTGCAAATGAGGCAAAACTCTCTCTAAATTTTGCTTCATCAATACCATTTGCAGCAAGGAATCTCGCCATAGAGTCTAAGTCATGTAACCCACGTCCCTGCTCATGTATCCCACTGAATAGTAATTCGTGCCCTTGTTCTAACTTATCCATCAGCTGTAACGCATAATAAGCACGTGCATGTTGCTCCCAACGGGCATTGAATATGGCAGGCACGCGTACGAAATTGATATCTTCTGCTTTAGTCTGCTTCCACTTCTTAATATGCGGCTCAAAATCAAAGCAGTGTGAACACCCATACCAGAATAGCTCGACAACTTCGTGACGAGCATCATTTTCGACCAATCTTGGTACCGTAGGGTCGATACTCGCATAACCCTGTCCACCTTGAGGATGATTGTGGCTATCCTCAGCAATGGCTATTGGGTTAACAATTAGTAACGCTAACAGACCTGTGATCTTAAAAAATTTATCCATTTTTATCTATCCAGTTAAACTATCCAAGTTGGTTGCTTTTCGCACAAAAATATCTATATGCTTGATAACACTGACATTTAGAACACGTTAAAAACTGATAGTTCCACACTCTGTACTATTTAGTGCAACCCTTGGATGTACTGAGCAAGAGCTTTGATTTCGGTATCAGTAAGACGCTCAGTGACGCTGACCATAATTGATACAGCAGGATCAATATTCTTCTCTAATGTTGGGTCAATTGCACGGTAGGTGACTAATCTGCTTTCTGTATAAGCAGCGTGTTGGCTGCTCAATCTAGGGAATTTAGCTGGTAGATTGCCGGCACCATTTGGAAGATGGCAAGCGGTACATGCAGTCACGTCCTTATCAATGATCCCGCCGCGATAAATAGCTTCACCCATTTCTACTAACTCAGGATCAGCCGCACCTGGTGTACTTGTTTGTGCTGAGTAATATGCTGCTAGATCAAGCATGTCTTGTTCACTCAAAGCTGCAGCTTGAGGCGCCATGAGAGCATTAGCACGTGTTCCATCTTTAAACTTCTGTAATTGCTCGGCTATATAAGGTGCACCTTGTTCGGCTAATTTAGGCCAGGCAGGATTAACGCTATTGCCATCAGCACCATGACACGCAGCACATGGAGCCGACTTAGCTTTCCCTGCTTCAGCGTCCCCTGCTGCGAATGATGAATGGCTACCAAATACAAATAGTAGAATTAATAACTGGATAGAAATTTTCATGTGACCTTCCCAAAAGTGCATAATCTAAGTTAAACAACCCACGCACCATTTAGTGCGGGCGCTTTGTATACCATAAAACTATGAAGCCTCGCAAAACTAACCCCAAAATTATGGATTTTAAAAATCAATTAGCTAATACCGCATTCTACACCAGTGCTTCATCTTCAGACTCATTACCTGCTGACGAAGGTTACGAAGTAGCCTTTGCCGGACGTTCAAATGCGGGTAAATCTAGTGCAATTAATCGTCTATGTAATCAAAAAAGTCTGGCTCGCACGTCTAAAACACCAGGGCGCACTCAGTTGATCAATTTTTTTAGTGTTTCTCCGGCAAATAAGCTCACTGATTTACCTGGGTATGGCTATGCCAAAGCCAGTCATAGTAAACAGCGGCAATGGCTTGAATTACTTGAATATTACTTTACTCACCGACAAGCACTAAAAGGTACGATCATTGTGATGGATATTCGTCATCCGTTCCAGGATGCTGACCAGAAAATGATCGATTGGTGCATGCATCACCAATGTGATGTGCATATATTATTGAATAAATCAGACAAACTGACCCGCAACAAAGCACACAATCAGCTGCAGGCAGCGAATAATATATTAGCAAATTATCCTGCGGGATCAATGAGCATTCAGTTATTTTCTGCAATGACGGGTGATGGCGTGGAAGAGGCAATGAGCAAGATATACAGCTGGTTTGGAGACTAAATAAAATAGCCCTGAAGCAAGTTAAATTGCTTCAGGGAAATAAATTAGGCTCGGAATTGGGGAGACCGAGCCTTCCGCTCAGGGAGGGAAGCGGTTGTGCATTAACTGCACATGGTAATTAGGACTTAGCTTTTTAGGATTAGTTCCTGAAAATAATATTAAAAACTTTTCTTTATATACACACCGTAACTCTCATCTTCTACCTGCCCAAGTTTTCTTGGACGATTTTCATAGTCACTGTTTTCGGATAGTGCTTTATGTAATGAATCATTGGTGAATACACCAATTTTAGTTTGTGCTTCAGGCAATGGGGCAAATTTAATCTCTTCTTGCTCATTACCTTGATAGTCGGCTGCAATGCCTGAAGATAAGTTCACCCATTGTTGCGATGAATTCACCTGGTTTGTTTCGATGCCATGATATAAATTTAATAGCTCTTCACGTTGCAGATCTAATGCAAATGCTGAAGTGCTAAATAACAGCGATGTCCCCACTATAATATTGCGAATCATATTCTTATCCTCGTCCTGTTTGAGTCTTTAACCACTCGCATCTCAATCTTCTGTTGAGTAGGCAAGCGTTGTCATGCAGAGGATTATAAGAACCCGCTTTACCTCAAGTAGCTAGACAGGATTAATGGTTCTAGGCACACGATCAGTGGGCCTCATCCCAATTCAATCCGCTATTGGCATCCACTACTAAGGGCACAGTTAGATCAGCGGCCGATACCATGCGTGAAACGATGTTTTGCTTAGCCTTATCTAAAAATGTGACGTCTATCTCAAAAACCAACTCATCATGTACTTGCATAAGCATAGAGGCAGAAACTTTTGGTTTATTTATCCATTCATCAATACTAATCATGGCGCGCTTAATAATGTCAGCTGCACTACCTTGCATGGGTGCATTAATCGCGGTGCGTTCAGCATACTGGCGACGCTGAGCATTGCGCGAATTAATTTCAGGCAAATACAACCGACGCCCAAATATTGTTTCGACAAATCCCTGCTCACGAGCAAGCTCACGCGTTTCATCCATATAATTTTTCACACCAGGATAACGTTCAAAATATAAATCTATATATTGTTGCGCCTCACCTCGATGCACTCCTAACTGTTTACCCAGGCCGAAAGCAGACATCCCGTAAATTAATCCGAAGTTAACTGCTTTAGCCGCACGGCGTTGTTCTTTAGAAACTTTATCTAGTTCTACAGAGAACACTTCTGCAGCAGTAGCACTATGTACATCTTTTTCTTCGGCAAAGGCAGCGACCAGTCTTTCGTCTTGCGAAAGATGGGCCATAATGCGTAATTCAATTTGAGAATAGTCAGCCGCCAATAGCACTTTGTTTTTGGCTGGAACAAATGCCTGACGAACACGTCGCCCTTCTTCAGTACGGATAGGAATATTTTGTAAATTAGGATCTGTTGAAGACAAACGTCCAGTTGATGCCACCGCTTGATGATAAGACGTATGCACACGACCTGTTGACTGACAGATTTGCTGGGGCAATTTTTCGACATAGGTTGTTTGCAACTTCTTTAATGAACGATAACTAAGCACAAGCTTAGGCAATTCATAATCATGCGCTAACTCTTGCAAAACATCCTCAGCAGTTGATGGCTGCCCTTTTGGTGTCTTACGAATAATAGGAAGCTCTAACTGCTCAAATAATATTTTTTGTAATTGTTTTGGCGAGTCCAAGTTAAACTCTTCGCCTACCATTTCATAAGCTTGTTTTTCAAGATCATCTAATTTGATCGACAACTCTTTGCTCTGTACGCTCAATAAATCAGCATCAATCAATACACCATTGCGTTCAAGTCTTGATAACACAGATACCATGGGTATTTCAGTATCACGATATAATGCGGCTTGTTTCTCTAAGCCAGATAATTGCGGCCAGAAAAAGTGATGCAACCTTAACGACATATCTGCATCTTCTGCAGCATAGTCCAGGGCAACATCAAGCGAGACCTTATTAAAGGTTATTTGTTTTGCTCCCTTTCCTGCCACCTGTTCAAACTTTATATTTTGATGACCCAGATACAGGTTGCATAATGTATCTAAATCATGACGGCTCGCAGTAGAGTTAACCATATAAGATTCAAGCATTGTGTCATGCTTAATTCCCGCAAGTTGAACTTTGTATCGAGCTAACACCGATTGATCGTATTTCAGATTATGCCCCACCTTTGCAATATCAGGACTCTGCAAAATGTCAGTAAGCTGGTTCAATATAAATGCTAACGATAACTGCCTAGGTGCATCATCATAATCATGTGCTATCGGCAAATAAGCTGCTTCTCCAGCTTTCACCGAAAAAGACATCCCAACTAAATTTGCCTCCATATAATCCAGATTGTCTGTTTCTGTATCAAACGCAAACAACTCAGCAGCTTTTAATTTTTTTATCCATGCAGTCAACTGCTGATAGGTAAGAATGAGTTCATATTCAGTCTTGTCTGGTACGGCTGGCTGACGGGGAGTTTCATCATCAGGTTGATTACTAGTAACTTCGTTAACTTCATTCAACCAGGTTTTAAAATTCAACTCTGTGTATATTTTTTTTAGTGTTGCGCTATCTTTTTCCAAAATTTTCAACTCATTCACAACAACGTCCAATACCACATCATTTTTAATAGTGGCCAATTCATACGACAGTGGTAATTGATCAACAGCAGCACGCAGCTTCTCACCGATTTTACCTTTCACCTCATCGGCATGATCAATTACACCTTGCATTGTTTCAAATTGTTGCAACCACTTGACCGCTGTTTTAGGTCCAACACCAGGCACACCAGGGATGTTATCCACCTTGTCTCCCATCAGTGCTAAGTAATCAATAATTTGCCCAGGTGTAACACCAAATTTTTCTTCTACACCGGCTTCATCCATACGCACATCATTCATAGTGTTAATTAAGCTAATGCGCTCATCAACCAACTGCGCCATATCTTTATCACCAGTAGAAATCAACACACGATAATTTTCAGCTGCGGCAGCTTTAGCTAAAGTGCCAATCACGTCATCAGCTTCTACATCAGGCACAGATAAAAGTGGGATACCTAAGGCTTCAATCAATTGGTGCAATGGAGCAATTTGCACTTGCAAATCATCAGGCATCGGCGGGCGATTTGCTTTGTACTCCTTATACATTTCATGGCGAAATGTTTTCCCTTTTGCATCAAAAATAACTGCCACATTTTGCGGCTGTTCTTCTTCAATTAACTTGCGCACCATACGTGCTACGCCATACACCGCACCTGTTGGTGTACCTTCATGATTAGTCAAAGGAGGCAACCCATGAAATGCTCGATACAAATAAGAGGAACCATCAACTAGTAGTAATAAAGGAGTTTTAGTCATGTGCAGAAGTAATATTTGATTATTGTAGATAAGCGTATAGCAACGTTATCATGTACACTCGCGCAAGGGAAAAATTGAACATGGATAATAAAACACAAAAACAAGCACTCACTGGCCCTGGCAGCTCAAGCTTACTATCACGTGAAAGTTGGAAGATTTTCCAAATTATTGCTGAGTTTGTTGAAGGCTTTGAACGCTTGTCTAAAATCGCACCTTCGGTCAGTATTTTTGGCTCTGCGCGCACAGCTACCGATCACGATTTTTATAAACTCACTGAAACCATTGCTCGCGAATTATCCGATGCTGGCTTCACAGTAGTCAGTGGTGGTGGCCCAGGTATTATGGAAGCAGCCAACAAAGGTGCATTTGCTGGCAAGTCTCCCAGCGTTGGCTTAAATATCATGCTCCCTAATGAGCAGTCGGGAAATACCTTCCAAGACATTTCATTGAATTTCAGACATTTCTTTTCACGAAAAGTCATGTTTGTAAAATACGCATCTGCCTACGTTGTCATGCCTGGCGGCTTTGGCACACTCGATGAACTTGCTGAAATACTCACCTTAGTACAAACAGGCAAATCTCGGAAAATTCCTATCATCCTGGTTCAGTCTGATTTCTGGGAAGGCTTATTAGACTGGTTCAAAGAGTCTCTACTTAAGAACGGAACCATCTCAGCATCCGATCTAGACCTAATGCAAGTCATCGATGATCCTTCGGAAGTAGTGACAGCTATTTTTAATTACTACGAAGGTAGAACGTTTGAACCCTCTACTGAAGAACAAGAAAAACTTCTAGAGCTGTAGTCATTACAATTTTAATGTATCCAGCAAACACTTATACAAAATTGTGATGCTAGAAAAAATTCAATCACTCATTAATAGCTTTAACGAATGGATTGGGCGCAGTGTTGCATGGTTTGTGCTGGCTATGGTGATCATTACATTTTTCAATGTAGTTATGCGTTATGGTTTCAACTTTGGACTGATCGCCATCCAGGAAAGTGTTATCTATCTTCACAGCTTCGTATTCATGCTTGCGATCGCGTACACCTATAAGCATAACGAACATGTCAGAGTAGATATTTTCTATTCTAAATATTCCGATTCGCAAAAAGCATGGACCGATCTTCTTGGCACTGTGTTTTTATTATCTCCTTTCTGCATCTACTTAATATTTTCTAGCTGGGAATATGCAAGCAACGCATGGAAATTACTCGAAGGTTCGAGAGAAGCAGGCGGATTACCACTAGTTTTTATCCTAAAAACACTAGTGCCATTAATGCCTATATTACTGCTATTACAGGGTATATCGACAGCATGTAACAGCATAATGACTATATCTTCTAAAGGAACACAGCCATAGAAATTATCGCTTTTATTATGTTTTTAGTTGTCATCGCAGTATTAATGACAGGCTATCCTGTGGCATTCACCCTTGCAGGAGTATCGCTTGCATTCGCATTTCTTGGTAATTTCACCGGCGGATTTGATTCATCATTAATGCATGCGCTGCCTAGCCGGATCTTTGGTATTATGAATAACGAAACGCTCATAGCCGTGCCGTTATTTGTTTTTATGGGTGTCACTTTAGAACGTTCAAAAATTGCTGAGAATCTGCTCGATACAATGTCTCAGTTATTTGGCTCTATACGTGGCGGATTAGGTTACTCAGTTGTCATTGTCGGCCTGTTGTTGGCAGCGAGCACCGGAATTGTTGGTGCAACAGTAGTTACTATGGGGCTGCTCTCCCTGCCCACCATGTTAAAACGAAACTATGATCCAGCACTTTCTAGCGGCATCATCTGCGCATCCGGCACGCTTGGACAAATCATCCCGCCATCAATCATTTTGGTTTTATTAGGCGATGTAATTTCTTCCGCCTATCAACAAGCACAACTAGACCAAGGAATCTTTTCACCAGACACTGTTACTGTGAGTGATTTATTTGCTGGCGCTATCATTCCAGGAATGATGTTGGTTGGCTTTTATATTTTATATTTAATTTACATTGCATTAACCAAGCCTTTATTGATGCCAGCTGCCGCTACTAACACTAATCAAACTAATTTATTTTATCAGTGTTTACGCGCATTATTTCCACCCATCGCATTAATTGTTGCTGTCTTAGGCTCAATCATTGGCGGCTTGGCAACACCGACGGAAGCGGCTTCTGTTGGTGCAGTTGGCGCATTAATATTGGCGTTATTTAATAGACAGTTAAACCTTGCTTGCATTCAGCATATTATTCGCAGCAGTGTACGAGTCACCTGCATGGTATTTGCGATCTTTATTGGTGCTTCGATATTTTCTTTGGTATTTCGCGGATACGGTGGCGATGAGGCCATACACGCATTTTTAACTCAGTTGCCAGGTGGCGTATTTGGTGCAGTCGCCACTGTCATGCTAGTGATGTTCTTACTTGGCTTTGTATTAGACTTTATAGAGATCACATTCGTCGTTGTGCCAATTGTAGGCCCAGTACTTTTAATGATGGGTGTAGATCCAGTATGGCTAGGAATCATGATTGCAATTAATTTACAAACATCATTCTTAACGCCTCCGTTTGGATTCGCATTATTTTATTTAAGAGGGGTGGCGTCGAAAATTATAACCACTCGACAAATCTACAAAGGCGTACTGCCGTTTATTGTCATTCAATTAGTGGTACTTGGATGTCTCGCCAAGTGGCCAGAGTTAGCCACTTGGTTACCTGAGAAACTAAATTCTTAATTTAGTATGAAGAAATTTTAGGCACTAACTGCAAATAGCCAACAATCACTAATATTAAGTACGCAAGGCCAATCGCAAATGTGAACCCTTTTTTAGCTGCTGTGCCATCATTATTTGCTCGCAGTGGGCCCGACATGATGACTAGCGCAACAATTGCACTTACAAAAAAGAATCCTTGGGTGCCGTATTCTTTCGCATCCCACATTACTTTCCATTTAGTATAAAGATCGTCCATTGTTCCTCCCGTGTTATGGCAGTCTATTATCGTTATTATAAATTTTGGGCATTATATCAGCCACTTAAAATTAATTCTTTGTTTATCTAGCAGTTATAAAGTTGGCCGCACATTTTCACTATAATTCATTACAATTCAATTAGTTACATTTATCTCATATTCAAATAAGCTCGCTCAGACAAATTGTACCAAGCTTTAGATTTAGCTAAAAATCCCTTGTAAGAGTCATAAATCTCACGTGCATATGGGTCGCTACCAACCACTTCAGCCACCACTTGTTCAGATAATCCACGCAGTTTCTCAATCACATCTACAGGAAATTCTCGTACATCAACCCTATGCTCGTTAATCAAGGTTTCTAGCGCATCGTTATTACGCGCAACATACTCCAACATCATATTTTGATTGGCGACTCTTGCTGCATTGCGCACAATACTTTGCAAATCACTAGGAAGGCTATTGAAAGCCTCTTCATTGATAAAGCATTCAAGTGTTGTGCCCGGCTCATGCCAACCTGGTGAATAATAATATTTAGCAGCCTTGTGTAAACCAAAGGCTAAATCGTTATAAGGGCCAACCCATTCTGTCGCATCGATAACACCTTTTTGCAAAGACACAAATAAATCTCCTCCAGGAATATTCACCGGCGTTCCCCCAGCAAGACGCAACACTTCGCCACCTAATCCCGGAATACGCATTTTAAGCCCCTGCAAATCATCCACTGAATTAATTTCTTTATTAAACCAGCCACCCATTTGCACCATAGTATTACCAGCCGCCATAGGCACTAAACCAAACGGCTTGTATGCACGTTGCCATAATTCCATTCCACCACCATGATACAACCAAGCATTCATTTCATTAGCGGTCATACCAAAGGGAACTGTGGAAAAAAATTGTAACGCAGGATTTTTACCTTTCCAGTAATACGCAGAACCATGACCCATTTCAGCAGTCCCGGCAGTCACAGCATCAAAGATTTCTAGCGCGGGCACAATTTCACCTGCACCATACACTTTAATATTTAACCGCCCGTTAGACATTTCATTAATGGTTTGCGCTAAGAATTCTGCGCCGGTGCCTAGACCTGGAAAGTTCTTAGGCCAAGTAGTGATCATTTTCCAATGAAAGGTTTGGTCATTGGAAACAGTAGATGACGTTGTATTAGATTCCTGTTCATTACATGCTGCAACGGCACAACTAGCTGCACTGACTCCAAGGTATTGCAGGAATTTTCTTCGCATATTTTTATCACTCATCTAACATTACCTCTTGCGTTACTTATTTGCTCTGCTAACCGAGCACAGTTAAATTGGCATAGGCCAGCACTAACCATTTACTTCCACTACCTTCAAACTTAACCTGTACACGCGCACTACTGCCATTCCCTTCCTGATCCATTACTACACCTTCACCAAATTTTTTATGTGTCACACGCTGGCCGACGCGTATTCCGCCTTCGCCGTCATCAATTCTTCTTTTCACCTTAGCCATTGGCTCAGGGTTATGCACTGTTTGTGTAACGCGTGCGCGCGGTCGAACTTCTGTGATTAGTTCTGCGGGAATTTCATTAATGAAACGTGATGGTGGATTGTAATTTTCATTTCCATAATGGCGACGAGACTCAGCAAAACACAGCATTAAATTTTCTCTTGCACGTGTAATGCCGACATAACATAAACGGCGTTCTTCTTCGACACGTCCCGGTTCATCCATAGACATGCTACTCGGGAACAAACCTTCTTCCATTCCCACCAAAAACACTAAAGGAAACTCTAAGCCTTTAGCTGTGTGTAACGTCATGAGCTGTACGCAGTCTTCCCATTTAGACGCTTGGCCTTCGCCCGATTCTAACGCCGCATTAGATAAGAATGCATCTAACTCCGATATTTCTTCGCCATCTTCACTTTCATAACGAAAGCCACGCGCAGCTTCAATTAATTCGAGTAAGTTTTCTACTCTGGACTGACCTTTCTCACTGCGGTCTTTTTCAAAATGAACCTGTAGTCCTGATAGTCCGATAACCTGCTCAACCTGTTCCTCTAACTCTTTATCTTTTAATACATCAGATAATTTTTCTATCAATGTAACAAATTGAGTCAGTGCTCCCTGTGCCCGTGCGGCTAGAGAACCTTGAGAAATAATAGTTTTTGTTGCATCCCATAAAGGCACAGATTCAGCACGCGCATGGTCTCGAATAACCTGAAGAGTTCGATCACCAATACCACGTGGCGGATGATTAACGATACGCTCAAATGCTGGATCTGCAATTCGGCTAGAGCTTAGACGCAGATAAGCTAATGCATCTTTAATCTCCGCACGCTCGAAGAAACGCAGGCCGCCATAGATACGATAAGGAATTTGCTGCGCAATGAGGTTTTCCTCAAATACACGTGACTGTACGTTTGAACGATACAGGATGGCAATTTCACTATGTTTACGTCCCTGTTGATTAACCCACTCTTTGACTCTTTCGATTACGAAACGAGCTTCATCATGCTCATTGTAAGCCGCATACAACTGTACTGGCGCACCTTTATTGCCATCAGTCCAAAGCTTTTTTCCTAAGCGCCCCTGGTTATGATCAATTAATCCATTTGCTGCCGAAAGAATTGTGCTGGTTGAACGATAGTTTTGCTCAAGGCGGAATGTTTGTGTATCAGCATAATCTTTACTAAACGAAAAGATATTTTCTATCTTCGCACCACGCCAACCATAAATAGATTGATCATCATCACCCACGGCAAACACTGGATTATTTTTACCCGCAAGCAGCTTAAGCCAATCGTACTGTATTGAATTTGTATCCTGAAACTCATCAACCAATACATGACGAAATCGATTGCGGTAATGAGTCATAATATCTTCATTGTTTCTCAGCAACTCTAGCGACCTTAGTAGTAGCTCAGCAAAATCAACAACCCCTGCTCGCTCGCATGCAGCCTCATAGGCTATATACACTCTTAATAGTTGACGCGTTGTCAGATCACCACCATCTTGAATCTGGCCAGCACGCAACCCTTCATCTTTACGTGCATTAATAAACCACTGTGCTTGTTTAACTGGCCATTTAGATTCGTCCATCTCTAAGCCCTTCATAAGGCGCTTCACTAAACGATGTTGATCATCTGAATCGAGAATCTGAAATGCTTGAGGTAAATTAGCTTCTTGCCAATGCGCTCGTAACATACGATGTGCAATACCATGAAACGTCCCTACCCACATACCAGACAGGTTTGCTTCGAGAAGGCCTTCAACCCGAGTACGCATTTCGGCTGCTGCTTTATTGGTAAACGTCACGGCCAACAAACCGTAAGGTGATACTCCTTCCACATTACACAACCAAGCAATGCGATGAACTAGCACACGTGTTTTACCACTACCAGCACCAGCTAACACTAATGCTGGACCAGGTGCAGCGGTGACCGCATTACGTTGTTCTTGGTTTAATCCATCAAGTATTGGAGATACATCCACAATAATTTTTCACTAGTTATAAAGCTTTTGTATACGCACACAAAGCTTATTTGTTATTTGAATTATTAAAAATAATACGAGATAGCAGCGGCTGCAGCGACTGCTATCACTGCACTTATAATAGATATTTGTCTTTGTTTTTTGTATTTATGCTCTAGTCGCTGCACTTCTAACTTAAGCATTTCATTTTGCTGTCTAGGTGCCTGTTCTGCGCGCACTAAGTATCCGTGTATCAAAGAAGGAAGCTCTGGCGCTTGCTCTAAGACTTTAGGCAAATGATGGCGCATACCTTTAACTAAGGCATGTACACCTACTTGCTCACTCATCCAGCGGTCTAAAAATGGTTTTGCTGTCTTCCACAGATCCAGATCAGGATCTAACTGACGTCCCAACCCTTCTATGTTAAGTAACGTCTTCTGTAACAATACCAACTGTGGTTGCACTTCCATTTGAAATCTTCGTGCCGTTTGAAACAAGCGCAGCAATAAATTACCAAACGAAATCTCGCTAATAGGTTTTTGAAAAATAGGCTCGCAGACAGTTCTTATCGCCGATTCAAAATGATCAATTCTTGTATGTGCAGGCACCCATCCAGACTCTAAATGCAATTCAGCCACACGACGATAATCTTGATTAAAGAAAGCTAACAAATTCTCTGCAAGATAACGCTGATCTTCAACAGATAGAGTTCCCATAATACCAAAATCAACACCTAGGTATTTAGGGTCATCGGGTGTCTCATAAGAAACAAAAATATTGCCTGGATGCATGTCTGCATGAAAGAAATTATGTTTAAACACTTGAGTGAAAAAAATATTTACGCCACGCTCAGACAGCTTCTTCATGTTGACGTTATTTATCTCCAAGGTCTTAACGTCATTCACAGCAATACCATGTATACGTTCCATTACCATGACATTAACACGACAATGATCCCAATAGACCTTAGGTACATAAAGGTCTGAACTATCTTCAAAATTGCGCTTCAATTGACTTGCGTTAGCCGCTTCTCGTAATAGATCTAACTCATCCATCACAGTTTGCTCGTAATCATCAACAATTTCGCGAGGACGTAGTCTTCTTCCATCAACCCAGTAACGATGCGCCAAGTCTGCAATTAAATGCATGACCTCTAAATCTCTTTTTATGTATTTGCGCACATCAGGTCTCAATACTTTCACCACAACATCTGAGCCATCATGCAATGTCGCAGCATGGACCTGTGCAATCGAAGCTGATGCTAAGGGAGTTTCATCAAATTTAGAAAAAATCTCACTGACATCACAGCCAAATGCTTTTTCAACAATCTCACGTGCTTCCTCTCCAGGGAAAGGAGGTACTTGATCTTGTAGCTTCGTTAATTCATCAGCAATATCATCAGAAAGTAAATCACGTCGGGTTGATAGCGCCTGGCCAAATTTAATAAAAATAGGCCCTAGATCTTCCAGTGTCCGTCTAATACGCACGCCATGAGAAATATCAACTCGTCTAAACCAATGCCAAGGGAGCATTAACAATAAGAAACGTATTGGTCGGAACAGGTGAATTGCAAAAATAACTTCTTCTAATCCATGACGCACCAAAACAATGTTGATTTGGATAATACGGATGAATTGACGAAGTAAGCGCATAATAATTTATAGGGGTTAATTACGATTTTGTAATCGATTTAATCGAGCTTCTAAACGGTCAGCTTTTGCCCGCACCTTGTCGACATCCTGTATGAATTCATCTACTTCATCTTGGGTCGCTGCTGCTTGCACATTGTCTTGCAAATAATCACGCAGATCTTGACGCATATTATCCCGCAGGCTGCGTCCAAATGAGTGTACCGCTTTTGCCCCTCTACCAATTTGATAGGCAACCGCATCGCCAGTATATTTCGATACTAACTCTTCCCAGTCAATTTCAATTTCACGCAGCGTATTCTGGAATACGCTAGCAATGTGCGCATCTCCCTTTATTTCAATACCACCGCTTTTAATTAGCTTATCTTGATCTGCGCCCATCAAAAACTCTGGCAGTATTTTTAGCGATATAGATATCTCTACATCTGCTTCAACATCATTGCTAGACTCTTCTTGTAAATAGCCCTGCTCAATTCGTAGTGATAACGTTTTATTGATCTCGCGCACATAAAAACGAATTCGCTTACCTTTAATTTGATCCATTCCTGCCGCACGCTCTTGATCCGCTTCAATGTAGCGATTCAAAGCAGCAACAATCATATCATTCATATTAATACTTATAGCCGATATGCGCAGCGACAATGCCGCCACTCATATTCACATAACTACAACGATCAAACCCAGCATCAGCAAACATCTGCTTAAGCACAGGCTGGTCAGGGTGCATACGTATTGATTCGGCTAGATAACGATAACTGTCAGCATCTTTCGCAATCCATTCACCTAACTTTGGCAATATAGAGAATGAGTACATATCATAGATAGGACGCAACCAAGGTGCAGGCTTAGAAAATTCCAAGACAATAAATTTTCCCCCTGGTTTAAGCTTGGAGTATGCTGATGACAGACATCGTTCTTTATAAGTGACGTTTCGCAAACCAAATGCCATGGTGATGCAATCAAAACTATTGTCTACAAATGGTAGCGCCTCGGCATTGGCTTGCACATAATTCAGGTTATTCAGCAATCCGCGATCAATCATTCGATCACGACCAACGCCCAGCATACTGGCATTAATATCGCACAGAATTACTTGGCCCTGCTCACCCACACTCTTGTGTAGTGCTGCAGCCAGATCGCCTGTTCCTCCTGCCAAATCTAGTATTTTTTGTTTAGGCCTGACTGCCGCAATATGCAATGCAAACTTTTTCCATAAACGATGTAAGCCCATAGACATGAGATCATTCATCACATCATAATTATCAGCAACTGATTCAAACACATCTCGAACTCGTTGCGTTTTCTCGGTGGGACTTACATCGGTATAACCGAAATGGGTTTTCTCTTGTTCGCTCATAGATAAACTTTAGTGAGTTTTTCGCTTATGCCCTGCAGCTTCTAATCGATCTAGATAGTTCTGCCACTTTGCATCCTGATTAACACCCAGATCATGCAGATGCTCCCAGCTATATAAACCTGAATCGTGGTTATCATCAAACACTAGTCTTACCGCATAGTTTCCAACGGGTTCTATCGCACTAATATTGACATCTTCCTTTCCCAACTGAAGTACTTCAGTACCTGGCCCATGGCCAGTGACTTCTGCTGATGGAGAATACACACGTAGAAATTCGCAGCTGAACTCGTATCGCGAACCATCATCAAAAGCGACTTCCAATATCCTAGACTTCTGATGTAATTGTATTTCTGTCGGAACAACTTTAGCCATGCTTAATTCCTTGCCTTGTTTTATTTGCTTATCAACTATAACTGCACTATAAAATGTAGCGACTTAAATCTTCGTCTTTACTTAATTCGGAAACATTATCGTGAACATACTGTTCATCGATGACGATTTTCTCACCATTTTTGTCTGGCGCCTCAAATGACAGTGTTTCTAACAATCGCTCCATAATAGTATGCAATCGACGTGCGCCAATATTTTCAGTGCGTTCATTAACATCATAAGCGGTTTGTGCGATGCTTTGTATTCCATCTTTAGCAAACTCGAGCGTTACCCCCTCTGTTGCCATTAGCTCAACATACTGTTCAGTTAAAGATGCTTTGGGCTCTACGAGAATGCTAACAAAATCTTCTACTTTCAACGCATTTAATTCCACCCTGATTGGCAAACGACCTTGTAACTCTGGGATTAAGTCAGTTGGTTTTGAAAGATGAAATGCACCAGAAGCGATAAAAAGAATATGGTCTGTTTTCACGACACCGTGCTTAGTGGATACCGTAGAGCCTTCAACTAAAGGCAACAAATCACGCTGCACCCCCTCCCGGGAAACATCAGTGCCGCTGTACTCGCCGCGCTTTGCAACTTTATCTATTTCATCCAAGAACACAATACCATTTTGTTCAACCTGCTTTAACGCACGTGCTTTAACATCATCTTCATTAATTAATTTTTGTGCTTCTTCGTCAACCAATACTTTAAACGCTTCTTTAACTTTCAATTTGCGCTTGTTCATTTTTTCTGTGCCCATGCTTTGAAACATGCCTTGTAACTGACTGGCCATGTCTTCCATGCCTGGAGGAGTCATGATTTCAACACCTAGAGGATTTGCTCTTATATCGAGTTCAATTTCTTTATCGTCCAAGTCACCTTCACGCAATTTCTTTCTAAATTTCTGGCGTGTTTCACTAGCAAAGTCTGAGCTATTTTTTTCATTACCATCAAAACTCTCAGATTTAGGGGGTGGTACAAACACATCTAATATGCGTTCTTCCGCAGCTTCTTCTGCGCGAAACTTTACTTTTTTCATTTCAACTTCACGCGTTAAATTAATTGCGCTATCGGTTAAGTCACGAATAATTGATTCTACATCACGGCCGACATAACCCACCTCTGTAAATTTTGTCGCCTCAATCTTTATAAAAGGTGCATTGGCTAATTTTGCTAAGCGCCGAGCTATTTCTGTTTTACCCACGCCTGTTGGTCCGATCATTAAGATATTTTTAGGCGTCACTTCCGTTTGTAATGCTTCTGGCAACTGCATTCTGCGCCATCGATTACGCAAGGCAATCGCCACTGCTCGCTTGGCGTCATCTTGTCCAACTATATGTCGATTTAATTCTTCAACTATTTCACGCGGCGTCATACTAGACATACATAATTCCTTTTAAAAAACTAAAGTTCCTCAATAGCGACATTGTCATTGGTGTAGATACATATACTTGAAGCAATGCCTAATGCATTGTCTACGATTTCACGCGCCGTTAGCTGACTATGATCAAGTAATGCTCGTGCGGCTGCCTGTGCAAATGGGCCACCAGAACCAATAGCAATCAGTGAATCTTCAGGCTCGATCACATCACCATTACCAGAAATCACTAGCGAAGTAGTTTCATCAGCCACGGCAAGCAATGCTTCTAAACGTCGTAGCATGCGATCTGTTCGCCAATCTTTGGCAAGTTCTACGGCTGAACGAGTGAGATGGCCACCATGTTTCTCAAGCTTACCCTCGAAGCGCTCAAATAAAGTAAACGCATCGGCGGTTCCACCGGCAAAACCAGCGATCACTTGACCATTGTATAACCTGCGTACTTTTTTCGCGTTTCCCTTCATCACTGTGTTACCCAGTGTGACTTGTCCGTCACCCCCAAGTACTACCTGGCCATCACGCCTTACTGAAACTATCGTCGTCATTTAAATAGACCATTAAATTGAATAGGCGCGAATTGTACACGACTGTGTGCGGCTGGGGTTACCTACCAAAGTAGAGAACTGGGCAGGAATTTACTTCGTGGAGGTTTTTTTCGCCCGAGGATGGGCTTGATCATAAACCTTAGCTAAATGCTGGAAATCTAGCTGGGTATAGACCTGGGTAGTGCTGATATTGGCATGCCCTAGCAGCTCTTGAACCGATCGCAGATCACCACTGGATTCTAATAAATGACTCGCAAAAGAGTGACGCAGCATATGCGGATGAACATGAACGCCTAGTTCTGTACGTTGGGCATGTTCACGCATCCTTTTTTGTACAGCACGCTGGGAAAGCCGTGAACCTCGATTATTAACAAAAACTGCATCTTCTCCCGCAAGCGCCAAACTTATACGCAAATCTAACCATGCCCTGACAGCTTCTATTGCTTGACGACCTATCGGTAAGTATCGAGTTTT
Source organism: Gammaproteobacteria bacterium (assembly GCA_045105615.1). Lineage (GTDB taxonomy): Bacteria > Pseudomonadota > Gammaproteobacteria > UBA4575 > UBA4575 > UBA1858. The sequence goes on from JBGCDS010000022.1 coordinate 45,723, forward strand.
ATTGCCTTTACCAAGAATTTTTACCTGCCCAGCCTTAAGATCCATATCTAACAGATTTAGATTAACCAATTCTGATAAGCGCAGACCTGATGAATACATTAGCTCCATCATGGCCTGATCACGCACGGCGAGTGGCGTATTATTCTTCCCACTAAGCAAGCGATCAACTTGATCGGCGTCTAATACCTTAGGTAATTTTTTAGCCCCTTTAGGTGCTCGAACGTCAGAAACAGGATTGGCACTAATTTGATTGTCTTTTAACAGATGCTTGTAAAAACCACGTAATGACGAAAGTAAGCGCTGCATACTACTTTCTGCCATCCCTTTGCGGTGACAGCTGGCGATATAAGCGCGAATATCATGAATTCTGGCATGGGTGATATTGCTCAGCTCTTCTTGCTCGGACATGAACTTGAAGAACCCTTGAATATCCCGCTGGTACCCTTCTAGCGTCGCACTCGAGTAATGCTTGATGGTGCGAAGATAATCCAAATAATCTTGTAAAGACTGATTATGCATCTTCGCAATAGCAATAAGTTATTGTTTAAGCAACTTTTTCAGCTTACGGCTAAGCAGGTCAGCCAGATATTCTAAAAATAGTGTCCCCATTCCCTCATAGAAGCGATTTTCATTTGAGCTACCTAGTAGCAATACACCGAAGTTCTTATTACTTCGAAGTGGAATAGCGACGCCAGACTTAACATCCACTCTCTTTACGAATAGGTCGACCAAGCCTTTTCCACGCAAGAAAATACAATCTCTGCAGTTTTCTTCAATGATTTGCTTGTAGAACACATACTCCAAATCAGACTCTGTAATATTGTTTTCTACTGGCACTGTGTACTCAGATGAAACGTCGTACAAGCCTAAACGAATTTGCAATGAAGGAAACTCATTGTTCAACAAATCATTAATAATAGGAATGATATTCTTATTATGATCAATCTCAATTAAGCGACGTGCAATTCTATGTAACTGCTCTTCAAGAATTTCATTGTCTTGAGCAATTTGCACAAGATGAAGAATTTTCTTTTCTAAACTTCCATTCTTATCTCGTAGCAATTGAATTTGACGTTCAACCAATGACACTGCCGTACCCGTCTCATGTTTAATATCAAGATCACGCAAAAGAGCCGGATGCTGGTTAAAAAATTCTGGATGTTGCAATAAATAGTCTTTAACCGCGACTGGATCAACAGTTGGCACCGCTTCACTGCGTCTTGTGCTGGTATTAGCACTCGCGTGAACTTCGGTCTTAATTGTCATACGTTAACACTCCCCTCAAAACTAAACTCAGTCGGCCCCGTCATTAACAGACACCCATTTTTATCTCGGTGAATTTCCAGCACCCCACCAGGCATTGTAATCTGCACTGTGCCATCCACTTTGTTTTTTTGCTGCGCAACGGCTGCAGCAGCGCAGGCTCCTGAACCACTTGCCATGGTTTCACCAACCCCACGCTCAAAAATTCTTTGTTTAATATTTTGTCTATCCTCAATCTGAACAAACTGAACATTGGTACGCTTTGGAAATCGTCCATCTATTTCCAACTGACTTCCTATCTGCTCTACATCTAGGGAGCTTACATCATCAACGAATATAACTGCATGCGGATTTCCCATCGAGACCACCGCAAACTCTATTTGTTGACCACCTATTTCAAACATATGAACATTAGCTTCACTATGCTCACTGAATGGTATCTTTTCAGAGTCAAACTCAGGCTTACCCATTTCTACAGTGACATTAATGTCATCGCGAACATGTAAAGTAAAAATGCCTGCAAGCGTTTCAACCTTAATTATATCTTTATCTGTAAGACCAAGTCGCCTTACAAATTGAGCAAAACAACGCGCACCATTTCCGCACTGCTCGACTTCACTTCCGTCACTATTAAATATTCGGTAACGAAAATCAACATCTTCCTTACTAGGTGATTGTGCAATTAGCAATTGATCGCAACCAATACCAAACTTCCTATGTGAAATATCACGAATATTATCTGTAGTTAATTTGATATTTTGACTGACACCATCAAGCAAAACAAAATCATTGCCCAGGCCATGCATTTTTACAAAATTAAGTTTCACTGTGTTTCCGTGAGTTAGAAGGTTTATTTAATCATTATTATTGCTCGCTGGATTGATCCAGCCCAAGACGTATAATTTCTTTATATATACATCGATTCATAACGATAGAAATCCCTGCTTGTTGAGCTTCTTTTTCAGCGTCTAAATTTATTATACCTTCTTGCAGCCAAATTTTATTAATCCCTAGTTTTATACATGACTCTACAATCTCAGGTATAAATTTGGATGCACGAAAAACATTAACTAAATCGACTTTAATTGGAATGTCTTCCAGTGACTTATAAACATCTTCCCCCAAAATAGTTGCAACAGCTGGACGTACCGGGATCACTTTATAAGAAAACGTTTGCAAATATTTTGCTACTCGGTGACTAGGCCTATCCTGCTTGGGAGACAACCCTATAACCGCAATAGTATTAACTTCTTCGAGCAACTCAGTAATTGCTTGATCATCCATTATATAAACTCTGTATAAGTCACTTGTATATGGGACTAATCCGCTGGCAATAGAATCTCATTCTGCCAAAGCTCATCAATCGCATCTCTACGCCTAATCAAATGAACATCCTCGCCATCGACCATCAGCTCGCATGGCCGTTGGCGTGTATTGTAATTACTGGCCATTGTCATGGCGTAAGCGCCTGCAGACATGATAGCCAACAGCTCTCCAGCTTGCAGCTCATCCATTTCACGTTGTTTAGCAAAAAAATCACCGCTTTCACAGACAGGACCAACAATGTCATAAACTTTTTGCGCTCGCTTTGAATGTAGTGTCACCGGCAGTACTGTATGCCAGGCTTGATATAATGCAGGGCGAATCAAATCATTCATCGCCGCATCCACTAATACAAATTCATTTACTTCTATATCTTTTACATATTCAACAGCTGTCACTAATGTGCCTGCATTAGCTACGATCGACCTTCCCGGCTCTAACACCAGTTGATATTCTTTATCCGCAAATAATGGCGTGATCACTTCTGCATATTGACTAAACTCAGGGGGCTTTTCATTATCATAAGTGATACCAAAGCCACCACCTAAATCGACATGCTTCAACGTTATACCCAGCTGCTCTAGTTTTTCTACAAACCCAAACACATGTTTTGCAGCATCAGCATAGGGTTGAGTTTCAGTGATCTGCGACCCTATATGGCAATCAACACCCACTGGTATTACCCAAGGATCGTCTTTAATTGAAGCGTATAATTTAAGTGCTAACTCACTGGTGATCCCAAACTTACTCTCCTTCAAACCAGTGGATATGTAAGGGTGTGTGTTTGGATTAACATTCGGGTTAATTCTAAGCGAGACATTTGCGTGCATTTTCATATCAGCCGCAATACTACAAATACGTTTTAATTCATATTCAGACTCAACATTAATGCAACCAATCTGACAATGAATCGCTTTGCGAATTTCATCTTCTCGCTTTGCCACGCCTGAGAACATGATTTTATTCGCGTCACCCCCTGCAGCTAATACACGTTCAAGTTCGCCCACGGAGACAATATCAAAACCTGCGCCCCATTGAGCCAGCATTTGTAAAATAGCAATATTAGAATTTGCTTTGACTGCATAGCAGGGCAGAAAATCTACCGAGGAAAATGCTGTACACAATTCCACCCAGCGAGAAATCAACGCCGACTTAGAATAGATATAGAGGGGCGTACCGAATTCCGACGCCATACGCGGAATATCAACCTCTTCAACAAATAAATTATCTTGTCGATATTCAAAACTAGGGAATTGATTCACTATAGGGCCTGCTGAGTTATTAAGCTTATGTACTTAGATATATCTTGGTGAAAAAAAACAGATTATTGTTTTTCTTGTTGCTTCTCTGGATCTTCAGTTTGTTCTGGTGTGACTTCTTCTGTGGGCGCATATAACGGACCGTATTGACCACAAGCACTGAATATCATCATGCTAACCAGCAAAAACAACACCAAAGCGATTCGATTCAAGTTACTCTACCCATTTTAAGTCAGCGATATATTATCAGCGCGTAATTATAACGATGTACGCACAGATATAATATAGTGATCTATAATGGATAACCTATGGAAAGCTTAGATTACGTAGAAGAAACACATGGAGACAACCCCGACGCCGCTATAATTTGGTTGCATGGCTTAGGTGCAGATGGTTACGACTTCAAACCGATAGTAAAGCAGCTTAATTTACCGGCTGATCTGTCGATTCATTTTGTATTCCCAAATGCTCCTGTGCAAGCGGTTACCATCAACCAAGGCATGTCTATGAATGCCTGGTATGATATTTTGGAACTGAGTTTAGAAGCTGAAGAAGATGAGGCTGGTATAAATTCATCAATGCTTGCCGTTGAAGCACTTATCCAAGCTAAATTTTCCCACATTGACCCCCGTAGAATTATATTGGCGGGATTTTCTCAAGGTGGCGCACTCTCTTTACATACTCTTTTGCATGGCAGCGTGCCGATTGGTGGTGTAATTGCACTCTCTACCTATTTGCCCTTAAGGCAGTTAGCGCCTGACGCAAATAAAAACAGAGTAGTTGGACACAACATATTTATGGCTCACGGCACACAGGATGAAGTGCTTCCGATCGACATAGGCGATTTAGCCAGAGGCATACTGCTCGCACTTGGTAGCAAACTGATCTGGCGCGCCTACCCGATGGCCCATCAACTATGCGATCAGCAGATCTTAGATATTCGTCGTTGGATTGTTGGAAAACTAACCTGCTAAGAGAGATGGTTGCGCGCAGCCTGTATCTGTTTGCGAACTTGATCAGGGCTTGTGCCACCCGTCACTCGCTTGGACTCTGCTGAACCACGCGTTTGAAGTACCGGATAGACATCCTCAGTAATCACTTCAGAAATAGATTGATACTGTTCTATAGATAACTGCGGTAATTCTTTATCTTCATCAATTGCCATGCGCACTGCTCGACCAACGATTTCATGTGCATCACGAAATGCCACACCCTTGGCAACCAAATAATCTGCTAGGTCAGTCGCCGTGGCGTAACCTTTATTAACTGCCTGCGCAAGATTGTTGGTTTTAAAAATAATATGAGGAATCATATCGGCATACACGCGTACACTTCCCATCACTGCATCAATAGTATCGAACAGTGGCTCTTTATCTTCTTGGTTATCTTTATTGTAGGCTAACACCTGTGATTTCATTAATGTTAGTAGCGACATTAAATTACCGAACACACGCCCGCTCTTACCCCGTACTAATTCTGGTACATCCGGGTTTTTCTTCTGAGGCATGATTGATGAACCAGTACAAAAACGATCTGGAAGTTCGATAAATTCAAACTGCTGTGATGCCCACAATACAAGTTCTTCTGACATACGTGATAAATGCATTAACAGCAAAGAAGCAAAAGAACAAAACTCAATGGCAAAGTCACGATCACTGACCGCATCCAAAGAATTTTTAGTAATAGAATCAAAGCCTAACTGTTCAGCAACATAATCACGATCTAGTGGAAAAGGTGTTCCTGCTAACGCTGCCGAACCTAAAGGCATAACATTAACGCGCTTCTTACAATCGGCTAAACGTCCTCGGTCTCGAGTTAGCATCTCAAACCAAGCCATCAAGTGGTGCCCCACAGTAATAACCTGCGCGACCTGTAAGTGAGTAAAACCCGGCATTAAGGTATCTGCTTCTTTTTCTGCCATATCTAATATGGCAATTTGCATACGCTGCAGCTCAGCATCGATAAACCCTATTTGCTCGCGCAAATATAGTCGTATGTCTGTGGCAACTTGGTCGTTTCGAGATCGACCTGTGTGTAACTTCTTTCCTGGCTCGCCAATCTTAGCAACTAGACGAGACTCAATATTCATATGTACATCTTCAAGATCAACACGCCAATCAAATTCACCAGCTTCTATTTCACTGTGAATTTCATCTAAAGCAGTCACAATTGCATTGCATTCATCTTTAGTAAGCACTTCAATCTTAGCCAACATACGTGCATGAGCTTGAGAGCCGGCAATATCCTGTGCATACATTCGTTGATCAAATGCCACAGATGCCGTAAATTCCTCCACGAAAGCATCCGTCGACTCAGTGAAGCGACCACCCCATGGCTTACTGCCATCAGGTTTAGGTTGTTGGGAATTGGTTTTTTTATCGTTGTTGTTTTTAGACATAACGGCTAATCAATCAAATGTGGCGTGAGTATACCTAGGAAAGTAGTGTTTAAAAATAATCTTGCTGCGCTAACATACTAATAAATATAAATGGCTAAAACTCCTTCTCAGCGACCACAGAGCCAAGATGCCAGCCAAACCGAGCCTGGCTTTTTACCTGACTTTTGTAACGCACGCGTTATCTTTTTAGTTATCTTAGGCGCAATTTTATTAGCTTTTGTCCTCTCACTCTCTTCAATTCAACCGGGTGAGGACTACTGGGTAAATTTATCCATGATTGCGTTATTCATAGTATGGATTGCGTTTGGCAACATCCTAGTGCTATGTATTAGCCGAAAATTCTTGCACGGCCTAACACCTATTGTCGCAGCCTTCTCCTGCTATGGACTAAGTTTATTAGTCACATTAGTCATATCTATACTTGCCGTGGTGACAACTCCGCAGGAAACAACCTTACTTGCCTCTGATGACTCTGTTTTTATGAATAGCTTTCTATTGAGAAACATCGCCATCAGCGCAATCGTTAGTGCGGTGGCCTTACGTTACTTTTATGTACAACATCAATGGAAGTCTAATATCCAGACTGAAGCACGCTCCAGAATCCAAGCACTACAGGCTAGAATTCGGCCACATTTCTTATTCAATAGTATGAATACTATTGCCAGTTTGACCCAAACTGACCCAATTAAGGCCGAAAAAGCCGTATTAGACTTGGCCGATCTATTTCGTGCCTCTTTAGGCCATCAAGACAAAGTTACCTTACGTGAAGAGCTAGATTTCACCAAACGCTACATTAATATCGAGGAGCTCAGACTGGGTGATCGATTAAAAATCGAATTACACTTGCAAGATAGCCTGAGTTTAAGCACACTCATACCCGCATTGATCTTGCAACCACTGGTAGAAAATGCGATTTATCATGGTGTAGAGCCATTGACAGATGGGGGGACCGTCCGAATTGAGGTTGAGAGTACTGCTCGAGAATTACAGCTTACTATCACGAATCCAAAACCTATGGAGCGTGACCCACTTCGATCTGGCAATAAGATGGCGCAGGATAATATCCGCCAACGTCTACAGCTCGCATATGGCGATCAATCCAAAATGAAAATAAAAGAATCCGACGAAGACTATTCAGTTAGTTTCCATATACCCATAGAGTCATAATTAAGAGTCGTAATAAAGAGGCGTTATAAATGAAAGTTTTAATTGTGGATGATGAAGCACCAGCACGTGATCGATTAATACACATGGTTTCTTCCATAGATGCTATGGAAACCAGCGGACAGGCATCCAATGGTCTTGAAGCTGTACGAATGGTGCAAGACTCACACCCAGATGTGGTACTAATGGACATTCGTATGCCGGGCATGGACGGTCTTGAAGCTGCTCGCCATCTAAGTGAAATGGATGAACCACCTGCTATCATTTTCACCACTGCTTATAGCGAACACGCTTTAGAAGCTTATGATGCTAACGCAGTTGATTATCTGGTGAAGCCTATACGCCAAGAGAAATTAGAAAAATCTCTCGCCAAAGCTAGAAAATTAACTAAGGCGCAAATTGCTGCTTTAAACATTGAAACAAATAATACTGGTCGTAGCCATATCTGTGCACGTATTCGTGGCAACCTTGAATTAATCCCGGTTGACGAAATTGTTTATTTCCAAGCAGATCAAAAGTACATCACTGTGCGCCACTTAGGTGGTGAAGTATTAATTGAAGATGCACTTAAGAATTTAGAAACTGAATTTGAAGATCGTCTAATTCGCATCCACCGTAATGCCTTAGTCAGCACTAACTTCATTACAGGCATGGAAAAAAATATAGATGGTCGCTTTGTCGTCAGCTTTAAACAAATTGATGACAAGCTCGAAATCAGTCGCAGACATGTGGCAGAAGTGCGTAAATTCTTGAAGTTTAGATAACCACAGGCGTCACCCCAACTCTAACCTACATAAATGTCACGCATTCGAATAGCAACGCGTGAGAGCCAACTCGCACTATGGCAGGCGAATGAGGTATCTCGACTATTATCCCATCATCACCCTGATATCGAAGTCGAAATCATTGGCATGACCACTGAAGGCGACCGCTTTCTACAGGCATCATTAGCTTCAGCAGGCGGCAAGGGTTTGTTTGTTAAAGAACTAGAACAGTGTCTGCTTGATAATAATGCTGACATCGCTGTGCACTCGATGAAAGATGTACCCTATCAACTGCCAGCATCACTAGAAATCCACGCTATCTTAAAACGCGAAGATCCTCGCGATGCGTTTGTGTCTAATAACTATAAAACTCTAGGTGAGTTACCCAACAATGCCATTGTTGGGACTTCTAGTACTCGGCGCGAATGCCAAATTCGTGCACTACGCGGTGATCTAAACATTCAACCATTACGTGGCAACGTGAATACACGCTTAAAGAAACTCGATGACGGTCAGTACGATGCCATTATTCTAGCCAGCGCAGGACTCAAGCGATTAGGCTTTGAAGATAGGATTGCAGATTTAATAGAAACTGACACTAGCCTTCCCGCAATTGGTCAAGGCGCCATCGGTATAGAGTGCCGAGACGGTGATACTGCTACCCGAGAAATTCTAGCGCCACTACATCATGAAGCGACCTCATTATGTGTCATTGCAGAACGTGGTGTCAGCACTGCTTTATCTGCGAACTGTCATTTGCCAATTGCTGCTCACGCAACTCAATCTGCAACCTCATTAACGCTCAATGCTTTAGTCGGACTGCCAGATGGCAGCAAGATTGTGCACGCCTCTGCAACTGGCAATCACGATGAGATAGCTCAGATTGTCCAACAGGTTGTCAGCGAGCTCACAGAACAAGGCGCTAATGAACTCGTAGATTCATTACGAGAAGAGTAAGACCGAGTGAAGCAGGAGTTGCCTTTGAGCAAAACTTCCATTGTTGTCACTCGACCCAGCCAACAAAATAAATACATCTGTTCCGCATTATCATCATTAGGAGCAAATGCCATTGCTTTCCCCTGTATCGAAATCAAGCCGCTGTCCAATCCGAGCACAGTAGATACACTTCTATCGCATTGCGAACTGATGATATTTATCAGTACAAATGCTGTTCAATTTGGTTTTGACACACTCCCGGACCTCATCAAAAAAATACCTGTATCGTGTCAATTTGCTGCAGTAGGCGCATCTACCGCACAGGCCTTACACAATCATGGCATTGACCAGGTCGTTACTCCGCTAGACAACTTTGATAGCGAAGAATTACTAAAATTACCTGAATTACAAAACGTTAAGCAAAAATCAGTGCTGATTATCAAGGGTGAGGGCGGACGCGAGCTATTACATGAAACGCTGGAAAGTAGAGGCGCTAAGATTCATTCAATTGATGTGTATCAACGAACACTGCCAATATCTGTCAATTTGAGCGCACTCAACACTAAAATTGATCTACTATTGTTTACCAGTAGTGAGGCAGTGAAAAATTTTCTGGTGTTAACCCCAGAATCATTGCAAAGCGCGCTATTAGGTTGCCAAACTATAGTAGGCCACGCCCGTATTGCCGATAAAGTAACAGCTCTTGGCTTTAAAAAATTGCCTATAATAGCCGCGACCCCATCAGATACAGATATGTTAGTGGCGATTAATCTATGGGCCCAGCAGCACATAGATAATAACGCTTAGAAAATGAACGGAGATATATAATGAGCACTAAGGGTGACATGGAACCCAAAGCAACAACCCCGCCCACCAAACCAGCGGCGAACACTAATAAGCAAAAATCTGGCAGTGCGCTGCTAGGATTTTTTGTGTTCCTAACATTTTTATTAGCCGTGGCTGGTATTGGTGCCGGTTATTACTTGTGGCAACAAATGCAACAACAGTTCCAATCCGCCGAAGTAGAACGCAAGGCACTTGAACATGCATTAGGCACAGTGGATGAAAATCCACGCATTCAAAAATTTAGTCGCAACTTCAACAAAAAAATTGAAGACACTAATTCAAATATTGCATCGTTATCTAAAAACGTTAAATCACTCAGCAATGAGCAACAGCAACTTGCTGTTGTGGTTGGAGACACCAACGAAATTATAGGTCGCGGCCAAAATGGTTGGATGCTAAAAGAAGTCGAGCATGTATTACGTATGTCTCAGCATAGATTGTTACTTGACCGTGATTTTGATGGTGCCTTAGCAGGACTAAAAGCTGCAGATAAACGCCTTAATGATATTCATGATGTCCGTTTAATTCCAATTCGCAAATCCATTGCAAAACAAACACAGACTTTAAAACAATTCCCACATCCTGATTACACAGGCATTCAACTACAACTTGATAACACCATCGCTGAGCTGAAAAACGGCTTACTTAAGCAAGCAGCTCAACAGGTTACTGATCAGCAGATTAGCGAATCATCGACAGCTCCAACAAAAGATAAAGCAACAGCAAGTGACCAGCCGTTTGATGTGAAAAAGTTTTTAGCATTAAGTAAACAATTTGCTCTGGACACCATAGAAAAAACCAAGACCGCACTCAGCGATTCAGTTAATGTCACTCACGGCGAACAGAAAATTGCCTTATTTATTGAGGAACAAGAAAAGAAACGCGCGTATGATTTTCTGAGCAATAAATTACTAGGTGCAAAATACTCAGTCAGCACGCGTGATAATAATGCTTTTCATCAGCAGTTAAATGCTGCACAAGCATGGTTAGACAACAACGACCAATTTACCAACCAAGCTTCGCTTGCTAGAGAAATAGAACAACTAAATAAAAATAATTTAATGCCTGTGCTACCTGATATTTCAGAACCCACTTCATTATTGGCGAAGCACATGAACAGCCTTAAGGACGAGAAATGATTAAGAAAATTTTATTCATTTTACTAATTGGTCTCATCATTGCCGGTGTAGATATATTAGTTCTACGCAATCAACCAGGCTTTGCCGTTTTCAATTACGGTGATACCACTGCAGAGATTCCACTGACTCAGTTTTACTACTGGACCATTGCCGGCTTTATTATTTTATATTTCTTGTTTCGCATTCTTGGCGCATTGTTTCGCTGGCCGGCACGTATTAAAGCTAAACGCCAACAAAAACGTAATCTTGAAATTATGCATTCACTAGAGTCGTCAATGCTTAATTTTAGTCAATTCAATTGGTCTGATGCTATGCGCACCGCAACTAAACACATTAAGCAAAGTCCAATGCAAAAAGCACAGCATTTATTTGCTGCACACTGCGCGCATAACTCTGGTCAGAATGATACGCGTAACGCGCATGTTACTAGTTTGAGAAAATTGGAAGGCGGCAAGCCTTTAGCGAATACCATTGAAGCTGAATTCTGTTTAGAAGATGGCGATGCTGAAAAAGCATTAATGCTATTACGTGATGAAAGCACTGATAATATTTGCAATCTAAACACGCTGTGTCATTCCTACATCAAAACTAATAATATTGAAGACTTAGAAACATCACTGCCAAAATTATTAGCGCATGCTGATAGAGCCGCTCGTATTCAATACACGGTGAACAGAAGCCTAGAGTGGGCCATTAGTTACTACGACGCACATACTGCTGAAGCTAAGTTAGCGGGCTTATGGAAGATCTATCATAAGCAGCTGAAAGCTAACCCGGCTCTATTGAGGTCTTATATACGCACCTTAATCAAGCATGGTCAAGACACAGCCGCAGAGCAAATCATCAAAACCCAACTTGATGCTAATTGGGATGAAACTTTAATTCAAGAATATGGTTTATTAAATATTGATAATCTTCCTCAGCGCACCAAGCAAAGTGAAGACTGGTTACAGCATCGTAAAGATAGCGCAGGTTTATTACTCACTCTAGGCCGCCTAAACAAGAAACAAAAACTTTGGGGTAAAGCGAAAAACTATCTTGAGTCTAGCCTAAGCCGTAAACCATTAGTTGGCACATATGCTGAACTTGCCGAGCTTCACGAACTACTTGATGAGCCTATCGATGCACAACGTTGTGCTAAAAAAGGTTTACACATCGCATCAAGATAACGAGCACGCTTTTCGTTCATGTCAATTTGCAATAATCCACAGCCAATTATTGTTGGCTGTGGATTTCTCGGTAACCACCTGGCAGCACAACTAGTCAAAAAACAACAAAACCCACTTTGTGTTGTTCAGTCCCAATCCAGTTACCAGCAATTACTAAAAAAAAATCTACAGGCCATAATCTGTGATCTTGATATCCCTTTAAGCATAGATCCTGGATTTGATTTAGCGGGCAAGCAGGTCTATTACTTCGCACCACCCAGTAATAGCGATAACGATGATCATCGTATCGATAATTTTCTAACAAGATGCAAAATTAACCCACCTAGTAAAGTTGTTTATATCAGCACTTCAGGGGTCTATGGCGACTGCCAGGGTAACTGGGTCACCGAAGAAAACCCGTTGGCACCCATCTCGACTAGAGCTAAACGCCGTGTCTATGCTGAAAAAGCATTACTCACATACTGTGCTCAACATGACTGCGATTATATTATTCTCAGAGTTGGCGGAATTTATGGTCCAGGACGATTACCCATAGAACGACTTAAAAACATCACGGTAATATGCCCTGAAGAAGCACCGCATAGTAATCGTATTCATGTCGCAGATCTTGCATGCGTATGTTTTGCGGCCATGTCTAATAACATACAAAATGAAGTGATTAATGTCGCTGATGGCCATTCAACATCAATGTCTGACTATTACTACAAAATAGCCGACTTTGCAGGTTTACCAAGACCTGACTGCGTTCCTCTATCTGAAGCAGAGGAAAAATTATCTGCCGGAATGTTGTCATTTATTAATGAGTCTCGGCGTTTATCGATTGAAAAAATGAACCGTTTGCTGGATGTTGAGATTCAATTCCCTACGCTTGAATTAGGACTTGAAGATTGCTTTAGAAATTCATAATGAAAAGATTTGTAATATGCCCTAGGCCTAGGTATGTTAATGATTATTCATTGATTAATTACAATTAAACTTGAAAACAATCATCTCTAGTTTTACCAGTTTATTTCTGCTTTGGATTTTCCTGTCTGGTTATTTCAAAACCAACTTGATTGTTTTTGGCATTCTTTCCTGTGTCTTGGTTACTTATTTATCGATTAAACTGAAGATTTATAGCTCTCATCATGAGCGAATCAAATTCAATCTACGCTTACCCTTATATATTCCTTGGTTACTCAAAGAGATAGTTAAATCTAATCTGCATGTTGCTCGTTGTATTCTATCCTCAGCTAACAGCATTCAACCGCAGACGGTTTGCTCAAAGCCTACACAGAAAACCAACGCTGGTCTGGCTGTACATGCCAATAGCATCACCCTGACACCAGGCACCATTAGCGTTGATATTAATGATGATGAAATTCTCGTACACGCGTTAACAAACCATACTGCCCAAGGCATTATTGACGGTGATATTGATAAACGTGTGAGCAAAGTAGAAGGCGGTATAAAGTGATTTCTGCCGCGCTAGTTGCCATGATGGTTGTCATGCTCATAGTATTTTTGCGCGCATGGCTAGGGCCTTCTTTATATGATCGCATTTTAGCAATCAATACATTTGGCACAGCGACTGTACTAGCCATCGCTATTCTGGGCTTTTACATGGAACGTCCAGCTTTTATGGATATTGCGTTAGTCTATTCACTGATTAATTTTATCGGCACTGTCGCGATACTAAAGTTATACCACTTTAGTGATTTGGGTCATCGCGAAGAGGAAGAGTCCTAATGCAGTCCTTAATTCATGGCTTAGGCACCCTATTAGTATTAATCGGCTGCTTGTTTTGTTTGATTGGTGCACTTGGCATTATGAAAATGCCCAGCTTCATTACCCGTGTACATGCCGCTAGTTTGATCGATAGCTTCGGCGCTATTTTAATTATTAGCGGCTTAATTTTATATGCAGGATTAACCCTGACTACCATTAAGCTAATTCTAATTTTACTGTTTTTATTAATCACTGGGCCGACGGCAATTCATGCCCTAGTGAATGCAGCATTACATGAAGACCGACATTTCATTACTGATACCGATGAGGATTCGTCATCGAATACTTAATTGATATATTTTTATTAAGCATGCTGGCGGTCACTGCGATCGCAATTATCGCTATGCGTAATATTTTATCAGTCATCATGCTGGGCGGGATATACAGCCTGCTGTCAGCAACATTCTTTGTGTTATTAGATGCCGTTGACGTTGCTTTCACTGAGGCGGCTGTCGGCGCAGGCATTTCTACAGTTTTATTCTTAAGCGCTCTTGCTAAAACAGGCAAACATCAGGCGCTTACTCGTAAGAATCATATTATTCCTTTATTTGTTGTGTTAGTGACCGGCGCTGGATTAATTTACTCTACGAGTGATATGCCAGCATTTGGCGACCCGAATGCACCCGCTCATACACACGTTGCACCGCGTTATATACAACAAAGTGGTGAAGAAATTGGCATTCCTAATATCGTCACATCAGTACTCGCTAGTTACCGAGCCTTTGATACTTTAGGTGAAGTAGCAGTGGTATTCACTGCTTTAGTTGCTGTACTGCTTTTACTCGGAATCAATAGGGGCTCACGCCAAGATAAATCATGAGTGTAAGAAAGAATCCCATTCTGCTGGAATCTAGCCACCTGCTAATTCCAGCAATATTATTATTTGCTTTGTATGTTCAGTTCCACGGAGACTATGGCCCTGGTGGCGGCTTCCAAGCCGGCGTTATTTTTGCTAGTGGTATTATTTTGTATACCCTATTACATGGTACTAAACGTGCGGAAAAAGTGGTCTCGCTTAATACTGCTAAAATTTTTGCAGCATTAGGTTTACTTCTATACGCCGGGGTTGGTGTATTCGGATTAATCCTCGGGGGCAATTATTTGGATTACAACGTGCTTGCACATGATCCCGTACACGGGCAACACTGGGGAATCTTAATTATTGAATTTGGTGTTGGCGTCACAGTAGCCGGAGTTATTATTTCTATTTTCTATGCATTCGCTAAGTTCAAAAATTAATGTTTGAACTTATCGTAAGTCACTATAATTATTGGGTCTGCATCATGTTAATGATGGTGGGCTTATACATTGTGATTGATCACACTAACTTATTAAAAAAACTCATTGGCTTAAATATTTTCCAAACTTCGGTATTCATTTTATTTATTTCTATGGGCAAAGTGGATGGCGGTACCGCTCCCATCCTAGAAGAAGGTTACAGCGTATTTTCCAATCCCTTACCTCATGTGCTGATATTGACGGCTATAGTGGTTAGTGTTGCCACTACTGCGGTAGGTCTAGCATTAGTCGTAAACATCAATAAGCGCTTTCAGTCTATTGACGAACAAGAAATTGAAAAAATCGAGTTAGAAGAAGAGTGATCGCAACACATTACCCAATACTACAGGTTGTTATCCCGCTAATTGCAGCGCCGTTATGCAGCCTATTACCCAAATCAAGATTGCCTTGGTTATTAGCCACTGCGGTAGCTTGGATTGCGTTCGCAATTTCAATTTCATTAATGTTACAGGTGAACGAGAGCGGAACGCTTAGTTATGAACTTGGCAGTTGGCCAGCTCCCTGGGGCATTCAATATTATATCGACACCATTAGTGCATTTGTTTTAGTGCTGGTGACGGCTATTGCAGCCATCACACTATTAGCATCACGCCAGCTAGTCGAAAATGAAATAGATCCCAGTAAACATTCATTATTTTATACTGCGTTTCTACTTTGTTTTACAGGTCTTCTAGGCATTGTTGCTACTGGCGATGCGTTTAATGTATTTGTATTTCTAGAAATTAGCTCGCTTGCTTCCTACGCCATGATTGCCATGGGAGATAATCGCAAGGCTTTAACGGCTTCCTATGAATATTTAATCATGGGCACCATAGGCGCTACTTTTATTCTGATTGGTATCGGTTTGTTATATATGCAAACAGGTACTTTAAACATGCTTGATTTGAAAGCACGTATTCATGAGGTTGATAGCTTTCGCAGCATTCATGCAGCCTTTGCATTCTTTACTGTAGGGATTTGCTTAAAGCTAGCATTATTCCCATTACATCATTGGTTGCCGAATGCTTATGCTCACGCACCTTCTGTGGTGAGTATCTTTTTAGCCGCAACAGCAACTAAAGTCGCGTTGTATTTACTTTATCGAGTTTTCTACACAATATTCGGATTTGAGTTCTCATTTGATTTACTACACCTAGGTTACATCTTATTGCCTCTGTCGATCATCGCGATTGTGATGAGTGCTTTCACTGCTATATTCCAGCCTGGTGTAAAACGTTTACTCGCTTATTCAAGCTTAGGTCAAATTGGTTATATGACCATGGGTATTGCGTTAGAAACAAAGGCTGGCTTAATCGCAAGCATTATTCATTTGTTTAACCACGCCTTTATTAAAGGTGCTTTATTCATGTGTCTGGCCTGTTTGATTGCTCGTATCCATTCAACGCGCTTAGTTCATTTAGCCGGTGCGGGTCGCGTTATGCCTTGGACATCAGCGGCATTTGTTCTGGGTGGACTGGCACTAATCGGTGTACCATTAACTTCCGGTTTTGTGAGCAAATGGTACTTAATATTAGCTATCTTAGATAAAGACTATTGGTGGCTAGCAGTGATTGTGTTGTTCACTTCACTATTGTCAGTTATTTATATTTGGCGCGTAATCGAACAGATGTATTTTCGCGAACCTAGTGAAGGCTGCGCGAACATTAAAGAAGCGCCTCCATTACTACTTGCCTGCACCTGGGTAATGGTGTTAACCACTCTATACTTTGGTATTGATAGCCGCTATCCAGTAGAAATGGCAACCGCTGCAGCAGAGGCGTTACTTAAATAATGAGTGACTTAAGCCAAAGCCTACAAATGAATATTTTCGCCAGCATGTTAGTGCCGGTGATTGGTGCGCTACTCATATTTGCCGGTGCTAGATTCCGTGGATTAATCGAATTGATATTTGTTGGCACAGCCCTGTGTTTACTTGGTGTGACTATTTCAATTGTGAATATGGGTTCTGATGCTTTCTACCAAAGCATTACCCTATTCACTATTCTTGATTCCATCCCGATTGCTTTCCACGTAGAGCCTCTAGGTATTCTATACGCCTGTGTGGCCTCGGGTTTATGGTTAGTGACTACTATCTATGCCATTGGCTACATGAACGCCAATAAGGAAAAACATATCGCGCGTTTTTATATGTGTTTCTGCCTTGCCATGGCGGCAGTGATGGGCATCGCTTACTCAGCCAACCTGTTAACACTATTTATTTTCTACGAACTTCTCACATTAAGCACATACCCATTAGTCGCTCACAAAGGCACTGATGATGCCAAGGCTGGCGCTCGCGTTTATCTAGGCATATTAATCGGCACGTCAATTGGCTTCTTGCTCATGGCTATTCTTTGGACCTGGAGCATTACTGGCACACTAGATTTTAGTGTTGGTGGCATCTTAGAAAACGAATTGCCTGATGGTTTATTAATGCTTTTATTTGCTTTATATGCATTTGGAATTGGCAAGGCAGCACTCATGCCGTTCCATCGCTGGCTACCTTCAGCCATGGTGGCGCCGACACCTGTGAGTGCGTTGCTACATGCTGTTGCTGTGGTTAAAGCTGGTGTGTTCTGTGTATTAAAAATCACCGTGTATGTGTTTGGTATCGATGTCTTAACTAACACAGGCGCTAACTCCCCGATTATTTGGGTAGCCACAGCTACCATGTTGCTAGCTTCTTTAGTGGCACTACAACAAGATAACCTAAAGGCACGCCTAGCTTACTCTACTGTCAGTCAACTAGCTTACATCGTGTTAGGTGCAGTATTAGCCACCTCCACAAGCATCATGGGTTCATCATTACACTTGGCAACTCATGCTGTTGGCAAGATCACCCTTTTCTTTTGCGCAGGGGCAATATACACCGCCACCAAAAAAACACTGGTCAGCGACATGCACGGCTTAGGTCGCGTCATGCCATTTACATTTGCTGCTTACACTATTGCCGCCATCAGCATTATTGGTTTGCCGCCTCTGGCGGGTAGTTGGAGTAAATGGTTTTTGATTGATGGCGCCATTAGCGCTGATAGGCTCATCATTGCCATTGCCTTTTTAATCAGCACAATACTCAATATTATTTACTTAATGCCGATTGCTATTAATGGATTCATGTTGAAACCAAAACAAGCTAGCAACGGTATTCAAGAAGCACCCTTTGCGGTCGTCATGCCATTATGTGTCACGGCAGGCTTATGCTTTGTATTGTTCTTCTTGCTACCCTATGTTTATGACTTTTTACTTTTACTCAATTTAAGATGAT
>JBGCDS010000023.1:0-17592 GCA_045105615.1 Gammaproteobacteria bacterium
GTAGTGAGCATGCATGCGCCAATTGCGATGGAAGAAGGCTTACGCTTTGCGATCCGAGAAGGTGGCCGCACAGTCGGTGCAGGCGTGGTCTCTAAGATCGTAGAATAGATAGAATAATCAAGTTGTTAACTAAAAGAGTAACTAATGTCAGACAGTCAACGTATTCGAATTAGATTAAAAGCGTTCGATCATCGCTTAATAGATCGTTCAGCTAGCGAGATCGTACAAACAGCAAAACGTACCGGTGCTCGCGTTAAGGGGCCTATTCCTTTGCCGACAAGAAAAGAGAGATTCACAGTGTTGATTTCTCCTCATGTGGATAAGAATGCTCGAGATCAGTATGAAATTCGTACACATAAGCGAATTATGGATATTGTTGACCCGACTGACAAAACAGTAGATGCCCTAATGAAGCTAGATTTAGCGGCTGGGGTGGATGTTCAGATTAAATTGAATTGATTTGTAAGATAGCGACCGCTTGGCTTTTATTTGTTACTGAAATAAAAGAATAAATTTTAAAAAAAGCGGTTTCCTATTGCGGCAAATTCTGTAATAATTCGCGGCTTCCTGTGGCCCGGACAAGCATTGCTTGTTCGGGCCACATTCGCGATGCCTCGAAAAAAGCAGAATTGAAGCAAATTGCGTAATTGAATAAGAAAAACAGAGATTAAATCGATGCCTTTAGGTGTAGTTGGAAAAAAAGTGGGTATGACCCGTGTATTTACAGAAGATGGTGCTTCGGTACCTGTCACTGTGCTTCACGTTGATAGCAACCGGGTAACTCAGCTAAAACAACAGGAAAACGATGGCTATAGCGCCGTACAGGTCGCTTACGGTTCACGAAAGCCATCACGCGTCAATAAAGCGCAGACTGGTCACTATGCGAAAGCGAGCGTGACATCTGGTGAAGGCATGTATGAGTTCCGTTTGACGGACTCAGAACAGGTTGAATTAGAACTAGGTGCTGCCATTAGTGCCGATATGTTCGAAGAAGGCCAAAAAGTACAGGTAACTGGGATTTCTAAAGGTAAGGGATTCGCAGGAACAATTAAACGACACAATTTCCGCGGTCAAGACGCAACTCACGGTAACTCGATCTCGCATCGTGTGCCAGGTTCGACCGGTATGTGTCAAACCCCGGGTCGAGTATTTAAAGGTAAGAAAATGGCCGGCCATATGGGTAGTGAACAAGTCAGCACTAAAAATCTTACCGTTGTAAGAGTAGATACAGAAAGAGACTTAATCTTAATTAAGGGTGCTATCCCTGGTGCAAAAGGCGGACGAGTAATCGTTAAGCCAGTCATAACTGCATAATAATAATTGAATAGAACTATGAAACTTGATGTAACTAACGGTAGCTCAGTTGATGTGTCAGACGACACATTTGGCCGCGACTATAATGAAGCGCTTGTTCATCAAGCGGTCACTGCGTATTTAGCCGGTGCACGCTCTGGAACAAAAGCTCAGAAAAATCGTGCGGCAGTGAGAGGTGGTGGCGCGAAGCCATGGAGACAAAAAGGTACGGGTAGAGCACGTGCCGGAACATCACGTGGACCTTTGTGGCGTAGTGGTGGACAAACTTTTGCAGCACAGCCGCGTAGTTATAAGCAAAAAATGAATAAGAAAATGGTGCGTGCAGCATATGCATCAATATTTTCAGAGCTAATCAGATTAGAGCGTCTACATGTTGTTGATGACTTTAAAGCTGAGACACCAAAAACAAAAGATATGTTAGCGAAGTTAGCTAAGCTGGGTGTTGACTCTGCTTATATTATCGTTGGCACTGAAAAGTCTGACGAGAAGCTATATCTATCTGCGCGTAACTTATATCGAGTGGATGTTGATGAAGCATCAAGCATTGATCCAGTCAGTCTGATTAAATTTGAACATGTAGTTATTACAGAAGAAGCGCTTAAAGAAGTAGAGGAGTGGTTGCAATGAGTCAGTCAATCAGCATGGAACGCCTGACACAGGTATTAGTAGCACCACATGTGTCAGAGAAATCAGCAGGGCTTGCCGATAGTTCAAGTCAGCATGTATTTAAAGTGCTACCTAGCGCGAGTAAGCAAGAAATTAAAAGTGCTGTTGAGCAATTATTTCAAGTCAAGGTTGCATCAGTACGCACCGTGAATGTTCAAGGTAAAAATAAGCGCTTTGGCCGCATCATGGGTAAACGAAGCGATTGGAAAAAAGCATATGTCAGACTCGAAACTGGGCATGACATTGATCTAACTGGAATGGAATAAACATGGCTGTCGTAAAATCAAAACCTACCTCTCCAGGACGTCGATTCCAAGTTCGAATCGTCTCAAAAGATCTACACACTGGTGAGCCGGTAAAAGCATTAGTAGAAAAGAAAACTAAGACAGGTGGTCGTAACAATTTAGGACGCATTACTACACGTCATCGTGGTGGTGGTCATAAGCAACGTTACAGAGTAGTTGATTTTAAGCGTGATAAAGATGGAATCCCTGCTGTAGTTGAGCGCTTGGAATATGACCCAAATAGAACAGCACATCTAGCATTGCTTAAATATGCAGATGGTGAACGACGTTACATCATAGCGCCTAAAGGTGTGAAAGCGAACGATCCTGTGATGTCAGGCTCGCAGTCGTCAATTAAGCCTGGAAATACTTTGCCATTAAGAAGTATCCCAGTAGGAACAATTGTTCATTGCATAGAATTAAAACCTGGGAAAGGCGCGCAAGTAGGCCGAAGTGCTGGCGCAGCAATACAACTTGTTGCAAGAGAAGGTGCGCATGCAACTTTGCGTTTGCGTTCAGGTGAAATGCGTAAAGTATTATCTGATTGCCGTGCAACCATTGGCGAAGTAGGAAATTCAGAGCACAACTTGCGTAAGTTGGGTAAAGCTGGTGCTAGTCGATGGCGTGGTGTTAAGCCAACTGTTCGTGGTGTCGCTATGAACCCGATCGATCACCCGCATGGTGGTGGTGAAGGAAGAACCTCTGGTGGTAGACATCCAGTATCTCCTTGGGGTATGCCAACAAAAGGCTTTAAGACAAGATCGAACAAACGTACAGATAACATGATTGTACGTCGCCGAAACAAGAAATAGATAAAACAGAAATAAGTAAGGAAATTACGTGCCAAGATCATTACGAAAAGGCCCTCATATAGATCACCATCTTGCTAAGAAAGTGCAAGTGGCATCTGAGAATAACGATCGCAAGCCAATTAAAACATGGTCACGACGATCAATGGTTTCACCTGAAATGGTGGGGCTGACTATTGCTATCCATAACGGACGCCAACATGTACCAATATTAATTTCGGAAAACATGGTTGGTCATAAGTTAGGTGAATTTGCTGCTACCCGTTTATTTAAAGGGCATTCAGGCGATAAAAAAGCTAAATAAGATAAAAGCAAAATAATTAAGAGTTAAATTATGCAAGTTTCAGCAAAGTTAAAAGATATTAGTATTTCGGCTCAAAAATGTCGTTTGGTTGCAGACCAAATTCGCGGCATGGAAGTAAGTCGAGCAGTTGAACTTTTAGAGTTTAGTTCTAAGAAAGCATCTGGAATTGTTAAGAAAGTTTTAGATTCCGCGATTGCTAATGCAGAGCATAACGAAGGTGCTGATATCGACGAATTGAAAGTAACACAAATTTTCGTTGACGAAGGTAGAACGCAAAAACGATTCCAGCCTCGTGCTAAAGGTCGTGCTTGCAAGATTTTAAAGAGAAGCAGTCATCTTACAGTGACTGTTGGCGATAGTAAGTAGTTATAGAACTGCTTATTAAATAATAGACATTAACCGAGTTAATAGATCCGATGGGACAAAAAGTACATCCAACTGGCTTTAGATTAGGTATTGCAACTGACTGGACTTCTAAGTGGTATGCAGAAGGAACAGATTATGCAAAGTTTCTAAATAGTGATTTAGAAATCCGTAAATACTTAAAAGACAAATTATCGCAGGCCTCGGTAAGTAGAATACAGATTGATAGACCAGCGCGTGCTGCATTTGTAGTGATTCACACTGCACGACCTGGAATCGTTATTGGTAAGAAAGGCGAAGACGTAGAAGCTCTACGTAAAGAAATTGCTCGCCGTATGGATTTAAATATTAATAATGTAAAAATTAATATCGAAGAAATTCGTAAGCCAGAGATTGATGCTCAGTTAGTTGCTGAAAGTGTTGCACAACAGTTAGAGCGTCGCATTATGTTTAGACGTGCAATGAAACGTGCAGTTAGTAATGCAATGCGCCTTGGAGCGCTAGGTGTAAAGATTAATGTTGCAGGGCGCTTGAATGGCGCTGAAATTGCTCGTACAGAGTGGTATAGAGAAGGACGTGTGCCATTACATACGTTGAGAGCAGATATTGATTATGGAACTGCAGAAGCTGCAACTACCTATGGAATTATTGGTATCAAAACATGGATCTTCAAAGGTGAAGTATTTGACCTTGAGAGCAAGAATCAAAAAGAAGAACTCCCTGACGTTAATAAACGCGCCAACGGATAAATAATAAGGATTGAATCGTGTTACAACCAAAGAAGACCAAATTCCGCAAACAGATGAAAGGCCGCAATCGTGGACTTGCGTTAAATGGTAACAAAGTAAGCTTTGGAGATTTTGGTCTTAAAGCAATCGGTCGTGGTCGTTTGACTGCGAGACAAATTGAAGCAGCACGTCGAGCAATGACTCGTCACGTGAAACGTAGTGGAAAAATTTGGATTCGTGTTTTCCCAGATGTGCCAGTAACTAAGAAGCCTTTAGAAGTTAGACAGGGTAAAGGTAAGGGTAACGTGGAATACTGGGTAGCAAAAATTCAACCAGGTAAAATGCTTTATGAAATGGAAGGTGTGCCAGAAAACATAGCACGCGAAGCCTTTAAATTAGCGTCAGCTAAGCTTCCAATTCAAACAGCATTCGTCACAAGGACATTAATGTAATGAAAGCAGCAGACTTACGTGCCAAAGGCGAAAGTGATTTAAAAGATGAGTTGATTGAATTGCGTAAAGAGCAGTTCAAATTACGTATGCAATATTCAATGGGGCAAGCAAGTCGCAACCATGAATTTTCTAGGATTCGTAAAGATATCGCACGTATTAAGACCGTGCTTAATGAGCAAAGTAAAAGCGCGAGCTAGTAAATAGAAGACTATGGATAAACAAGATAAAAAACTGCGAACGATTCAAGGCAAAGTTGTTAGTAACAAGATGGATAAGTCTATTGTTGTGCTAACAGAGCGACGAGTTAAACACCCTATCTATGGGAAGTTTATGAGTAAGTCTTCTAAGATTCACGCGCACGATGAAGAAAACAAATGCACCATCGGTGATGTTGTAACAATTAAGGAATGCCGTCCCTTATCTAAGACTAAGTCTTGGACATTGGTAGAAGTTATCGTTCCAAGTGTGGCGGGATAAATAAGGATTAACCATGATACAAATGCAATCCAATCTTGATGTGGCCGACAACAGTGGCGCAAAAAGAATTCAGTGTATAAAAGTTTTAGGTGGTTCACATCGTCGCTATGCAGGTATTGGTGATGTGATTAAGGTAAGTATTAAAGACGCTATCCCACGTGGAAAAGTGAAAAAAGGCGAAGTGTATAACGCAGTTGTTGTAAGAACAGCTAAAGGTGTACGTCGTCCTGATGGTTCATTAATACGTTTTGATGGTAACGCAGCAGTTTTATTGAATGCTCAGCTGCAGCCGATTGGTACACGTATTTTTGGCCCAGTCACAAGAGAATTACGTACAGAGAAATTCATGAAAATAATTTCTCTTGCGCCAGAAGTACTATAAAGACGAAAGTGCAATAAGAATTACAGATATGAATAAGATTAAGAAAGGTGATGAAGTAATAGTAAACGCCGGTAAAGATAAAGGCCGACGCGGCACTGTTACGCAGGTATTAGTAGACGGTCGTGTACTCGTCGACGGGATTAATATGGTTAAGAAAGCACAAAAGCCGAATCCTAATACAGGTGTCACTGGTGGAATTATCGAAAAAGAAATGGCAATAGATCGTTCAAATCTCATGATGTTTAATCCGGCCACTGGCAAAGGTGATCGTGTAGGTATTAAGCAGCTAGAAGACAATACTAAAGTTCGCTATTTCAAATCTAACGGTGAAGTGGTGGATCTATAATGGCCAGATTACAAGCATTTTATAAAGACACAGTCCGTGCACAGTTAATGGAGCAGTTTTCTTACTCTAATGTAATGCAGATTCCACGGATTGAGAAAATCACACTTAATATGGGTCTAGGCGAAGCAACTAAAGATAAGAAGGTTGTTGAGCATGCAGTGTCTGATATGGAGAAGATTGCTGGACAAAAAGCAGTTGTAACTCTATCTCGTAAATCAATTGCTGGGTTTAACATCAGAGATGAATGGCCTATCGGTTGTAAAGTAACGTTGCGCAACGTTCGCATGTACGAATTTTTAGATCGTTTAATCAATATCTCTATCCCTCGTATTCGTGATTTTCGCGGTATTAGTGGTAAGGCGTTTGATGGGCGTGGTAATTACAACATGGGTGTTAAAGAACAAATTATTTTCCCAGAAATTGATTACGATAAAATTGATGCAATTCGTGGAATGGATATTGCCATTACAACGAGTGCACCTACAGATGCAGAAGCGAAAGCATTGCTGGCTGCGTTTAGTTTTCCCTTTAAAAATTAAGTAAAACTAACGAGAAGAATTGAGGCATTACTGATGGCAAAAGAATCAATGGTTCAGCGCGAAAAGAAACGTGCTCGCACAGTTGCAAAATATGCAAAGAAACGTGCAGAACTAAAAGCAATTATTAACAGTGCAACAGCTGAATATGAAGAGAAAGAATTGGCTGCATTGAAATTGCAGAAGTTACCTCGTAACGCAATGCCTGTAAGACAAAGAAATCGATGCAATATTACTGGTAGACCACACGGTTATTACCGTAAGTTTGGTCTTGGTAGAAATAAACTGCGTGAAGCAGCTATGCGAGGTGATATTCCTGGCCTAGTAAAAGCAAGTTGGTAAAGGTAATTAATTATGAGTATGAGTGATCCAATTGCAGACATGCTAACCCGCATTAGAAACGGGCAAAGCGCGGATAAAGTAAGCGTAAGTATGCCGTTGTCTAAGTACAAGAAAACAATTGCAGAAGTATTGAAAGAAGAAGGTTACATCTCTGATTGGAGAGTAGAAGGCGAAGGTGTGAAGCAGCAACTCGTCGTAGATTTAAAATATTATATGGGTAAGCCGGTTATTGAAAAGATCACTAAGATCAGTCGACCTGGATTGCGTATATACAAGAGCGCTGAAGAACTTCCACGAGTTATTGGTGGTATGGGAATCGCGATAATTTCAACATCAAAAGGTATGATGACAGACCGCACTGCACGTGAAAATGGGCAGGGTGGCGAAGTTATTTGTACGGTTGAGTAAACATATTTAAGTACAAATAGAATTAGTTATGTCTAGAATCGCAAATCAACCTGTAGAAGTCCCATCAGGCGTAGAAATTAAAGTCGATGGCCAAAACATTCGTGCTAAAGGCGCGAAAGGTGAAATGGTATTGGCATTACATCCAACTGTTAAATTAGTTCAAGAGGATGCAACGCTGTCAGTGAAAGCTGATAATAAAGGTGCAGTCGCGATGGCTGGCACAATGCGTTCATTGCTAAATAATTTAGTAATTGGTGTGTCTCAAGGTTTTGAACGTAAGCTTGAGCTGGTTGGCGTTGGTTATCGTGCGCAAGCAAAGGGTAAAACGTTAAACCTGGCTTTAGGTTTTTCACATCCTGTTGAATATAGCGTACCAGAAGGTATCACTATAGAAACACCTAGTCAGACTGAAGTAATAATTAAAGGCTATGACAAGCAAAAAGTGGGTCAAGTCGCTGCAGAGATTAGAGCTTATAGACCACCAGAACCATATAAGGGCAAGGGTGTTAAGTATTCTGATGAGCGCGTTATTCGCAAAGAAGCTAAGAAGAAATAAATAAGTATAAATAGATAAGCACTATAAGTGATCTGAGATAATGGATAAGAAAGCATCAAGAATTCGCCGCAGTAAAAAAACACGTTTTAATATACGTGCACAGGGCGCAACACGCCTTTGCGTTTTTAGAACATCCAAGCATATCTATGCTCAAGTAATTGATGATGCGACAGCCAGTGTATTAGCCAGTGGATCTTCATTGGATTCAGATGTACGTGGAAATGTGAAATACACCGGTAATGTTGAAGCGGCAAAAGCAGTTGGCAAATTAGTTGCCGAGCGTGCAAAAGATAAAGGAATTACTAAAGTTGCATTTGATCGATCTGGCTTCAGATACCATGGTCGAGTACAGGCTCTAGCAGACGCAGCAAGAGAAGCTGGGCTTGAGTTTTAAATAAGAAGCTAGATTAGAGAATTTAAAGGGTAAATAATGGCCGGACAAGAAACAACGAATAAATCTGCTGATGGACTACAAGAAAAGCTAGTTGCGGTTAACCGTGTAGCTAAAGTAGTTAAAGGTGGTCGCCAATTTGGTTTCACAGCACTAACCGTAGTTGGTGATGGTGAAGGTAAAATTGGATTCGGCTACGGAAAAGCAAAAGAAGTGCCTATCGCAATACAAAAAGCGATGGAAAAAGCACGTCGTAGCATGCAAACAGTCCCTTTGAAAGATGGCACATTGTTTTATCCAAAAGTTGGTATTCATGGTGCCGCAAAAGTACATATGCAACCTGCGTCTGAAGGTACAGGCATTATTGCCGGTGGTGCAATGCGTGCAGTATTTGAAGTGCTAGGTGTACGTAACGTATTAGCAAAATGCATTGGTTCAAGAAATCCAATCAATGTAGTAAGAGCAACAATGCAAGGCTTAACAAGCATGCAATCACCTGAGTCTATCGCGTCTAAGCGTGGTAAATCAGTCGAAGACATTCTGGGTTAATCAAATGAGCAAACAGCTACAAGTAACAATGATTAAGAGTATTCATGGGCGCCTTAAGTCGCATCAAGCATGTGCACGTGGCCTGGGTATTCGAAGAATTCATAATCCTGTGACAGTGATAGATACACCTGAAAATCGCGGCATGATTAATAAGATTCAGTACATGCTGAAAGTAGAGGAAATTTAGAATGCGCCTAAATACAATTAAACCAGGAGCGGGAAGTCGTTCTAATGCTAAACGTGTAGGACGTGGTATTGGATGTGGTTCTGGTAAAACCTGTGGACGTGGTCATAAAGGTCAGAAATCACGCTCTGGTGGTTTTCATAAAGTTGGATTTGAAGGTGGTCAAATGCCTTTGCAACGACGATTGCCGAAATTTGGTTTCCGTTCAGCAAAAGCAAAATTGACAGCAGAAGTAAGATTGAATGAATTGTTATTAACCGATTCTGCGGTCGTTGATATTAAAGCATTGCAAGAAGCCAATGTTGTGCCTGAATTCACCAAGCGAGTGAAGGTAATTTTATCTGGTGAAATTAGTGAGCCCGTGAATACACGTGGCTTGGTCTTTACAAAAGGCGCGCGTGCTGCAGTTGAAGCCGCGGGCGGAAAGATAGAAGACTAGTAGAAATATATGTCTGCATCCCGCGAAAATATGGCAGCCCAACTTGGTGGGAGAGGGCAATTAACAGAATTGAAGCAACGTCTATTATTTGTACTAATGGCGTTGATTGTTTATCGAATCGGAACATTTATTCCTACCCCGGGTATTAATCCTGAGGCAATGGCAAGATTCTTTGAAGAGCAAAGCGGTACCATCTTAAACATGTTTAATATGTTTTCAGGTGGGGCATTAGAAAGACTGAGTATTTTTGCGTTAGGTATTATGCCTTACATTTCTGCGTCAATTATTATGCAGTTAATGAGTGCAGTAATACCGTCACTTAAAGAATTAAAGCGTGAAGGTGAAGCGGGTCGTCGTAAGATTACTCAATACACACGATATGGAACAGTTGTACTAGCTACCTTCCAAGCAATTGGTGTCGCAATAGCATTACAGAATCAAGGTGTTGCCTTGCATCCGGGGCCGAGCTTCGTATTTACTGCGGCGATAAGTTTGGTGACAGGAACTATGTTCTTAATGTGGTTGGGTGAGCAAATAACAGAGCGTGGGGTGGGTAATGGAATTTCAATTATCATTTTCGCGGGTATTGTTGCTGGCTTACCAGCAGCAGTAGCAGGAACAATAGAATTAGCAAGCACTGGTGAGTTATCAAGTGGCTTAGTACTACTTTTATTCGTTATGGCAATAGTTGTAACAGCCATTGTCGTCTTCATTGAAAGAGGCCAACGACGAATCACGGTGAACTACGCAAAGCGTCAGCAGGGTCGTAAGATGTATGCTGCACAGTCTAGCCATTTACCACTAAAGCTTAATATGTCAGGAGTAATTCCTCCTATATTTGCTTCTAGTATTATTTTATTTCCTGCAACCTTAGGTCAGTGGGCAGGTAATGTAGAAGGTTTAGGCTGGTTACAAGATATATCGGCGACGTTGGCACCAGGGCAGCCTCTCTATGTCACATTTTATGCGTTGGCCATAATATTCTTCTGTTTCTTCTACACAGCGATTGTATTTGATTCGCGTGAAACGGCAGACAACTTGAAACGTTCAGGTGCATTTATCCCTGGAATAAGACCTGGTGAGCAAAGTGCTCGTTATATCGATTCAGTATTGACACGTTTAACCGCCGTTGGTGCTATATACATAACATTAGTATGTTTGATGCCAGAATTTTTAATACTTAAATGGAATGTACCGTTCTACTTTGGTGGTACATCATTGTTAATCATCGTTGTTGTGGTGATGGACTTTATTGCACAGGTTCAGTCTCATTTAATGTCTCATCAGTATGAGGGATTAATGAAGAAAGCTAATTTAAAAGGTGGCCGCGCAGGCCAATTGCGTTAATTGCTGCGTTCGGTCAATAGATAGGAAATAGAAATGAAAGTTAGGGCCTCAGTAAAAAAACTATGTCGTAATTGCAAAGTGATACGAAGAAATCGCGTAGTTCGCGTGATTTGTACGGATCCAAGACACAAGCAGAGACAAGGCTAGTTGGTATACGAGATTATGATTGAAACCCGTGGTTTTATAGGTAAAATTCGCGGCTTCCTTGCGCTCGACGAGCGTAATTGAAAACTTTGTTAGGAGTGTAATGTGGCACGTATTGCCGGAATAAATATCCCAGTGCATAAGCACACTGAAATTGCTTTAACAGCAATTTTCGGCATAGGGCGTACTCGTTCTCGAGACATTTGTGTAGCTTCAGGTATAAGCCCTGCTGCTAAAATTAAAGATTTAACTGAAGAAGAAGTCGAGAAGCTTCGTAGCGAAGTCGCTAAGTTTCAAGTTGAAGGTGATCTGCGTCGTGAGATTTCTATGAACATCAAGCGGTTGATGGATCTAGGAACTTATCGTGGTATTCGTCATCGCCGTGGTTTACCACTCCGAGGTCAACGAACTAAAACCAATGCGCGTTCACGCAAAGGTCCTCGTCGTCCTATTAAGAGATAAGCAATAAGCAAGGTTACTATTTATGGCAACATCAAGCACAAGTCGCACTAAGAAGAAGGTAAAAAGAGTCGTTACTGACGGAATAGCTCATATTAATGCGTCTTTCAATAATACGATTATTACTATCACTGACCGTCAAGGCAATGCTTTGGCATGGGCAACATCAGGCGGATCAGGTTTTAGAGGTTCACGAAAAAGTACACCATTTGCCGCTCAAGTAGCTGCAGAAAGATGTGGCAACGTGGCGCTAGAATACGGTATGAAAAACTTAGATGTGTTGGTGAAAGGTCCAGGACCTGGCAGAGAATCAGCAGTTCGTTCATTGAACGCATTGGGATTCAAAATCACTAACATTTCAGATATAACCCCAATTCCACATAATGGGTGTAGACCGCCTAAAAAGCGAAGAGTGTAAGAAGTTATGGCTAGATATTTAGGACCAAAGTGTAAGTTAGCTCGTAGAGAAGGAACTGATTTATTCCTTAAGAGTCGTGTACGTCCATTAGACTCAAAGTGTAAAGCAGACAAAGTTCCTGGACAGCATGGAGACAAGCGAGGAAGGACCTCTGACTATGGTTTACAGCTGCGAGAAAAGCAAAAGCTCCGTCGTATGTATGGGGTATTAGAAAAGCAGTTCAGTAACTACTACAAAAAAGCAAATTTAAAGAAAGGCTCTACTGGTGAAAACTTATTAGAGTTTTTAGAGTGCCGTCTAGATAATGTTGTATATCGTATGGGCTTTGGTGTGACACGTGCGGAGTGCAGACAACTTGTTAGTCACAAGTCGATTGAAGTGAATGGCACGATTGTGAATATTCCTTCATATCAAGTTAAAGCTGAAGATGTAATTACTGTACGAGAAAAAGCACGCAAACAACTGCGTATACAAGAGTCATTAAACACTGCTGAGCAATTTGGATTTCCAGATTGGGTTGTTGTTGATACAAAGAAGATGACGGGAACTTTCAGAGCACCGCCAGAAAGAACTGATCTATCTTCAGATATCAACGAATCGCTCGTAGTCGAGCTTTACTCTAAGTAAGCATTATTTAATTTAAGTAAACAGAGCGGAAGAGGTTATATATGGCAAGTTCAAATGAATTACTCAAGCCTAGGTTAGTTGACGTTAATGTCATTAACCCTCAGAGTGCAAAAATTGTCTTAGAGCCGTTAGAAAGAGGCTTTGGGCATACCCTTGGGAATGCATTACGCCGTATCTTGCTTTCTTCTATTCAAGGCTGCGCCATTGTAGAAGCTCAAATTGAAGGTGTATTGCATGAATACACTGCAATTGAAGGCGTTCAAGAAGACGTTGTTGATATTTTGCTAAACCTAAAAGGTGTAGCAATTAAGATGCACAACAAGAACGAAGCAATGCTGACAGTTAACAAGAGTGGCCCTGGTGTATTAACCGCAGCAGACATTCAAGGTGATCACGATATTGAGATTGTAAACCCAGATCATGTGATCGCACATTTAACAACGGGTAGCTCGCTTAATATGACACTTAAAGTTGCCAAGGGTCGTGGATACGTTCCTGCAACGCAAAGATCATCAGATGAAGATCGTCCAATCGGATCATTGATGTTAGATGCAAGCTTTAGCCCGGTACGTCGTGTGTCTTATGCGGTTGAAAGTGCACGTGTCGAACAGCGTACTAACTTAGATAAGTTGATCATTGATTTACAAACAGATGGGACAGTTGATCCAGAAGAAACAGTGCGCAAAGCAGCAGGTATCCTTCAACAGCAATTAACAGTGTTTGTTGACCTTCAGGGTGATGAGCAAGAAGAGCAGGCTCCTAGTGAAGCTGAGATTGATCCAATTCTAATGCGCCCAGTAGACGACTTAGAGCTAACAGTAAGATCAGCAAACTGCTTAAAAGCAGAGAACATATATTACATTGGTGATTTAATTCAACGTACAGAGGTTGAGTTGTTGAAAACACCTAACTTGGGTAAGAAGTCACTGACTGAAATTAAAGACGTGCTGGGTTCACATGGCTTATCGCTAGGCATGCGATTAGAAAATTGGCCGCCAGCTCACATGAAAGACGAACGCAAACCAATGCTATAAGTTTGCAGGAATAAAGATATGCGACACAGACATTCAGGTAGAAAATTAAATCGTACAGACTCACACCGTAACGCTATGTTTCAAAACATGGCAGTATCGTTAGTTGAACACGAAGTAATAAAAACAACTTTGCCAAAAGCAAAAGAATTACGCAAAGTAATTGAGCCATTAATCACAAGAGCAAAAGATGACACAGTTTCACAGCGTCGAGTTGTTTTTGCACGTTTACGTGACAAAGCAGCAGTGGGTAAATTATTCACAGAATTAGGGCCACGTTATAAAGAACGTCCAGGTGGTTATTTACGTATTCTTAAGTGTGGTTTCCGTAGTGGTGACAATGCACCAATGGCTTTAGTGGAGCTGGTTGATAGACCTGAGTAAACAAGAGGTTAAGTTCCATTTAAAAAGCCAGGAATTTATCCTGGCTTTTTTTTGCATTTAATATTTCTATTTCAGAATATCTGCAAGATATTTGCCTGTGTAAGATTGTTTGCATTGTGTTATTTGTTCAGGGGTTCCGGTCACTACTACTTCCCCTCCACCTGACCCACCTTCTGGCCCAAGGTCAATTACCCAATCTGCAGTTTTAATTACATCCAAGTTGTGTTCGATAACTATAAGAGTATTGCCGTGATCTCTGAGTTTATGTAGTACTGCTAGTAACTGCTCTACGTCGTAGAAGTGTAAGCCAGTTGTAGGTTCGTCTAGTATATAAAGAGTTTTTCCCGTGTCCCGTTTAGAGAGTTCGCGTGAAAGTTTCACGCGTTGGGCTTCACCGCCAGAAAGAGTAGTAGCACTTTGGCCTAGTGTTATATAAGTTAAACCTACTGAGACTAGTGTTTCCAATTTGCGTTTAATCACAGGCACTGCATTGAAAAACTCTAATGCATCTTCAATCGTCATCTGTAAAACGTCATAGATATTTTTGCCTTTGTATTGAATCTCTAACGTTTCACGATTGTAGCGTTTGCTCTTACATACATCGCAAGGGACATAAACATCAGGTAGAAAATGCATTTCAACTCTAATAACGCCATCGCCTTGGCAAGCTTCGCAGCGGCCGCCTTTGACATTGAAGCTAAATCGTCCTGGCGTATATCCACGAGAACGTGCTTCGGGTGTACCGGAGAATAATTCGCGTATTGGGGTGAATAGACCGGTATAAGTTGCTGGGTTAGAGCGAGGTGTTCGGCCTATTGGGCTCTGATCAATTTCGACGACTTTGTCAAAATTATCCATGCCTTCAATTTCGTCGTAATGAGAAACACTGATGCTTGATTTATTTAGTTGTCTAGCAGCGGCGGCATACAGTGTATTGTTTATTAGTGTCGACTTGCCTGAACCAGATACACCTGTGACAGCAATGAATAGTCCCACAGGAAACTCTACGTTAACTGACTTTAAGTTATTACCACTAGCACCGCGTATAGTGAGTAATTTTTCTGGGTCAATAGGTATTCTTTTTTCAGGAATTTCTATTTTCTTCTTGCCAGATAAATACTGCCCGGTAAGTGAATTTTTATTGTCATAGACTTGTTGTGGTGTGCCTTCGGCAACAATTTCTCCGCCGTGTATACCTGCGCCTGGGCCAATATCAACAACATAGTCAGCAGCACGTATAGCTTCTTCATCATGCTCAACAACAATCACAGTATTACCAATATCGCGTAAGCGAGTTAGTGTATTTAGGAGACGTTGGTTATCTCTCTGATGCAAACCAATAGAAGGCTCATCTAATACATACATAACACCCACTAATCCAGAGCCAATCTGTGATGCTAAGCGAATACGTTGTGCTTCACCGCCTGATAAGGTGTCGGCACTACGATCTAAGCTTAAGTAATCTAAACCTACGTTTACTAAAAATGATAAACGATCACGAATTTCATTAATTACTTTTGCACCGACTTGTGCACGATGGCCTTGTAGTTCTATTTCTTGAAAGAATGTGAGTGATTGTTTGATTGATATGGATGTTAAGGATGGAAGGTTACGATCGCTGACAAACACATGTCGAGCCTGCGTGTTCAGGCGATCGCCATGACATTCTTCACAGCGCTGTTCTGACAAATATTTGCTTAACTCGTCTCGTACCAAATGGGAATCTGTTTGGTTGTAACGCCGATCCATGTTGGGAATGATGCCTTCAAACACATGTTTTTTAGTGACACTGCGCCCTTTTTCGTTAACATACTTAAAGGCAATTTCTTCATCTCCGCTACCGTATAAAATAGTCTCTTGAAGTTCCTCGCTAAGTGAATCAAAAGGTGCTTCAACATCAAATTCATAATGTGCAGCAAGTGATTGAATCATTTGGAAGTAATGTGCGTTACGACGATCCCAGCCTCGTACTGCACCGCCAGCACAGCTCAGTTGAGGAGAGCTCACAATTAGTTCGGGATCAAAATATTCTTCTACTCCTAAACCATCGCAGCTTTGACACGCTCCAATGGGATTATTGAAGGAGAATAGGCGTGGTTCTAATTCGCTGACGCTGTAACCACATACTGGGCAGGCAAAGCGGGCAGAGAATAATAACGACTCTGCTTTGGGGTCGTCCATAAAGGCAATTTCTGCAATGTCATCTGCTAGCTTTAAGGCGGTTTCAAACGATTCCGCAATACGTAATTCGATATCAGGTTTTACTTTGAAGCGATCAACCACGACTTCAATTGTATGCTTTTTGCGCAAATCCAATTTAGGTGGTTCATCTAACTCGTAAACTTCCCCATCAACACGGGCACGTAAAAAACCTTGGGAATGCAATTGTTGGAATAATTGCAAATGCTCACCTTTGCGATTTTGCACCACTGGTGCGAGTAGCATCAGACGGCTGTCAGTGGGCAGCTCCATGACTTTATCGACCATTTGACTGACTGTCTGGGCATTCAAGTCATTGTCATGAGTAGGGCATCTAGGCGTGCCTACACGCGCGTATAGTAAGCGCAGATAGTCATATATCTCAGTGATCGTCCCTACTGTGGAACGTGGGTTGTGCGAGGTTGATTTCTGTTCAATCGAAATTGCTGGCGATAAGCCTTCAATAGTATCGACATCAGGCTTTTCTAGTCGCGCCAAGAATTGCCGAGCATAGGCTGATAGAGATTCAACATAGCGGCGTTGTCCCTCGGCAAAGATGGTATCGAAGGCTAGCGAAGACTTGCCAGAGCCAGATAGTCCCGTGATGACAATCAATTCATCACGCGGTAAGTCTAGATCAATATTTTTTAAATTATGGGTGCGAGCCCCGCGAATTTTAATCGCTGCCATGCGCGTATCTCAGTAAAGGTAAACTTGCTAATATACGTGCTTTCAACCATGCAACGCAAAGAAACGAGTACTCCCATTAATACACAGGTTAAACAATGAACTCGCTTGAGCGTCGAGCGGCAATATCACTTGCGCTAATTTACGCCACACGTATGTTGGGTCTTTTTATGATCTTGCCGGTGTTTGCGATCTATGCAGAACAACTCGTGCATGTGACACCACTTTTAGTGGGCTTGGCGATTGGCATTTATGGGTTAACCCAAGCAGCATTCCAGATTCCCTTCGGTGCATGGTCAGATAGGATAGGGCGTAAGCCAGTGATAGTGACTGGGTTATTGATTTTTGTGCTGGGTAGCGTGGTTGCTGCATTAGCGGATTCTATTTATTGGGTAATTGTTGGACGTGCCTTACAAGGCATGGGGGCTATTGCCTCAGCCATCATGGCGTTGGCATCAGATTTAACGCGTGAAGAACATCGTACTAAAGTAATGGCGATTATTGGTGCCAGCATAGGGGCGTCATTTATGGTGGCGTTAGTATTGGGCCCAGTTCTGCAGTCGTGGGTGGGTGTGCCTGGGATATTTTGGATTACGGCCATCCTTGCGTTAGCTGGAATTGCTGTTGTCAGTGTATTGATTCCCACGCCAGTGCAGGCTAGCCAGCAAGCTGCTGTGGTTAATCGCGCAACACTAAGTTCGGTATTAAGTGACTCGCAATTGCTACGTCTCGATGCAGGTGTATTCATTTTGCATATGGCGTTGAC
>JBGCDS010000024.1:0-35727 GCA_045105615.1 Gammaproteobacteria bacterium
TCAACGCCCGGAATTATTCCTGTGAAGTATTTTTCAAAAATTCCCTCCATCGCAATATCAAGAAATTTTGTAATATCTTCTGCATCCTCGACGGTTGCGGGTCTGTATATAATTTTTTCATCCATATCTTCACCTAATTTAAATTTTCTATTGCTTATAACCAAATGTTAAACAGATGATTTAGCTCAGTGTATGACTAAAAACTTTATTACCAACCATAACAGTTATGGAATTTGAGTGAAATATTGAATGTCTGCTATGGGTCGAAAGCGGTCATTCTGGATATTACATACTTAAAAAAAAGCACTGGCTATCCCAAACTGAAACCCATTATTAATAAGGTGCTTAAACACCTCTTCCTGGGCCATCCACAGAGCATCAGTCTTACCCCTAGCCTCAGGCATGGTTAGCTCTGGAAATTCTATACAGTAGCCTTTATGGCCTATTTTAGAGGTGTAGATTTGATAATGGAGTTCTTGCAAGCCTTTTAGATGTATACCCGTCATGGTGATTCAAATAATGAATTCATCTTGCTCAGTCTTCAACGAACAATGTGCGTACGGATTTAATTGAGTAGCTATGCTTTTAGTGGCATCAGACGTGGCATCAAGGTGAGAAACCGGATGAATTGAGGAATGAATATCTGCTTTCTGGATCATAAAAACACAACCGAGATTGTTTTAATGATTTGATATTTATGAGGAAAATTTAGAGTCTTAAATGGAGCCGGCGAGACGATTTGAACGCCCGACCTACTGATTACAAGTCAGTTGCTCTACCAACTGAGCTACGCCGGCTAACCTTCCTGGACACATGGCGAACACCATGGATATCGCAGGACGTGCAGTCTAGTTAAATCTGCTGCGGCAATCAATGGTTTATAAGCACTTTGTCTCTAATATCAACATGCGGTCATTTTTTCTTAGCATTTCTTCTATCACTTTCGGCTGGTGGTCTTCATCATAGTGATTAAAATCTACCCAATACTCGGAAAATTCATCAAATCGCACTTCCATTTTAGGCGCGAGGTCTAACCTTCTTATTTGAGCCATCTTTTCTCTAGCTGTACTCAACTTTTTGAACAGACCTAGCGAAACAGCATTTCTTTGCGGCTCCTCTAACCAGATATAGAACTCATTAACATTGTTTTGCTTAAGGAAAGTCACTATTTTTTGTGCTTCCTCTTTAGATTCATAGGCTGGCAAATAGACCCAATAGCTTTTTGGTTGGCGCTGATTGACGGTTCTTTGTTTTGCTTGAATGCCGGCTACAAATAATGAGTCATAGACTTTGTCTGACTGCTCATCAGTTTCAAAAGGGCCTAGCGAAAAGCACTTCTGTGCAACCACCTTCTCTTTAGCTTCGGATGCCAGTGTATTCTGTTGAGTGTTTATTGGAGACTCATCAATAACCTGCACAGTTTCTTTTTTTAGTTCCGAAATTAACTTAATAGGCTTATAACCTGGGAGATCTATAGGCGTTTGCAATACCTCTTGGCGTGAACCGAATTCACTTGCCCAGTAAAAAAAGGCTAAATTCAAAAATATCAGAAATAAAACAATCGCTCTCATGTCGTTAACCCTGCATGATTCGTAAGCCATCTAAAACTAAATTTGGACAATCCACATATTCAATATCATCAATTCCTATCATATGGCTCTCACCACCAGTGACATAAACAGCAGCATCTTGACCAATGTTACCCACAATCTGTTGAATAATCCCCTGCACACCATGTTTTAACACCAGCGCACTGCCAGAATAAACAGCATCTGCGGTATTATCACTAAATAACTGAATTGAGCCAGCTTGGTTTGGCTCACCGATGCCTGATGCTTTATTTTCTAATGAAGCACACATAAGGGCGACACCAGGAACGATTAGTCCTCCCAGATGTTTTCCACTTTCATCAAGCACATCAACAGTTGTTGCTGTGCCGCAATCAATAATAACTTTTGCCCCAGATGATTTATGATGTGCAGCAATTAGCGCAGCATATCTATCTACGCCATAACTTTGTGGATTCGCATATGCCAATGTCACACCATGACCATTTGCCTGAGAACTATAGAATTTATTGGTTATGCTGAAGTGTTGTTCTGCATATGCGCAAAATTCTTTTTCGAAAACATCACCAAGCACATTAACCGCATGAATTTCTTGAATAGCATCAAAGCAAATTTGTTCAAAGACTTCTTGCATGCGCTGAATTGAATCCTCACTTCTGTAAGTGTAGGAATTTACCTCTAACAAGCCATAATGATTCGCGCTGGTTGATAGACTTGTCCACTTACACCGACTATTACCGAAATCGATTAACAACTTCATGCGCTCATCCTCAAGCTGACATCGCCAGCAGAGATCTTTTCTATTCCATTTGGGGTCTCTAACAACAAACAACCATCATTATCTATTCCCCGTGCAACGCCTGTTTGAATTGACTGTGCAGAATGTAGTTCAACCGCTTTGTCTTTCATAATATCCCACTGCGACCAGGCTCCCGCTAGATCGTCAAAAGCATTATCTTCAAATTGAGATAAAGCAACGACCGCTTTATTGATTAACATTGCCGCAATATGGTTGCGAGAATACTGCCAATCTTGTGTATGACTAAACATGTCTGTCCATTGTTGATCGATATCAACCTTCTTAAACTGTGACATAAACACATTCACCCCCATACCAATAATCATTTTACAGCCACCACTAATTTCACCAGCACATTCAATTAATAGGCCGGCCAACTTTTTATTATGGCTGTAAATATCATTAGGCCATTTCAGGTTTAACCCAGATACGCCCAATTCTTCCAGCGCAGTCAACATACTAATCGCTAACATAGCACTCAACATACCGGATTCATGCAGAGGTCTCTGCAATGGCCATACTATTGATAGGTAAACATTTGCCGCATAGGGAGACACCCACTGTCTTCCACGTCTACCCCTACCTGCTGTCTGCATTTCTGCCAGCACTAAGGAAAATTCGCCTGCCTGGGGCAGCGCCAGCCCTGTGGCATAACGATTTGTAGAATCAATTTCTTCTAGACACTGAATATTGGCAAGTTTGTTTGCCACTGACTCAGACAATATGGACTGAATCTCAGCCTGATTTAATAAATCTACTGGCTGCGTCAGCCTGTACCCCAGGCCTCTAACTCGCTCTACCGAGATCCCCAACGACTCAATTTTGACGATACAGTTATGGATAGTGGCACGCGTGACATTAAAACGCTTAGCAAGTGCCTCTCCAGAGCAATATCGATTATTATCGAGTAAGGTTAATACTTCTGTAAAATGCAGCATAATAATCAAAGATAAACGGACACTTTCTATTCACAAAATGTCAGCGTATATACTCCAACTCTGGGTACAATAGTCATACTTAAATTCGATAACAGTTATGGTTCATTCAAAAAACAATCTCAGGGTTTTACCTAAATTTTCAATTTGGCCAATTAGCTTATTCTTCTGTTTATTCACACTTAGCATGAATGGCTATGCAGAATATTTTGTCTACAAACATGAAGATGGGACCACATGGTATTCGGACAAAAACTTACCCGCACAAAACTATAAATTAATTGCCACTATTGGACGACCTACAGCGTCGGTATCATGCACGGGATCGATCTCTAATCGCGCCAAAGATCATGCTCCAATTATACAACAGTACTCTGACTTATATGGCGTTAACGAACAACTGATTAAAGCCATTATCACGGTAGAATCTTGCTTTGATCGATACGCTGTTTCTCGCGTGGGCGCTAAAGGCTTAATGCAACTAATGCCACAGACAGCCAAATTAATGGGCGTACACAATGTATTTAACGCTAAAGACAATATCCGAGGCGGCACGCGCTACTTTAGACAAATGTTAGAATTATTCGAATTTGATATTGAACTGGCGCTAGCAGCTTATAATGCAGGACCTGGTGCAGTTAAAAAGTATAGTGGCATTCCCCCATATAAAGAAACCCAGGGTTACGTGAAAAAGGTGCTCAAGCATTACAATACCTTTGCTGAAGTTGATTCTTAATCTAATACTGATATCAAATTGTGTCTCTAACTAAAAAAATCCTGATCGCGATTGCGATCATAATTATCATTGCATTAATTTCCGCAACAGCGGCGTACAAACTCATCGATGATAAAGTCATCGAAGAAAATGCATTAGCAGCATTAGAAAATACATTAAAGCGCGATATCAGCATCGACGGCCACTTCACTTTAACAAGATCATTGCACCCAACACTGCAAACTTCTGGTGTTCGCATTGCTAGCGCAGACTGGGACAAAGGTGCTTATTTACTTAAGGCAGAAAAACTAGAATTTGGGATTGTTTTGCTCGATCTACTTCGCGGTATCATCACTATTGAAAATATAGTGTTCGATAATGCAGAGATCAATCTAAAACGCAATCAACAGGGTCTATCTAATTTAGATTTTTCTCAATCAAAAACAGAACGACAAGACACCAGCTCTAAAGGCACTGCTCTGTTTGATGTTGTCGATGTGCAGATTGAAAATTTGAAAATAAACTTTTCAGACTTACAAACAGATAGTGCTTTCGTTTATTCATTAGCATCTTTAGCGTTACACCCCAAGAATAAAGACATCATTCAAATAAAAGCATCAAGCCACTTTGATAACCAACCGCTTGAGCTCACAAGTGAGATGTGTCGGATTCGACACTTACTGAGAGGCAACGATTGCCAGCTTGATCTAGATATCGATACAGCTCCATATAGCACTAATATCAATGGGCTATTAAATATAGCCAACCAGGGAAGTCTTAATCTAAACATCAAAACCGAAGCTAGCAATATCACTGAGTTTTTACTAACAGAAAAATTGCCTTTACCCGAGACTGAAAAAGTATCCGTTAGCACTCAACTCTCTGGTAAGTTCAACCAAATAAAAGCGTCTAACATAGACGTTGACGTTGCATTAAAAGACACCACTATTCAGGCGCGAGGAAATATTGCATCAATCAATTCGGTTTCTGGCGTTAAGCTATCCATTGAGGCTACTGGCAGACGGCCGATATGGCTCAATAATTATCAAGAATTTTTCCCTGCAGAGCTAGTTAATCAATTTAAATTAGTTTCTGAGATAGAGAGTAATGGCAAAGCTTGGAAGATCCATTCAATAGACACAAACATAGAACTAGATGACAGCAAAATTCTCACCACAGGCGAGGTGACTATTGATAGTGACGCCACTCACATTGCTATTGATATTGATGCTAGCGGGAAGCAGCCTAAGTGGCTAAATGAACTTCAGCAGACGATTGCTGCGGAACACATCGATGATTTCTCAATAAAAACAACCATCAGCAATCCTGGCGGAATCATTACCATTGAAAACTTAGAATCAAAAATCACTATTGAAGACACAATTACTTCAGCGCTAGGCTCTATTGCGCTAGACAAAGAAAATCAGCCCACAATAGATCTTGCAGTCTCATCAAAAGGTAAAAACATTCAAAGCTTCGAAGACGTTATCAAGCAGTCTTTCCCGCCTTCTAATAATTTTTCTGCCAAAACCAATT
This sequence comes from Gammaproteobacteria bacterium, assembly GCA_045105615.1. Lineage (GTDB taxonomy): Bacteria > Pseudomonadota > Gammaproteobacteria > UBA4575 > UBA4575 > UBA1858. The sequence continues at coordinate 5,554 of JBGCDS010000024.1, forward strand.
TAAAATATACTAGCAATACCTTAAGCCTAGCAGAGCTAGACCTAGTATTAGATAATACGCAGCTTGCTGGCAGCAGTGATATCGAATTTTCTTCACCGCCTAATGTTCGTGCCAACTTAACCGCACAATCATTAAATCTAGAACACTTACTCGCAACCACGCAAACGGACAAAAAAGAGAGCAAGGAAAAAGCACAGAAAACCAAGCTGTTCTCAGACGAGAAAATTGATCTTGAGTGGTTAAATTCAGCCAATACTGATATTACCCTCTTAATTAAAAATTTAATTTACAAAAAAGCAACACTAAAAGATGTCAAAGCCAAAGCCGTTGCAAAAAACAATACAGCAGCAATAGAAATAGAGTCACTTAATTACCTAGATGCAAATTTACGTGCGAACGCACTCATTGATGCCAATAAAAATATCTATAGCCATAGTTTATTCACTGAGAATTTCGACCTCGGCCAATTATTAAGCGATATAAATGCCAGCGAAACTTTGCAGGGTAAGATCGATGCATCAATCGATATCAATTCCTACGGCACTAGCAGCCAACAACTAGCAAATAATGCCGGCGGCAAAATTACTGCAGTAATGACTGAAGGCACGCTAGCAGATGCACCTATCGACTTGCTTGCTAGCAATTTATTAGTCGAATTAATGCCAGGAAAATCGAAGAAAAAGAATACCAAAGTCGAGTGTTTGTTTATTCAGTTCGCAGGCACTGATGGCGTATTCAAGAGTGAAGCAACATTGCTAAACACCGAAAATATTGTGATGCAAACCAACGGTTCTGTTGACCTAAGCAAGGAAAATTTAAACCTACTGCTCATACCTAAGCCTAAAAACATTGAATTATTTACCTTAGATGCCAATATACGCGTCGCAGGTGATTTACAGGCCCCAGGTTTTTCGCTTGATAAAGGCTCAGTATTTAAAAAACTACTAAAAAGTGCAGCAACTGTAGCGCTTGGACCGGCAGCACTGGCTGTTCCTTTTGCCAGCATGTCTGGAAACAAAAGCGAAAAATGCTTTAGCGAAGTAGCTAGTGCCACTACCAGAGCAGTTGAAGCCGAACAAGAAGCTGAACGCATTGTAGCCGAAAAGCTTGCCGCAGAAGAAGCCGAGAAAGCTAAAGAAGAAATATTAAAAGAGGCTACCGTTGAGCCACTAGACCCTTAAAGCATTAACCAGATAACAATCACTATGACAGAAGAGACAACTTCACCTTCTAATAATTTTATTCGCAACCGAGTACGTAAAGATATTGAAGAAAAATCAATGTCTATTATGACAAGATTCCCCCCTGAGCCTAATGGTTATTTACACATTGGCCACGCGAAATCCATATGTTTAAATTTTGGAATTGCACAGGAATTTAACGGGCAATGTAACCTGCGTTTTGACGATACTAACCCTGATAAAGAAAACGAAGAATATGTCGAGTCAATAAAACGCGATGTTGAATGGTTAGGTTATCGCTGGAGCAATCTATTATTTACTTCGGATTACTACGAACAGCTGTTCCAATTCGCAATCAAGCTAATCGAGATGGGCAAAGCTTATGTATGTCACCTAGATGCTGAACAGGTTCGCGTCTATCGCGGCACACTCACCGAGCCCGGCAAAGATAGCCCTCACAGAGATCGTTCAGTCGAGGAAAACCTAGATCTATTTAATCGCATGCGCCAAGGAGAGCTCAAAGAAGGCGAATGCGTGTTACGTGCAAAAATTGATATGGCTTCACCCAATATTAATATGCGTGATCCTGCTTTATATCGAATTAAGCACGCGCATCACCATCGCACTGCTAATGAATGGTGCATCTATCCTATGTATGACTATGCACATTGCGTTTCTGATGCGATTGAGAACATTACTCACTCTCTATGCACACTCGAATTTGAAGATCACAGACCTCTTTACGACTGGATATTGGATACACTCAACACCTCCAGCCATCCACAACAAATAGAGTTTGCACGTTTATCTTTAGATTACACTGTCACTAGCAAACGTAAACTTCACCAATTAGTTGATGAGAACCATGTCGATGGTTGGGATGATCCGCGTATGCCTACAATTACGGGATTACGTCGTCGTGGATATCCTGCAGCTGCGATTCGAGATTTCTGCGAACGCATTGGTATCACTAAAAAAGACTCACAAATTGATGTGGGTGTTTTAGAAAACTGTGTACGCGAAGACTTAGATTACAACGCACCTCGCGCCATGTGTGTACTCAAACCACTCAAGGTGATAATCGAGAACTACCCTGAAGATCAAACAGAACAATTAGACGCCTCGAACCACCCTAAACGTAAAGAATTAGGCAAACGCAGTATTCCTTTTTCACGTGAGTTCTATATTGAGCAAGATGACTTCATGGAAGATCCTCCCAAGAAGTTTTTCCGCTTAGGTCCTGGGCGCGAAGTACGCTTGCGTTACGCTTACTACGTGACTTGCACAGATGTAATCAAAGATGATGATGGCAAAGTGATAGAACTTCGCTGTACTTATGACCCTGAAACTCGTGGCGGCAAGTCTGCGGATGGCCGAAAAATAAAAGGCACTATCCATTGGGTATCTGTAGCGCATGCATTACCCGTACAGGTGAATTCATATGACCGACTATTCAACACGCCTAATCCAGGTGCTGAAGAAAACATGCTTGACAGCCTAAATCCTGGCTCACTAGAAGTGTTAGACCATTGCTTTGCGGAACCATACATGGCTGATGCAGAAGCTGAGCAGAATTTTCAGTTTGAGCGTACTGGTTATTACACGCGAGACAAAGTTGATAGCAAAGATGGTAAGGCCGTGTTTAACCGCACTGTAACATTGCGCGACACCTGGGCAAAAGTCTCCAAATAACACATCAGCATAAAAAAAGCCCAGTATAAATCTGCTGGGCTTTTAGTAGAACTTTCTTACTAGCGTTTATTAAGCTTTCTTCAACTCTTTAAACATTGCTCCAAAGAACTTCAATGCATCCTGTACATCTGGGTCTTGCATAGTACCCATGATACCCATTATGCCGCCTTTAGATGCAGGTGAATGATCTGCTTTAGCGGCTGCTGCTGCTTCAGCAAATTCCATCAACAAGTTAATGACGTGCTCACGCTCTAACAAATCTAACAAGCGCAATAAACCTTCACTACGTGCAAGTCTATCTGCAATACACATTAATTCACCAGCAGTTTCAGCAAGACGCGATACGATATCATCAGTCATTGCATCACCTGCAGCACCCATCACTCGCGCCAAGTTAACTACACGATCGAGGTCACCATTTTCAACCATACGACTAATAGCGGGCAACGCCTTATCTAGATTACTGTTATTGGCTTGATCAAGAAGTGCTAAACCATCACCAGCCACTTCCGCCAAACGCCCAACAATATCATCTGTTAGTGCATCACCAGCACTTTCGACTAAGCGTTCCGCTTCCATACTAATATCTCCTAACTGTCCCATCGCATGCCTCCTTTAGAGTAAACCGCGAGCACTAGCCCAATACATCTTATTGTATGCAGTCTTAAACATGTGGATACCTGCAGTAGGTGCTTTTGGATCAGGTGGATTCTGGTAATTAAACATTGCGTAAGTCGCTTTGCCATCACCTGCTTCAATAAAGCAAAATACTTTACCGTCATAGTCGCGTGTTGCCGTACCAATAGTTGCAATTGATGCAATATTTTCTGCAAGCGCTTCTGCTTCAAAGTGAGCTGTAGAACCCGCCTTACTAATTGGCAAGTTTGTGGTATCACCTAGCACGTATACATTCTCACGACCTTCCATGTTCAGACGCTTACGGTCAGTAGGAATAAATCCGCCTGCACCTAACCCAGCATCTTCGATCACTTGCATACCCTTATGCGCAGGAACGGTAATCAATAAATCATATTCCGCCTCAGTCCCTTCTTCACTCATGACAGAATTTTCATTCACCTCTTTCATATTGAATAAAGTTTCATAGGTAATACCTAAACGTTCGAATTCAGGTGTTGCCCACTTTGCGACAGGCTCCAAACTATGAGTACGACCAATTGGGTAAGTGTAATGAAGCTGAACTTTGTCCCAAATTCCACGTTGCTTAAAGTAATCAACCAACATGAAAGTGATTTCTAATGGAGCCATTGGGCACTTATGAGGCACACCAACCGCAACAACCACTTTACCACCTTCAAATGCTTCTAGACTCTTATACATTTTCACAGCGTCTGCTTCTGTGTAGAACTGTTCTGCGTATTCAGCAAGACCAGGAGTCCCCTCAGCATGTGTGCGAGAACCTGTCGCAATCACGATAATGTCGTAATTATAAGTCGTACCACTCTTAGCTTTAACGTTATTGTCGTCAAGATTAAACTCAGTCACTGGGTCAACTTTAAATTCAATACTGGGCTCTAACAGACTCACTTGATCACGATACATTTCAGAAGGATTCATCTTACCTACTGCAACATAGAGCAATCCGGGCTGATACATATGCTTATCAGAAGCAGACAGCATTGTGATGCTTGCCTTACCTGACTTTAATTCATTTCTCATTTTACGGGCCAGATTATTAGCCAAAATGGTTCCACCCATTCCGCCACCGACGATTAAGATTTTCATTTAGACCTCTCTTTGAAGTGTTAAATAATTTGCTAGAATTTAATTTATTTGGTTTTCTTAACCACAATACTCCAGACGCCTGCGTCTTCTGAGCTTTCTATGACTTCGTGGCCTACTTTATTAATCCACTCTGGGATATCATTAGCCGAACCTTCATCTGTCGATAAAACCAATAATTCATCACCGACTTCTGCCTGTTTCATATTTGCAATTAGCTCCATCAATGGGCCCGGGCAAAATGTATTTTTTGCATCTACTATCTTTCGATCTGCCATTTCACATCTCCTTTAATTAAAATGTCCAAACTTGACCATCAGAGGCATCATCCAAAAATTTGGTGAGGCCTAGAGACTCTGACAAATAATCTACAAGATCATCATTTTTCAGTCCCATAATATCTACCGCCATTGAGCACGGGTAAATCTTCGCATCACCTAACTCAACCGCCGATTCAAACAATTCCATAAACTCTGGTGCATTTTTCTCTACTAACAAATCACCCATAGGTCCATCAGAAGGCGCTTTTCCATCGCTGTCTTTTTTGAAGAATTCCAATGCATTCATTGACAGAAATACGGTGACATCGTTGCCGCTAACCGCACCGACAGAGGCCACCATCGCAGCCATTTGTAACTGCTCACGCTTACCAGAAATAAGCATAATACTGATCTTATTAGACATTTATAACGTTCCTGTTTTTAAAGTTATCAAATAGTAAGTTGACAGACAGCCTATACAGACTGTCCTGTTAATTCTTGTGGTATACGAATTGCGGCTAGTTATGCGCGTTTAGCTCTTTAGGCAATTAAAGAGTTTATTATTTGAGCTATAAGTAAAACTTATTCTTTTTATAAATATCAAATATGGCGCAAAGGTTAACCTGCTGGTTGCGGATGCTCACTTTCAGTGAGAGCCTGCGTGTATTCACACCCACAATAATAGCACTGCACAGTTGATTGCTCAGCAAACGTCAGGTAAACAGCAGGATGTCCGAGTGCGTTACTTGCACCTCGGCAGCATACAGTTTTTTGATCTAGACTCACATTAATTGCTTGTCCTGTTCCCACTGCGTTGTTCATAGTCTGAGACCTACTCGCGGTAACACAATTGTTAAAACCAGGCGCTATAGTTACGTATTCCACTAGCCGGAGTCAACGCCATTTCAGCATTTCTCCTGGCTTCTTGAATTGCTCAGATAGTAATATTGCTAGAATCGACTAATGACAACGAGAAACCTTATGATTCCAACAGGTAAATGGTTAATATCTTTACTCCTGCTCTGCCTTTTCGCTAATCCAGGGTTTGGCGCAGATTATAAATTTGAGCCAGTACATACCCAAATATTATTCTTTTGCGACCACCTGGGCTTTTCCAAATCACAGGGTGAGTTTTTACAGTTCGATGGGGCATTCTCATTCGATACCAACGATATTGCTGCCTCCAAGGTTGACATCACTATCGATACCGCGAGTATTGACATGGATCATCAAAAGTGGAACGACCATATGAAGAATGAAGATTTTTTCGATGTAGAAAAATTCCCCACCATGACTTTCATTAGCAACAAAATTGAACCATTATCTAGCAATACCATGAATGTTCACGGCGATCTCACCATCCTCGGTCATACAGAATTAGTTGTGTTGAACGTGACTTATAACAAGTCTGGTAAACATCCTTTCTCAGGCAAGTACACTGCTGGCTTTTCCGCCACCACTCAGGTGAAACGTTCTTTATTTGGCATGACATATGGTTTGCCTGCGCTAGGAGACGATATTGAGATTCGCTTAGAAGTGGAAGGACAAAAAATCACGCAATGAGTTGGGGAAACAGTGCAACGCACTGGGGACTAGTCAGCCGTCTACTTCATTGGTTTATGGCTATCGCTATCATTTTCATGTTTGGCCTTGGCGTGACCATGATCAATATGCGTTTATCGCCCATGAAGTTGGAAATGTTCATGGTGCATAAATCAGTCGGTATTCTTTTATTAGCCGTTGTCACGATTCGCATTCTGTGGCGCTTACTCAACCCTCCTCCTCAGCCACTGCATACCTTTTCAAAGCCACAGAGAGCAGTCATCCTAGTCGGCCAGCTACTCATGTACGCATTAATGGTTTGCATTCCACTCAGCGGATGGATAATTAACTCTGCAGCCAATTTCCCATTACAGTGGTTTGGTTTATTTGAAATACCACCAATTGCTGAACCCAGTCTAAGCACTGAAGAGTTCGCAAAAACTGCACACTTAGTTTTAGTTTGCACATTGGGTGCGATTGTATTCATTCATACTGCGGCTGCATTACATCATCATTATATCCGCAAAAATGATGTTTTAAAACGCATGTTTTAATACATGAAACCATTCATTCTACTCGCAAGCATCTTGCTACCTTCACACTGCTTTGCTTCACAGCAATGGTCAGCACTTAACAATCATCAATCAATTCAGTTCACTACAAGTTATGATGAAGTCGCATTTAACGGGGTATTTAAAAAATATACTTCGACTATTTCAATCGACCCACAGCAGTTAAATAACAGTTTTGTACGCAGCAACATCGATGTCACTTCAATTGACACCAAGAGTCACGACCGCGACCAGGCATTAGCCGAACCAGATTGGTTTTATTTTAGCAACTTCCCGCAGGCCACTTTCGATAGCACGAATATTTCTCTCATTGAGAAAAATCACTATCGTGTCACAGGAATACTAAAGATACGCGATCAGGAAAAAAAAATTACCTTCCCTCTCGAATGGCGAATAGTTAATGACAATCACGCACATGCAAACGCACAGTTCGCATTAGACCGGCGCGATTTCAATATTGGTTTAGGCGAATGGGCAGAAGATGAAACGATTGGTTTCAGCGTAAATGTAACTATTTCTATGGATTATGAAACGAAATAATTTTGATTAGCGATTCAAATTAAGAATGTGTTGCGCATGTTCTATCCAGCCAGATAGCTTAGCTTCATCTGGCAGTTCACTAAGGATATTTTCGCGCTCATTATTTTTCGCTAACTTCTCCCCCAACCGCACAGGCTTTTGCGCTGACAAATCTTCTAACGTATAAATCTCAGTAGCCTCTAATAACACTGCATCATCAGCTTCAATGTTGGCAACACGTAGCAATTGAGAAATAGACACCCATCGCTGAATAGCAAAATCCTCTACACCAATTTTCTCAGCAAGATCATAGACCGCATCATCATTACCGCATAACCTCCACAGGTCTTTAGTCGTGCTTACCTGCATAGCTGTTAACTTTGACAGCGTCGATGACTCTATATCTTTAATTTCATTTAACGGGTATTCATCTTGCCAGTCTTCACCAACACCACTAGCAGGTATCAATTCTAATTGTTCAACTCGATCAGCAAGTAATGCATTCTCATTACGCAGTTGAACAATTTCTTGCTCATGACGATCAAGCAGGCTATTTAAATCACGTTGCGCGCGTATTCCTCGAATAACCCATCCATAAACAACGCCAATGACGAACGCGCCTAATAGGTATAAAGAGATCTCTTGAACCAAATAACTCATAAATTTTGCTTGCTTGAATTAATTATCGAATTTTAATTTTATGACTAGCGATCGAATCTAAAAGGATTTAATCAATCACGCTAAGCCAGATTAACTTTTACAGTTTAGTAGGATTCGGTGTATCCCCATAGACTTCTTCAGGATCAAACACTTTTTCACTTTCATGGTAAGTCAATGTTAGCGGACCTTGAGCACTAGGCTTGCCGATCGGTACAGAACGATAGAAGCAAGAACGATAACCCACGTGACAACTGGCGCCACCGGCAACATCAACTCTCAACCATACTGTGTCTTGATCATCATCAATGCGCATTTCAACGACTTTTTGCACTAAGCCACTAGTCGCACCCTTATGCCACAAACACTCGCGACTACGGCTCCAATAATGTGCCTCACCTGTTTCCACGGTTTTAGTCAATGCCTCAGCATTCATATAACCCATCATCAGTAACTCACCTGATGTCATATCTGTGGTGACCACTGGAATTAGACCGCTGTCATCAAATTTAGGCGCAAGCTCATTACCTTCTTCAACCTGCTCAATACTGTCACGAGAACCAAACATAAAAATACCACCGTTTAAATTGGGAGCGCAGTATAACACTGCAATAGTAAGATTCCATCTACCCCACTAGCTAGCTAATAATTCTGAAAACAATCCATCAATTGCCTGAAAATCCTCTTCAAATAAACCCAACATTGCAAAATGGCCCATCAATGATGGCAATACTTTAAGTGCGCTATGCTGAATATATTTCTGCTCATATGCCAGATCCGCAGGCGGCACGAACATATCTTCTTCAAAGCCAATCATAAAAGTCTTGGCTTTTATCGATTGTAAGGCGAGAACGAGGTCATTGTTAGCATGTTGACTGGAGTCACCACCTTGCCATTTTCTAGCCATCACCAGTAAGGCATTTGGATCCATAGGTTTAAACCAAGCTTCCCAGAACCCTTCTAAGAAAGCTTGCTGAGAATCAAAGCCAAGCCTTTGCCATTGCTGCTGGTTATACAATTCTGCAGACACACCCATTAGCGCAAATACGTGAGCTAAGCGTTTTAATCCCAGCTCGCAGCTATGCGCCTTAGTATAAGCGCCTTGCTTAAAGGCAGGATCAGATGTCAATGCTTCACAGAAAACATCTACGTATAAAGCATTATGCCGAGTACATTGCGCAGTCCCCGCAACTGGCGCAGCTCGTTTCACCATATCAGGATAACGAATTGCCCACTCTAACGTTTGCTGAGCCCCCATGGACCAACCAGTCACCAACTGTAATTGACTGATATTAAATTTTTCGCTTAATAATCTATGCTGTGCAACCACATCATCACCAATGGATAATGCGGGGAAATTTTCCATTGCTTGATCACCATCAATATTATGCGGCGAGGTAGATAAACCATTACCTAATTGATTAGGCAAAATAATGCAGTACTTTTCAGGGTCTAACGCTTTACCGGGCCCAATATAATGCGCCATGTTTTTTGATGTACCTGAGAACATGATCGTGAACAAAATTGCGTTACTTCGATCTGCATTTAACTTACCGTATATCGAATAGGCTATTTGAGCATTCTTCAATATCTGGCCTGATTCTAAAGCAAAATCTCCAAGTGCAAAGTACTCAAATGGTGCATGATTTTCAGCCGTGTAATATTCGTTATTAAGCAAAATACCTCTCCAAATCTATAGATTCTGTCTGTTCGCGATCATTCATTAATGCGTAATAGAGCAGCTAAGTGTCTAAAAGATAAAGAAATATCACCTCAGTTAGCAGCCTTAACTATATTTTGCCCCATTTCAGAGCTACGCCTCTATAATGACAGCTAGTGCTCGCACTGTAACCACAGTAGCGAATACTAACTATAACTAAAATAATAAAACAATCAGGAGAATCAAGATGGAAAGCATGCTTCCTCTCATTATCAATCTCATTAGTGGTGCAGTTGGCGGAAACGTTGCTGGCGGCTTAATGAAAAAGTTAAGCCTAGGCACGATGGGTAATTCAATTGTTGGCATCCTTGGTGGTGGCGCAGGTGGAGCGCTATTAGGAATGCTAGGTATTGATGCTGGCGCGGGAACTTCGAACATTGCCGGTATTCTTGGCAGCGTTGCTTCAGGTGGAGTTGGCGGCGGTGTTTTGATGGCAATTATTGGCGTTCTTAAAAACACATTCGCCAAGTAACCTCTGCTGTAAAAACAAAAAAGCCCGAGCTTGCTCGGGCTTTTTTGTTACAAAAGAGGAACTTCTATTTCAATACAAAAGTCACTTTAAGCAATACACGGTACTCTTCGACATTACCATTTTTACCCACGGTAACTTCTTGATCCTGCACCCATGCACCTTTGATATTTTGTAAAGTTTTACTCGCTCTTTTAATACCAACCTGAATAGCATCTTCAAAACTCTTTTTAGAAGACGATTTAATTTCTGTAACTCTTGCGACTGATGACATATTTATTCTCCGATTATTATTAGGTGAAATAACTCCCAAACATTAAAACTCACTATAAAATTAAAGCCTATAGCAAACTGCGTAAGCAAGTATTGATGAACCCACTTACCTAAAGGTATTGCACTTATCGACACTACCGTAATCAAATCCAACGCGAAACCATTTCATGCGTTGCTTAGATGAACCATGGGTAAATGCTTCAGGCTGTACTGCACGACCAGCTTGCCGCTGAAGTCGGTCATCACCAACAGACGCTGCTGCAGTTAAACCTTCTTCTATATCTCCCGGCTCCAAAATATTTCGGTCTCGTTGAGCATGATGCGCCCAGATACCCGCATAACAATCTGCCTGAAGCTCTTGCAGTACAGACAGCGCATTGGCTTCTTTTTTACTACTGCGTTTGCGCTGCTGAAAAACTTTTGTCGACGTGCCCACTAAATTTTGAACATGGTGCCCTATCTCATGCGCAATCACATAGGCAATAGCGAAATCGCCTGGGGCACCGAGTCTTTTCAATTCATTAAAAAAGCCTAAATCCAAATAGACTTTAGAATCTGCAGGACAATAAAAAGGGCCTGAAGCTGCTTGACCTAATCCACAGGCTGTCTTGGTGACGTTGTTATACAAAACCAACTTAGGCGCTTGGTAATTTGAACCTGCTTGAGAAAACAATACTTGCCAAGCATCTTCTGTATCAGCGAGGACCGCAGAAACAAAATCGGCCTGTTCGTCATTCGTGGAAGGATTTAACGGAACACCTTGAGATTCTAATGTAGGGTATGACGAACCCCCACCACTATTACCAGCAATCATACCCAGCATTTGTAATGGGTTTTGCCCAGTTAACAATCCAATCACGATAATAATCAGAATAACGCCACCGCTCAGACCGCCGCCGCGCTTCAAGCCACGACGACCACCCCCATTAGGAAATCCTGGGAACGAGGACCTAGCGCCTCGTCGATCTTCGACATTTCTACTTCTTCTTCCTGTTTTCCAACGCATAGCACTATATTATCGTTATTATTTTCTGTCCTAAGAAAATGCGCGGGGTAAAGCTTAGATTACAACGGATTCCACGTTTTCTCTGGTGTGATTTTCAAGTATCCCACATTTGCGCCAGCACGCCACCCCACACCTAAACGAATAGGCGCAAGTATGATTTCATCGCGCTGTAAATAGTTTAGACCCACACCGCCAACAAAATACAAGCTTCCATCAACACCGGGAAATCTTTGAAACACACTTTCTACACTTGGCAGATTATAAACCAGTGTAAACACTTTGGATGCATTCCCCCCCCAATCGAAACCAACAGATGGACCCTGCCAATGTATCTGACGACTGTAACCATTCTTTAAATAAATATCGCCATCACCGTAACGCAGACCTAATACAATCGCGCCAGCTCCCTCTCTACCTTTGATATAACCATCTGGCTGACCATGATCTTCAAACACTTTTTCAATAATAGAAGCTAAACCCTCAGTACCAGCACCCAGGTAGCTTTCCGCTTCACTAATAATTGTTTCTTTATCGTACCCACCGGCTTCATCAGCTAACGATATTGAAGACCATCCAAAAAAGATCATTATAAAAAAAGCAAATGGCTTTAAACGCATATTTAGGCTCCAACAATGAATAATAGATAAATGTGTCTAGTGTGTAAGAGTCGCCACATCTATTTGAGTTCCGTATTCTAGCTGATTAATCAATTAATTATGACTAATAACGAAAAAGCCCCGCAAAGCGGGGCTTTTTACAACATTTTAATTTCTTATTTATGAATAATCGTACTATCAGCTTACAGACCGTTTTTTATTTCTCGAGAAGAACGAAAACCCTAACAAGCCCGATATCAACAATGGTAATGCTGCAGGAACGGGTACCGGAGTCAACTGAACCAACCAGTCATTACTGCCAACAGGATCAAATAGCTGGGGAACCACCCAGCCTCTTGCAACTAAAGGCCCACAACCTTCATGACCTTCACAACGGTGCCCCGAATTATCTGCTGTAAAAACATTTCCATTCGGCGTCGCATCAAACAAAATCTCATTCATACTTGGATCAGTAACAGTTAACAATCCTGCAGAAGCTTGAAAACCTCCGGCAACAGCAGTCACACCAGAAAATGTCTGTATAACGCTCCACAACTCATTGGTAGAATTATTCCACACCTGACCTACAATCGTTGCCGTATCGCCTATCCATTCTAAAATTGCACCAGCACCATTTAGCTCTACACTAAATGTAGGTCCAGCACCGTTTGGCAGCAGAGCATCTAATCTAAGGCCATAAGGGCCTTGACCTGGAGTATTCGTGAGCGCGCTATCCGGATGATCTAACAATAAATATTGCTGATTCTGAACAATTGACGCATGTGATGCGCTAACCGTTAAAACATAAAGTAATATCAACCCAACCGTTTTCATGTAAGCCCCTTAACAAATAATTAATTTTTACAGTTAATCCAATGCCAGCATTCTCACTCACCTATAAAATATTAGCCAGTGTTTTTTAAGCATTAACTTACTAAGCATTAATGAGTTTACTACCGAAAAAAGCAAAGTGTGATGGGTGTCACATTCTGCATATACAGAATAAAAAACATTGAACTTCTTGAGGTTAACGCACTGAACTTTAGTGAGTTATTTAAAGTGAATTAATTAGGCTGACTATCCGAAAGAACGGCTAGGTCTAGGCAATAAATTAGTGATCAGACAGCAACACCAATGATGCAAATTCAGTGATAGATTGAATTTGTTTGGAATTTTTAACTTCCAGATCAAATAATGCTGCCATTTCTTGGAACTGACTAGCAATGTGCCCTAACAGAGAAATGAAATCACTCATCGATACATTCATTTCTTTTTGCATCAGAAACGCCACCGTTTCAAATACCTTGCGATCTTCATCTATCATCAAACAATCAGCTAGATAACCTGAAAGATAAACACATTTTTGATGCGTTAGATGATTTTCATCGTTCGTGTTGAAATTTGAAACGTGACTCAAACCAACAAGCTCTGTCACCTCTTTTGGCACACCCCAGTCATTTAATAACCACTCACCAATGATCGCATGATCTGTCTTCACTTTTTTATGTTCTAACTGTTGGATATAGACATGGTCCTGCTGTAACTCTGCTAGACCATGATAGATATCTTTAACTGCATTATCTAAAGCTAACATGCCAATATCCTGCAACAGACCTGGCAAAAATAATACTTCAACATTTTTTGCTGAGGTCATTTGTCCAAGCGCACGAGCAGCAGTTGCCGATGCCAGCGATCTCAGCCAAAAATAATCGTAATCCAAACCAGAAGTAAGTGCGCCGCGAATAGAACCGACCACTGCAAAACCTAGTGCAATATTGAGTGTCCCGGACCAGCCAAACATACCAACGGCTTGCTCAATAGAATCTGCTTCGATTCTACGCATATACATTGACGAATTTGCAATACTGAGAATTTTTGCGCTCAAGGCTGGGTCCAGCGCCACAATTGCGGCGAGAGTATCTAAATCAGTATTTTGCTTGTTACTCAATTGAATAATTTTGGAAGCAACTGCTGGAGGCGTAGGCAGATCTTTGCACTGCTCGAGCAGTGCAAGCAGCGTTTTATCAATAGTTCTATCCATATTACTAGCTAAACGATTGTTACAATTGTCTAGCCAGGTTATCGGCGTAACTAATTAATTTTTACATTCAATACTTGCTTATCAACTCTATTTTGGACGACTTCATCGCTATTTTTACTATTGTTCTAATTCAGCCCAGCGGTTCATAGCAGTATCTAACTGCTCCTGCTTACTAGACAGCGCATCTAATACATCACGTGTTTCATTGTAATCTTTATCATAGAACTCAGGCTGTGCGACCTGCTCTTGGAGAAAATCAATATCATTCTCCAACGCTTCAATCACTGACGGCAACTCATCCAGCTCTCGTTGCAGTTTATAGCTTAATTTTTTAGCTTTTGTGGCATTTCCAGCTCGAGAAGGATCGACTGGTTTTTCAATAATACGCAATTCATCGGGAACATCAGCTTCAGTTAATGCTTTGCCTCGCTTCACCCAATCATTGTATCCACCAACATATTCTTGCACGCCGCCATCAGCTTCAAAGACTAAAATACTCGTTACTACATTGTCTAGAAACACTCGATCATGACTGACAATTAATAGCGTTCCCGTGTAATCCACCAACCGCTGTTCCAGCACTTCTAACATTTCAACATCCAAATCATTAGTCGGCTCATCCAACACTAACAAATTTGCAGGACGTATAAATAGCTTAGCCAGGGCAACTCGATTTTTTTCTCCACCGGATAATGCACGCACCGGTGTCATTGCTCGCTTAGGTGAAAACAAAAAATTCTTCAGGTAACCCACCACATGACGTTGCTTGCCATTCAATTCAATATAATCTTTACCATCACCAATATTCTGCATGATTGACTTATCTGGATCTAAATCACGCAACACTTGATCAAAGTAAGCTATCTCTAAATTCGTACCTAGCTTCACTGAACCTTCATCTGGCTCAATCATGCCTAGAATGATTTTCAATAGCGTACTTTTACCAACCCCATTATTTCCTACTAAGCCGATTCTGTCGCCACGCATGATTTTTAGGTTCAGCTTTTCAATTAACGTTTGACCTTCATAGCCGTGGGTTAAATTACGGGCAGCCACTACCTTGCGACCTGAACGTTCACCCTGCTCAATATCAATACGTGCTTTACCTTGCAGCTTCACTCGTTTAGCCCGCTCTGCACGCATGGCCATCAATGAACGAACTCGCCCCTCATTACGAGTACGTCGTGCTTTTATACCCTGTCGGATCCATTCTTCTTCTTGTGATAATTTTTTATCGAACAGAGCATTGTGTGTCGACTCTTCTTCTAATGCCTTTTCTTTAAGCACTAAATAATTGTTATAACTGCCTGGCCAGCTTACCAAGTTGCCTCGATCGATCTCAACAATTCGCGTCGCTAACTTTTGCAGAAATATTCTATCGTGAGTAATGAAAATAACACTGCCGCCATAGCCACGAATACGATGTTCCAACCATTCTATGGTACTGATATCAAGATGGTTAGTCGGCTCATCAAGCAATAACAATTCTGGCTCAGAGACTAGTGCTTTACCTAAAGCAACGCGACGCCTCCACCCTCCAGAAAGCTCATTTAACTTTCGTGAGCCGGGCAAACTTAATTGAGAGATGACCGTATCAACCTGTTGATCTATATTCCAAATGCCACTAGCATCAATCTGATGCTGCAGGTCTTCTAACTGTTTCAACTCTAGCTTATTCAGACTTGAATTGGATAAACGATGATACTCATCCAGCAGACTTTGCTGCTCAGCCATGCCCTGCTTAACTACTTCACGCACGGTTTCATCAGAGGTCGCCAAGAGTGTTTGCTCCAACTGACTAACGCGCAGATGACTACGCTTCTGAAGCTCTCCATGATCAGCCGTATACTCCCCTGTAATCAGTTTAAGCAACGATGACTTACCCGCACCATTACGACCAATCAAGCACACTCGCTCTTTAGGATCAATCGCAAAATTAGCTTCTTTTAAAATAGGGGCATCACCAAATTCTAGCGACACTTCTTGTAGGCGTAACAAATACATTTAACTTCTTAGAATGCTATTAAACTATTGATAGGTCTTTCCTTTGAATTCAATCCAGCCACCTTCATGCGAGCCATTAGAATCTGCATGCGTCCAATGAACCACGCCGCCCTTTTCATTCCATTCGTATTGACCATAGATTGTAATATATGCATTTGATTTAATAGGTACGCGTGGAGCAACATCAATGTTATGTGCAATCAACACAGTGTGCCGGTCACTGATTTTAACAATGAATCGTTGATGACGACTGCCCTTGTTATCATCAGATAGAATTTTAATAATCAAGCCTTCAAACTTTACCATTACGCCCGATTGACGATTGTTATATAGCTCTTCTATTGTGTAAGCACCCAAGTTATCAGATGAGCCACCAATAGATTTAAAAAACTTAGACCCAAAGAAAAGTGGGATCAATGCCATTACTGCCACGGCAATCGCTTTAGCATTCTTTTTTGTCATATACGCCTCTCTGCTACACCCAAATAGATGTGTATTTTTATCAAACTCCAAAGGGTATTATTTCATATAACCATAAACAGTTTCCTAATCACTGTAGTTATATAAACATTAATTAATATGCCTATTCGAATCGCTAGAAAAGCAATTGGCGCTCTAATACTTGGAATTGACAAGGTTACATCACCAAGCGCACCATCTCGCAGCGCACAACAACAAGCGCTAATTGATCAAAAAACGCGCGACCTTAAGATGTACGAAATGTATTCCTGCCCATTTTGCGTAAAAGTGCGCAGAGAAATAAAACGACTCGGGTTAAATATAGTAACAACTGACGTTAAAAAACAAGCTGATGATATGGATACTCTAGTCAATGAGGGTGGGAAATTTCAAGTCCCTTGTTTACGCATTGAGCACCAGCAGCAGGTAACCTGGTTATACGAATCTAATGACATAATTAAATATCTTCGAGATATTTGTTTACAAACCAATTAATCACATCACCATTCTTTTTAGTATTAGATTGAATTCATCATAGTTAGACACCTGCTCAAATACAGGCAACTCAAATCCATCATCAAACTTAAGCAACACACCATTGCCCTCTAATGTTCGCCAAGAAATTTTGTCTTTTTGCTTAAAAGAACGAATTGCACTTAACTGCGACCAAGAATAGTCAACTATCGTATCGGCATTTTTTCGCACGCTAACCCCACAACGCTGTATTGAGAACTCAAACAGGAAACGTTGCGCATACAGGTCTTTAATTAACATCAACACACTCATTGCCAAACACCAATAAATAGCGATATGGATGAGTAATATTCTTGTCTCTTGTTGCGCATAATAGATTACAGGCAACAGCACGATCGTTGTGACCACCAACGACCAAGGCAACTGTGAAAATAGCCCATAAAAACGCGACTTAAGTCCATATTGGAATGAACTAGGCATAGTGTTTCTCTCCCTAAATACAGCTCATTACTCGCAAACAAAACGGCAATGCATTTCAAATCAATTCTTTATTGTTATTATTCATGCCATTACGCTGATAGCACGATTCAATAATAGATTATTCAGCTATGGCGCTATGAGAAACAGCACGCATTAAACACAATGAGCAAAAAGAAAAAGACATCCAGCCCGGCCCTGAAAGAAGTCCGCACTGCAAAATATAGACAACGTGTAGCACCAAATAAGGAGAAGCAAGAAAAGAAAAATCCTTGCTTAGAAGACTTTACATAGAAAAATGGAGCCACCTCGATAATTTTATAACAGACATAAAAAAACCCTGGCTAGCCACACTAGCCAAGGTTTTTTATTTAAACAGCTAAATTGTTAGCGAACTACTTATTTTCTTTACGCTCTTTAGCTTCTTTTATTACCTGTTCAGCGACATTATTTGGACATGGGTTATAGTGAGAAAATTCCATTGAGAATTGACCCCGACCAGAAGTCATTGTTCTCAAATCACCAATATAACCAAACATCTCAGCCAATGGCACATCACCTTTAACACGCGTACCAGTCACACCTGGCTCTTGAGATTTAATCATGCCGCGACGACGATTCAAATCACCAATTACATCACCCACATGATCTTCAGGAGTGAACACATCCACTTTCATGATTGGCTCCATGATTTGCGGGCCTGCCTTTGGCATAGATTGACGGAAACCACCTTTAGCAGCTAATTCAAATGCAATCGCAGATGAATCCACTGGGTGGAAAGCACCATCAACTAACGTCACTTTAACATCGACACATGGATAACCCGCTAGTACACCTTCATCCATCATCATTCGGAAACCTTTCTCTACTGCTGGCCAAAATTCACGCGGCACATTTCCGCCTGTAACCTTTGATTCAAACTGCCAACCTTCACCAACTTCACCAGGCTCCATGACGAAATCAATTTTACCAAACTGACCCGCTCCACCAGATTGTTTCTTATGTGTATAAGTATCTTCTAAACGCTTAGTGATGGTTTCTCGGTATGCCACCTGAGGCTTACCCACAACTACTTCAACGTTGTGTGTGCGTTTAAGTATATCAATCTTAATATCCAAATGAAGCTCACCCATTCCCTTAAGAATAGTCTCACCACTTTCTTCATCTGTTTGAACTAAGAATGATGGATCTTCTGCAATCATCTTGGCCAGCGCAACACCCATTTTCTCAGAGGCCGCTTTATCTTTAGGTGCAACCGCCATAGAGATTACTGGATCAGGGAATACCATTGGCTCTAAAGTTGCAGGCTTGTTTGGATCACATAAAGTATGACCGGTTTGAACATTCTTCATGCCTAGCACGGCAACAATGTCACCCGCTGACGCAGAATCTAATTCTTCACGTGACTCCGCATGCATTTCTACTATTCGACCAATACGCTCTGTTTTACCTGTAAAGGTATTTAATACAGTCGTTCCTTTAGATAGCTGCCCCGAGTAAATTCGAATAAACGTTAGCGCACCATAACGGTCATCCATAATCTTAAATGCTAATGCACGTAACGGACCATCAACGTCTACTGTCGCCACTTCGCCTGTCTCATTACCCTCTAAGTCCACTTCTGGTTGAGGTGGTACTTCTGTTGGGCTAGGCAAATAATCAACGACCGCATCCAACACTAGCTGGACACCCTTATTCTTAAATGCAGAACCACAGTAAGTCGGGAAGAAATCTAACGCGATTGTACCCTTACGGATACACGCTTTGATTGTTTCATCACTAGGCTCTTCACCATCTAGATATTTTTCCATAGCGTCATCATCTTCCTCTAACGCCATTTCAACCATTTCTTCACGGTATTTTTCTACATCATCCACCATGTCCGCAGGAACATCTTGAATTTCATATTTCATTGGATCGCCCGATCCATCCCATACCCAGGCCTTACGAGTTAACAAATCTACTACGCCAGAGAACTCATCTTCTGTGCCGATGGGCAATGCCATCACTAGTGGCTTAGCCCCTAATACATCTTTAACCTGCTTAACCACACGATAAAAATCTGCGCCTAAACGATCTAGCTTGTTAACGAAAATAATACGTGCCACTTCTGATTCGTTAGCATATCGCCAGTTTGTTTCTGACTGCGGCTCAACACCTCCAGATCCGCAGAAAACACCTACGCCACCATCTAATACTTTAAGCGAACGATATACTTCAATAGTGAAATCAACGTGTCCAGGAGTATCAATAATATTTAAGCGGTGATCATCCCATTCACAACTGGTCGCTGCCGACTGAATAGTAATACCACGCTCTCGCTCTTGGTCCATAAAGTCGGTAGTCGCTTCACCATCGTGAACCTCTCCAATTTTATGAATCTTTCCAGTCAGGCTTAAGATACGTTCAGTGGTAGTGGTTTTTCCTGCATCAACGTGTGCGAAAATTCCAATATTTCGGTATTTGGATAAATCAGTCATAACAGTATTCTTTAAAATGTATTAAATAATTGGGTATCAAGGTGGGCACGCCCACTCCCTGTGGCCGCGCGATAATACTACAAGTGAGGATCTAACACTAAAGACTTTTACAGCTATTTTGGGAGACTTCTAGGCTAGCTGATCAGCTGACTTGGCGCACAATACGTATACGTATATAAAACAGACACTTACGAGCCGATAAACAAACTCGAGATTTTAGAAAGAAGTCGTTAATAATTCATCAGCGAGACGTTCCCTGAATCGATATTCCACTGGCTGATTTATCAGTAATGCAAATGTTAGCCATTCTCCGCCACGATGCACAAACCCGGCATAGCAGCTTACGCCGTTCAAAGTGCCTGATTTGGCCCTAATTAGCCGCTTTTGAGACGGCATTAAATCTCGGTATGAGACAAATTTTCTTGCTATTTCGGTCAATTGACGCGCACTCAACCGGTTACTTCTAGACAGTCCCGCGCCATCATAAACAGCGTATTGCTGCCATTGAAAATGCTTATCAATGAATTCTTTAAGCATTTGCCTAGACTTTTCAAAACCTGCCGGCGCAGCAAACCTTTCTGCCCCTAGCATCAGAAACAATTGGTTGGCAATGAAATTATTTGAATATTCAAGCATGCCCGCAATCATTTGATCGAGTGAACGGCTATTCTTATGGGTAAACAATAACGTCAGCTTGGCCGAATCCGTTTCTAGTATCTGGGCTTTCTCTATGGTGATATTCACTTGGCGCAATTTTTCAGACAATACCTCTACAAAATACTGCGGCCCACGCTGCGCATTACCAAGATTAATTCGCTGTTTACCATTCGCCAAATATGTTGCTAATGATCTTGCCATGGGTGTAATCGGGGTTTGCGCTTCACCACTAATCACAACCCCATCAACAACATTTACTTCGATAGTATTAAAATTTGCAGCCAATACACTTGCAGATGCATCGTAAGGATTATTTGTTGTTGCTAAGCTAGTATTATTAAGTGACTCACTGAAATAACTCGTGTCCACATGAATACTACTGAATGACTTTATACCTAATTGTTCAATTTTCTCGACAATTAAGTCAATTTCTTCAGACACCAAATAGGGGTCACCTAACCCCTTAACCACTAAAATGTTATGTTCTTCATCGATATAGAACTCAGTGGTAAAACGATGCTCACGCCCCCAATACTTGAGCGCCATCAATGCTGTTAGCAATTTAACTGTGGAAGCAGGAATGAACATCTGCTCAGCTTGCTTCGAATATAGCGACTGACCATTAGCATCTAACACCAATAGCCCTGAAGCATCTATTCCACTTAGCGAATCTATGTATTTTCCGGAATAAGCTTGAGAGCCACATAACACCCAGACAAAAAGCACAAACCTCAGAAATCTCATAGCATTTATCATTTTAATTTTAGTGACAAAACACAACCTTATTCGCTCATAGCGATAACATCTACTTAATTTTACAACAATCACCTGTATAATTTATTCGAAAATAATTAACAGCCATTACTTACTCAGACAAATATATGCAACACCCACAAAGTAGCGAATATAAAAAAATCCTACTTAGCAGTCCTGGTCTGCTAGATGTACGTGCACCGATCGAATTTAATCAAGGGGCATTCCCAGACGCTGTCAATCTCCCTCTACTTAATGATGATGAACGTCATCGTGTTGGTATTTGTTACAAACAAGATGGCCAAGATAAAGCAATTGAGCTGGGGCACAAATTAGTCTGCGGAGACACCAAGCAGCAACGCATCGATCAGTGGGTTGCATTCACAAAACAACACAGTGACGCTTATCTTTATTGTTTTCGTGGCGGGCTTCGCTCCAAAATCACACAACAGTGGTTATACGATGCTGGCATTGAGGTCCCTAGAGTTGATGGTGGCTACAAAGCATTAAGACACTTTTTAGTGGAGCAATTAGAACGCACTGACAGTCAATTTAATTTCACCCTATTAGGTGGCTTAACTGGCTCTCGAAAGACCCAACTAATCAAACACATCAGCAATGGCATTGACTTAGAGGGGGCCGCCAATCATCGCGGCTCCAGTTTTGGCGCCCATGCGACCCACCCCAGCAGTCAAATAAATTTTGAAAATCAGCTATCAATAGATTTACTCAATGCAAATCACCACGGGCACAACACGATAACACTTGAAGATGAAAGTCGTTATATAGGTAGCGTAGATATTCCTAAAAATATCTATAGTAAAATGCGTATATCACCTTTAGTTGTGATTGAAATAGCAGTTGAGGAACGACTGCAACAGCTCCTCCAAGAGTATGTCATTGATATGGAAAAAGAGTTTTCCGATGTGCATCATGATCGAGAATTAGCATTCGAAAAATTTTCCAATTACCTAAGCGACAGCTTGTTAAGAATTCGTAAAAGACTCGGAATGAACAATTGGCAGGCGTTAGATAAAAATTTACAGCATGCATTACATCAACACAAAAACAATGGTGATACTTCACATCACTTACAATGGCTAGCACCATTATTAAGCGAATACTATGACCCTCTATACAGCTCCCAGCTAGAAAAGCGTAAAGAATATATTGCCTTTCGCGGCAGTTATGACGAATGTTATCAATATTTGATGCAATCCATATCACAAAGCATTTAATCTCAAGTATAATTGCAATAATATCTACGCGATGGAGCAACAAACGTAATGAATTGGACCGTTTACTTATCGGGAGAGATCCATACTGATTGGCGCGATCAAATTAAAAAGGGTTCAGAATCTCTTAGCTTACCGATCATCTTTACATCGGCTATCACCAACCATGAAGCTAGCGATGCTGCTGGCGACATGCTTGGTCCAATTAGCGAGGGGTTTTGGCGCGACCATAAATCTTCCAAAGTAAATGGTATCCGCACTAAAACATTAATCGAAATGTGTGATATTGCGATCGTACGCTTTGGTGAAAAATATAAACAATGGAATGCTGCTTTTGATGCCGGCTATTGTGCTGCCTTAAACAAGCCATACATCACCCTGCATGATGAAGATATTATACACCCACTAAAAGAAGTAGATGCTGCTGCCATGGCTTGGGCAAAAACACCTGAAGAAGTGGTTCAGATACTGAAATACTCGACCAGTTCTACGTAAGAAAAACGGGCAAGACATTGGAGATAATCACTTCATTCTCAATATTAGCTGCACTCGTCATATTCTGTTTCATAATAGCGGCAATCGATATCTATACAAAAAACAAGAAAAATTTTCCTGAGCCTGATACTTCATCAAAAAAAATTACTAACGACACGACCTACTGGAAAAGCGTCAAAGGCGTGATTACCGAATCAAAATTAGACTACAAAGATTCCAACGGATTATTTAGCAAGAAAAAACATATTTATAGAGCCCGCTTCGCCTATGAATATTATGCTTACGACAAAAAATATACGCATTCGTCACTATTACTCACCTGGACTGCCTCCAAAGAAATTGCGTCTAGTTACGTCAATAGCTACCCAGTAGGATGCGAAGTAGTAGTGCGCTTTCATCCTGAACACCCAGAAACTTCTGTCATGGAGATTACCGCTCCCAGCTAGAACCCGCCTCCAGCTCTAACAAATCGTCCGACGATGACTACAGCCCGTCCAATCCCTAAGTCATTAATTAAAGTTTTCACTTCTGCGCCGGTTAAATAGGTATTGCTCAAAAACAGCATGAATTATGTTAGCTATGGAAAATCGACCAGACGCATCAAAAAAAACCACCCTACTCGGATTAGTCTATATAGCCATCATTCCTGCGCTTGTCTTTTTGTTGTCATCAATTCCATTAACAAGCACAGCGGCTGTTGAACTACCATTTTTATCTAACATAAAAGCTCAAAGAGTATTAGCCTTTGGTGGCTTTCCAGATTGCAGTACAGCTTGCCCAATCAGTCTATCAACACTTCAACAAACCTATATTCATTATAAAGAACAGACAAACAAAAATGATTTACGCGTTATTTTCGTGAATATAAAACTCGACACTCCTGCCGAGATTACACGCAAGTATGCACAGAGCTTCCACCCAGACTTCCAAGGGTACTCAAGCAAATCTGCAGATACCTCATCGTTATATAAAACACTCTCATTGAAAACATTCTCAAGCAATCAAAATGGCTCCGCACATGCTGGGTTAATTTATCTTTTTGAAAATACAAATCAAGAATGGAGAATGACCAGAGTGTTCGATAGCAGTGTGGATCAACAGAAAATTTTAAGCCAGTTACTCAAAAAATACAGCTAAACAACAGCAAAAGAAGAAATTATGTTAGGCATATACAATTTCAAAAATTTAAACCACAGCAATAAAATCGAAGCATCTCTGCTGGAAGACCATCGGACAGTAGACAATCTAATGATGAAAGTATTGCTCGCACATTGGGTGATTGCAGCGACGGCAATGGGTATCGCCCATGGCACTTATCTGTTTGGCGCAATCAGCGGCGCAGCAATTTATGCTTTCGCATACGTCTCTAAACGCTCTTTATCAGGAACTGCCTATTTTCGCTTAATCGTCGCGGCCTGCTTTATGCTGTTTTCTGCATTATACATTCAGCAAAATTTAGGTAGAATTGAAATGCATTTTCATGTTTTTGTCGCGCTTGCTATTTTGGCACGCTATAAAGACATACTTCCACAGGTATCAGCTCTTACCACCATTTTAATTCATCATTTAATTATAAATTACTGTCAAGGTGCTGAAATCACTGCACTGGGAGCCCCATTAACTTTATTTAATTACGGCACAGGCTTAGACATTATCTTTATTCACGCTGTATTCGCCACTATGGAATCAGTCATGTTGGGTGTGATCATCTATCAGATCACTCAACAATATTGCGAAAACTTAAACACTTCATTTGATAATATGGAAGTAATTTCCACCTTAGATAACGTCATCACCAATAAAGATCTAACTAGCAAAGTTTCTAAAACAAACAAATATGCGCATCTAGTCAATGACTTGCTAGACTTAATAAACTCAAATACTTCTTTACGCAGCGCATTAGACAAGGCCAGCGTCAGCCTTATGCTGACAAACCAAGATTTTGAAATTGTAGACTGCAATTCTACTGTTAAAACGTTGTTCGATGATTCAATCAATGAAATTAAATCGCTGATTCCAACTTTAGATTGCGACATGCCTAATGGCACGTCCATAAAACCCTTGCTCGATTGCACCAATAAAAAACTAGATTATCACCATCTGAATAAACAAGAAAATTTACAAGTAGAAATTGGCAAGCAAATATTCAAAGTGATCATCAATCCTATTCGCAATGATTTGGGCACAAACCTTGGGTTCATTATTGAATGGCAAGATCATACTGGCGAATTTAAAATAGAAAACGAGATAAACAATATCGTCGCCGCTGCCAAAGCGGGTGACCTCAGCAAAAGAATCAATTTAGAAAACAAGCAAGGATTCTTTGCGCGCTTAAGTGATGGGATCAACGATATGATAACCGTAGTAGAAACCAATCTTGACGATATCGCCAACACTGTTGTATCGATGTCGAAAGGTGATTTAAGCAACCATGTTAGCACTACCGATAAGGGGCGCTTCGCTGAAGTACGCGAAAGCATTAACGACACCTTGATTAATCTCGAAGATATGGTTCGACAAATACAGTCTGCATCTACTGTAATTACAAGTTCCTCACAAGACATAACAACGGTGGGCGACAACTTAATGCGTCGCGCAGAAAACCAATCAGCCAGCCTAGAAGAAACAGCAGCCAGCATGGAAGAAATGACTAGCACAGTTAAAAATAACGCAGATAATGCGCGTGAAGCTAGTGATCTCTCCAGCACCAGCACTGAACAGGCACAGCATGGTGGTGTCGTGGTAAAAAGTGCTATAGAAGCCATGCACGAAATCAATACATCCAGCAATAAAATTGCTAGCATCACAAATGTCATCGATGAAATTGCCTTCCAAACTAATTTACTCGCTCTTAATGCTGCTGTTGAAGCGGCTAGAGCTGGTGAACAGGGCAGAGGATTTGCGGTCGTCGCTACCGAAGTACGCAACCTTGCTCAGCGCAGCGCCACTGCTGCCAGAGAAATCAAAGATCTTATTGAAGACAGCGTAGTCAAAATAAAGAACGGCAACCAACTAGTTGATGAGTCTGGAAAAGTATTAGAGCAGGTAGTAACTTCTGTTTCGCAAGTAAATCATTTAATGTCTGAGATAGCATCAGCAAACCAAGAACAATCCCTTGGGATTGAGCAGGTAAATACTGCAATCAACCAAATGGATGAAATGACTCAAAAAAATACTCGCCTAGTACAAGACACAACAAAAGCAAGCGCCGAACTTTTTGAACAGGCTAATAAAATGAATTCATTAATGAACTTCTTCTCAACAAGCGATACTGGCTCAAGCACTGAAGAAACTAGTTCCGATATTGAATTTGAGCATCGCCAAGCTAGCTAACCTCCTAACCATACAAGCTATCAATCTGCCGTGAAGAAGATATCTCCAAAACTAGCGGCAGCTTGAAGCTTTGAATTATCGGCATCAACCATAATTGCAACACCATCAACCTCATCTATACGCACACCGAAATACCGCTCAAAGTCCAACTTTACATTCACCTTTTCAGACACCCATTGCTGATCGTCATCTAAACTAGAACGCAGAGGGATCATCATGGCTTTATCAGTAAATGCATTAGGCCACGATTCCTTAGGCTTTTCATTGCTGGACCAAACATAATTCAGCGCATTAGTTTTCCAGGGAGCAAAGCCTCGCTTTACAATGACGTATATCCGCGCCGAGTAATCGTCGCCTGCCTTTGTTTGCTCATTTAACTCTGGTAGTGGTTGATCCACTCGCCAGGACCAGTTCAGATACGGAGTCTTATCCAGATCAATCTTAATTTTTTTATACCAAGCTGATGCAGATCTATCAGCACTCGCATGCAAATAACTTAATCCTGACTGATCCTCAATTTGGTATTTTGTATCGCCATTAAACGATTTCTCGCCCCAGCCAGTAACATCCATACTGGAAAAATTACCGACTATTATATCTTTTTGCTGTGAAGATATAGGTGCTGAGAAAACTGCAAGTAGAAGTAAAATACTTGCTTTCGTATTAATAAATTTTTGTGATTTTATGCTCATAACTATTGAGACAGGTATTTAACGGAAAATATTTCAACTCAATTAACGATATAATTAAATTTACTTAGAGCATACTAGTAACATGCCGCATAAATCTCATACTAACAAGCTCGAATGAACAAAACACAGATAAAAACCAATCTGCTGAGCATTGCAAAGCGAGACACAGACCTCAAGCGTGCGCTTGATATATATGGCTATCCTCAACCAAGAACTCAACCTGCGGGATTTGAGACCTTTGTCGTAACAATCGTCAATCAGCAACTTTCAACCAAAGCAGCTAGTACTATTATGCAGCGCGTTAGAGACTTATTAATTGACGTCACACCAAGCAATGTACTTGCCAGACGCAAAGCTACATTAAGAAAAGCCGGACTATCTGAACGCAAGGTCGACTATATCCAAGGACTTGCTATAGCCATTAAGAATGGTCAATTCAACCCAGACAAGCTTGATTCCCTAGATGATGCTAGTGCTATTCATTCCATCACCAACCTGCATGGCTTTGGTGAGTGGAGTGCAGAAATTTACCTGATGTTTTCTCTTGGGCGAAAGGATATTTTTCCCGCCAATGATTTAGCGTTACAAGCTGCGTTGCAAAGTTTAAAACAATTAGACACAAGGCCCACACCAAAAGTAGCGCGATCTCTCGTAGAACACTGGGCGCCTTGGCGTAGTGCTGGCAGTTTATTTTTATGGCATTATTACAATACAGTAAAAGCTGGCCGTTAATCGGCGTACTCATTCTCGACTAAAATAGTTTTACCGCCTTTAAATGTATTATTTTCTAACACCTCTTTAGTGCTTGATAAATTCCTCAAAAACACGACACTCCTAGAAGTATCATTGGTAAACTGATTATTCCTTACGATAATACTATCAGAATCATTCCTTGCACCCTCACACCCCAAACATATTGCAGTGGTCGTATTATCACTCAATGGCCCTTTTTGCATTACATTATTTTCAATTAACACATTACCACCATTAGAAATATCAATTGAATAACTAGCATTCCCATCCGCACCATCAGCAATCTCATTACCTATGATTTCAGTATAATTTGCTCTTGACTTAATATGGTGACCTGTTTTTTGTTTAATAAATTGTGAGTCTATAACTCGTAAAACCTTAGAGCCGTCATCATAAACACCATGCCCCCAGCGAGGTGGCATTTTACCATTCAACTCAAATACTGAACGACGAATAATTACTTCCGACTCTTCATTGTAGCTGGCAAACATACCAAACTCATTATTCAAAAAATATGAATCATTAATGGTGAGATTTCTTCCTTCAAATCGTATTCCTGCACCATTCTTATCTGGCACACGAGCATGCTCGAATTCAATGCCTTCAATCAACACGTCATTACCAGCAATGACAAAAATTGCTTTACCTTCGCAAGCAACATCTTTAAATCGAACCTTCTGTTTGCTTTCCGGCCACCCTTTAGGTCGCACTATAAGATTATCCGCATAAAATACGGCACAGTCTCGATATACGCCAGGGACAATCTCAATAATATCGCCGTCTTCAACGACAGACTGAACTTCATCGATAGATCCAAACTTTTGATTTTGGCCAACATACAGAGTATCAGCACTAGCGATTGATGTGCTCACCAATATTAACAGCACAGATGTTTTAAATATTGATCGATTCATTTAAGGAAAACTCCTCCACTGGATTTAATATACCCAACAAGCAAATCACTCGTTTCGATTATTAAACTTGAAGCTTACTCAAGTCTATAACTGTGTTATTTACAACCGGGTAAAAAAATAATGATTTACAAAGCCTTAAACCCAAAACAAACGCACCAGGCATCAAGAATTTACATGGGCCACACAGGCATATGGTAGCTACGTCATCATGAATCATAAGAACCCAACTAAAATAGTCCAATTTTCTACGATCTCGAGATAACAACAGCGTTGTCCAACATTACCATAATCACTCTTTCGTCAATGTGCGCTAGTATGACTTTTCAACCCTCTGAAAAAAATTATTCACCTTTATTCAACAGGATATAAGCCATGAAAAGACTAATTCCTACACTTAAAAGCGACACTTCTTTTGGAAAATAACCATTGAGAGAGCATAATGGCTAATTCGTTTAAACACTTAGAAAACTGGGCTTTTCTGGCTAAATCAAGTTGTTATTGAAGCCCGCTGCTAAATTATCGCTGTAATGGAAAAAAATAACTCCACACAATGAAACCACTGTCAGATTAACCTGTCTGCAGTATTCAACATGAGGACATAAAATGAAAGTCACTGCTTACTCGCTCTTATTACTAATGCTTTTTCTTCAGTCACCATTTGCATCTGCAGGACAATACAACTCGATACTCAACATTGGTGATGCCTTACCCGAATTTAATAACCTCCCATCCATCTCGGGTGAAACAGTCTCTTCTGATCAACTCGATGAAGATATTCTAGTATTTGTGTCATTAGCCAATCACTGCCCTTGGGTTAAAGGAATGGACAATGATTTAGTTGCTTTAAGTCATCGCTTCAAGAACAGTAGCGTACGCATTTTAGGATTAAGCATGAATCATCGTGAAGATGATCGCTTACCCGCCATGGTGGAACATGCTAAAAAAGTTGGCTACAATTTCGATTATTTATACGATGAAAGCCAACAATTTGGAAAAGCACTAGGCGCCACCCGTACCCCTGAATACTTTATATTTAACCAGCAACGCAAATTAATTTACATGGGCGCACTCTACAATTCCCCTGCAAAAATGAGTAAAGATGGCGCGATTAAACACATCAATGGCAAACCCACTGAATTCTATGTAGAAGATGCCATACAAACCACACTCAAGAACAAAC